>NZ_CABFPH010000004.1 GCF_902141845.1 Methylobacterium symbioticum | reverse complement strand
CCGGGCCTCGACCCGCTGCGCGCGGCCCTCGACGCGGCGGGCGAAGCCGGCCGGCGCGTCCGGTTCTGGTGGCGTGACGACGACGCCGTCGCGGGCGAGCCCGCCCTCGACCGCCTCCTCGACCTCGCACCGGGGACGCCCCTCCTGCTCGCCGCGATCCCGGCCGCCATCGCGCCCTCGCTGGCCGGGCGCCTTGCCGGGGCGCGCCATGTCCGCGCCGCCGTGCACGGCCTCGCCCATGCCAACCACGCGCCCATGGGCGCCAAGCGGGCGGAGTTCGGCCCGCACCGATCCCTGGAGGTGCTGCGCGGCGAGGCGGCGGAGGCCCTGAGGCTCGCCCGCGCGCGCCTGCCGGAGGTGCTGCCGGTCTTCGTGCCCCCCTGGAACCGGATCGCGCCGGATCTCGCCACCGCCTTGCCCGGTCTCGGCTATGCCGGCCTGTCGGCTGCGGGCGGCGGCACGGGCCCCGCTCCCCTCGTTCGCCACGACATCGATCTCGACCCGGTCGACTGGCGCGGCAGCCGCTCCCTCGTCGATCCGGCCCGCCTCGTCGCGGATCTCCTGCGCCGGGTCGCGGCGGGCGGGATCGGGCTCCTGACCCATCACCGCGCGCACGACGCGGCCCTGTGGGGCTTCCTCGGGGCGCTCCTGCCTCTCCTCGTGCGACACCCGGCCGTGGATGTCGCGGATCCGCGCGACCTCTTTGCCGCTCGGCCGGTGGACGAGGCGGCCGCGGCGTGGTCGAGTGCGGGGACGAGGATTTCGTGAGCCCGCTCCTCTCGATCCGCGACCTCCGCGTCGCCTTCCGCACCGAGGCCGGCCCGTTCGAGGCCCTGCACGGCCTCTCCCTCGACGTGGCGCGGGGCCGGACCCTGGCGCTCGTCGGCGAATCCGGCTCCGGCAAGTCGGTGACCGCGCAGGCGATCCTGCGCATCCTGCCGCGCGCCGCCGCGATCACCGGCGGCCAGATCCTGTTCGAGGGGCAGGACATCGCGCGCCTTCCCGCGGACGGCCCGGCGATGCGGGACCTGCGCGGCCAGCGCGTCGCCATGATCTTCCAAGAGCCGATGACCTGCCTGTCGCCGCTGCACACGGTGGGCGACCAGATCGGCGAGGCCCTGCGCGTCCACACGGAGGCCTCGCGCAAGGAGGCGCGGGCCCGCACCCGCGAGGCGCTCGCCCATGTGGGCTTCCCGGATCCGGAGCGGGCGCTCGACACCTACCCGTTCGAGCTCTCGGGGGGCCTGCGCCAGCGCGCCATGATCGCGATGGCGATCATCCTGAGGCCGGCCCTCCTCGTCGCCGACGAGCCGACCACCGCCCTCGACGTGACCACCCAGGCCCAGATCCTGGCCCTGCTCGCCCGGCTCCAGGAGGAGACCGGCATGGGCATCCTGCTCATCACCCACGATCTCGGCGTGGTCGCCAACATGGCCCACGACGTGGCGGTGCTCTATCGCGGCCGCCTCGTGGAGGCGGGCCCCCGCGACGTGGTGATGCGTGCCCCCGGCCACGCCTATCTGCGGGCGCTGCTGCACGCGGTGCCGCGCTTCGACATGGCGGAGGGCGAGCGGCTCACCCCGATCCGCGCGGCGCGGGCCGCGATCCCGCCCGCCCGCTCAGGCGCGCCGGATGCCGGCCCGATCCTGCGCGTCGAGGGCGTGTCGAAGACCTTCACGCTCCGCGCCGGGCGCGCCTGGGACCCGCCGCGCCTCGTGCGGGCGGTCGCTGACGTGTCCCTGACGCTACCCGCGGGCAAGACCCTCGGCCTCGTCGGCGAGTCGGGCTCGGGCAAGACCACCGTCTCGAAGATGGTGATGCGGGCGCTCGCGCCCGATTCCGGCCGTGTCCGGTTCGATGCGGGCGCGGGGCCCCGCGACGTGCACCGCCTCGGGCCGGCCGAGCTCTTCGCCTATCGCGGACAGGCGCAGTTCGTCTTCCAGGACCCCTACGCCTCCCTCGATCCGCGCATGAGCGTGCGCCAGATCCTGTGCGAGCCCATGGAGATCCACGGCCTGCCGCGGGCGCAGGCGCGGGCCCGCGCCCGCGAGCTGCTGGCCATGGTCGGTCTCGAGGCCGAGGCCCTGTCGCGCTTCCCCCACGCCTTCTCCGGCGGCCAGCGTCAGCGCATCGGAATCGCCCGGGCGCTGGCGCTGGAGCCCCGCCTCCTCGTCCTCGACGAGCCGGTTTCGGCGCTCGACGTCTCTGTCCAGGCGCAGATCCTGAACCTGCTCAAGGACCTGCAGGCGGCCCTCGGCCTCAGCTACCTCATCGTCTCCCACAACCTCGCGGTGATCGACTACATGGCCGACACGATCAGCGTGATGGCGCGCGGCCGCATCGTCGAGGAGGCGCCTCGCGCCGCCCTGTTCCGCGGGCCGGCCCACCCCTACACGCGGGCCCTGCTGGCCGCCGTGCCCGATCCGAGCCTCGACCACCCGCTCGACTTCGCCGCGGTGACCGGGGACCAGTCGGATCCGGCCCGCTGGCCGTCGCCCTTCCGCCTCGCCCCCGACGAGGCCGGCGCCATGGTCGAGATCGCCCCCGGCCACCGCGTCCGCCACGGCGCGGCCCTCGACAGGCGGGTAGCCTGATGGCCCGGCTGATGGAGCGCCTGCGCCGCCGCGTCCTCGGCCCCCTGTTCGACCGCCTGGGCTACGACCTCGTGCCGGCGACGCCCGACTGGGCGCACCGCCCGGTCTCGCCCCGCGAGGTCGACCGGCTCCTGGGGAGCGCCGCAGCGCGGCTCGCGCAGGATATCGACGCCGCCGGCATCAGCTGCCGGCACGATCTGCGCGGCCTCGTCGAGGAGTTTTGGGAGCTGATCCCGCGGGCCCCGGTGCGGCAGCGCCGCGGCGGTTCCGGCTTCAACGGCGCGCTCCAGCTCTTCGTGCTGATGCGCGCGCTGGAGCCGGATTTCGTGATCGAGTCGGGCGTCTTCCGCGGGCTCACCACCTGGATCATCCGGCAGGCCCGGCCCGAGGCCGAGCTGTTCTGCCGCGATCCCGACCTGTCGCGCCTGCAATACCGCGACGCCCAGGCCCATTACTGCACCGGCGACTGGTCCACGGCCGACTGGTCGGGCCTCGACCCGGCCCGCACCGTGGCCTTCTTCGACGACCACGTCGCGCAGGGCCGGCGGGTGGTCGAGGCCCATGCCCGCGGCCTCACCCGCCTCGTCTTCGACGACGACGTGGCGGCGCACCGCATCCACGCCCATGGCGGCCCGGCGCACCCGACCATCGCCATGCTGGGCGCCCTGCGCGACGATCCGGAGCCGATCCGCTGGCAGCGCAACGGCCGGGTCTTCGAGCAGCCGGGCATCGATCCCGTCGCCCGTAAGGCGGCCCGCCTGATCGCCCGCACCCACGCCTTCGACGACCTGCATCAGGCCACCGGCTATTCGCCCGCGCGGCTCACCTACGTTCAGCTCCATCCGGAGGGCGGTGGATGAGCGGCGCGTCCGAACGCGAACTGGAGGGCCGCCGCGTTCTCCCTCCCTCTGCGGGGGCGGGTGGCCCGCGCAGCGGGTCGGAAGAGGGGAGCCCGGCTTCCGGCATTGGCGTAGCGTCGATGCCGCGCCTATCCTGCACCGTCGCACCCCTCTCCCGACCCCTGCTGACGCAGGGGCCACCCGCCCCCGCAGAGGGGGGAGGGAGGGGCGGCATCTCCCGCCGCGCCCTTCTCGCCGGCCTCGGCGCGCTGCTTCTTCCGCGCCCGGCCCGCGCCGAGCCGCTGCGCCTGCCCGAGACGCCGCTGGTGGTCGATCTCGCGGCCAGAGGCCGGAGGCTCGGGCAGCCCGGCGGCGTGGTCCGCATGCTGATCGCGAAGGCGCGCGACGTGCGCTACCTGTCGGTGTGCAGCTACTGCCGGCTCGTCGGCTACGATGCCGAACTCGCCCTGAAGCCCGATGTGCTGGAGTCTGTGGAGGTCGAGGGCGGCCGCTTCACCTTGCGCCTGCGCGCGGGCCATCTCTGGTCGGACGGCGCGCCCTTCACCGCGGAGGATTTCCGCTACTACTGGGAGGATGTCGCCAACGAGCGCGAGCTGAGCCCCGGCGGCCCGCCCGACTTCCTGATGCTCGACGGCAAGCCTCCGGCTGTGAGCTTTCCGGACGCGCGCACCGTGATCTATGCCTGGGAGCGGCCGAACCCGCGCTTCCTGCCCGCGCTCGCCGCCCCGCGCGATCCGCTGATCTACCGGCCGGCCCACTACCTGAAAGCCTTCCATCCGCGCTACGCCGGCCGCGAGGCGGCCGAGGCGCTCGCCAAGGGGCAAAAGCTGCGCGGCTGGGCCGCCCTGCACAACCGGATGGACGACAATTTCGAGCTGAACAACCCGGACTGCCCGACGCTGCAGCCCTGGCGGCCGCGCACCCGGGCCCCGGCCACCCGCTTCGTCTTCGCGCGCAACCCGTATTACCACCGGGCCGACACGGCCGGCACGCAGCTGCCCTATCTCGAGTCCATCGTCATGGACGTGGCCTCGACGGGGCTTCTCGTCGCCAAGACCAATGCCGGCGAGGCCGACCTGATGTTCCGCGGCCTCTCGATGGCGGACATCCCGAGCCTGCGCGAGGGCGAGCGGGCGCACCGCTACCGCACCCATCTCTGGCCGCTCGCCCGCGGCTCCGAACTCGCCCTCTACCCGAACCTGACCACTCTCGATCCGGGCTGGCGGGCGCTGAACCGCGATCCGCGTTACCGGCACGCCCTGTCCTTCGCCATCGACCGGCGCACCCTCAACAACACCCTGCTCTTCGGCCTGGGCACCGAGGGCAACGATACGATCGTGCCGGAGAGCCCGCTCTTCTCGCCCGAATTGCGGACCCTCCACGCCACCTACGATCCCGACCAGGCGAATCGCCTCCTCGACGCGGCCGGGCTCCACAGGCGCGACGGCTCGGGGATGCGGCTGATGCCGGACGGGCGGCCCGTCGAGATCGTCGTCGAGAGCGACGGCGAGGCGAGCCTGATCCTCGACGGCCTCCTGCTCATCACCGAGTTCTGGCGGGAGGTGGGCCTGCGCCTCGTGGTGAAGCCGCAGGAGCGCACGAACCTGCGCCGCCGCTCGGTCGGCGGCATGACCGTGATGGTGGCCGCGCAGGGGCTCGACCTCGCCGTGCCCACCGCGATCATGCCGCCGACCGAGCTGAGCCCGGCCCAGCCCGACCATTATTCCTGGCCGCGCTGGAGCCTGAACCTCGAGAGCCGCGGCGCCAGCGGCGAGGCCTGCGACCTGCCCGCCGTGCAGGCCCTGATCGACCTCGACCGGCAATGGCGGGATACGAGCGACGCGGAGCGGCAGGCCGGGATCTGGCGCGCCATGCTGCGCAACCATGCGGAGAACCAGTGGGTGATCGGCACCGTGGCCGGCGCCCTGCAGCCCGTCGTGGGCGCCGACCGCCTCGCCAACCTGCCGGACCGGGCGCTCTATTCCTGGGACCCGACCGCGATGATCGGCGTGCAGCGCCTCGACGAGTTCTTCTGGGATTCCGAAGCCGAGCGCCGGGCGGAGGCGCGATGATCGGCCTCGTCCTCCGCCGGCTCGTCACGATGGCGCTGACGCTGCTCTTCATCTCCGCGCTCGTCTTCTTCGTGATCAAGCTGCCGCCCGGCGACTTCCTGACGAACCGCATCATGGAGCTGCGGGCAGGCGGCGAGGCGGCCTCGGTGGCCAAGGCCGAGCTGCTGATCCGCCAGTACGGTCTCGACCGGCCGGTCTGGCAGCAATACCTGATGTGGGTCGGCCTGATGCCGGGACCGGCCGGGTTCTCCGGCCTGCTCCAGGGCGATTGGGGCTGGTCCTTCGAGTACGACCGGCCCGTGGCCGAGGTGGTGGGCGACGCGCTCTGGCTGACCCTCGTCGTCAACCTCGCCGCCCTCGTCTTCGTCCACGTGGTCGCGATCCCGATCGCGATCTACTCGGCGACGCACCGGCACTCCCTCGGCGACGCGGTGGTGACGGTTCTGGGCTATGTCGGACTCGCGGTCCCGGGCTTCCTTCTGGCGCTGATCCTGCTGTTCTACGCCAACCGCTGGTTCGGGCTCTCCATCGGCGGCCTCTACGACGCGCAGTTCACCGGCAAGCCCTGGGACGGGGCGAAGATCCGCTCCCTGCTCTCGCACCTCGTCGTGCCGACCCTGGTGATCGGCCTCGGGGGCACCGCGGCGATGATCCGGCGCATGCGCGCGAACCTCCTCGACGAGCTCGCCAAGCCCTACACGGTGACGGCGCGCGCCAAGGGCCTGCCGCCGACGCGCGCGCTGCTGAAATACCCGTTCCGAATGTCGCTGAACCCGTTCGTGGCCGATATCGGCAACCTGCTGCCGCATCTCGTCTCGGGCTCCGTGCTGGTCTCGTTGGTGATGAGCCTGCCCACCGTCGGGCCGTTGCTGCTCGAGGCGCTGCGTAGCCAGGACCAGTTCATGGCCGGCTTCATCCTGATGTTCGTGGCGGGGCTGACGGTGTTCGGCATGCTGGTCTCGGACCTCGTCCTGGTCTGGCTCGACCCGCGCATCCGGATGGGCGCCCGATGAGCGACCGGATCCGGGACCCCGCGCATTTCGTCGATCCGGCCCCGTTCGATCCGGAGGCGGCCCGTGAGGGCAGCCGCGAGGCGCTCTCCGCCCGGCGCCTGTTCCTGCGCCGCTTCCTGCGCCACCGCATGGCGGTCGCCGCCGGCCTGATCCTGCTCGCCCTCTACGCCACCGTGCCCTTCGTGGAGTGGCTCGCGCCCTACGGCCAGGCCCGGCGCAACCGCGACTTCCTCTACGCGCCGCCGCAAGCGGTGCACCTGTTCCACCAGGGCCGCTTCGTCGGGCCCTACACCTATCCCTACCGGGCCGCCCTCGACCTGGAGACCTTCCGGCGCGACTACGTGACGGACCGGACGCGGCCGCAGCCCCTGCGCTTCCTGTGCCGGGGCGACGCCTATGCCTGGCTCGGGCTGATCGCGAGCGACCGCCACCTCGTCTGCCCGCCCGAGGGCGGGACGCTCTTCCTCCTCGGCACCGACCGCCTCGGCCGCGACATCCTCTCGCGCATGATCTACGGGGCGCGCATCTCCCTCGTCATCGGCCTCGTCGGCGTCGCGATCTCCTTCGCCCTCGGCCTGCTGTTCGGCGGGCTCGCGGGCTATTTCGGCGGATGGGTCGACGCCGCCGTGCAGCGCCTGATCGAGCTGGTGCGGGCGCTGCCGGAGCTGCCGCTCTGGCTCGCCCTCTCGGCGGCGCTGCCGCCGAACTGGAGCCCGCTGTGGATCTTCTTCGGCATCACCCTGATCCTCGGCCTGCTCGACTGGCCGGGCCTGGCGCGGGCGGTGCGCGGCAAGCTGCTGGCGCTGCGCGAGGAGGATTTCGTGGCCGCCGCCGAGCTGATGGGCGCCTCGCCGGTCCGGGTGATCGCGCGGCACCTGATCCCGAACTTCATGAGCCACCTGATCGCCTCGGCGACCCTGTCGATCCCGGGCATGATCCTCGGCGAGACGGCGCTCTCCTTCCTGGGGCTGGGCCTGCGCCCGCCGGTGACGAGCTGGGGCGTGCTCCTGAACGAGGCGCAGAACCTCGCTGCCGTCCAGCTCTACCCATGGCTTCTCGTGCCCGTCCTGCCGGTTCTGGTCACGGTGCTGGCCTTTAACTTCCTGGGCGACGGTCTGCGCGACGCGGCCGACCCCTATCACTGAGCTCCCATGCAAGACCTCGCCCACGCCCTGACCGCGCGCACGGCCACGCTCGGCGTGATCGGCCTCGGCTATGTCGGCCTGCCCCTGGCGCTGGCCGCCGTGCGGGCCGGCTTCCCGGTGATCGGATTCGACATCAACCCGCAGCGGGTCGCGCGCATCAATGCGGGCGAGCCGGTGATCAGCCATCTCGATACGGAGGGCCTGCGCGCCGCGATCGCCACCGGGCGCCTGCGCGCCAGCACCGACATGGCGGAGCTGAGCCTTCCGGATGCGATCCTGATCTGCGTGCCGACGCCGCTGACGCCCCAGCGCGAGCCGGATCTCTCCTTCATCCGTAAGACGGCCGCCGACATCGTCCGGGCGCTCCGACCCGGCCAGCTGGTGGTGCTCGAATCGACCACCTGGCCCGGCACGACGGAAGAGGTGCTGAAGCCGATCCTCGAGGCTGGCGGCCTACGGAGCGGACAGGACTTCTTCCTCGCCTTCTCGCCGGAACGTGAGGATCCGGGCAACGACCGGCACAGCCTCTCCACCGTCCCGAAGGTGGTGGGCGGCGACGGCGCGCAGGCCCGCGACCTTGCCGAGCAGCTCTATGGTGCGATCGTCGCGCGCACCGTGCCCGTCTCCTCGACGGCGGTGGCGGAGGCCGTGAAGCTCACCGAGAACATCTTCCGCGCCGTCAACATCGCTCTCGTGAACGAGCTGAAGGTGGTCTACGACGCGATGGGGATCGACGTCTGGGAGGTGATCGAGGCGGCTTCGACCAAACCCTTCGGCTATATGCCGTTCCATCCGGGCCCGGGCCTCGGCGGCCACTGCATCCCGATCGACCCGTTCTACCTGACCTGGAAGGCGCGCGAGTTCGACGTGGCGACGCGCTTCATCGAGCTTGCCGGCGAGGTGAACCGGGCCATGCCCCACTACGTGGTCGAGCGCCTCGCCCAGGCGCTCGACCGCAGGGGCCGGACGCTCTCGGGCGCGGCGATCCTGATGGTCGGCATCGCCTACAAGCGCAATCTCGACGACATGCGCGAGAGCCCGGCCCTGAAGCTGATCGCCCTCCTCGAAGCCCGCGGCGCAACGGTGCGCTACCACGACCCGCACGTCCCCGAGATCCCCCCGAGCCGCGCCCATGGGGCGCTCGCCGGCCGCAGTTCGGTGGCGCTGACGGCGGAGGCTCTGCGCGCATGCGACGCTGCCCTCATCGTCACCGACCACGATGGCATCGACTACGCGGCCATCCTCGCCCACGCTCCCCTGGTGGCCGATACCCGCAACGCCTGCGCGCGCGCCGGATTGGATGGCCCCAACTTAGTGAAGTGCTGAGACGCGCTCCGCCGCGAAAAGCGCGGCCGCGCGCGAAGCGACGCGAAAACCCGATTGACGAGCGCCTCCTCGCCCCCTAAACGCATCCGCACACCGCCGGAAACGGACGGTTGCCCAGGTGGCGGAATTGGTAGACGCGCTGGTTTCAGGTACCAGTCTCGCAAGAGGTGAAGGTTCGAGTCCTTTCCTGGGCACCATATATTCCTAGCCCGCTGAGTCTCTGATAGAATTGGGTTTTCGGCCACAGACCGGGTCACAATGCCGGGTCACAGCCCCCAATGATTCTCACGATGAAGCGGCATGCTGTCCGACACGATTCGGGCCTCCATCAAGTCAAGATCCGCATCCCCGCCGACGTGGTCGAGCGTGCGCGTGGCCGTGTTCTCACGGTGACGTTGCCGGCGAGCGCGGCAGAGCCCGAATGCGTCGTCAGCTACAAGTTGGGTGAGTTCTGCAAGGGCAGTCTCCGGACCAGGGACGCGCGGACAGCCGACCTCAGGCGACATGCTGTCGTCGCCGCGCTGGCGGGCCTGTGCGACGCGATCCGGCGGGGTCCTGCGGTGCTCTCACAGCGTCAGATCGTTGCCCTCAGCGGCGAGACGTACCGGCTCCTGATGGCCGAGCACGGGGACAATCCGGGCAGCGAGACCGAGTGGGCGCAGTTCAAGGCTTTGACGCGGGCGGCACTCGAAGGCCGAATCCCCGGTGCGCCTGCGATCCCGGAGCGTGGCCGGTCGGATGACGCGGTGATCACGGAGCTTCTGTTCGGCGCTGAGGGCGAGCTTACCGACCGGGTGAACGCTCTCCCGGTGACGGAGGACATGCGAGCTCTTGAGCAACGCGTCGGCAGGCTGGCCTATTGGGTCCTGGCCCGGCACGGCATCGAGGTCGAGGACGCTCAGCGGCTCGCCTTGCTCCGTGAGATAGCGCGTGCGGCTCTGGATGCGGGCTGGGCGCTCAAGCGTGCCGCGGGTGGGGACTTCGCACCCGATCCGAAGGCGCAGCGCTTCCCGGCATTCGAGACCAGGGCAGCGGGGGTCTCGCTCTCCGACCTGTTCGACCGTTGGCAGAAAGAGACTAAGCCGGCAGGCAGCACCGTCACCACGTGGCGCGGGATCGTGCGGGACCTTGCCAAGGCATGCGGACACGAGGACGCGGCCAGGATCACCGCAGAGGACATCGTCCGGTTCAAGGATAGCCGCGTCGCACTCGGTCGCACCGCGAAGACGATCAACGACAGCGACTTGGCATGCCTCCGAGCGCTCTTCCGGTACGGGCTCGCCAACAAGCTCATCACCGCCAATCCCGCCGAGGGGGTCAAAGTCTCAGCCAAGAAGCGGGCAGGCACCGGCAAGCTGCCGTACGAGGATGCGGAGATCGCCCGGCTTCTGGCACTCTGTGCGCGAGAGGAACACCCGGCCCGGCGCTGGATTCCCCTGCTCCTGGCAACGAGCGGTGCGCGTGTCGGCGAGGTATCGCAGCTATGGGCAGAGCGGGTCCGCGAGATCGACGGTGTGCCCTGCATGGAACTGCGCCCGGCCGAAGACGGCGGCTCCTTCAAGACGGAGGGCTCTGAGCGGATCGTGCCATTGCACCCGGCCGTGATCGAGGCGGGCTTCCTGCGCTTCGTCGATGGGAAGGGGAGGGGGCCTCTGTTCTACGGTCGGAGCCGTGGGAAGGGCTCGGCCCGTCACGTGTCCAAGGGGGTCGGCAATCACCTCGCGGACTGGATCCGGACGCAGGGTTTCGACAACCCGAGGAAGCCGCCGAGCCACGCGCTTCGGCATGCCTTCAAGTCTGCCGCGGTGCGGGTCGGCATGCTCGATTCCGTGGCTGACGCGATCCAGGGGCATGCGCCAAAGACGGAGGCCGGCACCTACCGGCACTTCGATATGAAGACACTGGCCAAGGCAGTTGCATCGATCCCGATTCCGATATTGCGCGATGCGGACGGGGGGATGCCGGCCGAGCCCGTACCTCGAACGGAGGAGAGGAGGTCGAGGCCCTAGGCCTCGCTGTCCCCGTTATCCACAGCGCAGGGTAAGGGTGCCAATTGCCGCGGCACCCCTGGTCGTATCTGTCCCCGCAATCCTATTTGTTCCGCAAATGTTCTCTTTCCGCGGGGCTTCCGGGATGCAGCACCAACCTGCCGATATCCCGCAGACAGAAGCCGAGCGGATTGCTGCCGCCTACCTAGGCCGAGCGGGCGGTGATGCGCGAGCCGCACTCATTCAAGCGGTCTCGGATGCGTTAGCCGATCTTGCTGAGGCGGAGCGGCGGTCCCTGCGCCGTGATCGGCTCATTTCCCGCGGGTACGTACGGGGCGCCTACACACAGGATAAGCGCGCGTGATCCTGAGTCGGGTCGCTGAGTTGCCACAGGACGGAGCGTCCACCGTCCGTGTCGCGATCCTGGGCCAAGCGCTGTGCGCCGGTTTCCCGTCACCAGCTGACGACTTCATGGAAAGCGCGCTTGAACTGCCGCGCTGGCTGGTGCCGAACCTACCGGCCACCTTCCTGTGGCAGATCCGGGGCGAGTCCATGCGCGGAGCCGGCATCTTCGACCGGGATTTCGCTTGTGTTGATCGCAGCATCACGGCCGGTCACGGCAGTATCGTCGTCGCTGCGGTGGACGGGCAGATGTCGATCAAGCGCCTTGTCATCGAGGGCAACGTCGCAAGGCTGGCCTTTGACAACCCGGACCTACCGGCCTTTGCGGTCGAGGAGTTCGCCGAAGCGCAGATCTGGGGCGTAGTGACCTTCTCAATCCGTTGGCATGTGGCTCGCCGCGCTATGGCTCGCGCATGAGCACCGCGTGGGAGGTGATCAGCAACGGCCGCGCTTTGGCACTTATCGACGGGAACTCATTCTACTGCTCTTGCGAACGGGTGTTCGACCCGAAGCTCGTGAGTTTGCCACTGGTTGTGCTCGCGAATGATGATGGCTCCCGGAATCGGCCAGGTTCTTGTCGAGTGACATTTTTTTGAAATATACTTCGATTTGATTGATCGAGTGATTTCTCTGCTTGCCGAAGGGGGGCGAGATGACGGTTACAGTTTTCGCGTGGAAAATGTTCAAGTATCGACCGGGTGAAGGGGTTGGGGTGGGTCATGCGGCACTGTCGATTAGCGGAAATTTCGGATCAATATATGTAAGTTTCTGGCCAGCAGCTCACAATTTGAAGTCGGGTTTATATTCGGAGGCCAAATTGCATTTTATGAACGGCGACAAGAAAGCTGATGGAACTCCTGATTGGGCTTCTAAGCCTATCGAAGATTTGAATGAGGAACGAATCATACAGTGGTGGAGCAGGACACAGCCCAACTGCCTGCTCGATTTTAAGAATAGAACTGATTTTATGAAGACTGGAGAAGTCTCAGCCGCGAAAGGTAGTATCTATAATATTGTAGCAAATCAATGCTCAACGACTGTTGTTCGAGCGTTGATTGAGGGAGCATCTTCAAATCGGAAGGCAGCCATCATTGGTGCGTTGGGCATCAGTCATGGAACTGGCGCAGGCGTGATTTCGCTGCCGACAATAACGCCGCAGGACGTTAGAAATCTCGTTGCCTCGGTATGGGGTGATTAGGCTGATTATCTGATTTTTATCATTCCACCATCCGCTGAAATCTCTGATTATAAGTCGTGTCCACGGGGCTCTTGGCTACTGTCCGTGGTCAGCACGATGACCGCCACATGATCGCGTTCCGATGAGAGACGAGCCTATATGCGACAGCGGACTTGGCCCGGAGGCTGTACACTCGTCGTTCCGGCTTCACCTCCCGCCCGTCCCCGTGAGGACGACTCTCCGAAGTCGGGCGCGCCCAAAGCCGATCCCTGCAAACCGTGAGATGCTTACGCGGCTGCGGTAGCCGGAGCCTGAACCGCGCTTCTGGCAGATGGACCGTGAGCGCGCGGGCCCGCTGATGGCGGCAATCGACGCCTTGCAATGCGCGCTGAGGGCCCGGCACCGTGATGCCGGCCTGGGCCGGTGTGACGGATCGGCGGCCGTGGAGCACGAAGTTTGAATTTCGCACGCCGCGCTACACTACACAGATAAGCGAGTTGCCGTTCGCCATCGTTTGAGTTCCGATAGATTCTGCCACGTATCTAATACAAGTATTGGCATGAATACAGTCGAAAACCGAATCTCAGAGACGGGCGATGGCGCGGTAGATGTGAAGCCTAGTTGCAACACTGAAGCGACATTTGCACACAAAGCTGTTGAAACCTCAGGTAGCGCTTGTGCCTATGGAATGCAGCCTGCAAAAGAATGAAAGGGATCCAGAAGCGATAACAACGGCAATGGGGTATGGGATGAGGATAATCCGACAGGTAGCAGGACAGGCGTAGCGGATGCCTACTAGAAGCCTGATCGACTCGCTCAACATATCTAGTGCGGGAGGCGTCGCCGGACGACGGGGATATCGCTATCAAGATCATGTAGCAGCCGCGATATTTCTCGATATGCTCTATAGTCCAGATATTCATCAGATAGAGTGTGAAACAGCCGACGATATTGTCGCGCGTAAGAAGATCGACGGCATAAGCATAATCGAGTATATACAAGTAAAGACTACAGAATCGGACTTCAAATGGTCGTTATCTGAACTGAAAGAGAGAACAAAGATCAAAGGGGCCGGAAAGCCGGGCTCATCTTTGATTGAAAAATCACTTGCATGTGATCGATTTGGAGATACTGCTCATTTTCGGTTCGTATCGACCCGTGACGTCAGAGCAGAGTTGCAGCTTTTCAAAGTCGATAGAGCGAAACGGGGTCCAATCGCGAAAGAATACGATGCTCTGGTGAAGAGATTTGAAAATGTCTATAAGAGTTTCAAGTCTAAAGGAAAAAACAATATTGAGTACTGGGCTAGAAACATGCTCTGGCAGGTGGAGGCCTCTGAAGATAGTCTAAGGAATAAGAATATAAATCGGATCCTCGATCTAGCCGATCGAGATGGCGCTCTAACGCCACACTCACACGCCCAGATCGTCTATGCGCGCCTTTTATGCGCTGTCGGTGATGCCGCAGACGCGATTGCTGCGACCGATCCAGACGCAAAGGCGATAACGCGGAAAGAGGCCTACGACTGGTGGAATGATCAGCTAGGGGACATGAGACGATCATATCGCGGCACCGTGAAGGTATATCAAGTCACGACCCAGGCATTTTTTACGGCCTTGCATCGAATTGAAGAGCAGTCCGCATTTCGACAACTAGATGCTTATGATGTTGCCTTTGATTTCGGAAAATGGCGAAGCCAGGAACTCATTGATTATCTTCTCAATTGGTTACCAGAGGTAGTATTGCCTGCGCGGGTACTGGCCGATAATTACGGCCATATCGAAGCGAGGACCTTGATCAAGCGATCGATAAGAGAGCGCGAGCGGCATGCGCAAATCAGCGATGCCCGATTGCTCGCTGAACTGATGATGCATGCAATTATGAGACATTATCTAGATAGTGAGCCAATTGCATGCCGCCTGTTTTCTTTCAGTGGGGCTACATCTGTCCCGACTAGTGCTCATATAGTGCAAAGCGCTGCCGGGGATGAACTGTGGCTTTCACGTGCGCATTTGACCTTGGCTAATGATCATAATTCAATAGTTTCTGCCGCAATTGGCGAAATGAAAAAAACACTTTTGACCGATTATCTCAGAGAAGAGCGCGACATTATCATTCAGTTGCGAGAGCCTCAGCACATGAGAGCTACTAACCTAGAGAGAATTTTTGACCGATATGGTAAGCTTCAAGATCTTTTGAAGGCTATTCGGTTGCCTCTCTTGATTGCGTATGACAGCAATATAATTGCGTCTGGATATCGGCATGACTATGTGGATGATTTGATTGCCGAAGTTACGGCATCATATGAACAGATAAAGCCTCAGCTCAATCCGGAACTGCAGACGCTCCAAGTCAACATTTTCCTTATACCAGTAGAAGATGTATCCCATCTGGTAGCAAATTTCGGCGCGTCTTTGAGGAGAAACTAATGAGTCCTGATGAGCTAAGATCTGTCTTAGGTGGCTCAAAATTTGAAAAGCCGGCCGTCATTAGGATTTTTAGAGAAATTACATCATTGGTCAACGCTAAGACAACGCATGATCTTGGGCGAGAAATGGTAATTCGTGCACTGGACGTGCGCGATCGGCTTCCCGCCGAGATCCTTCCGCTTCTTGACTCACTCGTTCAGACGACTGGATTACTACCTTATCTGAACCCCGAGAGTCGCAAAACGTTAGAAGACTTTGCGCTACATGAGGCGCACAAAATACCCAATGTGGAAGGAGAGGCTGTTTTTCACAGCTTGCAGCTTAAAATCTATAACCTGATTATGTCTGGTATCAACGTTGTGTTGAGCGCAACAACGAGTGTCGGTAAAAGCATGATAGTTGACTCGATCATTGCGTCGAGCAAATTCAAAAAAATAGTTATAGTGGTCCCTACAATCGCTTTGATAGACGAGACGCGGCGTCGTTTGATTAGAAAATTTGGCGAAACCCACACGATTATCACCCATCAAAGCCAAGAGCGGGTGCAAGGAAAGCCTGTGCTCTATGTCCTCACGCAGGAGCGAGTTCTTGCTCGTAAAGATCTAACTGATGTCGATTTCTTTGTGATCGATGAGTTTTATAAACTTGATCTCAGGGATGTTTACGACGAGCGAGCTATTGATCTGAATTTATGCTTCCACAAACTGGCAATGCAGGGAGCTGTTTTCTACTTGATTGGGCCGCATGTTCATGAAGTGCGGGGGTTGGCGGAGCGTTACAATCACTATTTCATTCCATCGCAATACTCCACTGTTGCAGTAGACGTTGTGCAATTCAATCTTCCTAAAAAGGGAGAAGAAAGATTAAACAAGGCCGTAGATCTTTGCACATCATTGGAAGATCCAACTCTTGTTTACTGTCAGTCTCCTTCCAAAGCAGCCGAGGTTGCAGAGGCCTTGATCGGCTCAAATAAATTCAAGCCCGTGAAGGAAATGGCGCCCGCCGTAGATTGGCTTAGCCGGCACTTCCCGAAAGAATGGACGGTTATCCGAGCGCTCCAATATGGCATAGGCATACATCACGCAAATGTACCAAGGGCCATTCAGCAATTCATTATTCGATCTTTTGAAGAAAACACAGTAAAAATATTGATATGTACATCGACGATCATTGAAGGGGTTAATACTGTTGCTAAGAACGTCGTAATCTACGACCGCAGAGTTAAGACATCGAATATAAATTACTTCACATTCAAAAACATTGCTGGGCGAGCCGGAAGGATGGGATCTCATTTCGTCGGTAAGGTCTTCATTTTAGAGGAGCCCCCGGCGGAAGATATTCATGCCATTAATCTGCCTATCGAGGAACAAACCGAACATACGCCTCTCCCATTGCTGCTTGATCTCCCAGAGGAAGACCTTGCTCCGATCTCACGTGAGCGAATTCAAGGGATTGTAGATGTTAGTCCGTTGAATTTGGACACCATAAAGGCGAATAGGCATATTCCGGTTGAAATACAAAACGAAGTAGCGAACCTTATCAAGACGAATTCTCAGCTACGCAATACATTAGCCTGGACCGGCGTGCCCGAAGGGCCGCAGCTCAACGCTTTGTGTGGGGTTATATTCGAGTATTTTGGCGCATCGGCTACCTTGAAGGGGCATCAGATCCATTCGGGAGAGCAGCTTGCTGCTTGTCTAACTAAGCTGAAGTATGTCAATACCCTTCGTGAATTCATAGAAGAAAGACTTATTTTCAAAAGAGGAGGGACGACGGTAAGTGAGTCGGTCGAAGATACATTGAAATTATTACGAAAATACATCGGATACAAGCTGCCGAAGCAGATCATGGCACTCGATAGTATACATCGAGATGTATCGCGTCAATTTGGTTCAAGAAAAACTGCAAATTACGAGATGTACGCCGCCTCGGTCGAAGGACTGTTTATCGACTCTGGTCTGTTCGCATTGGACGAATATGGAATTCCTCCAGAACTAACAAAACGTTTTATGCGCAAAGACCGAGTAGTCAATAAACTGGATGACGCAATAAATCTGATTTTGACCGCTGACGTGGCGGGAATGGATTTCCATCCATTTGAGAAGACTCTATTGGATAATTTTCGCTCGAACGTGCGGCCCAATCTGGAATGATAAATTTTGATCAATGGGCGGCCATGGAGCTAGTGATGACTGCGGCCATCGGCTTTGGATTTGCCGCTACGGTTGGAGACCTCATCCGGAGACGGAAGTGCATTTTACGACAGGCCGAATGATTGGGAGGTATATCGAAAGGCGTGTGTGCGAGTTGAAGGCGAGCGAATTTGCGATGGTAGCAGATAAATTTGCAAGAAGTGATGATAAGACGGTATTCAGCTCGCAGCGTAATTGGCAGCTATGACGATCCGTTCGTTCTTGCAGCGTGAGCACGTTCCAGGGGCGCGGTTGAAATCGCGCGTGGTTCCGAGCGCGCCTGTTATCTGCGCAGCGTGTGCGTGGGAGTTGAACTTCAATTCGTCGCAGATGCACCTGTCGCACACAGGCCTTGGGGCTTGGGACGTGATGAAGTCGTTGACACGCTGAGCAACAAGCACTGGAATCTCCTGACCCGACTTGGCGTCGAGCATATGCGAGCGGCAGGGGAGGTGAGAAGAAGCGGAAGGCGCGACCGTGGGGCGTTTGAGCATCGTGGTAGCCGGGCTTGGCGTCGCCGTCCTGGCAGGGGCGTGGATGTGGTTCGAGTCGTTCTACACGAAGGCAGGGGGGCTCATCGGCTATCGCGGCCCTCTCCCGAACCAATGCCTGTACTCGACTGATGGCATCTGCGGAGTCGCCTACAGTGCCGGTGCGATGGCAGGAGCGCATCCCTACCAGCCTTGGCCGTTTTGGCTCGGCGTCGGCCTGCTCGTTCTCGCGGCGCTGATCGATCTCCCGATCTGGCCGGTGCGGACCGAGTCGCGTGGCAGCGGACTCTACATCCCCCCGGACCGGATCGAACCTGTCCTGCCGGGTCCCGAGACTGTGCCAGAGAGCTACCAAGCTGATGCCTTTCCCGAGGGGTGGCGCGTGACCGGACGGGATCGGGTCTGAGATGTCCAGGGTCGGAGCCGCGTTCGCCAACGCTGTCCGCGAGATGCGCAGTGCGATCCCGGACAAGGCCGATCCGCTCCGCACCTACCTCAGATTCCTCATACCTGCGGCGTGCCTGATCGGCGGATTCATGTTCGCGGCTCAGGGGATTGGCGGGGCTGGATTCGTCCTGAACTCACTCTCAGGATGCGTCGCGACGTTCATCTACATGATGATGACCATTGGAGGGTTCGCCGCGTTCCTGTTCGCAGCGAGCTTCCTGCTTCACCTCAAGCATGGTCCGCAGCCTCGGAAGCCGGGCACCTTCGGGCTGATCGACAAAATCCTGCTCGGCGCTTCCGGCCTGATCATCGGGATTGTCCTCTTCGGGGTCCTTACCGCCGTCTCCTTCGTGCCCATCCTAGGTAAGCAGGTCACGTTCATGTTCCGAGACCGGGACTGACACGCTCCGGCTATCGAGGCTTCGGGCGTGGCGCGCTGATCGTCACCATGCGGCCGGTCACGGGGTCGAGAACCGTGACGGTGCCTGTCATCGCTTGGCCGCTTTCTCTGCAGCAACCTTCTCCGGATCTCGGTATTGCGCCAGGACAGGATGATTGCGCTGCAACAGGTCGATGCCCATGAACACCAGACGGCGGATCAATTCTGAACGACTCATGGTCGATCCGTCCTCTTCCGGGCCGGCTTCTTCTCTCAGGGCGTCGAGAAGATTAATCATGGACTCATCGAAGGTGACTCCGATGCTGCGGGCGGTGCTGGTTGGCTTGGGTGATGACATGTGAAAGCTCAGTGAGTATTTGGGCCTTTCCAGGAAGAGGACAGGCGGGGTGATACGGCAGAGCAAGACCGGCATCGTGGCGATGCGCTGAATCGGCCCTGCAATGCCCTAGGATGCCCGCTGGCGGCTAAGAGTGGCCGGCAGGCAGTTGGAGCGACAATAGGCAGTTGGAGCGACAATCAAGCACGCGCGCGCGTGCGCGAGGCAGAGGGTTCGATTTCCGCGAAGAATCTCGCGGCGTGCCGGAACCTCAGCCGTTCTGGCGTGTTCATGGTCAGCACGGGGCGGATCCGTGTGGCGCGGGGTACGACTCCGCGGGCCCTCTAGACGTGTCTAGGAGGCCCCAAATTCCGGGGGGTAGCCCCCGACGATAGCCCACCGAACCGGGCCCCGGAGATACACCGGAACAGCGCAGCGGCAGTTTGCTTCGCGATGCAGCTAGCCTCCTCCTAACGCCATGACACCTAGCGGGTGCACGGCAATTCTGTGAGGCATTGCAGTTCCCGCGGTCTATACATCGAATCTCCGACTTCACTGCGTACAAATTCTGCTTCCAGATGGTCTGTTCAAAGTCCTAGGGCTGATTTGAACAGGGTCGGCGTCGCGTCACTGCTTTTGAAGCAGTGCGAGATGGTGCGTGATGTTGTCTTCCGCGCATTGGGAAATGATAGATAAGCATAAAAAATGGCTTCGGGCGGCAAGTGGTTATAGATCGTCATGTAGGGCTGGATATCCGCCAAATATTCAAAATAAGGAGGGTCTACGATGCCGTCTAAATCAGCCAAAGATGTCGCCATTGCTGAAATTGATCTCGCTGAGGTTCCGAGATCTCGCGGTATTCGCCAGGAGCAAGTAAATGCTCCACCGACAAATGCGCCTCTAGGTCCTGAGACTCGCGTAGTAATCCGGCGCCACTGGAATGATTATCGGAAGGGTGTAGTTCTCTTCCGTTGTATCAAAGGGCTGCATTGGAGCCATTATAGTGGCGGAATTTGTGCTTCATCCCCTTACTTGATGATGATGGGGTACATCTGGTGCACAGATATCATCTCAGGCGAGGTGGCCCATTCCTGCTGCCATGGGCCAGCGCCGCACTGGATCAAAGTAACCATTGTTCAAAAAGACAATCCCCGAAATATTGTGAGAGAATTGAAGAAAATCGCAAGATGAGGCGGATATAGAGAGCGAATGGGTAGATAAGATTAATATTCGCGGATTGATGGATGATCATTCGCCGAAAAATTATATCTTGCGATTGTCAGGTGCGAAGCGTGTAGTTCAAGTGGCGTCCCTGGCTGAAGGTGTAATATTTATCAACTATTGATCTGCTCTCTAGTTGACACTCTCATGCCAGCCATCGAGACCTAGGCTGCTCTGTCAGCCGGCGGAACTGCGCGCAGATTTCCTGCTCAAGCTCCGTCAGGGTGTCCGTGGGGTCAATCAGGACAACAGTGTCGTCCGGGACCGACACGTGCACCGCTGGCGCGGACTTCTCTACGAGGGCAATGGCGGGGGCAGGCTTCTGCTCCACGGAGACGGTTGGTCTCGTCGCGGCAGCGGCGAGACGGGCGCGCTGAGCCTGCTCCATTTCGAGGTGTGCTTGCCGGCCCCGCACCGCGAGAAGGTAAGCTTCCGCCCTGGCCTGATCGACGGGGCTATCGGGCAAGCCGACATCGTCGTCGGTGATCTCGTGCAAGGTGATCGGGGGCAACGTGACCGGCTTCCGAGCCGGAGGGTCGAACGTGGCGGATCGCCGGGGCGGTTCCTTCGCGTACAGACGGAGAGCGGCCAGCATGGTCGATTTCGATAGTGACATCGGTTCTTGATCCTGAAGCGTTAGGGGGCGGCGGCCGATCAGTCCCTGACCAGCGAGAAGGCCGGATCAATCTCGGCGAATTCCAGCAAGGCGGCGGGCGCGGCGGCACGGAGCCGGGCGAGAACAGCCTCAAACTCGGCAGCGTTCGAGGCTACGAGTTGTTGTGCATCCCCTCCGGTCGCAGAAGGGTACGTGTTGCTGTGCAGTTCATGTGGCAGTTGATCCGGTGACGGCTGAGACGCGGCGGCATCGACAGGGTACGTATTACTGTGCGCGCCATCGCGTTCTTCCCGGAGACGCTTGCGACGCTGGCGGGAATAGTAGGAGTTCGGACTGACGCCATAGAAGCGGAGTTCGGCGGCAACGCTCTCAGTCCTGGGCGTGGCACCAGCCTTCGCGCGGCGGAGGCGAGCCCGAGCGGCACGGCGAGCGCGGTCTCGGTCGGCGGGCGACAGTTCTTCGTCGGTAGAAGTCGGGATTTTCGCAGTGCTCATCGCAGAATTCGGGCCGATCGTGTGAGGCGATAGGCCGTCTGTATAGCACAAATCCAGACTATCACATAATGATGCCCGGCCTCGCGTGATGCGAAGTCCGCAGTTTGATGCACATCACCGCAGTAAGAGCGTAATGGACCTTTCCAAAGGAATGGCGAGGACTTGGTATGCCGTCGAGTTCAACTTGGCATCGTGGTGGCCGCGCCAACGGTTGCCGGTGAATCGCAACGCTGTGCCCCCTCTCCCTCCTGGTCAGGAAAGGAAGGGTGCGGCATGCGCCAGCGCTTGGGAGTAGGGCACTCCGCTTACCCCAATCATTCGGTTGGAAAGGAAAAGCCTTCAGGTGCGACGCTTCCTTGCGCTCCGCTTCAGTCCGCTGATCCACAGGTTGTGCTCAGACGTTGAGCTTGGTGTCTCTCCGGTGGGAGTGTTCCCACCTCCGAGAAAGGCATTGAAGGTGCTGTGCGTTCGGTATGAAAAACTGCCGAAATCGCTGGATGCAAGAGCGTGGAACTTACTGCAAGTGTGACAGGATCTCACTGCAAGTGTGACAGCGAAATCCCGGGATTTTCGACCGCGTGTGACAGGATCAAGCTCGCCCATCCACCTCCTGATGGATGAGATTATACAACTGGAGGTAGTGTCTCGCAGCGAACTCGGCGATCTCCTTGGCGACGGGGATCATCTCCTTTGCGCATGCCTTGGTCGGCCGGAAGCGGGCGAGCATGATTGCCTCGATCTCCCGGGCGGCTTGCGAGTTGGTGTACATGACAGACTCCGGCACGATCGGCTTCGCGCGCGGTGCAGGTTCATCCTCGATCATGGGAAGCCTCCGCACCTCGCGGCGCGGCTTCTGCGCCCGCCTCTCGATCGTCATCGGCTCCGAGAACAGGTCGAGCTGCGTCATGGTCTGAGTCGTGGTCATCGTGTCGAACCCTGGGGAGCGCGTGAGCCTCCCATATAGCATCAAGCCGTTGTTCTTGCTTCAGAAATTCGTTGTCGGCTTCCCACTGCCGAGCCGTTGCGACAAGCCCGTCGAGTCCGTGCCGTTCCCTGGTTTTGCGGATCCATGCGGTTGAGGCCGGGGCCTTGCCCGTCGTCGCGGTCTTCCAGCGCATCAGAAGGTCCAAGACCTCCGGGTCGATCGCCGTCTGACGCTTGCTGTGACGCGGAACCTCGATGGCGATGCGTGCAAGCTGCGCCTCCGTCTCGGTCAGGCCGTCTGTTTCTACATCTCCCGAGGTGAGAGGCGCCGCGCTGGCGCCGCGTTCGATCCAGTTCCAGACCGTGCGGACCGAAACGCGCTTCTGGCGTGCAAGCTCTTCGACGCGCCGCGCGATGGCGTCCTCGGATGCAGCCGGGCCGGGCGTGCGCTTCAGGCGGTAACGGCGGTCCCGCAGCGATTTCGTGACCTGTGCATCGGATTTGTCTTTGAGCCCCCGATGCGGTGCGATCTGCGCCTCAGGGAGCAAGCCGATCTCGAATTCGAGGACGAGGTTGCAAAATCCGATCGGGTCGCAAGCCAACTTGGCGACGTGGTCTCGTGAGTACCCCATGCGACGCGCAAGCTCGCGGATCTCGCGACGCTCCACAGGGGTGAAGCTCGGCTCGCTCATCCGCACGGGTTCGAGGGCGCACTTTTCCTTCGCGAAGATCGCCCTGATGCGCGGACGCGTGAGCGACAGGCGGGCGGACAGCACCGCGAGGTCAACGAGATAAACATGCCGGTGCCGGCTCTCGGACTGCCGCGCGGCCCGCTCCATGTGCCGGGCCCACGCTTCTCCAAAGGCTGCGAGCGGTGCGGGGGCTGTTCCCATCCAAAGGTGAAGCGCTCGCCACGGCTCCACCTCCCATCCGAGAGCTTGTGCGATCAGGGGAGCATATGTCAGGGCGACCGCTCCGGCGTCGGTCTCGCGGTCTAAGACTGCAACCTCCGTGACGATCAGGGCGACCAGTTCCGCAACGTGCTCGGACAGGGCGTCCCGATCGCTCTCCGGGTGAGACTCGATGATGGTCCGCACGTCGCGCAGCACCGCATGAAGGCGGGATCGCCTCAGTTCTTCGATCCGGCCAAGGGTCGGTCGTCCACGGACTTGTGATTCTCGATGTTTTCCGCTATAATTCTTCATTAGCGTTGGTCTTCAGCCCGTCACCGACTTCTCCGTGCCAATGGTTCGGTCGGTGGCGGGTGCCCTTTTCGGGCGGTTAGAGGTCTATAGGCTGTCGTCTCGTTCTTTCGATTTGTCGAAACGATAGCGGTTCAGGTTTTCTTCTGATTCTGCGGCAACGATACCACAGTCGAGGCGGAACAGCGAATCAGGGCGACTTGCCAACCGTGTCTGGCGCATGCCTGCTATGCGTCCATTGCATATATCTGCGTCTAACGCATGGCTATTGCGGTTTGGGCAGGATTCTATGCGTCGGGCGCACGCTATGGCGTCGGCGGCGGTTGCCCCACCAAGGAGGGGGTCGAACTGTTCTGTTGATTCAGAGTCATGCTCGGCTGTTGGAGCGCTTGGCCGAAAGTGAACATGGTGGGATCAAGGGTCAGGAAGTCGCCCGCGTTCGATCCGGATGAATAAGAGGCCGGCAACCCCTCGTCTCCCGCAGTTCCCGAGAAAGACGTTCGGAGTCCAGCTTCTTTTGAGTACGAGTGTTGCACAAGGTCGATGAGGTATGAGCCATCGATCCCTGGCCTTGAACTGGTGATCAAGACGCGTTGGCCGTCTCGGAACCACGGATCGCCTGACGCCAGCGTGCCGAAGATCTTGCCGGTGGCGCGATCGAGTTGTGCTTGGGTGGCGTTGGCAGCGGCCTGGGCTTCGCTCTCCGATGGGAACTCTCGCCCATTGATCGAGTATTCCGCGCTGGACTGGTTGTTGCCAAGCTTGGTCGGTGCCTGCACTTCCTTCAATTCATGGGTCTTCTTGTCTCGCCAGCGAGCTTTGGTGGCCTTGAAAGCCGGTGCGCTGTCCACCAAGACTTCGACGTCGGCGAGATGCTCCGGCCTCAGAACATAGGTCGGCATAGCGAAATCCGAGACGGACTTGCCCTCGCCACGCGGTACGAGACTCAGCCGCCCATCTGTGAACTTTGCAATGGCGTTGTATCTCGATTCAAGTTTCGCCACCAAACCCTGAAAGCTGCCGATATTGTTGAGAAATGGCAACTTCTCATCGGCAATCTCGCGGTGCACATCCACCCGCATGCCGATCTTCGAACCGAACTCCGCAAGTACCTGTTCGACGGTCTTCCCCTCGTATTGGGTGACCTTCTGCGATTTAAGCTCCGATAGAGACGAGGCCGCCGTGCCAATGACGCTGATTTGCTTGGCGGGAAACCGGTAGCGCACCTTGTTGATTTCAAAACTTCCCATAAAAGCGGTCCCGACGCCAGTGTAGCCGAGATTCACGGTCAGGCGATCTCCGACTTGCGGCGAGGCGATCTGCCACCCGCGATCATCGAGGACGATCTCGACCGAATCCTGATCGCCCGATCCGGCAGCGAGGCGCACGGTGATCGACAGTGCCCGATCCTGAAATCTCGCGGTGATATTCTCGCCACCTTTGAAGATCTCAAACGTTGGAATGTAGTTCGTGGCCATTCTATCGTGCTCTGGAAATGAAGAGGCCGGCAACCTCGGGTGAGATCGCCGGCCTGTTCTTCTTCTCTGTTTCGTACGATCAGGCGACAGTCGGCGACATGTCGTGGGTACGGCGGTTCATGCTCTCTTGGATCTTGCGCTGAACTGCGTTAGCGATGGACTCCGCGTCCTGACCAGCGCCGTTGATCGTGATCGGCGCCGAGATCGATGACGTGCTCGACCCGCCGCCACCGGCACCAGCGCCACCGATGGGCTGAGTATTCGGCGGGCGGATTGGGGCGTCTTGCCCAAGCGGTGTCTTGGCGCCGAGACCCGCACCAGCCGGAGCCGGTTTCCAGCCTGACGAGCGGAAGCCGTCCCCGATGTCCTGCGCACGCTGTTGATCTCGCTTTATGCTCTCAACGAGACCGGAATCGCCCCAACGCGGGTCGGCGTTGCGTAATCCCTTATAGCCGTACCACTCGGAGCCTGGGTTATAGTTCGGGTTCCGGCGGAACTTCTCGGCGATATGCCTCGCCACCCACTGGGCTTGCGCTTGGATCGTGCGCGGGTCCTTCAGATCGAGACCGGTTTGCTTCTCGAAGACTGCGCCGAGACCGCCCTTGCGGTTAAGCTGAAACGGACCGTAAGACTCTTCACGCGCTGTGATGTTTTTGTCATAGTCGGCCCGATGCCCGCTCTCGCCGGCACGGATGCCCTGGAGAATGCGGGGATCGATGCGAGCCTCAGCCGCCGCTCGATTGATCACATCGGTAAGGCCGCCCGTCGCCCCATTGGTCGGGGTCTGTGAGGTTCCAGCGTTACCGGATCGAAGCTGCTCTAGCGTTCTCCCATTCCACTCGAAATGCATGGCGTCCGGACGGCGCTTCCAATCCCCGCCCCATGTCAAACCCCACTTCGCCGCCATGTCGCTGACGTTCTTCGGCATGTCGGTGACGAGTCGAGAGCCCATCGGGTTTTGGGCCGGGTTGATGTCGATCGCATTGCCGTATGCATGCTGCGAGAGACGAGACCCGCCACGGATCGTGCGGTGGTTATGACCGCCAAGACTGTTGATCTTGTAGCCGGAACCTTCGAGTTCGTTCAGGAAGCCACGGAAGTTCTCAGCCGCCGCACGATGCACGGTGACTCGCTTGCCGCTCGCCGTGGTGATCGTGGTCAGGTTAGAGCCGGCCGGGCCGTACTGTCCCGACATGTGGTTCGCAGCACCCCGGCCAGGAGCCGACGAAGCTTCCGCTCCCCCAGGATTGGAGCCGCCGCCACCGCCGAAGATGCCGCGACGCGACAGGCCACCGCCGTTACCGATGAACGAGCCACCCTGAGATTGAGAGAGAGGGCCGCCGCTGAAGTTATTAATGCTCCCATCTAGGGCAGGACGAAAGCTCGAACCGATGCCGGCGAGATCGTTGCGCAGCGTGCCGGCCGTGCCAGAGATCGAGGTCCGGTGGATCAGGCCGCGCCATGTTTCGTCGGCCGACTGCTTCTGGATGAGCGAATTGCGGTCCAGGGATTCCTTCAATTCATCCAGAGACTTGCGGAGAGGCGGGTCTACCCACGTGCCAGCCGGTTTGTTGCCTTGCGCCTGCCGTTCGCGTTCCTGCGCCCATGCCCCAAGCTTATCGTGCAAGCGGTCCTGTTCCGCCTTCGACAGCGATGTAGAAGGTCCGACCGTGGCGGCAGCGCCAAGCCCGAACCGTCCGAACAGGCGTCCCAAGAGTCCACCGGCCGCACCGGCACCGACGCTCGCGCCTGGAACCTTCGGCACCGTGGCACCGACGACCCCGGCCGCCTTCAGGATCGACCAAGCCCCTAGTGCCGCAGTGGCCAGCGTGCCCACAACCGAAGCGAGACCCGCGAGGACGGTGATGGCCGGAGCCGCAACGACAAGAGCAGCCGACAGGGCGATGATCTCGGCCGTGAACTTCCCCATCGATTCAAGGGACGCATTCGTGCCGGTGAACACGGTGAGGATCGAGCGGATCGCACGCGCGACCGACAAGATCCCTTCTGTGAATCCTCGGGCAAACTCTCGGACCTGACGCCCGACTCCTGCGAGATCTCCACCGAACGCGCCTTGGAACAGGTCGCGCCATGTCTTCACGCCAAGGGCTTCCTTGACGCCTTCGAGACCCTGCTTCACGACATCGGTAATCGAGTCGAAGTTGAACTTGCCGGAAGCATCGAGGAAAAACGAATTGACGGCCGTCAGAATTTCGTCGAAGCCTGCGCCGAAAGATTCCCAGAACTTATCGATGATGGCTTTGGTCGATTTCCATTGGCCAAGCCAAGATTCCTGGCGCTTCTTAGCTGCTTCATCGAGGAAGTTGGCGTTCGCGGGGTCGTCCACGGACTTCATGGTCGACTCGAGACCCGCCACGCCGCCGGATTGTTGGACAATTTCGTCAGCCCACTGGTGGCCGCCGAGTGCCTGGGCGACCTGAGTCCGCTGCCCGGCTTCGAGGCCGTTCAGCTTCTTCATGAGGTCGAGGTAGAAGGCGGCACCGTCGGCACGCATCGCGACGGCCATGTTCTTCGCCGATCCGAAGCCGAGCGAGAGGGCGACGAAGCCCATTTCTTTGCGCTTCTTCGGGTCGAGGAATTTAGAATCCGCCTCTGAAACACTCTGGAACAGAGCGCCCAAGAACGTGCCGGCCTTCCCTGGCTGAATGCCCACGGACTGGCCACCCGATACCATCGCGACAAGGTGCTCGGGGCTGATCTTCGACATGCTAAGGACGCCGAAGGCCCGCTTGGTGCCCTCCACGATCTCGTTGGCTTGGGTCGGGTCCTCCTTCGCCGTGATGGCCACGGCGTTGAGCGCCGACTTCAGCTTGGCCGGGGTCGATGCCGCGCCGAAATTCCGATCGATCAGGCCAGTGAGGCGCGTAGTTTCCTTCAGGTCGAGTTCTAGCGCCGTCACGGCCCCCATGATCGTGCGCGTGACCTCCTCGGGAGCCTTGATGCCGGCCTTCAAGGTCTCGTTGTAAGCTTCGAGACCTCCTGCGATCCCGAGACCGTTCTTGATGGCCTCCTTGTCCAGCCAGCCGCGCCGCGCCGCCTTGATCTGATCGGCAGTCAACCCACTGAAAATCTGGAGGTTTGTCTCCGCCGTGTCCACGGCCATGCGGGCGCTGATACCCGTACGAGCAGCGAGAGCGCCAGCACCAGCGGCAATGGCACCACCCGTCGCAATGGGTCTCGCGATCCGGTGATAAGCATCCGTGGAGTGCTGGACGGTTGACCGACCATGCCGAACGGCATCACGGCGGTTCCCGGCTTCCTCGCGCTCAACGCGTCGATCTTCCTTCAGGCGGAGGGCGGCCCGGTAGTTCTCTAAACGGATGCGTTGGCGGTCGGCCTTGTCGCGCTCACGGTCGGCGGCACGATCCTCGGCAGCGCGCTGAGCGGCCATCCGCGTGTTGAAGGACAGGGACCGGCGGAACGATCTCTCAGTCCCGCGATCCTGGCGGGCACGTGCTGCGGTCTCGGCGCGCTCAGCTTGACGCTGTTCCTTCTCACGCTGGCGGAAAAGGCGGTCATTGAAGGCCATGCGCATTCTGAAGGCGCGATCATCGCCCTGCGACTGACGGCGGGCCTCGGCTTCCGCCTGTTTCGCCATCCGCACCTTGAAGCTCATCAAGCTCTGAAACGCGCGGCGCTGCTCGGCCTGCTCGGCGCGGATCGATTTCACCGCATCAGGCACCTTCCCCCTTCCAGAGGATTGGGCAACTGTGGTGGCTTTACGGAAGCTTTCGGCAACAGCCTTTGCGCGGGCTTCAAGCTTTCGCAGCTTGGCGTCTAGGCGCTGGATTTCCTCTTCGCCGCGTGTTCTTACCTCAAGGTCGAGGTTCAGCTTCATCTGTTCGTCGGACATCTTCTCGTTTCATGGTTTGGGTGCGAGCGTCCTGCGCGTGGCGGCCTACTCGCTAGACTGTTGGGAGGTTGTGAAGTTCTCGGAAATGTTCGTCGCCCTGGCGTCACGGTGCGGGCGGTAAATCCGAGCGAAAAATGGTATATAACATATGCCCATCAGCACACCGGGGGCCCTGTTCTCTACAAAAAGACCCCCCCTCTCGTTTTTCGGCGCGCGAGCATGTTCATGCCGTCGCGGAGGTGTCCGACAAGCGGTGTGAGCTTGTGGAGAGTGCGAAATATACTTGCGGGGAGGCTTCGCCTGGGCTTGCGTAACAACTGCAAACGGTCGTATGTAGGTGTTACGACGAAGCATCGAGACGTTCCGGAGCCCGCCATGAGCACCCTTCGCCCCCTGGTCGCGTATCTCCGGGTGAGCACCGACAAGCAGGGACGTTCAGGTCTTGGTCTCGCGGCGCAGCGTCAGGCCATCGAGGCGTTTGCCCTGGCCAACGGGTACGACGTCGTTGGGGAGTATCAGGAGGTAGAGACCGCCAAGGGGACGGACGCTCTGGAACGCAGGCCGCAACTGGCCGCTGCTCTCACGCGTGCCCGCAAGCTGAAGTGCGCCGTCGTCGTCTCTAAGCTCGACCGACTGAGCCGCGACGTGGCGTTCATCGCTGGACTCATGGCTCAGCGGGTGCCGTTCATCGTCACCGAACTCGGGACCGACGCCGACCCGTTCATGCTCCACATCTACGCGGCGTTGGCCGAGAAGGAACGCGCCCTGATCTCGCAACGGACGCGGGCTGCGCTGGCCGGGAAGGTCGGCAAGGGTGTCCTGGGTAACCGGACGAATCTGTCTGAGGCGACCGCGAAGGGCGCGGCGAGCAACAAGGCCGGGGCCGATGCTTTCGCTCGGAACGTCCTGCCCGTCATCGAGTCGATCAAGCGTTCGGGGATCTCGACGCTAGGCGGGATTGCTGCCGAGTTGAACGCACGGAACGTCCAGACGGCTCGCGGTGGCCGCTGGGAGGCGATGCAAGTGAGCCGCATTCTGAAGCGAGCCGCTTGAACCGAACCCGCCTCGCGCACATCTGTAGGAAAGCGCGCCCGTCGATTACCCCTTGGCTACAATCGACAGGCGCGCCTAAGCCTCGGCCAGAGCTGGACCGGGGCTTTTTCGTGTCCGAAGGCGCTAAGACCTTGGGAAAATTCGTAATTCTCTTTTTGTGCTTGGGATCGATCGGAGCGGCAGGATTTCGAGGTCGTTGACCGTGAGGCACCGCGTCGGATCGTTGTCGAGATCGAGGTCGCCTGTCGATCGGAGACGGGACCCGGCTTCATGCCCATCCTGGCCAGGACTGATTGCGGAGGGTGTCTAACCCCCCTGCCAAGTATGAGGCACAGCGGGATCGGCGGCCTCCGACATCCCCACGATCAGACCGTGGTCCGGGGCCATCCTTCCGGCATGCGCTGTCCGAGCCGGTAGCCGAGTCCGAAACTGCAAGCGCTGATCGTGAGGTGGAGGGCGAGCCAACCCATGGTCAGCCCTCGTCTTCCTCTAGGCGAAGGCCCGCATCCATCCACGGCGGTGCAGGCGGTTCGGCCTTGGCCGGCTTCTTCGGCTTCGAGGGTGCGGCGACCGGCTCGTCTCGCGGTGTCACGTTGGCGGCTTCCGGCACCGGTCCTGTCTCGGCGACCGGTCGGGGATAGTGGAGTCCGCGCTTCACCGGCAGCATGGCGCGCGAATGAACTTCCGTGTGGGTCGCCACACCATGGAGGATGCGAATAACCTCCGGGTCGGCTTTTGAGTCCGAAGGCAACCGCTCGAACGCTCTATAGGTGATCTCGGCGCGATCCAGCGTCACGCGGCCTTCTCCCCCGCAACAGGGGCAGAACACTTGTGCACTGGCACGGGCGCGCTCTGCGGCTTCGGCCTCGACGCGGGCGCGCTCGACTTCCTCCGCATAGGCGGCAGCGCGGGCGGCACGGATTTCGGCCTTTGTGCCATAGTAATCATCATGCTTGGCCAGGGCATCTGCCTGTTTCTTCTTCCAGCCTCGTTGCAGAGTCATTACAGCACCCCAAGGTTGAGGCCAGCCTCGAACGCGAGTTGTTCGGCGAGCTTAGGGTTCGACTTGATGAGAACCATCTGTTCAGTCATGGAAAAGCCCGGCCCTGCCTGGAACGGGTTCCGCTGCGGGCGGCCCTTCGTCTCGGCGGGTTCGGCCTTGGACACGAACAAGCCGGGCCGTTCCTTCGCGAACTCGGCAATCAGTTCGGCGCAGCCCATGTTGTAATCGGGACCGTTGCCGACGCGGATCGCGCCATGTCCCGTCACGGCGAGGATTTCCCCCCGCTCGTTCACAGTTGTTTGCTTGGCGATGAGCGCTTCGAGGGACTCGGGATCTTTCGCGCCCTGCCGCTCAAGCTCGGCACGGATCGCGCGGGCCTTCATGGCCTCGACGGCGTGCTTGTAGTCGATCTCAGACGCTGCGGGCGCGGCGGCGGTGGTGGTCTCTGTCGTCATCGGTTATTCGTTTCTGTGTTGTCGCGCCGGCTGGCGAGGTGCGTATAGAGAAGAGAGCGAATGTAGCCGCTCATGTTGAGCCCGCAGGACTTCGAAACGTCGCGCAGGATCGTGTAGATCTCGCGATCGATCTCCACGTAAACCTTCAAGCGGGACGTGCCGCGGTCGTCTTTATGCTTCGTGGACATCGCTCGCTCGGGACTTTGGGGTTCGGAAGATGTTGGCCGGCTTGCCCGCCAGAGCGAGAAGTTGCGTGCGAACATAGGATGAGAAATCAAGCCCGCGACGGCTCGCCTGATCGTGCAATTCCCGGATCAGGTCGGGCGGTAGTCGGACGTGAACGCTCTTCATATTGCCTCGGAAAATAGCCGGAAAATCGCCAACTCGGACTGAGCGGCGTTCGGCAGCACGTAAAATTTCCATTGTATCCGAATACTAGCACAAATACCGTGATTTGTCAACTCGGCACAGTCTCGTGACCCGGATCAGGCGACAGGGTCGGACATGAAGACTCGTGGTTGCTGATGAAATTGGGCGAGATCGGGCCAATAAATCAGAAGAAAATCGAATCAATTACAGGAGGACTACGCGCAGCGGGTCGGCGGTCTCGGCAAGACGGGCGAGACCGGCACGGCGCGAGGCGTCGGAGTCCAGGAGGCAGAGGCGCATCAGCCAATCGACACGGGCAGAGTCGCTCCCGTCGAGCGCGGCGCACAGGAGTTCGAGGCAAGCGTCATCATCCACGCACAGGGGCGCGTCGGGTCGGTCGGGCATTGTGCTTATCCTGGGGGGGAAAGGTCTCGCGGATGACAGGGCGGCGCTCAGGCCGCCCGCCACGTTGGGCTCAGAACGGGATGTCGTCAGGCAAGTCGATATCCGGCCGAACGATCATCGTACGAAACAGGCTTGCGGGGATCGGAGCCGATCGGACACGGATCGGCCCCGAAGTGCCGTCCGGGAAGACCCACGCTTCGATAACGACGCCGCCCGGAGTGGTTTTCACACTGAACGAGCCATCGCCGCCCTCGGAGTCGATGCCGTGAGGCGTGAAGCGGGTGACGGTCTCGGCGTAACCGGTCACGAGGTCGCCGGTAGGCCGATCAAGGTCCGCATAAAGTGCGCTCTCATCGGTTGCGGCGAGCCAATCGGACAAGGCGGTGGCATGGCGCGAGGCGTTGCGCGGCATTGGAGGGTCTCGCTGATGTGGGGGATGGTCGGTGTGGACGCGGCGGGCGCGACGGCTACGCGGTGCTGGCCGTGGTCCGGGTCAGGAAGGCATCGACCTCGTCGCGCCGGTAGCCAAGACGACGCGTGGAGACACGGATAGGCATCGGTGCGCGACCGGACGCGGACATACGCGCGAGCGTCGCGGTCGAGATGCCGAGCAGGCGGGCGAACTCGGCGGGCCGGATCAGAGGCGGGGGCTGCGTGCTGGTCATGGATGAATCGGGCTCCGTGGGCTTCAGGAGCTTCCCCAACTCAAGCCGATCCGGACTGCGGTCAACCAAGCCGAGACGGTGCGACGGCTTGCCGTGTTCGCGGAATGTTCTACATCACGGCCGAGCTTGGACACGCGGGGAATCGGCATGGCGAGGCGACGCTACTTCCACCGGGACGAGGCTCTTACCCTGGTCGAGAAATCGAGGCGGTGGCGCCTGGACGCGATCGAGCAGATGCGCAGCGCACCAATCGGGGGACCGTACTACCAAGCGCTAGGGGGCGTCCTCGACGCGATCGATGGTCTCGCCGAAGCGGTCACCGGGGACCGCAAGCTCTTTCACCTGAAGGCGCCGACGACGCACGGGCACCGGGTGGCGACGCGACGGGACGAGGGCGAGGGTTGACGGTCTCGACCGATTCGGAGAGGGTCACGGGACCGGGTCACAATCCGGCGGTTTGGAGCCGACCAGACTCAATGAAATCAATGACTTAGAGGGTGGACCGGCGAGTCCTTTCCTGGGCACCACCGCCCGCTAAGTCGTTGTCCCGCTGAAATCATTAGGTTTTTTAGGTCAGACCGGGGTACAAAACCGTGGTACGGACCTAATGATTCAGAAGATGGCGCGACACGCGTCCTGCACAGATTCCCACTTCCCTCAGATCCAGGCACGCGTGCCCGCCGACCTCGTCGAGCGGTTGCGTGGCAGCTTCGTCGTTGTCGAGTGTCCGGCCATGGGCGCAGAGCCCGAAGCGCGAATCTCGCTCAAGCTCGGCGAAAAGGTGAAGGGCAGCCTTTTCACGCGGGACAAGACGGTTGCCACGGCGCGGCGCCTGCGGGTTCTGGAGCATCTGGAACGGCTCTACGCCACTGATCCGTCCCCAATGAAGTGGTCCGCCCTGAGGTATGGCTTTCGGGCCAGTGATCCTGCGCGAACTTTGAACTCAAACCACTCGGTGCGGGCAGGTCACTTTGATCTCGTTTGTAAGTGCAAACCCGTAAGAGAATTGTGATATTTCTGGAGACATGTGCGCCGTCCGACAGGAAATAAAATTTTAATTACTCGAAGGCGCTGCCAGAGCCAAGCGTTGAGATGTGCAAGCTCAGCAATCGGACACAAGCGTCTTGTTTAGAGCGATAGATCACTGACATGCAACAAAGCCAGCCATTGCCTTAGCAGCGTCCGCCAAGTCTGCGGGGTCAAGCTTCGCGCCTATCGTCGCACCCTGCTGGATGGCAATCTGATTGGACTCCAAGAAGGTCCCCAACATGTTGGTCTTGATCGCGAAATTGATGTTCTGGGGAAAATCTCCCGAAGCAAGCGCTACCCGAAGGACATTCAGCTTCGCGGCAACAACGCCAACAGCGTTTCCGTAGGTGTCCAGCAGGGGGCCGCCCGAGTTTCCTTGCTGAACCGGAGCTGAGATTTGATAGTACCGGCTGTCGTCGGCCAAGCCAGAGAGGGCGGTCACGTTGCCGATGGTAAAATTCCCCGAGCTGGCGAGGATGTCAGCATGTGGATAGCCAAATACCGCGATTGACTCGCCCAATCGAACTCCCGACCTCAACGAGGCAAATTTGCTTCCCTGTGCGTCCTCGACTGCCAGCAGGGCTAGATCATTGTTGGTGTCGGTTGCTACGATGCGTGCCTTATGGGGAGGCTTACTGTCGTTGAGCTTTACGACGACAGCCTTGCAATCCTTCACGACGTGGGCGTTCGTGACCAAGTTCCCCTTACCGTCTACGAAGAAGCCCGTGCCCATCGACATTCCTTTCTCCTCAGCCTTTGGCGTGACGGGGGCCACGGGCGCAGGAGGCGCAGCATTTGCGGTCGGAGGTGTTGAGGGCGCAGCCGGTGGGCTCTCCCTCATGGCGGGCTGAACGGGAACAGGAACATTAAGCGGAGCCGTCGCGGCCACCTGAGGCGCAGGCTGCGAAAAATTCGGAGGCTCTACCATCGGTCGCCCATTCATCACCGAACCGAGGGAGGACGACATCAAGATGGCCACACGCTCTCCGCTCACGTTGCCGTTGGTGTTGTTCCAGAAGAGTGAGAATCCAAGAACGCCATCCCCGTCCTGATGATAACGGAGGTATTCATCCTCCCCGGTCGGAGAGGTAGCCGAGACCACGAACCATCCATCCTTGATGATGCTGTAATGGATGGCGTGTCCTGCTGATCGACGTTTCTCTAGAACTGCCTCATAAAAGGGGCCGATACTGACCGCGGAGAAGAAACTGTAGGACACTTTAAGGCGATTGCCCATGTCCTGATACGTCAGCCCGTTTTTGTTGGGCATTGGGCGCATCGCCAAGCCCTGAGGTATCCAGATCGGACGTCCCCGGAATGGATGTGAGATGAGCTTGAAGTTCCACATGCTCAACATGGATGAGCCAGCGGAAATCAGCCTGTCTGAGGTGGTCGCGGTAAGGACTCCATCGGGCCGCAACCCTCGCTCCTCCTGAAAACGTCTGATCGCGTTGTACGTTCTGAGGCCGAACTGCTCTGTAGGAACGGAGTTCTGGTAGCCAGTCGCGATGAGTAAGATCTGCGCAACTACGCGTGAGCGGAGGTCGTTGCGCTCATTAAAGACGGTCTCGGCGAGCGTGAACTCAGGGGTGCGTACCTGCGCGCTCACAGGAAAGGCCAAGAGTCCATAGACCAAGGCAAGCGCAACGCGACGCATGACAGAGTCAATCCTCAGAGGGCCAGTGCACGCTTACGTTTATGGCTGGCGGCATGAGGTTGGCTAGAGGGGCCATGCTGGCTGCGCTTCGATGATCTGTGTCTATCCCGAATTTACCGCCGCGAAGGTTACTCCTCCGGCCCGATGCCCGTGAACCTCTTGTACCGCTTCCGCTCCTACCGAAGCGCAGCCTTACGAGCTTGCTTCACTGCAACGCTTGCCTCACGGTCGGCCTTCCAGATTAGAGCGTTGGCTTTGGAGCGGGGCATCTCGGTGGCTGTGGATCGAAGATGGCTCTCCAGCAATTCCTGATCCTCTGACAGCATCGGCCCCATCAGGTCACGCTGGAGGCGCAGATTGTGCCAGATCGAATGCGAGGCGCTGCGGCGATGCTGCGCCAGAGCTCAAGCCATTCTATCAGCTTTGTCGCGTTTCTCGTTCATGGTCCGCTTCAGTCGGCCGATCTGGTGCTCAATCGCCTCCTCCAGCACCTCCACAGCGAACTCGGAGATGTCGACAGGGGGCAGCGACCGGCCGTGCATCAGGGGAGCCCTCGACGTGAATCTTCACGCGCCCTGCAAGCGTGGCCGTGACTCGACGCAATTCGAGTCGCCTGGGAGGGCGTCGAGGCTGCGCGGAGGGGAGAGAAGTCACGCTTGGCGGAAGCGGGCGCTGACGGGCAACCTGGGGGATCCGAGGGCCTCCTTGCCGGTGAACCCCATGACGAGGAGCGCGAAGCCGTCCTTGGTCATGTTGAAGGCAGGCATAGTCCGAAGGCCGTAGCCAACCTTCGCTTGGCACGCGGAGGGGGTGAGCCATTGCCTTGAATTTTCAGGGCTAAGGAAGCGCACCAATTTGCGGACCTCGCGGAGGCAGTTGGCGAGAGGGTACCTAAACGGTTCACCTCAGAGCCCTTCGGCGCTGTCCACCTGCTCCTCTCGCGCGATGCGGTCGAGGCAATCGAGGGCCCGCCTCATCCCCACGTCGGTCCGGATCTGTTGCAAACGCTCCAGGCACTTGCAAACGAGAGTGGGCTCAGGCTGCTCCATGCCGTAAAACTGATCCACATTCATGCCGAGCAGGGTAGCGATGCGGCAGAGCAATTCTTGCATGCTTTCAGGGCCGTCCGACATACCGTCCCGTTCCGTATTCGTGCAGCCCGAATGGAGGATAGGCGCATTTGCATTCAGTTCCGGGCCGAAGCAAATTCCGATTATGTGATCGGTGCGCGGCTCCAGCTTGAGGGCAAGGCACCCTTCCCGAGCCTCCCCAGATAATCTTCGTGGCAGACTCGACAGGGCTCCGCGTCCACGTCGGGAGTGTGTGGACTGCCCTGACCAGCCAGCCCCGCGCAGAAAGCCTTGGTCTCGGCTGGCTCGCGCGCGTCCGTCACCCAGACCGCGGCAGCGTGCACGAGGTCACCAGGACCGCCGCCTCCGCAGAAAGCGGGCTAGGCAGTGCGAAGGTATTGTTCGATTCCACACCGAACGCTCAAAAGAGGCATTTCCGTCGTATCTTCTAACTTGCGTCAGTGCGGCGGAGAAGCAGAGGCTTACAGTCTGCCGTTATGGCACATGTTAACTCACACGCGCCGCAATACGTGATCACTGCCAAGACGCAGTGCGGCATTGTTCAGGAAACCCGAACGATGGCCGCGAGTGCTCTCGTGCTTGCTCGGTCTTGGTTGGCTGCTGGCCATGCCGATGTGCACGTGACAGATCCTCAGGGCAATCTGCTCACTCCCGAGGGTTACAAGGTCAGGTTCATGGAAGGCGCCAGACAGTTCCGCTAGGTAGCGCTCTCTGGCTGCCCAGCGCGTCCCACACGGCATCGGACTGGGCCCGCGTGAAGCCCGGCTTACGGCTCACCTGCGTGGAAGCCCTAGGCGGCCGGAGCCTTCGCTGGGCTGAGTGCCCGATGCACGGACCCTTTCCCAATCCCAAGCTGCGCCGCGATGGCGCCCATGCTGAGGCCCTTCTCGGCCAACGCCTTGATCTCCTCCGACTTGGCCCGCGCGGTCGGCTTCCGGCCCTTGTAGGCTCCCTCTGCCTTGGCCTTGGCGATGCCCTCACGCTGCCGCTCCAGCATCATCTCCCGCTCGAACTGGGCCACGCCGGCGAGCACGTTCAGCATCAGCCGCCCGGTGGGCGTAGAGGTGTCCACGTCCAGGTTCACGATGCGGAGCGCCACGCCCTTGGCCTCCAGCGCCTCGATGATCTTGCCCAGATGCGTGACGCTGCGGGCCAGCCGGTCGAGCTTCGTGACGACCAGCGTGTCACCTCTGACGGGCGAACTCAAAGGCCGCCTCAAGCTGCCTGCGAGGGGCTACCGAGGAGACCTGCTCCCGGAACAGCTTCTCGCATCCGAGGGCGGTGAGATCTCGAACCTGGGCGTCCAGGCCAGCGTCCTGCTCCAGGGTCGAGGTGCGAGCGTAGCCGATGAGCATGACGGGGCGTTCCAGGTTCAGGCGTTCCACTAGATTCTACGACATAAAGCCACGTCCCGTTCCAAAACCCAAGAGCACTTTCGTGGAACAGCTCCGCATGCCTCAAGAACGTTCCGCTTGAGCTTGCCCTATTGGAACGCGGTCGAGCCAATGCGCCTGACACATGAACAAGAAGTAGAGCCCTATAGCGGCAGGCTGACGCAATGCCGCTTCCACCTGGGTGAATGTGAAGGCCGGGCACATCGGCCAGAGCAGTCGCGGGGGTAAGATACGGGTGGGGCTCAAGCTCTGGTCCGTCAGCCGGACACAGGTATGCCCCGTTACTTCTTTGACCTCGACGCACCCGACATGGCTGGACACACGGCGTTCACCGACCTGACCGGGACCGAGTTCCCGGATGTGGAGGCGGCGCGGCGGGCAGCCCTTCAGTTTCTCCCTCACTATGCCGGGGACGCGCTCCGGCCGGTCAGAGACCAGCACACGTTCAACCTACAGGTCCGAGACGAAAGCGGAGACATCGTCTACCGCGCTCGGCTGGTGCTGAACGGCCAGCGATTGTGAGTATGCGCGTGCAGGTGGATTTCCTGGCTCAGGCCGACCGCCTCGTCGCGCACGGCGAGGCGCTGGAGGCCGAGCTGTGGCGGAGCCTGGCGAGGACAGCGGCACCCTGAGTTGACCCCGTGCAAGGTTCGTCTCCGGGCGCGCGCGTGCTTCCTTCGTGCGCCTGGGCGCGATGCCGCGCGGGATACCGGGCGCGGCACCATAGGCGAACTGAGTGGGCGAGGGGGGAACCCGGCCTCGATTGCCTGTCGATGTCGGCTCATATTCTTGTGCTCAATATTCCTCCCCTCCGGACGCTCTGCCGTAATCGGATGCGCCAGGAGACCCGCTAGGGCCTCCTGGACAGAGTAGTGGCAAACGCTTTGCAGCGGCTGGCGGCCCTTAGCGGCGCCAGAATGCCAGCCGCTTCACGATGGCCTCTCGCACCTCATTCCAGAACCAGTGACGGTCGGTCTCGTGCCTTTCGAGGTGAAAGCCGAGCAGGAGCGCTGACTAGCCCCACATCACGGTTGCAGTGGTTCGGCCAGGCCACAGCTCACAGTCCGCGCGATACAGCCGAACATAGTTATCGCGCCCGTTGATCTCGAAGCCGAGGTTGAAATTCAGGGCGAGGTTCATTTGTCGTCCACATCCGCCTCTCTGAGTAGGCGGCTGAAGTGTTTTTACAGCCACAACCTTGAGACGGCTATGCTCGGAGATGTATGTCGCAACAGAAAGCGATGCATCTGCGGCTGTGTTCCGATGTAGAACGCGCAATCAGCCTTGCTTATATTAAGCCTTCTCGTTCCGGGAAAATATATCGGGCAATCGTAAGAGGGCGTATGAACAGCTCAATCAATCGTCGGTCAGCTTCACGGCCTCCGGGCCGCCCCCCCCAAAAAAAACGACGCTCATCGCCAAGCTCGCAGGTGCCGTGGTCCATCCAAGAAATCCGGCGTGTGGCGATGCGGCTTGCGCAGCGGCGCCACCTTCAGCACGTCGCGGCTCTTCGGCTTCAGTTCTCGAACCGTGCCGCGTAGGTGTCCTCGGCGATACCGATACAGGCGCAGCGCCGATGGATCCGCTCGTAATGCGGGGCGATGCGGGCGACGTCGGCCTCCGAGGCCGCGAGCTGTGGCTCGATGCGTGCGTGAGCCTCGGCGATCTCGTCGAGGATGGCTCCCTCGTCGATCCGGGTCAGGCGGCCATCGCGCAGGATGATCTCACCATCGACCATGACGAGGTCGACCTCGGACCGACCTGCCGCGTAGACGAGCTGATTCAGCGGGGCGTTCAGCGGTACGAAGGGGATGCGGTCCATCCGGTAGCCCACCAGATCGGCGACCCTGCCGATCGTCAGGGCCCCGAGGTCGCGCGCGCGACCGAGGGCGACTGCGCCCCCCATCGTGGCCGCATGGAAGGCTTCCCGGGCGCCGATCCAACCCGCATGCGCACCGCGGAGCTTGTGCAGAAGCGCCGCGAAGGACAGGGCGCCCTGCATGTCGGTGCTCTCGATCGAGCCGCAGCCGTCTGTCCCCAGGCTGACATTGACGCCGGCATCCAGCAGCGCCCGCATCGGCAGGAGGCCGGAGCCGAGCTTGAGATTCGAGGTCGGGTTGTGCTGCACCGTGACGCCGCGGCGCGCCAGGAGTTCGATCTCCCGCGGAGTCAGCCAGACCGCATGGATCAGCGCCGTCTTCGGTTTCAAGAAACCGATCCGCTCCAGGTACTCGATCATCGTCGAGCCGTAGAACAGCTGCCCGGTGACGACCTGCATCCGTGTCTCCTGGACGTGGATCATCAGGGGGAGGTCGAACTCGTCGGCCATCCGCCGCACGGCCCGCAAAAAGTCCTCGCTGCAGCGCTGCGGGGCGGAGGGCGTCGCCATGTAGGCGACCCGGTGCGTCGAGGGATGGCGGGCGCGGGCGAGCCCGCGCGCGAAATCCAAGAGCTCCGACCCGGAATACATCCGGACGGCATCGAGCTCGTCGAGGAGGGCGCGCGGAAACTCCTCGTCGACAAAGGGCACCGCGCGGAAGAACGGTCGGTCGAACAGGGTTATGCCGACATTGGCGCGGACGCCGATATCCTCATAGGCCTGGAAGATCTGCGCGACGTGGTCGGCCCGGATCGCCGGGCTCTGGTTGGTATCGTCGCACAAGGTGGTGGTGCCGCTGCGGACCGCCTCGATGGCGCCGATCATGGTCCGCAGGTAGACGTCGCGGGGGCTCATCGCGATCGGGCGCAGCGGCCGGACGTAGTTCATCCAGAGTTCGAGCGGAAGGTTGTCCCGGCGGCCCTTGTAGAACCCCTCGTGGCTGTGGTGATGCCCGTTGATCAGCCCCGCCGTCACGAACAGCTGCGAACCGTCGATGACGGTTCCGGCGGCCGGTTCGGTCATCCCCGCCGGGCGGATGTCGGACACCAGACGGCCGTCGATCTCGATATCGACTCGGCCCCAGGCCGATCCGGCCTCGTCCAGAAGGGCGCAGCACCCGACGATCGTGGACTTCATGTGGCCCCTCCGGAAACGATCTCTCCCTGTGACCGGCCGGGTAGATGATGCGGCAGCCGATCCTCCTGCACCGCGTGGCAGGCGACCCAGGCGCCCCCGACCTTGACGGGGCTCGGCAGCTCGCGGGTGCAGCGTTCCTCCGCGAAAGGGCAGCGTGGATGGAAGGCGCAACCTGCGGGCGGGGAAAGCGGGCTCGGCACCTCGCCCTGGAGCCGGGTCCTGCCGCGGTCGGGCGCGTGCGGATCCGGCACCGTATCGAGCAGGAGGCGTGTGTAGGGGTGGCGTGGCCGCGTCAGGATCTGGTCGGCATCGCCCCGCTCCACGAGGCGTCCGAGATACATCACACCCAGAGACTGGGCCATGTGGGCCACGACGGCCAGATTGTGGGAGATCAGCAGGTAGGTGAGGCCGAGCTCCTTCTGGAGGCGCTTCATCAGGTTGAGGATCTGGGCCTGAACCGAGACGTCCAGCGCCGAAGTCGGCTCGTCGCAGATGATGAACGCGGGATTCGAGGCGAGGGCGCGCGCGATAGAGATGCGCTGCCGCTGGCCGCCGGAGAATTGATGCGGAAATTTGCGCGCGTCGTCGGTCGAGAGCCCCACGGTCTCGAGCAGCTCGGAGACCTTGCCCCGGAGGGCCGGTCCCGGCGCTGCGAGGCCGTGCGTCACCATCGGTTCCGCGACGATGCGGCCGACGCGCCAGCGCGGGTTCAGGCTCGCATAGGGGTCCTGGAAGATCATCTGCAGGTTGCGCCGATAGGGCATCGCCGCGTGCCGCGTTCGGAACGCGGCGATGTCGACTCCCATGAAGGAAACCCCGCCCGCGGTCGGCGCCTGGATGCCGGCGATCGTACGCGCGACCGTGGACTTGCCGCAGCCCGATTCCCCGACGAGGGCGAAGGTCGAACCTTCCGTCACCGCGAAGTCGACCTCCTCGACGGCGTGGACGGTGCGTCGGCGGGCACCGGTCAGCACGCGCCTGAGAAACGGGGGCGAGGCGTCGAAGCGGACGGTCAGGTTGTCGACCGAGAGGATGGTGGGACGGCCGCTCATGCGGAGACGCTCCGGCGGGCGGGGTCGGCCAGCCAGCAGGCGACCTGCGAGGCCTCGACGGCGAAGGCGGGCGGGCGCTCGCTCCGGCACCGCGCCTCGGCCGAGGGGCAGCGCGGATGGAAGGCGCAGCCGGAGACGGGAGCGTCGGGCCGTGGCATCGCGCCGGGGATCTGAACCAGCGTATCCCGGCGCCGCGTCAGGCTCGGGATCGAGGCCATCAGCCCGCGTGTATAGGGATGGGACGCTTCCTCGACGAGGGCGCGAGTCGGTCCGATCTCGGCGAGGCGCCCCGCATACATCACGGCGACGCGGTCGGTCGCCTCCGCGATCACGCCCATGTCGTGGGTCACCAGCATCACCGCTGTGCCGTTCTCCCGGCACATCCGGCGCAGCACATCGAGGATCTGCGCCTGGACCGACACGTCGAGCGCCGTCGTCGGCTCGTCGGCGATGATCAGGCGGGGATTGCAGCAGAAGGCCAGGGCCAGGACGACGCGCTGCCGCATGCCCCCCGAGAGCGCGTGCGGATAGGCCTGAAGCCGCTCCCTCGGCGCCGGAAGCCCGACCATGCGCAGAAGATCCTCCGCCCGCGCGAATGCCTCCTTCCGCTTGATGGGCAGGTGGGTGAGCATCGTCTCGACGAGTTGCTCGCCCACGGTCATGAGAGGATCGAGGCTGGTGAGCGGATCCTGGAAGACCGCCGCGATCTCCTTGCCGCGCAGCCTCCGCATGGATTCCTCGTCGAGGGTATCGATGCGCCGGCCCGCGAACGCGATCCGCCCCCCGGCTAACGCGGCGGGCGGCTCGAGCAAGCCGAGGATTGCGGTCCCGGTGACCGACTTACCGGCGCCGGATTCCCCGACCACGCCGAGGATTTCCCCCGCACCGATCGTGAAGGAGATGTCGTCGATCGCGGTCAGCCTCCGATCGCGCGCCGCGATCTCGACGCGCAGGTTCTCGACCGACAGCAAGGCGCTCATTGGGCGAGCTTCGGGTTCAGGGCGTCCCGCAGCCAGTCGCCGAAGATGTTCACCGACAGCGAGAGCAGGACCAGAAGAAGGCCGGGCAGCGTGCTGATCCACCAGTCGCCGGAGAAGACGAACTCGTTGCCGATGCGCACGAGGGAGCCGAGGGACGGCTGGGTCGCCGGCAGGCCGACGCCGAGGAAGGAGAGCGTCGACTCGGTCAGGATCGCCAGGGCGAGGTTGATGGTCGCGATGACGAGGATCGGTCCCAGCACGTTGGGCAGGATATGGGCGAAGAGGGTGCGCGGCGTGGAGACACCGGTGACGCGCGCGGCCAGGACATAGTCCCGCCGGCGTTCCACGAGGACCAGGCCGCGCACCGTGCGGGCGTATTGGACCCAGTACGAGGCGGCGATCGCCACGATCAGGACGGGCATCGCGAAGCGTTCGTGGACCTCACGGGGCAGCACGGCGCGAGTCACGCCGTCGATGAGGAGGGCGATCAGGATCGCCGGGAAACCGAGCTGGACATCGGCGGTCCGCATGATGATCGCGTCGATCAGGCCGCCGCAATAGCCGGCCACGAGGCCGAGCAGAACGCCCATCACGGCCGCGAGGCCGACGCTCGCCACCCCGACCACGAGTGACGTGCGCAGGCCGTAGAGCATCGCCGAGAGCATGTCGCGCCCCTGCGGATCGGTGCCCAACGCGTAGGTCTCGCCGAACAGGCCTTGGCTGCCCGGCGGTAGGCGGGCGTCGGCCGCGTTGGCGGAGGCCGGGTCGAAGGCGTCGTAGGGCGCGAGGAGATCGGCCCCCAGGGCGGCGAGGACGAGCAGGGCGCCCAATGCCGCGGCGGCGACGGCGACGGGAGACCGGCGGAAGCGGTACAGGAGATCGCCGTCGAGCCAAGCTCCGGCGACACGGCGAATGACCGAGGACACGCTCATGCGGCACCCCTTGCCCCGCCGGAGATGCGAATGCGGGGATCGATGGCGAGGTGGAACAGGTCGACCGCGATGTTGATGACCGCGAAGCACAGCGCGACCAGGACCAGATAGGCGGCCAGCACGGGGATGTCGCCGAACTGGATCGCCTGGATGACGAGCAGGCCGAGGCCCGGCCACTGGAAGACGGTCTCGACGATGATGGAGAACGCGAACACGTTGCCGAACTGGAGGCCGACGATGGTCACGACGGGGACCAGCGTGTTGCGCAGCCCGTGGCGGTACTGGATCGCGCCGCGATGCAGCCCGCGCGCACGGGCGAAGCGGATGAAGTCGGTGCGCATCACCTCAAGCATCTCCGCCCGCGTGAGCCGGAGGATCAGGGCCAGCTGAAAGACGGCCAGGGTGACGCTCGGCAGGACCAGGGACCGCAATCCGCTCCCGGTCAGCAGGCCGGTGCTCCAGGGTCCGAGCTGGATGGTGTCGCCACGGCCGAAGGAGGGCAGCCAGCCCAGCCGTACCGAGAACACCAGGATCAGAACGATGCCGATCAGGAAGGTCGGCAGCGCGATGCCGACCAGAGAGACGGCCAGAACAGCCTGCGCCAGCCGGCTGCCGCGGTGGAGCGCGGTCCAGACCCCGAGGGGCAGCCCCAGCCCCGTGGCAATCAGCATCGAGACCACCGACAGTTCGAGCGTCGCCGGCAGGCGCTCGAGGACGAGCCCCGCGACCGGCTGCCCGAAGCGGTACGACATCCCGAAATCGCCGTGGACCGCCTTCCCGACGAACCGTACGAATTGCAGGACGACCGGATCGGCGAGGCCCAGAGCCGCCCGCATCGCCTCGCGCTCGGCGAGGCTCGCCGCCTGTCCCGTCATGTTGTTGACCGGGTCGCCGACGAACCGGAACAGGCAGAAGCTCACGAGGGCCGCGGCCAGGAGGACGAGGAAGGCCTGGCCGAGGCGTCCGAGGACGAAGATCATCGCGGCGCGGCCGCCGCCGTGCGCGGCTCGACCCGGACCCATCTCAGCTCGAGGCTGTCGTCGGAGCGCAGCACCACGTCCACGCCCGCGCGCAGACCCCAGGCGAGGCCCGCCTGATGCAGGGGGATGTGCCCGTAATCCTGCTTGTCGATATCCATGGCCTCGACGATCAGGGCGGCTCTACGGGCGGGATCGACCTCGGTCTCGATAAGCCGCGTGAGTTCGTCGACCTTCGGGTTCGAATAGCCGCCGATGTTGTAGGTGCCGATCTTGTCGGCGGGCGTGCTCATCGTATCCTGCAGCGTGGAATGGGCGTCGTAGCTGAGCGGCTGCCAGCCGATCATCGCGAACGCCGTGTCGCGACCGAGCACCTTCTCGAAGAACTTCGTACGCGTCTGAGCATTGAGCGATACCTTCAGCCCGACCCGGCCGAGCATGCCCACGACGGCCTGGCAGATCCGCTCGTCATTCACGTAGCGGTCGTTCGAGCAATCCATCGGGAAAGAGAAGCCCTGCGGGTAGCCGGCCTCCGCCAGCAGCCGCTTGGCGGCCTCCGGGTCGTAGGGGGCGGCGCGGACGTCGAGCCGCGGATCGTAGCCGTTGATCCCAGGCGCGATCATGGTTCCCGCCACATGCGACGAGCCGCCCATGATGCGGTCCCGGATCGCATCGATGTTGATCGCCTGGTAGATGGCCTGGCGCACGCGCCTGTCCTTGAACGGGTTCTTGCCCTTGACGTCGGACCCGAGAAGCTCGTCGCGCTTCTGGTCCATGTTCAGGAAGATGGTCCGCAGCTCGAAGCCCTTGAGCACCCGGGTGCCCGCATTCGCCTCGATGCGCGGAACGTCCTGCTGGGGGACGGGATAGGCCATGTCGACCTCGCCCGAGAGAAGGGCGGCGACACGCGTCGCATCCGACTGGATCGGCGTGAAGACGACCTTCCCGAGGTTCGACGCATTATCGCCCCGCCAGTTCGGGTTGCGGACGAGGACGGTGCGCACGCCCGCCTGCCGCGACTCGATCATGAACGGGCCTGTGCCGTTGGCGTTGTTCGAGGCGTAGTTCTCGACCCTCGCCTTGACGCTGGCCGGCGCGGTGGCGCCATGGCGCTCGGCCCAGGCGCGGCTCATGATGTAGGTCGAGGTGATCTGGAGCGGCAGGATCGGGTTCGGCTGCGCCGTGACGAGGTCGACCGTGTGGTCGTCGACCTTCCGGATCTCGGTCACGGATGTGATCGTGTAGGCGACGTCCGCCCCGTCCATCTTCGCCCGCCGCAGCGAGAAGACGACGTCGTCCGCCGTGAAGGGCGTCCCGTCTGAGAACGCCGCATCCCGGCGCAGGTGGAAGCGCCAGGTCCGCGGATCCGGCTGCTCCCACCGCGTCGCCAGGGCAGGCACGAGTTCCAGGTTCTTCCCGCGGCCCACGAGGGGCTCGTAGATCTGCCCCAGGAACGACAGGGTGAAGGTTTCCGCCAGGGCATGCGGGTCGAGGGAGGCGGGGTCGACGCGGTAGGCATAGCGGAACGTGCTGCCTTCAGCCGTCGCGCTTGGCGCGGGCGCCTGCCCCGCGGACGGCATCGTCATGGCCAGGATCGTGGCCAGCGACGCGGTGAGGAGGTTTGCGAGCCGCATGGGAGGGTTCCGCCGCTGCATGGAATGGGAATCGAGACCTGCAGGGCCAGGATCGGCGACGGATATCGGATCTGCAAGATATTTTCTGCATGTTGCATGCAATTTCAACAAAATGCCCGCAGGGCGAGCGGCTCAGGGCTGTGAAGAGGCAGGCAGCCGGTCCTCGATAGCTGTTGCGACGATGCCATTCCTGCGCTCGGCGACCGCCAAACCGCCCTATGTCGCGGCTTGCGGAACACGGGCTCAGCCCGCGCGATCGCGGTCGGCCGGTGGTGGAGGCAATCCAGCCGCGCGGGCGCGGAAGCCACCGAGCATGTGTCCTGGAAAAATGGGCGTCGGATTTACAATAGACTGCGTATCGGAACAGAGATTTCTACCAGACGACGATAAACACATCACGGTACACAACAGATCGGTCTCCAGATCTGCCGATCCATTCAGGCGCCTCATCCTGAGGCGCTGCAGCGAAGCGGAGGCCTTGAAGGAGGTCTCCAGACCGCACCGAGATCCCTGAACACATCCTGCGAGAACCGCTGACGCGGTTACCTTGAGATGAGATCGGGGATGGGAATACCGCCCTGATGCCCTCTGTATCGTGTCCTGTGTGAACCGGACTCATCACCGTCTGGCCGCCCGTCGTGGGCCCGCTCCCGGCAGCGGCATACCGAATGAACCCGGCCGCCTGTGTGCTGCTATGCGCGGCGGGAGATCTGGAACTCAGAAGCTCCATCCGGGCGGAGCGGCCCTCGCGGCAGCGGGCGCGGCTCGGCGGCGGGGGCCGACCTGATCATTCGCCCGTCGCTAGAGCGGCTTCTTCCGAGGCACGGATCACCGCGCGATCTGCGCGCTGCGTCCGCAGGTTCTCGGCGACGACCACGCCGGTGCGCAGCACGTGGTGGAACGCGATCTCTCCCGCCGCGGCGGCGTCGCGGGCTTCGAGGGCGCCGAACAGGTTGCGATGTTCCCGGGCCGATTCCTCCCAGCGGCTCCCGCTCGAGAGGGCCCGCAGCCGCGCCCATTGGGCTCGCGCCTGGAGCGGGGCATGCGCTTCCGCGAGGGGACGGTTTCGGGCCGCGGTCACGATCGTCCGATGGATTTCTTGGTTCAGGGCGAAATAGCGGTCGAGCGTCCTGTCGCGATGCATGCGTTCGAGTTCCGCCTGCCGCGCGCGCAAGTCATCCATCAAGCCTTCAGGGATCCGGGACGCCGCGAGCTCCGCCGTCAACCGTTCGATGCCAGCGAGGGCTTCGAAGAGTTCCAGAACCTCTTCGGGCTCCCAATCCGGCACGCGGGCGCTGCGGTTCTGCCTCAGCTCGACGAGGCCTTCCGAGGCGAGGAGCTTCAGGGCCTCGCGCAGGGGCGTGCGCGACACTCCGAGGGCGATGCAGAGATCCTTCTCCACAAGTGTCGCGCCGGCGGGCAACTGGCCTCCGACGATCATGCCCTTGATGCGGGACGCGGCCTGCTCATGAAGGCCGATCCGCGGCAGGTGCTCGGTCGGAACGACCAGGACCTTGCGGGGGCGCCCTCGGCGCCGCGGTGCGTCTTCCATGCGTTCCCTCGTCTGGACAGGGGACTACCTACCGCGGCGGGAGGGGTGACGGTAGGGCGCTGTTCCGGTCGCGCCGGCTGAAATCAGCGCATTTGCGCAAATTGTATGCAACATGCAAAAAATAGCTTTGCCTTTCGCCGATGGTGTTGGATCGTCCGGCTTCCACGATGAGGCGGGCAATGACAGGAACGAATGGCACAACGCGGCTCGGCATGCTCACGCCCTCCTCGAACAGCGTGCTGGAACCGGTAACCGGTGCCTTGCTCGAGGGGTGCGCCGACGTGACGGCGCATTTCTCGCGCTTCCGCGTCACCGAGATCGGCCTCTCCCAGGCGGCCCTCGGGCAGTTCGATCTCGAACCGATCCTCACGGCGGCCGACCTGCTCGCAGACGCTCGCGTCGCTGCGATCCTCTGGAACGGCACATCCGGCTCGTGGCTTGGCTTCGATGCGGACGAGCGCCTCTGCAGAGAGATCGAAGGACGCACGGCGCGGCCGGCCTCGACCTCGACCCTCGCCTTCCGAGACCTGTTCCAGGCCAAGGGTTTCAGCCGGATCGGGCTCGTCACACCCTACACCGCGGACGTCCAGCGGCGGATCCAGGCGACGTGGCGGGCCGCCGGGTTTGCCTGCACAGCCGAGCGCCATCTCGGCCTGTCAGAGAATTTCGCGTTCGCGGAGGTCGATAGCGCGTCGATATCCGGCATGGTTCGGGCTGTCGCGGCCGAGGGGGTCGACGCTGTGGCGATCGTGTGCACGAATCTTGCCGGCGCCCCGCTCGCTCTGGAACTCGAGGCAGAACTGAATATCCCAGTTGTGGATTCGGTCGCCGTGACACTCTGGAAAGGGCTCAGACTGGCTGGTCGCAGAATGGACGACCTCGCCAAGATGAGCAAAATACTAATTCATGATTAAGAATCATGTTTAGAAAAATGAATGATTTCCGATGATCAATGCCTCGGCTTTGCCGGGGTGGCGACTTCATTTTGAGAAGGCTCGCAGCCCGATTCGAGCCCGGGCGGTCGCCGCAGGGGGCTTGGCGCGAGCGTCAGAATCTAGCTCGGCATTTTACCATGCCCCTCGGTAGGCATCCGATCGGTGGTAAGGACGGATCACCTCCGATCTGCGTCCAACCGACACGAAATGAGGGGTTCGGCTCGAACCGTGCTCCGTCGGCCCGCGCGTCCGTGGGAGATCGGGGCGCGATGTTACGTGGCTGCGTTGAACCCCCAATGCCCCGCTCCCAGGATGGGGGCCGTTCGCCGATCGTCCAACGCACTACGCGACAGAGCGATCGGCGTGCGCAGGCCGGGCTGTCCCTCGGGTTCGATCCGCAAGGCGCGGGCCAAAACCTGCGGATCGGCCAGCGCCTCCGCCACGGTGTTGATCGGTCCGGCCGGAACTCCCGCCCCTTCCAGGGCCAGGATCAGGTCCGCCTTGCGCCAAGCGCGTGTTCGGCCCGCGATGAGGTCGGCCAGCGCAGCGCGGTTGGCGACGCGCGCCTCGTTGCTGGCGTAGAGCGGATCCAACGCGATCTGGGGGCGATCGAGCAAGGTGCAGAGTGCGGCGAACTGGCGGTCGTTACCGCAGGCGACGATGAGATGACCATCGCGCACGGGAAAGACCTGATAGGGCACGATATTGGGGTGGGCGTTTCCCATCCGCCGCGGCACCACGCCATCGGCCAGATAGTTCATCGCTTGGTTCGCGAGGACCGCCACCCCGACATCCAAGAGCGACAGATCGACGTGCTGGCCAAGGCCGGACAGTTGCCGCTCGGCGAGCGCGGCCTGAATGCCGACCACGCCATAGAGCCCCGTGAAGATGTCGATCCAGGCGACGCCGACCTTCTGAGGTTCGCCGTCCGGCTCGCCGGTGAGATCCATGATCCCGCACATGCCCTGGATCAGGAAGTCGTAGCCCGGCTGCTTTGCGCGCGGCCCGTTCTGTCCGAAGCCGGTGACTGAGCAATAGACGAGACGCGGATGAGTCTTCGATAGGCTGTCGAAATCGAGGCCGAACCGCTTGAGGCTTCCGACCTTGAAGTTCTCGATGACCACATCGGCCTGCGCGATCAGGTCCTTCAGCCGGGCAAGATCGGCCGGATCGTCGAAATCGCAGGTGACGGAGCGCTTGCCGCGGTTCGCTGCGAGGAAATAGGCGGCGGTCCGCTCCGTGCCGCCGCGTCCGTCCGGACGCTCGACGAAGGGCGGGCCCCAGCTACGAGTGTCGTCACCCTCCGGGCTTTCGACCTTGACAACCTCGGCACCGAGATCGGCCAGCGTCTGGCCGATCCAAGGGCCCGCCAGGATGCGGGCCAATTCCACGACCTTCAGCCCCTTCAGGGGCGGCGCGCCACGGACCGGCATCATCCGAAGGCCTGGAGACCGGTCTGGGCGCGGCCGAGGATCAGGGCATGGATGTCGTGCGTACCCTCGTAGGTGTTCACCGTCTCCAGGTTCTGCGCGTGGCGCATGACATGATATTCGATCTGGATGCCATTGCCGCCGTGCATGTCGCGGGCGGTGCGCGCGATCTCAAGCGCCTTGCCGCAATTGTTGCGCTTGATGAGCGAGATCATCTCGGGCTCAAACCGATCCTTGTTCATCAGCTCTCCGACGCGTAGCGACGCCTGAAGGCCGAGGGCGATCTCGGTCTGCATGTCGGCGAGCTTCTTCTGGAAGAGCTGCGTCTGTGCGAGGGGACGCCCGAACTGCCGGCGGTCGAGGCCATATTGGCGGGCGCGGTGCCAGCAATCCTCCGCAGCCCCCATCACGCCCCAGGAGATGCCGTAGCGGGCGCGGTTCAGGCAGCCGAACGGACCTTTGAGCCCAGAGACGTTCGGCAGCAGCGCCTCCTCGCCGACCTCCACGCCGTCCAACACGATCTCGCCGGTAATCGAGGCGCGCAAGCTGAGCTTCCCGCCGATCTTCGGGGCCGAGAGGCCCTTCATGCCCTTCTCCAGCACGAAGCCGCGGATTTCGCCGCCATGGGCCTCGGATTTCGCCCAGACGACGAAGACGTCGGCGATTGGCGCGTTGGAGATCCAGGTCTTGGCGCCGCGCAGGCGATAGCCGCCCGCGATCTTCTCTGCCCGCGTCGTCATTGAGCCGGGATCCGAGCCCGCATCCGGTTCAGTGAGGCCGAAGCAGCCGACCAGTTCGCCGGAGACGAGGCCGGGCAGATAGCGCTGGCGCTGCTCGTCGGAGCCGTAGGCGAAGATCGGATGGATGACGAGCGAGGACTGCACGCTCATCATGGAGCGGTAGCCGGAATCGACGCGCTCGACCTCGCGGGCGACGAGGCCATAGGCGATGTACGAGGCGTTCGCCGCACCGTATGCCTCGGGCAGGGTAATGCCGAGGAGGCCGGCCCGCCCCATCAGGCGGAAGAGGCCGGTATCGGTCCGCTCCTCGAGATAGGCATCCTGAACGCGGGGGGCGAGCTCGGCGGCGGCGAAGGCGGCGGCCGTCTCGCGGATCATCCGCTCGTCTTCGGTGAGCTGATCATCGAGCAGGAAGGGGTCGGCCCAGGCGAAGGCGCCGGTCCTGGGCCCGGCCGAGCCGGCGTCGAGTCGGGTGTCGCTCATGGCGTTCCTGTCCTGTGCAGGGTATGGCGTGTTGGTTCTTGCGTGCCGGATGCAGCGCCCCGGAAGCTTTTGCCGACGATCCGCGTCCTAAGACGCGCCGGCCGAGGCCTCCTCGGCCGCCCGAGGGGCGAGGGCAGCCGTGTCCGTGGACGTCGGGCGGCTGCGGCGGCGCAGCCGCCTTGCCGGCGGAAGGCGCAGGACGCTGGCCAGCAGGCCCTGGGGCGCGAGAACCACGGTCGCCGCGAACAGGATGCCGAGCACCAGCAGCCAGTAATCGGCCAGCGTCGCCGACATGACGGTCTCGGCCGAGCGCACGAGGAGGGCGCCGAGGAATGCCGCCATCAGGACGGCCCTTCCCCCGACCGCCACCCAGATCAGCACCTCGGTCGAGAGCGCGAAGCCGACGAGGCTCGGCGAGACGAAGCCGAACTGAAGGGCGAAGAGCGCCCCGGCCAGACCCGCGATCCCGCCGGAGACGGTGAAGACGAAGATCTTATGGTTGCGGACGTTGTATCCGAGATGGATCGTGCGGTTCTCGTCGTTGCGGATGGCCGCGAGCACCGTGCCCAGCGGCGAGCGGGTGATGGCGAGGCCGACAAGATAGGCGGCAAGCGCCGCCCCGAGCGTGGCGTAGGCCGTTCCGATGCCGGAGAGCGCGTCGCTCTCGAAGGGGAAGGCCAGCGAGGGCACGCCGAACAGACCGTTGAATCCCCCGATGAAGTCCCAGCGCCGCGCCGCTGTTTCCGCGACCACGGCCGCGCAGAGGGTGACGATGCCGAGTTGCGCGCCCGCCAGCGCGCGGCCGCGGAAGAGCAGCCAGCCGATGAGTGCCGCCGCCACCGCCGGCAGCACGAGGGCGAGGGCAAAGCCAGCCCACTGGCTGCTGCCCAAGGCCGGCAGCTTGCCAAGCGTGACCACGGCCATGCTGTAGGCACCCATCCCGAAGAAGATCGCCTGCCCGAAGCACAGGATGCCAGCTGTGCCCCAGAGGAGGCCGAGGCTGAGGGCGAAGATACCGTAGATCACGTATTGGGCGAGGAGACTCGCGTTCCAGTCGCCCAGCACCGGCGGCAGGAGTGCCAGCACTACCCAGCACAGGAGCGTCAGGAAGGTACCACGAGCCACGCGCATCAGCGCCGATCTCCGGTCAGGCCTTGGGGGAAGAAGCGGATCACCATGATGGCCAGTAGGAAGACCACGATCTGCGCATCGGCTTGATCGAGCCGGGCCGACAGCATCGTAGTCGTTCCGCCGATCACGCCCGAGCCGAGCGCCGCGCCGACAAGGGAGTTCACGCCGCCGACGAGCACGGCCAGGAACGAGGGCACCAAGAAGCCCATCCCCATCTGCGGATCGACGCTCATGATCGGCGACATCACGGCGCCCGCGAAGCCGGCGAGCGCCGCGCCGGTTGCGAAGGTCGCCCAGTCCATGCGGCGGGTGTTGATTCCGAGCGAGGCTGCCATGGCGCGGTTCGCGATCACACCACGCGCCTGCAGGCCGAGTGCGGTGCGGAAGAAGAGCCAGTAGGTGCCGAGTGCCAGGGCGAGGCCCATGCCCATGATGAAGAGGCGATAGGCCGGATAGGAGACGCCGAGCACCTCTACCGTGCCGGGGATCGGATTGAGCATGCTCTGCGATCCCGGCCCGAACAGCAGGATCACGCCCTGCTTGAGCGCCAGCGAGAGGCCCCAGGTTGCCAGGATCGTGTCGATGAACCGGCGGTAGATGTGGCGTATCACCAGCCACTCGACCGCGAAACCGATGAGGGCGAGCAGACAGGGCGCGAGCACCAGGCCGAGCCAGAACGAGCCGCCGGCGCGCGTGACCGCCACCACGGCATAGGCGCCGATCAGAAAGAACTCGCCGTGCGCCATGTTGATGACGTTCATCATGCCGAAGATCACCACCAGACCGAGCGTCACCAGTAGCAAGGTCAGCGTGAACGAGAGCATGTCGATCGAGAGGGCAATCGCGGTGGCCATGGACGCCTCAGATCGAAAGGAAGCGATGGATGAGGTCGGAGTCGGAACGGAGTTCCCCGACCTCGGCTTGCCGGGCCGCGATCCGGCCGTTCTCCATGAAAAGGATCCGGCTCGCGAGCTGCTCCACGAAGTCGAGATTCTGCTCGACGATCAGCACGGTCAGCCCGCGCTCGCGAGCGATGCGGCCGAGCGTGACCGCGATCTCGTCGACGATCGAAGGCTGGATCCCTTCCGAGGGCTCGTCGAGAAGGAGGAGTCGCGGCTGGCCGACCAGCGCCCGCATGATGGCGAGCTGTTGCTGCTGGCCGCCCGACAACGTTCCCGCTCTCTGGGCGCGGCGCTCGCCGAGGATGGGGAAGATCTCGAAGGTCTCGGCAGGCAGGCTCCGAGGCAGGCTCGGCTTGCCGAGCGCGCCGAGCATCAGATTCTCCTCGACCGTGAAGTTCGCGAAGATCTCGCGGCCCTGCGGGACGTAGCCGATGCCGGCCCGGGCGAACTGGAAGGTTGGTTGGCCGCCGAGGCTCTGCCCTCCGCAGCGGATCGTGCCGGCCTGGAGCGGGAGCTGTCCGCACAGGGCACGCATCAGCGTCGTCTTGCCCATGCCGTTGCGGCCGAGGAGGGCAACGACCTCGCCCTCCTTCAGATCGAAGGAGACACCGTCCAGGATGCGCCCCCCGGACGGATAGCCGGCCACGAGGCCCTCGACATACAGCATCATCGGGCGCGTCCAAGATAAGACTGGATGACTGCCGGATCGCGACTGACCTCATCATAGTTGCCGTGGGCAATCATCTTGCCGCGGACCATGACCACGATCGGGCATCCGAGGGCGCGGACAAAACCCATGTCGTGCTCAATGAGCAGCACCGCCCGGCCGTGCTTGCGCTGGAGTTCGATCACAAGCTCGCAGATCGCCTGTGTCTCGAGGGCGGTCATGCCGGCCGTCGGCTCGTCGAGCAGCAGGATCCGGGAGCCGCGAGCCAGCAGCATCGCGATCTCCAGGCGCTGACGCTCGCCATGTGAGATGGTGGCGACTGCGTGCTCTGCCTTGGCAGCGAGGCCGCACAGGTCGAGCAGCTCATCGCGGCGGGCATGGCTCGCCGCCGCCCCGCCGCGACGCAGCAGCGCGAGGGGGCCGTTACCGGTCCCGCCGGCTACGAGCGGAACCTCGATATTCTCCGCGACCGTCAGTTCGGGATAGATGCCCGGCACCTGGAACTTGCGCCCGACTCCCTTGCGCGAGATCTCGAAAGGCGGGAGGCCGCCGACGCGCGCGCCGTAGACCCGGATCGTGCCCTCGTCAGGCTTGAGGGCGCCGGTGATGAGGTTGAACAGGGTCGTCTTTCCGCAACCGTTCGGCCCCAGGATGCAGGCCATGCCACTGAGCTCAAGCCGGAGGTCCAGCCGGTCGAGCACGGTCAGCCCGCCGAAGCGTTTTGAAACGCCCGCGAGTTCGAGGGCGGGCGGGATGCCGGGCTCGTTCATGACTCGCCTCCACCGCGGCCCCTCAGCCGCACTGGCTGGGGGCTTGGATGCGGCCTAGATCCTTGACGACCTTGAGCGTTCCGGCCTGCGCCAGCACGATCAGGACGTTGAGGTCCGCGTGCCGGTCGGATTCGCGCAGCACCACCTCGCCGTTGCCCGATGTGAGCGGGTGGCCGACCATCGCCTTCGCGACAGCCTGACGGTCGACGCTGCCGGCCCGCTTCACGCCCTCGATGAAGAAGCGCGTCAGCGTGTAGTGCGCGTCCACGGTGTTGGAGACGACGGTCCCCGCCCCGTAGCGCGCCCGCACCTTGGCGACGAAGGCCCGCGCCTCCGGCTTGTCGAGCGTCTGCACGAAGTCGGACGGGGCGACGATGCCCTCCGATTCCGCAGCGGACAGGCCGGCCATGTAGTTCTCGCCGAATCCGAAGAAGATCATCCGGATCCGCTTGTTGAGCCCCGCGGCCGCGAACTGCTTGACGAAGGTGACCGCGTCCGCCCCGACGATGGAGACGACCACGACCTCCGCACCGGAGCTTTCGATCTTGCGCAGCGTCGCCGCGTAGTCCTTCGCGCCCCAGGGCGCGTATTCCTCGCCGAGGATGCGGCCGCCGGCCTTCTCGGCCTCAGCCCGGAAGGCGGCGTTCATCTTCTGCGGCCAGACGTAGTCGGACCCGAGCAGATAGAAGGCCTTGCCGAGATTGGAGAGGGCGTAGGGCACCAGCGGGTTGACCCAATGCGCCGGCAGGGCGCTGTAGCAGAACACGCGCGGGTCGCAGACGCCGCCCTCGTAATCGGTCGCGTAGAGGAGAAGGGACTGGAAGCGCCGCACCGTGGGCAGGATCGCGTCGCGGTTGGCGCTGGTCACCGGCCCGACGATGGCGGCCACCTCGTTCCGGCGGATCAGCTCGAGCGTCCGCTCCACCGCCGTCTTCGGATCGGTCCGGTCGTCGGCCCGGACGATCTCGAAGGGACGGCCGCCCAGCACGCCGCCCGCCTCGTTGGCCTCCAGGAGCGCGAGCTCGGCCCCTTGCGCGCCCTGCGTGCCGAGGACCTCGAGTCCGCCGGAGAGGGGCTGCAGGATGCCGACCCGGATCGGCTCGGCCGCACGCGCCAGATGAGGCCGGCCGAGACCGAGAGCGACTGCGCCGGCACCCCCGGCCAGGAAGCCGCGCCGGGATAACGGCCGACGCGCGGAAGAGAGAATGCTCATTGTCCGTCCCCCTGGTGCCTGACAGACGCGCGGGGCTCGGGCGGTTCGGCCGCGACCGCGCCTGAGGCGCGACGCTCTCGGCGACCCATCCCGCCCAGCCCGGCGACGTCGGTTCGATCGTCGCTCCCGCAACCGGTCCGCGATGTGCCCCGCAGCCCGGATCCGGCGCACCAAACTCGTTGATGCTCGAACGAGATTATGAGTGGTCAAACAATCTGTCAACCGGCCGAAAGCCGCCTTACCACGGAGGACCTAAGGCTCATCCGCGGCGGCCGGCTTGACAGATTTCTGACAAGGGATTTTGTTGGTACACGAATGAATCGCCGACGGAAGGCAGTGACATGGCAGCGCCGAGCGTTCGCAAGTTCGTGACCATCGTGGACGAGGTGTTCCACGAGAACGGGCCTCCCGCCGCCACGCCCCATCGCCGCGGCGCGATCCTGGCGGTCATCGAGAACCCGTTCGCGGGCCGCTACGTGGACGAGATCGCACCCTTCATGACGGACTTGGAGCCGCTCGGCCTCGCGATGGCGGAGCGGCTGATCGAGGCCCTCGGCGGGGCGCCCGAACGCATCGAGGCCTATGGCAAGGGCGCCATCGTCGGCGCGGCCGGCGAGGTCGAGCACGCGGCCCTCTGGCACGCCCCCGGAGGCTACGCCATGCGGGAGGCGCTCGGCGGCGCCAAGGCGATCGTCCCCTCCGCCAAGAAGGTCGGTGCCCCGGGGACGCGCATCGACATCCCGATCGCGCACAAGGATGCCTCCTACGTCCGCAGCCATTTCGACGCCATGGAGGTCGGCATCAACGATGCGCCCCGGGCGAACGAGCTGGTGGTGGTCCTCGCCATGACGACGGGGGCCCGCATCCACAACCGGGCCGGGGGGCTGGCGGCCTCCGCCGTCGAGGGCAAGGACGGCCTGCGATGAGCGGGCCCCTTCGCCGCCTCGTCACCATCGTCGAGGAGACGCTGCTGGAGGGCGGCCGCCCGGTCGAGACGCCCTCCCGGCGCTGCGCCGCGCTGGCGGTGATCCGCAACCCGCATGCGGGACGCTACGTCGAGGATCTCTCCGATCTGATGGCGCTCGGGACGGAGCTCGGCCGCCTCCTGCCGGAACGGGCGGTCGCTGCCCTCGGCCTGCCTGCCTCGGCGGTGCAGAGCTTCGGCAAGGCCGCCCTCGTCGGCGCCGAGGGCGAGCTGGAACACGCGGCCGCCCTGCTGCATTCGACGCTCGGCACCCCGTTCCGCCAGGTGCTCGGCAAGGGGGCGGCCCTGATCCCGTCCTCGAAGAAGCGGGGCCGGCCCGGCGCGGCCTTCGACATCCCGCTCGGCCACACGGAGGCGGCCAAGGTCCGCAGCCATTTCGACGGCATGGAGGTCCTCGTGCCCGACGCCCCGCGCGAGGACGAGATCGTGGTCGCCGTCGCCGTCACCGATGGCGGCCGGCCGCATCCGCGCGTGGGCGGCCTGCGGACCGATCAGGTCACGGGCGCCGACGGCCTGACCTGAACAGGATCGGGACGACCTGCGGCAGGCCGTCCCTCTCCCGCAACACGCCCACCCACCCGAGGGGTGCGGGCAGGACGATGACGGCCATGGCCTATCCGAATACGGGCTTGCAGATCGGCGGCACCTGGATCCCGGCGGAGAGCCGCGAGGGGATCCCGGTCGTCAACCCGGCGACCGGGGTGGTGATCGGCGAGGTGGCCAAGGCCACGCTGGACGATATCGACCGGGCGCTGGAGGCCGCGGCGCGGGGCTTCCCGGCCTGGCGGGCCGTCCCGGCCCTGGAGCGCGGGCGCCGCCTGCGCCGGGCGGCCGAGCTCCTGCGCGACCGCGTCGGCCCGATCGCCCGCCTGATGACCCTGGAGCAGGGCAAGCCCCTGCGCGAGGCTCGGATCGAGACCCTGGCGGCGGCGGATATCCTCGACTGGTTCGCCGAGGAGGGGCGGCGCGCCTATGGCCGCGTGATCCCGGCCCGCACGGACGGCGTGGTGCAGGTCGTCACCCGCCACCCGGTCGGGCCGGTCGCCGCCTTCACGCCCTGGAACTTCCCGATCAACCAGGCGGTGCGCAAGGTCGCGGCCGCCCTGTGCGTCGGCTGCACGGTGATCCTCAAGGGGCCCGAGGAGACGCCGGCGAGCTGTGCCGAACTCGTGCGGGCGCTGCTCGACGCGGGCGTGCCGGGCGACGCGCTCGGCCTGCTCTACGGCGATCCGCCCCCGATCTCGGCCCATCTGATCGCTGCGCCCGAGATCGCGAAGATCTCGTTCACCGGCTCGACCTCGGTCGGCAAGCTGCTCGCCACGCTGGCCGGCACCCACATGAAGCGGGCGACGATGGAGCTCGGCGGGCACGCGCCGGCGATCGTCTGCGCCGATGCGGATCTGGAGCGGGCGGTCGAGATCCTCGCCGCCAACAAGTTCCGCAATGCCGGCCAGGTCTGCGTGGCGCCGACGCGCATCCTCGTGGAACGCCCGGTCTATACCGCGTTCGTCGAGCGCTTCGCCGCCCGGGCCGCCGCGATCACGCTCGGCGACGGGCTCGACGAGGCCACGCAGATGGGGCCGCTGATCCATGAGCGCCGCCGTCTCGCGGTGGAAGAGCTGATCGCCGATGCCGAGGCCGCCGGGGGCCGGATCGTGACGGGCGGGACCCGTCCGCCGGGCCGGGGCAGCTTCCTGGCGCCGACCGTCCTCACCGAGGTGCCGACGCACGCCCGCATCCTCAACGAGGAGCCGTTCGGCCCGGTCGCGACGGTCGCGCCCTTCTCCGATCTGGACGAGGCTTTGAGCGAGGCCAACCGGCTGCCCTATGGCCTCGCGGCCTATGCCTATACCCGCTCCGCGCGGAGCGCGGCCCGCCTGGGCGCCGACCTCGCCTGCGGGATGCTCGGCATCAACCACCACGGACTGGGTCTGCCCGAGACGCCCTTCGGTGGCGTGGGCGATTCGGGCCATGGCAGCGAGGGCGGGCCGGAAGCCCTCGAAGGCTACCTCACCACCCGGTTCGTCACCACGGCGACGTAGAGCCGTTCCCGATCGCGTCGCAACCGGGAACGGCTCTCAGTCCTTGTTTTGCCGCGCTCTCCTTCGCCGAACCGGTCTTCACGTCGGCGGAGGGCGCTCTCAGAACGCTTTCTGCCGGAATGAAGACCGGTTCGGCGAAAGCAAGAGCACCAAAGACAACAGCTTAGGGCCGGCCGCGATCCAGCGCGACCGAGGCCGGCCCTAGGGCGCCCGTCCTCGAACCCTGCCCCGGCGCGGGGGCGGGCGCGTCACGACACCGGTCCGGGCCGGTCGAGCCTCGTCGGCATCCGCTCGGTCCCTTCGGGATGGCGGCTGTCGTCGCCGCTCGGACGCCGCACAAGATCAGTAAGCCGGACGTATTCGTCCGGGCCCGGTACGCAAGCTTGCGGGGCGGCGCCGCCCCTCTTCCCGTTTGAGCTTTTTTCGGGCGCACCGAAATCGGTTTCCATATCACGAAATCTATGCCAAACCTTCAATTTGGGCACGCGACGCACAATGAATAGTCAATTCGCGATTGACTCCGCAACGGATACGCTCTTAATCTACGGGGAGGCTCGGCGATCAGTGCGAGCGTGGCCGAGCCGAGAGGCGCCCGGCACGCTGGGAACCGATCGCGACGGGATCCGATCCTCGGTGCGAGCCCCGCGGCGCAGAGCCCCGATCACTTCCGATCGGCTCGCTCGGTATCCGCTTTGAACTGATCAAGCCTCAAGCCGAAATCAGTATTCAAAGACGAAATCCCAGCCGGGATCAGGCTGCAGGTGCGTATGCGCACGTGCGGACACGATGTTCCATGGACATAGAGGAGGGCAGAATGGGGGCGCGTTGGAAATCTGTTGTTCGGTCGCTTACGATTGCGGCCGGTCTGTTGTCGACCGCGGCTTCGGCGGCTGAGTTCGCCACCCCGGTTCTCCCCGGCGCGACCAGCGGCATCCCGGTCGGCGCGGCTGCCCCGGCGGGCATCTACGTCTCGCTGACGAACTACTACTGGCAATCCCGGCTGACCAACAATGCCGGGCAGGATAACCCGCTGCGGGTCAACGTCTTCGAGACCATTCCCACCTTCCTCGTCGTCCCCGGCGTGAAGCTGCTCGGAGCCGATTACAGCTTCCTGGTCTCGCAGGGCGTCAGCACCAGCTCGAACAACATCTTCGGGCGCAAGACCGGCGCGGTCGGCGCGTTCAACACCTTCCTCAGCCCGCTCAACCTGTCCTGGGCTCTGACGGACAGCTTTTTCGTCAGCACCGGCCTGTCCGTCTACCTGCCGACCGGGACCTTCCGCCTCAACGGAACCTCGAGCGGTAACGGGTTCTATTCCTGGGCTCCCACCATCGCCGCCAGCTATCTGCGCGACGGCTGGAACCTCACGGCGCGGCTGGAACTCAACCTGAACACCAAGAACGACGCGACGAACTACCAGTCCGGCGACGTCTACGGGGTCGACTTCACCGCGACGAAGTCGTTCGGCCCCTGGACGGTCGGGATGCAGGGATACTACGTCAACCAGTTCGGGCCCGACCGCCTCAACGGCGCCGTGGTGCCGGCCTCGCTCTATAACGGACGCGGCAAGAAGATCGAGCAGTTCGCCCTCGGTCCCTACATCGCCTACGATTTCGGAAGCTTCGCGCTCTCGGCCTGGTACGACCACAATATCCGGACGCGGAACGGGGCGGCCGCCAACATCGCCTGGCTGCGGGTCTCCGTGCCGCTCGGCAACCCCTTCTCGGCGGCGCCCCAGGCTCCGCCGGTCACCCTGCCGGACCGCAAGGTTCCCTAACGGCCATCCGGCGCGGCCCCGCGGGGGCCGTGCCGGATCCCGCGGGGCCGCGGGCGGAGGCCGAGCCCGCTAAGGGCGCGTCGCCGGCTCGCGGGAGGCAGGGCCGCTGCGAGGATTGGGACAGCGATCCTTGACTTCCGGCCGATCGAGTTTGTATGTGTACGAACGATCTCAAGCCGCGTAAGGGAGGCCGCCTTGGTCGAGATGCGAGATGCCGAGCCGCTGCCGGACCGGGCCGGGCCCTCCCAGGACGACGTGTTCTCCGCCAACCGTCTGCGGGAGACCGTCCGCCTCGACGCGGCCCGGACGGCGGTGGTCGTGGTCGATATGTGCAACGACTTCTGCAAGCCGGGCGGCGCGATGGTCCTGCCGGGCTACGAGCGCCTCCTCGGGCCTCAGCGCGCGATCATCGCGGCGGCCCGCTCCGTCGGCGCGCCGGTGGTCTGGGTGCACGATTCCCATCGCCGCAACCTGCGCCGCGACCGCGAGTGGCTGAAGCGCACGCCGCACTGCGTCGAGGGCACCTGGGGCGTCGAGATCATCGCGGATCTGGAGGCGCGCGACGACGAGATCCACGTCGTCAAGCACCGCTACTCGGCCTTCTTCGGCACCGACCTCGACGTGACGATGAAGGACATGCTCGTCGACCAATTGATCGTGATGGGGGTCGTGACCAATATCTGCGTCCGCTCGACCGTCCATGACGCGTTCTTTCTCGGCTACGAGATCGTCGTGCCCGAGGATGCCTGCGCGGCGACCGGGCCGCGCGAGCAGGCGAGCTCCCTCTACGACATCGCGACCCACTTCGGCGTGGTGAGCGACGCCGCCACCGTCGCGCAGGCCCTGGTGAGCGGGGCCGAGATCGGCAACCGCACCGATCTGGCGGCCTGACATGCCCGCCGATTCCAAGGCGGACGGGCCGTCCGTGAACGCTCCGCGCGCCCCGGAGCCGGCGGAGCCCAGCCAGCGCGAGGAGGCCTTGGCGGTCTTCGCGAAGGTCGGCTACGACCTGGAGCGCCATCCCGCCCATGTGGTGCGCCGCGTCCATCAGCGTGCGACATCCTGCTTCCAGCAGGTGATGGCGGGGGAGACGTTGTCCCCGACGCAGTTCGCCGCGCTCGCCACCATCCTGAAGCACGGCGAGATCTCCCAGAACCATCTCGGCCGGCTGACCGCGATGGACCCGTCGACCACCAGCCTCGTGGTGCGCAAGCTCGTCAAGGACGGCCTGATCTCGCGCAGCGCCTCCAAGTCGGATCAGCGGCTCGCGATCATCCGGCTGACCGATGCGGGGCTGCGCTACACCGCCGAGCGCCTGGAGCGCAGCCTGGAGGTCGGCCGACGGCTGCTCAGCCCGCTCAAGCCGAGCGAGCAGAAGGTCTTCCTCGCGCTGCTCGAGCGCATCGCGAGCGACGAGACTCCTCTTTAGCGGCGCGCCCGCGCCCGACCGATATCCTCCCCGGCGGATCTCGCGCATGCGTCCCCGCCCCCCCTCTCGACGACCTGAAGGACGAGCCATGGCTGCGCCCAGCGCGGAGATCCGGCAACAGGGCCGGATCGCGATCCGCAATATCGGCCTGCTTCTCAGCGGCGACATCGCGCGGCCGGTTCTCGACGCCGATACGATCCTGATCGAGGACGGCCTCATCAAGGCGGTCGGCACGGCCGACACTGTCGATCTGGGCGGCGTCCACACGGTGACCGATGCCTGCGGCATGGTCGTCGCGCCGGGCCTCATCGACAACCACGTCCACACGACCGCGGGGGACTGGACGCCGCGCCAGAATCAGCTCGGCTGGATCGAGGCGAGCATGCATGGCGGCGTGACCACCATGATCTCGGCCGGAGAGGCGCATTATCCGGGCCGGCCGCGCGACCGCGTGGGCATCAAGGCCCTGGCGATCGCCGCGCAGCGCAGCTACGCCAACTTCCGGCCGGGCGGCGTGAAGGTCATCGCGGGCGCGCCGGTCCTCGAGCCGGGCTTCACGGAAGAGGATTTCCGCGAATTGGCCGCGGCGGGGGTCTCGATCATCGGCGAGATCGGCCTCGGCGGCATCAACGACGGCCCGCGCGGGCGGCAGATGATCGCCTGGGCCCGCGCCCAGGGGATGACCTCCATGACGCATACGGGCGGCCCGTCCATTCCCGGCTCCAGCCGGATCGGGGCCGATACGGTGATCGCGGTGGATGCCGACATCGCGGCCCACATCAATGGCGGCCCGACCGCGCTGCCCTTCGCGGAGCTCGACCGCATCGTCGACGAGAGCGATCAGGCCCTCGAGATCGTCCACAACGGCAATCTGCGCGCCGGTCTCCACGTGCTCGAACGGGCCGCCCGGCGCGGCGCGCTCGACCGCATCCTCCTCGGCACGGACGGCCCGGCGGGCTCGGGCGCGCAGCCGCTCGGCATCCTGCGGATGATCACCATGCTGGCCTCGCTGAGCGACATCCCCGTGGAGACGATCGTCTGCTTCGCGACCGGCAACGTCGCCCGCGTGCGCAAGCTGTCCGACCGCGGCCTGATCGAGCCCGGCCGTGCCGCCGACCTGATCGTCATGGATCGCGCCGCGGGCGGCGCCGGCACGACCTTCCGGGACAGCGTGGCGCTCGGGAACATCCCGGGCATCAGCATGGTGTTGATCGACGGCGTGACGCGAACCACGCGAAGCCGCAACACCCCCCCAGCCGAAAGGACGCCATCGACCGCAATGCTGGCCCAGACAGTTTAGGTGTTTGGTCCCGGAATGGGGTGGGACGGATCGAGTCTGAAGCGTTCGGGCTCTTTCCACAGACCTGAAGGACGTGCTCGCCGGCATGGAATCGTAAGCCCATCTGTGGAATGCCGAGGGGCAATCCGCGCCATGGGGCATCCGCGGGAGGAAGCGAACGTGTCGCTGCTGTCCAAGTACCTGCCGCGGCACCAGTTCGCCGAGCGGCACGTGACCGTGGTCGCGGGCACGGCCGCCGCCATCCACGCCGTCCTGGCGAGGCTGGAGCCGCGGGACGACCGGTTCATCGCGGGCCTGATCGCCCTGCGCGAACTTCCCGGACGGCTGACGGATCGACGCGTGGGGCCGGCGCGCTTCGGGCTGCAGACTTTCACGCTGCTCGAACGCTCGGCGAGCGAGACCGTGTACGGCCTGGTCGGCCGGTTCTGGCGGCTCGATTTCGGCTTGGTGCCGGTCGATGACGGCGCGGCCTTTGTCCGGTTCGACACGCCGGGCATCGCCAAGCTCGCGATGAGCTTCGAGACGGAGGCGCTCCCCGACGGACGGACGCGGCTGACAACCCGGACCCGCATCCATGCCCCCGACCGTGCCACGCGGCTCAAGCTGCTGGCCTATTGGATCGCCATCCGCCCAGCGAGCGGCCTGATCCGCAGGCGCATCCTGCGGCTCGTCAAACGGCAGGTGGAGGCGGCGCGCGCGGAGGCCGAAGACCGTCCCGGTCAGCCCTCGACGCGCGCGAGCGCGTCGGCGATGTAGCGATTGCCGCCGACAGCGGCCTCCCGCACGGCCTGCCGCTTGACGAGCCGCGGGATGCGCCTGCGCTTCGGCGCATCTGCCCCTCAATCGGTCCCGAGATTGCGGATGACGGTCAGGCCGCCGAGGCCGGCGATACAGGCGAGCGCGGCCGCAAACAGCGTCGCGCCGAGGGAGAGGCCGGCTTGGTCGATGGCGATGCCGGTCCCGACCGGCATCAGCCCGGCGGGGACGTAGCCGCCGATATTGAGGACCGCGTTGGCTTCGGCGCGATGGTTGCCGGGCACATGAAGGCCGATCAGCGTCAGGCCGCCGAGTTGGCCGAGGCCCTGGCCGGAGCCGGCGAGAAGGGCCGCAACGATCAGGACGGCGGCATTGGATGATGCCACGGCCAGGGTGATCCCGCCCATGGAGAGGATCGTCGCCGTCGCCCCGCAGAGGAAGATGGTGCGCACGGAGAGTTGGCGGGCGGCGAACTGGACGCCGGTCGCCGTCAGGAACATGGCGCAGGCCATCCCTCCGGCGATCAGCGGGCTGGTGACGCCGAGCAGGCGCGACAGCAGCGACGGGCCGAGTGCCAACACGAAGGAGGTCGCCGTGATACCAGGCCCGAAGACGGCGATGCCGAGATGCAGATGCCGGTGATTGGCGCGCGGGACGGCCGGCAGATGAGGGTGCCAGCCGGCATCGGTACGCGCGCCGCGATGCTTCAGCGGCAGGATGAGGACCGCGACGAGCGCGGTCAGCAGCACGACGAGTTCGACCGCGAAGGTCGGAACCACCGGCCGTTCCATCGCCAGGGCGAGGCTGCCGGCGATCAGCGGTCCCAGGCCGGCCCCGAGGACCATCGCGATGGACGCGACCAGAGCGGCTTGCCGCTTGCGATCCGGGCCGCCGAGATCGACGACCGCTGCCATGCCCGCCGACACCACGACGCCGACGGCGACGCCCGACAGGAAACGCGCAGCGATCAGCATGGGCACGGAATGCGCGCCGGCGAAGAGCAGACAGGCGACGATCGCCGCCGCGAGGCCCGGGATGAGGACAGGCCGCCGCCCGTAGCGATCGGAGAGTTGCCCCGCGACCAACAGGGTCAGCAGCAGGCCCAGAATATAGGAGGCGAAGATGGCGGTCAGCGTGGCCGACGAGAACCCGATCGCGTCCTGCCAGCGCACATAGAGCGGCGTCGCGGAATTGGAGAGAACGAAGACTGCGGTGACGATCCAGGCAGCCATCCACATCCGCCACGGCGGATCGGTGACCGAACAGGAGAGAGGACGGGCGGCAAAGGCCGAACCGGGAGACGACACGGGCAACCTCCGCATGGCTGTACGAGTTGATTCGTACTTAGAAGGTTCGATGAGACTCGTACAGCTATGTTCGACAAAAATCGTACAGGCATGCTATGACGGCTGCCATGCTCGCACCCAGCATCGCGTCCGTGCCTGCCGACCTGCCACTGCCGCTGGCCGAGCCGGATGCGGGAGAGCTGCGCCTGGAGATCGTCCTGGCGGCGCTGGCCGATCCGCTGCGGCTGACCATCATCCGCAAGCTGCTTCTGGAGTCTGAGGCTTACGACCACCCCTGCGGCTGGTTCGGCTTCGAGCGCCCGAAATCCTCGCTGACGCACCACTTCAAGGCGCTGCGCGAGGCGGGCCTGATCCGGCAGCGGCAATACGGCCTGGAGCGGCGCAGCCGCGTGCGCACCGAAGACCTCGATGCCCGCTTCCCCGGCCTGCTCGATCTGGTGAGGGCGTGGCGGCCGGACCTGTCGTCATGACCCGATCCGGGCGAGACCGGGCGACAGTTGCCACGGCCGTTCCGCATCGGTCGCATGGGCCATGCCGCCGACGTGCTCGCGCATGTCCACGGATCCGTTTCCAAAGCTGGTCGCCCGTCAGCGGACCTCGATCTCGATGTTGCCGAAGGGACCGCGGTCGAGGGGGTCGAGCGCCACCGGCAGCCTGTCGAGCGGGGAGCGCCGGTCGATCACCGGCTCGATCCGGTCGGCGTCCACGGCGCGGACCACCTCGCTGTCCCCGCGGCAGGGCGGCCCGCGACGATTCTCGATCATCTGCCCGCTCATGTCTTCGACAGCCATGCGCTCCGGCCTCAGACGCCACACCTGCCGCTCCGGGTGCGTCTGGCGGTCGACGCGCTCGCGGCCGCTCAACGCCCGGCGAGCGCTTCGAGCACCAGCTTGGCGGTCAGCGCCGAGGAGGCGGGATTCTGGCCGGTGACGAGCCGGCCATCGGCGACGGCGAAGGGGTGGAAGTCGGCGGCGCTGTCGTAGAGTCCACCGAGTTCGCGTAGCCGAGTTTCGAGCAGGAACGGCACGGACGCGTCCAAACCCACCGCGCGCTCCTCGCTGTCGGAGAAGCCAGTCACGCGGCGGCCCTTCACCAGCGGGGCGCCGGCTTGGTCCTTGACGTTCACCAGCCCGGCGGGCCCGTGGCAGACGGCGGCGACCACCTTGCCCTCAGCCCATGCGGTGCCGAGCAGCGCGGCCAGTTCCGCGCTCTCCGGCAGGTCGACCATCGTGCCATGGCCGCCCGGCAGAAACACCGCGTCGTAGGCCGTGACGTCGATGCCGGCCACGGCGGGCGTCGCGGCCAGCGCGCAGGATGCCGCTGCATCGTCCAGGAAGCGATCGACGCTCGCCTCGTTCTCGCCCTTCGGCTTGACCGAGCGCGGATCGATCGGCACCGGGCCGCCGGCGATCGACGCCAGCGTCACCGACGCGCCCGCCTCCACGAAGGCGTAATAGGGCGACGCCAGTTCCTCGAACCAGAGACCGGTCGGCTTGTCCGGGCCGCGTAGCGTCGCGGCCGAGGTGGTGATCATCAGAATGTTGGATTGGGCCACCGCATCGCTTCTTGCTCGCACCGGAGCTTGCCGCGTCACGTCAGGCGACAGAAATCATTCCTCGCGGTAGGAGGCATAGGATTTCTGATGGCTCGATGCGGCGATGAACCATCTCATCCATCTGCGTACCTTCCTCGAAGCCTATCGTGCCGGATCGCTGACCCGCGCCGCCGAGAGGCTCGGCATCACCCAGCCCGCCGCCTCCGCCCATCTCGCCGCGTTGGAAGCCACCCTGGGCAAGCCGTTGTTCCGGCGCCAGGCGCGCGGCGTCTCTCCGACACCGGCGGCCGACGATCTCGCCCGGCAGGTGGCCGCGAACCTCGACGGCATCGAGGCCGCGATGGCCTCGGCCCGAGCCCGCTCGAGCCAACTCGCCGGCACGGTCCATCTGGTCGGGCCGGCCGAATATCTGTCCGCCCGCATCGGTCCGGCGCTGGCGCCGCTGCTCGCGGAGGGTCTGCGCCTGCGCATCCAGACCGGCAATCGCGCGCGCATCTATGCGGCGCTCGCCGAGGGCCATGCCGACCTCGCCGTCACGGCCTCGAAGCCGGAGGGGACAGGCATCGGCTTTGCGGATCTCGGCCGGGAGCGGCTGCTGCTGGTGGCCGCCCCGGCGCTCGCCGAACGGGCCAAGGCCCGCACTGTCTCCGCCGCCTTCCTCTGCGACGTCCCCTGCCTCGCCTATGACGAAGATCTCGGTCTCATCCAGTCGTTCTTCACCCATGTCTTCGGCGCGGTGGCCGATATGCGGGCCGTGGTGACGGCGCCGGATCTGCGGATCCTGATCGGCATGGCGGAAGCCGGCGCAGGCTGGACCGTCCTGCCGGATTATCTCTGCGCCGACGCGCTGGCGGCCGCGCGCCTGGCCGAGTTGCCGACCGTGAGACCGGGGCCGGACAACGGCCTGTTCCTGGCGTGGAACAAGGCCGCCCTTCGCCATCCGCGCGTGGTGCATGTGCGGGATGGTCTGCTGCGGGCTGCGATCCCGGCGTGATCGACCTGCGGACGCCCCTTTGGGGGGGGTGAGCACGATCCGACAGGGATACCGTCGCCTATGACCGTGCGAGACCCAACCGGGTGCATGATCCCGCCCGTGCCGGTTGGCGATGGTGTCGCAATGACCCTGACACCAGCGGCCGACATGTCCGGACGCGCCGCGTTCGGACGATGCGTGCTCGCGGATCGAGCACGCGCTCTTCGGAATGCGGGCGTTCAGCGAAGCTTGGGCGCCACGATTTCGTGCCCGGATGCACGATCCCACTTCACGTAGACGCCCGCCTCATTCTTCCGGACCGAACTCTTGTTCCAGGTGGGCGGCGTGATGGCATTTCCCGGAACCGGCGTGAGCCACATCGAGACCTTGCCGCTGTGGTCCCAGTGACCGCCATCACCGCTCCCGCCCTGCACGGCGTCGAGGACGGTGTCGTCGAGTTCCTTGTCGACAGTGCTCATGAAAGGCTCCCGTTCGGACGCTCTCGAAGCGTCGCCGACCCTGTCTAGGACGAAGATACTACCCAGATCTTTCCTGGGCTTCGTCCGTCGGGTCCGGGATCTCAGTCAGTCGCCCGATGTTTAATTCAAACACAATTCTCCGGATCGAATGCCACGGATCCGGAGCCGGTTCCCATCCTTCCGCAAGCGCTGCTCGCACTAGAGCGCTCTCCGCCGAAGTGGATGCCGGTTCGGCGCAAGAGAGCGCGTCACAACAAGGGATTAGAGCCGTTCCCGGTCGCAACGTGACCGGGAACGGCTCTAAGGCTGTGCGGAGGCGATCCGTGAGCGATCCCTTCCGCTTGCGGGATGCGTTCGGGCCGGATCGGCCTGGGCGCGCTTCAGGCGATCTGCCGGTAGGCCAGGGTGGCGAACAGGCCGCCGCGCTCCAGCAACTCCCGATAGCTCCCCTGCTCGGCGACGCGACCGGCATCGAGGACGTAGATGCGGTCTGCGTGCTGCACGGTCGAGAGCCGGTGCGCCACGACGATGCGGGTGGCGTCGAGCTGTCTCAGCCCCTGCGAGACGGCCTGCTGCGTGCCGTTGTCGAGGGCGCTGGTGGCTTCGTCCAGCAGCAGGATGCGCGGGCGTCGCACCACTGCCCGCGCGATCAGGAGGCGCTGGCGCTGGCCGCCCGAGAGCAGGCCGCCATCCTCGCCGACATAGGTGTAGAGGCCCATGGGCATGGCCCGGACATCGCCGTCGAGCGCAGCCAGGCGCAGGGCCTCCCAGGCATCGGCCTCGGTCAGCGCCGCGCCGTTGAGGACGTTCTCCATCACGGTGCCGCCCGTCGTGCGGCTCGACTGGAGCACGACGCCCATCTGCCGGCGCACCGACCGCAGGTCGAGGCCGGTCTGATCCTGGTCGTCGAAGAACACCGAGCCGGATCTCGGCTGCTCGAAGCCCAGCAGGATGCGCATCAGGGTCGATTTGCCCGAGCCGGACGTGCCGACGATGCCGATGAATTCGCCGGGCCGTGCGTGGATCGACACGCCGTCGAGCACCGCCGGCCCGTCAGCCTGATAGCGGAAGACGACGTCGGCCAACTCGACGGCGCCTCTGAGATCGTGAGCCGCCCCGCGGGGCCCGAGATTTTCCGGCGTGGCCGCCAGGACCGGTTTGGCGCGCTCGTAGAGCGGACGCAGCGAGAGAAGGGCCGGCAGGGCACCGCCGAGAGCGAGCGTCGCCGCCATGAACTGGCCGTAGGCCGCGTTGAAGGCGATGAAGCGGCCGGTTCCGATATCGAGGCCGCCCAGACCCACGATGCCGATCATCAGGCCGGTCCCGGCAATCCCGAAGGCGGTGCCGAAGGCCGAGAAACGGGCCGAGAGCAGGTGCTGCCGCAGGTCCAGGTCACGCCGCTCGATGAAGAGCGGTGCCCAGCGGCCGAAGCCGCGCGCCTCCGCCCCCGCGACCTTGAGCTTGGCGATCCCCTGGATGAGCTGAAGCGACAGGGCCTGGAGCCGCCCCTCGGTGTCCAGCATGCGCCGCCGCCAATCCAGCAGGCGCAGGTTCACGCCCAGCATCACGGCGATCTCGCAGAGTGCCAGTGCCACGGCCACCAGCGCGAGGCGCCACTCGTAGTACAGGATCAGAGCCAGGCTGGAGAGCGAGAACACCGCCGACAACAGGGTGCCGATCACCGTGCCCCCGACCGCGTCGCGCATCTGATTGATGGCCGCCGCCCGGAGGGCGAGATCGCCTGTCGCGTGACCGCGGAAGAATCCGGCGGGCAACCGGAGCAGCCGATCCCACACCGCACCCTCGAGATCCGTGTTGAGCAGCGTGGCGACCCGCAGGAGCAGGAAGCCCCGCGCGAGCTCGAACACGAGCCCGCCGAGCCCGAGTGCGGCGATGCCGGCGACGAGGTGCAGGAGGTCCGACCGCGAGGCCGCGGGGATCACCGTCTCGAACAGGATGCCCGTGGCCACCGGCATCGCGAGGCCGAGCAGGCCTCCGGCGAGCCCGATCCCCAGCACGGCGAGGAGAGCCGGGAGGGCGAGCGGGAGGGCGAAGCGGAGCAGGCCGCGGCCGTCGATGGGGTGGTCGGGCAGGCGGCGCTGCAGCACGTAGCCGCGATCGGCCAGATCGGCGGCCTCCCGCGCCCCGACGCTGCGGAGGTGTCCGGCCGTCCGCATGCGGTAGCCGCCGCGCCAGCCCGTGCCGGCGATCAGCGCGACGGGCGTGCCGTCACGGCGGAAGCCGAGCACCGGTTGCCCCCCCGTCCGCCACCAGCCCGGCCTGAGCCGGATCCGGCGCACATGCACCCCGGCCCAGGCCGCGAGGCCGGCGAGACGGCGCTCGAACGGCTCCGCCTCATCCGCGTTGTCCGGCAGCGGGCCACCGGGCCACGTCACCGCGCTCGCCTCGGCGACGGCCCGGAAGGCTGCGGCGAGGGAGGTCTCCTCCAGGATGCCCGCACCGGAGGGGGCGATCAGCGGTGCGACGGCACCGGCCAGGATCGAACGGTCGCGGTCTGCCTTGCCGCCGAGCGCCGCAGCCTCGGCCGCGTCGTCCGCAGAGTCGAACGCCGTCAGCGCCTGGGCGAGCCGCGCCTGATGAGCGCGGACGGCGTCCGCCAGTCGGCCCGCGCTGGCGAGCGTCGCGCTCGACCGGGCAAGGATCCGCGCCGGCTCCGTTGCCGCGATGCCGCCGGCAGACGCCGCGACCGCGATCGGCGGCTCGCCCGGACCGCAGGGATCGGCGCCTGGAAGGCCGGCATCGACGCACCCGGAATCCAGCGTGATCCAGAGCAATCCGTGCTCGGGCCGGGCGGAGACGCCCGGCTCAAGGAGGCCGGCGCCCTCGCTGAGCGAGGCTGGCCGACCGGAAAGCGGTCGGGCGAGGACGCGGATCGTGTGCGCGATCCATCCATCCGCGGCGGCGACGGCCTCGGAGGCGCCCGCATCGAGCTGCTCCAGAAACGCGTCCGGCCGGAAGCTCGAGAGCTGCGCGCCGGGCTCCGGGAAGGCCCGGAGGCGCATCTCCGCTCCGGGTGGGAGTGGAAGCGCGATCTCGCCCGCGCGCAGCGTCGCGAGGCGGCGGCGGTGTCCGGCGCGTCCGGGGCGCTCGCAGTAGAGCTCGGCCGTGCCGGCCTCGATCCGCAGGCCGTCGCTGCCGACGATGACGGACTCATCGGCATGCAGGCCTCCGGCAGCCGCCCGCTCGGGTAGCTCAAGCAGCACGGATCAGCTCCGCATAGGTGCCGGATTGCCCGTAGAGCGCGGCATGCGTCCCGCGCTCGATCACGCGTCCCCTGTCGAGCACCAGGATCTCATCGCAGCCGCGGATCGCACTGAGCCGGTGGGTGACCAGGATGAGGGTGCAGCCGCGGCGGCGGAGATTCTCCAGGATCCGCGCCTCGGTCACGGCGTCGAGAGCACTCGTCGCCTCGTCGAGCACGAGGATGCTCGGTTCGAGCGCGAGGGCGCGCGCGATCTCCAGACGCTGCGCCTGGCCGCCCGACCAGTTGGCGCCGCCCTCGCTGACCGGCGCGTCGTAGCCGCCGGGGCGCGCCGCGATGGTCTCGTGGAGTTCGGCATCGCGCGCCGCCGCGACGAGGGCGCGCTCGCTCAGCCGCGGATCCCACAGGGAGAGGTTGTCGCGCACGCTCCCCTCCATCAGCACGACGGTCTGGTCGACATAGGCGATCGAGGCGCTGCGCACGCCACTGGGCAGGCGCTCGGCGGCCACGCCGTCGAAGAGGATGCGGCCCGACCACGGTTCGGCGAGGCCGACGAGCAGGCGCGCGATCGTCGACTTGCCGCTGCCGGAGGGGCCGACCAGCGCGATACGGGCGCCCGGCCTGATCGAGAGGGAGACATCCGCGACGAGGGCGGGGTCGAGGGGATTGTAGCCGAAGGCGAGGTCCTCGATCGTGACGGCGCCCGACAGGCGCCGGAGCGGCACGGCGTCGTCGTCGGGCGCGGCCTGGTGGCCGAGACGGTGGCGCAGCACGTCATCGACCCGCTCCATCGCGACGCGCAGCTCGCGCATCCCCGAGGCGACGCCCACCAGCCCGTTCACCTGTGCGAGGAAGCTCGACAGCACGGCCTGGAAGGCCGCGAGGGTGCCCACCGTGATCAGCCCGTCCATGGCGCGCAGGCCGCCGACGCCGAGAATCGCTGCCATGGTCAGGGCACCCAGGACGGAGGGGATCACGCCGAGCAGCTGGAGCGGCACCTGCATCCGCCGCAGCGCGTTCATGGTCCGGGCCTGGGCATTGGACCAGCGGTCGAGGAAGTCCTCCTCCGAGGCGGTCGCCTTGATCGTCTCGATCGATCGCACCCCGGTGATCGACAGGCTGCCGAGCGCGGCCTGCTCGCGCAGCACGGCGCGCGCCGAATCCTCCTGGCGCCGGGCGACGAGGCGGAGGAAGGCGACGTTGATCAGCGCCAGCCCGAGCCCGATCGCGGCCAGGACCGGATCGTAGAGGGCCATGAGGCCCCCGTAGAACACGGTCGCCAGCCCGGTCACCAGCAGAGCCGAGACCTGGCTGCCGATCAGGTCGCAGGCTCGCTCGGTCGTGGCCAGCCGGCTCGCGACGTCGCCTGCGTAGCGCTGCGCGAAGAAGCTCGGCGGCAGGCGCAGCAGGTGCCAGGTCAGACGCAGGCCGAGGGACACGCCGAGCTTCCACTGGAGGCGCGCCAGGAAGTGGCCCTGCAGCCAGCCGAGCAGGCCGCTCAGCAGGGCCGCGAAGGCGAGCCCGAGGAGCAGCGGACGGGTCCAGTCGGTCAGCCGATCGAGCAGGATGTCATCGACGAAGATCTTGGTCGCGGCCGGCACGAAGACGCCGGGCGCCAGGGCCGCCGCGCCGGCGAGCACCAGAAAGGCCACGCCGCCGCGTGAATGGGCGAGCCCTTCGCGCACGGAACGCCAGGCGCTCGGACGGGCGCCCGACCGCACGAACGCGGCGCCCGGTTTCATCGTCAGCAGCACGCCGGTGAAGGCGCGATCGAACTCCGCGTGCGTCACCGTGCGCGGACCGCTCGCCGGATCGTTGAGGTAGACGACGTTGCGGCCGATCCCCTCCAGAACGACGAAATGGTTGAACTCCCAGAACAGGATCGCGGGCAGTGGCTTGCCCGCGAGCTTGGCCGGGTCGGTGCGCCAGCCCGCGGCTTCCAGGCCGTGGCGCCGCGCCGCCTGGACAAGGTTCCGGGCCTTGCTGCCGTCCCGGGAGACGCCGCAGGCGACGCGCAGCTCCTCCAGCGGGATCCACCGGCCGTGATGGGCGAGGATCATCGCGAGGCAGGCCGCGCCGCATTCGGCGGCCTCCATCTGGAGGATCGTCGGGACCCGGGCGCGGGTGGTTCGCGGGAAGCGCGGCTCGGAGACCGTGGTCATCGGCGCGCTCACACGCCGATGAAGCGGCGCAGGGCCGGAATGAACAGGCTGATCGGCGCGCCGGACTTCACCGTGACCTGGCCTTCGATCAGGGTCGTCGAGGCGAGCGCGACCTCTCCGCCCCGCTGCGAGGTCCAGGCGTAGCTGCCGGCTCCGCCAGCGCCCGGTTCGAGCCGCACCACGAGCTGAAGCGGCGGGCCGCCGCGCATGAACAGCCGGGCGAGGTCGGGATTGCCGAGGCGCTGGGCGAGGGCGCTCTCGTTCTCGGGGCTCTCGTCGACCTGGATGACGGTGCCGATGAGCGTGCCGTATTCCTCCTTCTTGGCGGTCGAGGGGGACAGGCGCACCTCCATGCCGAGCTTGACCGCCTTGCCGCTGTCGGCCGGCACGTAGAGCAGCGCCTCGAGCCGGGGGCCGCCCTGCTCGATCACCATCAGCTTCTGTCCGGCCGCGACCAGGGCTTGGTCGCCGGCCTCGTTGGTCGTGATGACGCCGTCGGCGCGCGCCACGATCGTCGTCGCGAGGCGCTCGCTCAGATGCGCCTGTGTCCGCTGTCCCTCCGCGTCGCGGAGCTGGCGGTCCAGGGCCGCGAGATCCTCCTGCGACTTGTGACGCAGGGAGAGGAGCGCGGCATCGAGGGAGAGCAGGTCCGAGCGGGCCCGCGAGATGGATTGACGGGCGGCGAACAGCCGCTCGCGGGCGTCGATCACCCGCTCCGAGGGCGTCAGTCCCTTGGCGAGCAGGGATTCGCGCTGCTCCAGCAGCACGGTCAGTTCACGCACCCGCGCCTCGCCGAGATCGATCGTCTCCTGCAAGGCCTCGCGCTTGCGTTGCGCCGCCACCGTCTCCTTGCCGAGGTGATCCGCGAGCCGTTCGGCGAGTTCCTTGCGCTGGGCGGCGAGCTGGCTCACCCGCCCATCGACGTCGGCCAGCCGGGCGGCATCCTCCGGCGCGCTGAGCCGCGCCAGGAGTTCGCCCTTCTTCACGGCGTCGCCGCGCTGGCGGTAGCTCTCGATCCAGCCGGCCTTGGGCGCGTGGACGCTGACGAAGGCCCCCCCTGCCGGGACGAGCAGGCCTTGCCCGCTGACGGTGGTGCGATAGCTGCCGAAGACGGACCATCCGAGGCAGCCGCCGACGATGACCAAGGCCGCACTCAGGGCCGCCCAACCGAGCGGCGAGGTGACTTCCACCATCTCGTCGAGCTGGTCCGGCCCCGCCAGACTGGCGAGCGCTTCCTGACGGTAGAGAAGCCCCGACATCGGCACCCCGGTCCAAGTTCAATTCGGCAGCCGCGTCTTATGCCATTCATTCGCTAATGAATGATTAGCGTGTTATAAAGATCGAATTTTGGTCTGATGATCTTGTGCGTATACTTGTCGGTATTGGTTTTCGATCTGCGCCTCTCGATGTTCGGGCGCGATTGTTCGCTCTTCGCCAAAGCGGTTACCGTTTCGGCGAAGAGCGCTCTCGCGTATTACCAGCGCGCCTGCAGCCCGGCGGTGACGACCTGGGCATTGGCGCCGGGACGCAGCTCGCCCGCATAGCTGAGCGACAGCGCCACGCCCTCCGCGACCGGGCCGGTGAGGCTCACCCCCAGGACCGCGCCGTCCCGCCCGAGCGCGCTCGTGCGCGTCGTGAACGGGGCGCCGAACAGGCTTGAGCGCACCACCGCAGAGGTGTCGGCCAGTTCATGCGCCCAGTAGGCCCGTCCTTCGAGGCGCAGCCCCGCGCTCCCTGCGAGCGGCAGGCTCGTCACGCGCCCGCCGACGAGGCTGCGGGCGGCGTCGAGCTCGGCGCCGGCGAAGCTCTGCCCGGCCAGGCCGCCTTGCTCGGCCACGCGCGCCCGCGTCAGCCGGTCGTAGCTGAACCCGACCTCCGGCACGAGTTCCAGTGGCAGGCCGGTCGCGAGCGCGTACCCGGCAAAGCCCGACACCCCCGCGTTCCAGCCTGCCGCCAGTCCGCTCGCCTGCGAGACCGCGGCACCCAGGGCCGTCGTCCGGTCGATCCGACCATCCGCATAGGATGCGCCCGCCACGCCGCGCAGCACCACGGCGCCGAGCCGCGTGCTGGCATAGAGCGCGCCGCCGTAGCTGTCGGTGGCGAACCGGCCAAGCCCCGCGCCATCCGACCTGCCGCTCTCGCGCAGGTAGCTGAACGCCGCACCCACGAGCGTATCGGGTCCGACCTGCCGGTCGACGCCGAGGATCAGCCCACCGGCGTCGAAGGCCGCGCCCGCGGCCGAGCGGTCGCCGGAGCGCGCCCCGAACCCGTACAGCGCGTCCGCCCAGATCCGCCCCTCGCCCGCGGCCAAGGGCTGGTCCGGCGCCCCGGCACCGCCGCGCACCTGCAGCGCCGAGCGGTTCGGGCCCAGGCCGGGCTCGCCCGTGCTGAAGGCCGCCCCGCCGCCGCCGGTCCCGCGCAGGTGCCGGTCGACCGTGTCGGCGATCAGCCGCCGGGCAGCCAGATCGGTCATCATGGCGTCGCCGTAGCTCTGGCCCGACAGGCTGGCCAGCCCGCCCGGCAGTGTCGCCGGGGCGGCGGCGTAGAGCGGATCGTAGACGCGGGCGCGGGCCGCGTCCGGCCGCGTGCCCGCCTCGGGCCGGGCAAGGTCGAGGGCCGCTCCGACCGCCCGCGCGTTGCCGGTCTGGATCAGCCCGAACCCGGCGAGGTTGCCGTAGGCGGTCGGCGTCACCACCAGCTCGAGACCGTTGGCGGCGTAGAGCGCATCGAAGCGCGTGCCCGAGGCCAGCCCGGCTGTGGGCTGGACCAGTCCCGTGAACGAGCCCGACAGCCCGGCCTGGGCAGCCAGCACGTCGAAGCGCTGCCCAAGCGCGGGGGTGAAGCCGTTGCCGGCATCGCCGCTGATGCCGCGCAGGACCGGCACCAGGGTGCCGTTGGCCGACACCGTGCCGCTCGGGCCGAGCGCCAGGAGGCGCGCGAAGTTGCCCGCGCCGCTGCCGGTGCTCGGTCCGTCGATGTCGATCCCGAATGTGCTGCCCGGCGCGAAGCTGACAGGCCCGAGCACGGTGAGGGTGCCGGGCGAATGGCCCGGCCGGAGCGCGCCGGCGACCGCGACCGAGGCCGCGATGGTGCCGGTGCCGCGCAGGGTGCCGGCGGCCGCGACCATGACCGGCGAACTCCAGATGCCGTCGAGCGCGAGGGTGCCGGCCTGGACGATGGTCGGCCCGGAGAAGTGGCCTGTGCCGGTGAGCGCGAGGGTGCCGGCCCCCGCCTTGACGAGCAGTCCCGCCTGGGCCCCGTCCGTCATGACGCCCGAGAAGCGCGCGCTCCCGCCATCGATCTGCAGGGTCCCGGTCCCGGTGAGGGTGAGCGGCCGTGCGCTGGCGAAGCCGTCGGCCAGGACCTCCAGCGTGCCGCCACCGAGGGTGAGCCCGGTGCCGGCCGCGCCGAGATTGGCGTCGCGCGATACGGCCAGGGTGCCGCCGTAGATCGCGGTGCCGCCGGCATAGGTGTTGTCGCCGGCGAGTTCGAGCGTGCCGAGCCCGGTCTTGATCAGGCCGCCGACGCCGGAGATGTCGTTGGCGAAGCGGCCGGCATACCCTTGGGTGTTCACCGTCCAGGTGGCGGTGAACTGGCCCGGCCCGTCGATGGCCTTGCCGAGGTTGAGCAGGCCCCAGCCGAACGTGTCGTTCGGGACGCCGACGGGACCGTCGCCGAGATGGGTCGCGGTGGTGAGCAGGGTCTGGGCGATCTGCGGCGCCGTCAGGAACGGGAAGGCCTGACGCAGCACGGCGGCTGCCCCGGCGACATGGGGCGCCGCCATCGAGGTGCCGCTCATGAGGCCGTAATCCGGGTCGGCGGGATTCCCGCTCGTTCCCATGCGCAGCGTCGAGTAGATCTGGAACCCCGGTGCGGCGATGCACCAGGCCGCCGTCACGCCGCACAGGTTGCTGAACGGCGCCATCGCGTTGTTGCGATCGACGGCGACGACCGAGATGATCGATCCGGCAAGATCGGAGAAGTCGATCCGGCTCTGATCGACCGGATTGTCGTCATGATCGAAGAATTGATAGACGCCGCTGCCGGCGTTGGCGGGGCGGATATAGGGATAGAGGGCCGCGCCGCTCGGATTGTGCGAGATGTCCGGCTGGGTCTGGCGATCGTTGCCGGCCGCGAACACGAGCAGCATGTCGCGGTCGACGGCCTCCTTGATCGCCTGATGCTGCAGGACGTCGGCGCCGTAGACGGGTTGTATGCCCAGTCGGACATAATCCGGGTCCCAGGGGCGCGGAAAGCTAGGCCCGTAGCTGCCGTTGAGGACGCGGGCGTTCTGCTGCGTCGCGTATCGGATCGCGGATGTGGTATCCAGGAGATTGAACAGGGACAGGATCGTGCTGTCGAAGGCGACGCCCATCATGCCGACACCGTCGCGGGCCGCACCGACCGTCCCGGCCACATGGGTGCCGTGCCCGCCCCTGTGCCCGACAAGGATGTTTCCGAGATCGGTATCGAAGAGGCGGGTGGGGTCCTCACCGGGAATGAAGTTTCGCGAGAAGGGGGAGAGCCGGCCGCGGAATTCCGGATGGCTCGGGTCGATGCCGGTATCGACCACGGCCACCGTGACGCCGAGCCCCGTGAAGCCGCGCGCATAGGCCGTGGCCGCGTTGATGTGTGCGAGCCCGTAATCCGCCCGGTATTCGGGCGTATCGAACTGCGCCGCCGTCAAGCCCTCGGTCGAGGGCGATCGCGCCGGCAGGGTCTGCGCCGCCGCAGGTCCCAGGGCCGCGCTCAGAGCGGCGAGGGAGAAGCCGGCCAGCAACCCGGCCCGGAACGCTCCGCGGCGCATGGGGCGAGCGCGCCGGATCGTGAGGTAGCCGCCGGATCCTGCTGCGTTCCCTGCTCCGATGCATTGGCGAATCATGAAACCGGCCCCGCGAAGCTCTCAAGTGAGCACGGCGGGAAGCTTTAGGGGGATCACCTTCGATCGGCTAGCACATAACCGCCACAGAGGGCGTGAAGTGTGCCGCACAATCATCGAAAACCCCGGCCGGGAGGGCGGAACGTTCGCATCGACCGTCATCGTGGGCACGTCGCGCTCCGTGCCCGATATCGGCCGACGACCGCGTGGCGCCCGCCCGGCCGCCTCGGTTCAAACCGAAAACGCGCTCCGCCCCGGCGGCTCAGGGATTGGGCGGCGCCTCGCCTTTGCCGATGAACGGGATGCCCTCGATCGGACATTCCTCGGTGCCGACGCTCTGGCGGGTGATGGCGCGGACGGCATCGCGGGTTGCGTCGGGATCCTCGATCCAGCGGCGGTAGAAGTCGTACGGGCATTCCGACATCCCGTGCCGGTTCTCCTTCGAGTTGATCATGCCGGTATAGCCCCGGTGCAGCAGCTTGAAGAGATGGTTCTCGGACTGGCCGTGGGCGCGGAAGTCGCGGATCAGGAACTTCGACAGGGCGGCGTACTGGATCCCCATCGCCTCTTCGCCGCATTCGCCCAGCGTCCGTCCGTCGAACCCGATGATCGCCGAATGCCCGAAATAGGTGTAGACGCCGTCAAAGCCGGCGGCGTTGGCGACCGCCACGTAGGTGTTGTTGGCGAACGCCATCGCCTTCGAGATCACGATCTGCTGCTCCTTGGCCGGATACATGTAGCCCTGGCAGCGGACGATCAGCTCGGCCCCGCGCATGGCGCAGTCGCGCCAGATCTCGGGGTAGTTGCCGTCGTCGCAGATGATGAGGCTGATCTTCAGCCCCTTCGGCCCGTCCGAGACATAGGTGCGGTCGCCCGGATACCAGCCCTCGATCGGGGTCCAGGGCATGATCTTGCGGTACTTCTGCACGATCTCGCCCTGATCGTTCATCAGGATCAGGGTGTTGTACGGGGCCTTGCGGGGATGCTCCTCGTGGCGCTCGCCGGTGAGCGAGAACACACCCCAGACCTTGGCCTCGCGGCAGGCGGCGGCGAAGACCTCGGTCTCGGCACCGGGCACCGTCGAGGCCGTGTCGTACATCTCCGCAGCGTCGTACATGATCCCATGGGTCGAGTATTCGGGGAAGATGACGAGGTCGAGCCCGGGCAGGCCGGATTTCATGCCGACGATCATCCGCCCGATCGCCTTGGCGTTCTCCAGAACCTCGGCCCGCGTGTGCAGGCGCGGCATCGTGTAGTTCACCACAGCCACGCCGACGCTGTCCTGGCTCGACGAGATGTCACCGTGCATCATGGCACTGTCCTCTGCGATTGCGGGTCGCCGCCCCCTCGCCGCCCGCGGCGCGGGGGCGGCGCGGGGGCGTCCTGTCAGTGGCTGATCATCCAGGGGCGCGCGTTCGGGAAGCTCTTGGCGGCCGCGGGTGCGGATGCCGCCGTCTTCCTCGGCGCGCAGCAGCCGCAACCCGGCCCATGGCTCCCCGAGCGCCGCGGTGCGTGCCGGCTGCGCTCGTTGGTGGCATGGGCCGCCCGTGTCGCCGGGTCGAGCCCCGAGAGGCGCGGTGCGGTGAGGAAGGCGCGGCGGCACGTCGCCCCGCAATCGGGGCAGTCGTGCGGGTGCTGAAACTCGGCCATCGGCCGCATGACCGTGAACGGGCCGCAGCTCTCGCAGGCGTAGTCGTAGACCGGCATGATCAGAGATCCGGCGAGAGCGGCATCTGGATCGACCCGTCGAGGAACTTCGTCGGACCGGCGGCGCTCGGGTTGATGTCGAACTCGAAGATCTTCGTCGGGATCCACAGTGTCGCGCAGGCATTCGGGATGTCGACCACGCCCGAGATATGACCCTGGACCGGCGCGGTGCCGAGGATCGAGTAGGCCTGCGCACCCGAATAGCCGAACTTCTTCAGGTACTCGATCGCGTTGAGACAGGCCTGCCGATAGGCGACGTGCACGTCGAGATAGTGCTGGCCGCCCTGCTCGTCGACCGAGATGCCTTCGAAGATCAGGTAATCGTCGTATTGGGGCGTGATCGGCGACGGCTTGAAGATCGGGTTCTTGATCCCGTACTTGGCCATGCCATCCTTGATCAGGTCGACCTTGAGGTGCACCCAGCCCGCCATCTCGATGGCGCCGCAGAAGGTGATCTCGCCGTCGCCCTGGCTGAAATGCAGGTCGCCCATCGAGAGGCCGGCGCCCGGAACATAGACGGGGAAGTAGATCTTCGAGCCGCGCGAGAGGTCCTTGATGTCGCAATTGCCGCCATGCTCGCGCGGTGGCACGGTGCGGGCGCCCTCGGAGGCGGCCTTCGCCTTCGCGTCCCCCGAGAGCCGGCCCATATGCGCGGTCGGGCCGAAGGGCAGCGTCGCGAGCGCCGGGACGCGGCCGGGATCGGTATCGTAGAGGCCCTGCTCGCGCGCGTTCCAGGTGGCGAGCATCTTCGGGTCGGGCAAGCAGCCGATCAGGCCCGGATGGATCAGGCCCGGGAAGCGCACGCCGGGCACATGGCGTGACTTGGTGTAGAGGCCTTCGAAATCCCAGATCGACTTCTGTGCCTGGGGGAAATGCTCGGTGAGGAAGCCGCCGCCGTTCTTCTTCGAGAAGAAGCCGTTGAAGCCCCACTGGCTGTCGGGCTTGGCGCCGATGTCGAGGAGGTCGACCACCAGAAGGTCGCCGGGCTCGGCGCCCTCGACCCCGATCGGGCCGGAGAGGAAATGCACGATCGACAGGTCGATGTCGCGCACGTCGTCGGCGGAATCGTTGTTCTTGATGAAGCCGCCCGTCCAGTCATAGGTCTCGACGATGAAGTCCGAGCCGGGCTTGACGGTGGCCACCATCGGGATGTCCGGGTGCCAGCGGTTGTGCACCATGTCGTTGTCGTAGGCCGACTGGCTGAGATCGACCTTGATCAGCGTCTCGGGCATGTTCGTGTCTCCAGCTCCCTGTCCGCCCGGAGCGGACTCCATCCGCGCGCCGTTGCGCGAATCTCAGCCGTCGGCTCGTGCGACGCGTCCCTCAGACCGAGAGGAAGCGCGCGACTTGGCGCTCGTCGATGTCGGCGCGTAGGCTCTCGTGGACGATCGTGCCGTTCTCGATGACCAGCACCCGGTCAGCCACGTCCATCGCGAAGCTCAGCACCTGCTCCGAGACGACGATCGACAGCCCGCGCGCGTCGCGGATCGTCTTCAGGGTCCGCCCCATCTCGCGGATGATCGAGGGCTGGATGCCCTCCGTGGGCTCGTCGAGGAGCAGCACCTTCGGGCGGCTCGCCAGAGCCCGCGCGATGGCGAGCTGCTGTTGCTGTCCGCCCGAGAGGTTGCCCCCGCGCCGGCCCTTCATCTCGAGCAGGACCGGGAACATCGCGTAGAGGTCCTCGGGCACCGTGCGGGCACCCGTGACGGTCAGCCCGGTCTCGATGTTCTCCTGCACCGTCATGGTCGAGAAGATCATCCGGCCCTGCGGCACGTAGGCGAGGCCGCGGGCGACGCGGGCATGGCTCTTCAGGGCGGTCACGTCGATGCCGTCGACGGCGATCGTGCCGGACTTCGCGGGCAGGATGCCCATCAGGGTCTTCATCAGCGTGGACTTGCCCATGCCGTTGCGGCCCATCACCGCGACGATCTCGCCGGGCGCGACCGCGATATCGAGGCCGTGCAGCACCTCGCTCTGCCCATAGGCCGCGTGCAGGCCACGGATCGCCAGGATCGGGTCGGCTCCCGGCAGCACGGACGGAGGCGGCATCGTCGCGGCGACGGTCTGCAGCATCATGGGCTCCTCAATGGCCGAGATAGACTTCGATGACCTTGGGATCGTTCTTGACCCGCTCCATCGAGCCCTCGGAGAGCACCTTCCCCTGGTGCAGCACGGTGACCCTGTGGGCAATGTCCTCGACGAACTTCATGTCGTGCTCGATGACCAGCACCGAGCGGCCCTTGATGATCTGGTTGAGAAGCTCGGCGGTCTTCACGCGCTCGGCCACGCTCATCCCGGCCACCGGCTCGTCGAGCATCAGCAGTTCCGGGTCCTGGATCAGCAGCATGCCGATCTCGAGCCACTGTTTCTGGCCGTGACTCAGGAATTCCGCCCGCTCGCGCAGCTGGTCCTTCAGGAAGATCGTCTCGGCGATCTCATGGATGCGGTCGCGCACCACCGCATCCCGCTTGAAGGTCAGCGCGCCGAGCACCGAGCGCCCGCGCGGAAACGAGATCTCCAGGTTCTCGAACACCGTGAGGTCGTCGTAGATCGACGGCGTCTGGAACTTGCGGCCGACGCCCGCCTGGACGATCGCGCTCTCGGAGAGCCGGGTCAGCTCCTGGCCCTTGTAGCGGATCGAGCCCCCGCTGGCGCGGGTGCGCCCGCAGATCAGGTCGAGCACCGTGGTCTTGCCGGCCCCGTTCGGGCCGATGATCACCCGGATCTCGTCCGGGTCGACGTAGAACGACACGTCGTTGACCGCCTTGAACCCGTCGAAGGAGACGGTCAGCGCCTCGACGGCGAGGAGGAAGTCGGGCGCCGCCGAGTCGGCGCCGATGGCGGGGGAGGGGAGGATCGCGGCGTTCATGGGAGTCTCCTCGGGGGCTCTCACTCGGCCGGGGCGCCATGGGGTGGGGTGCCATGCGGCGGGAGGATCGCGGGCGGCGGCGCCCGCAGGGCCTTCACCCGCCGGGTCAGGCGCGGCTCGATCCGCTCGCGCCAGAGTCCCGCCAGCCCGTTGGGGAAGGCCAGCACCACGGCGATGAACAGCGCGCCGAGGCCGAACAGCCAGAGGTCGGGGAAGCTCTCGGAGAAGCTCGTCTTGGCCCAGTTGACGAGGAGCGTGCCCCAGACCGCGCCGAACAGCGACAGGCGCCCGCCGACGGCCGTGTAGATCACCATCTCGATCGAGGGCACGATGCCGACGAAGGAGGGCGACATGAACCCGACCTGGAGCGTGAACATCGCGCCACCGATTGCCGCGAAGCCGGCGGCGAGGCAGAAGGCGAAGACTTTGAAGCCCGCGACCGAGTAGCCGGAGAAGCGGACCCGGTCCTCCTTGTCGCGCATGGCGACGAGGATGCGCCCGAGCTTGGACTTCTTCACGTATTGCGCGGCCAGGATGCAGGCGATCAGCAAGCCGCCGTTGATGAAATACAGCACGAATTTCGCCGCATCCGTTCGGATGTCCCAGCCGTGCAGGGTGCGCAGGTCGGTGATGCCATTGATGCCGCCGGTATAGCCCTGCTGGCCGACGATCAGGATCGTCAGGATCGCGGCGATCGCCTGGGTGATGATGGCGAAGTAGGTGCCCCCGACCCGGCGCTTGAACATCGCGAACGAGATCACGAAGGCGAACAGGACCGGAACCGCGATCACGAGGATCAGGGTCAGCGGCAGGCTCTTGAACGGCTGCCAGAACCAGGGCAACGCCGTGAGCTGGTTCCAGTCCATGAAATCCGGGATGCCCGGCGTCGACTGGATCTTGGTGTTCTCGACGCTCGACGCCTCGAGTTTCAGGTACATCGCCATGCAGTAGCCGCCGAGCCCGAAGAACACCCCCTGGCCGAGCGAGAGGATGCCGGCATAGCCCCAGCAGATCACCAGGCCGAGTGCCACGAAGGCGTAGGTGAGATACTTGCCGACGAGGTTGAGACGGAAGCCGTCGAGCAGCAGCGGCAGCACCACCAGGATCAGGGCGGCGAGAACGAGCAGGCTCAGCCACTCCACCGGCTTCATGAAGGGGTTGTCGTTGACAGTGACGGATTTCGTCAGCGCCTGGACCGGGTTCGTCATCGCGGGCCTCCTCAGCGCCGGACCTTGAGGGTGAACAGGCCCTGCGGCCGCAGCATCAGGATCCCGACCACCGCCAGCAGGGTGAGCACCTTCGCCATCGAGCCGGAGAGGAAGAATTCGAGCGTGGACTGGGTCTGCGAGATCGAGAAGGCCGAGGCGATGGTGCCGACGAGGCTCGCCGCGCCGCCGAAGACGACGATGAGGAAGGTGTCGACGATGTAGAGCTGCCCGGAGGTCGGCCCCGTCGAGCCGATCATCGTGAAGGCCGAGCCCGCGACCCCCGCGATGCCGCAGCCGAGGCCGAACGTGTAGCGGTCGACCTTCTCGGTATCGATGCCGACGGCGCCCGCCATGGCGCGGTTGGCCATCACCGCGCGGACCTGCTGGCCGAAGCGCGAGCGGAAGATCAGCAGTGCGACCGCGCAGGTGATCAGGATGGTGACGGCCATCACGAACAGGCCGTTGATCGGAACCTCGATCGTGTCGGTGACCTGCACCGAGCCGATCAGCCAGGCCGGCAGCTCGACGCCGACTTCGCGTGCGCCGAAGATCGAGCGGTAGGCCTGCTGCAGGATCAGCGACAGGCCCCAGGTGGCGAGCAGCGTGTCCAGCGGCCGCTTGTAGAGGAAGCGGATCAGGCCCCACTCGACCAGCATGCCCATCGCGCCCGAGGCCAGGAAGGCGAGGCCCATCGCCACGAAGAAGGAGATCGGGAACAGGCTTGGCAGGTAGGACTGGAAGAAGGTCGAGCAGAGATAGGTCACGTAGGCGCCCAGGATCATGAACTCCCCGTGCGCCATGTTGATCACGCCCATCTGTCCGAAGATGATCGCGAGGCCGAGCGCCATCAACAGGTAGACGGAGAACAGGATCAGGCCGGCAAAACCCTGCATCGCGAAGATCGCGCCGAGGTCACCGATGGAATAGTCGCCGAACATGCCGTTACAGGCCTCCAAGGCGAAGCGGGATCGAGGGCAGTGCTGCTCTCCGATGGCGTCTCGTGGCGCTCCGCAGAACGCCCTCCCTCCCCCGGAGAGGGGGAGGGAGCCGGCACGACTACTGGTATCCCTTCGGGAACGGGTCGGGCTTGATCAGGTCCGGGCTGGTGTAGACGATCTCGAACTGGCCGTCGGTCTTGGCACGGCCGACGCGGGTCTTCGACCAGAGGTGATGGTTCGGATCGATCTTCACGTAGCCTTCGGGCGCGCCCTTGAACTCAAGCTCGGGCGAGGCCGCCACCACCTTGTCCACGTCGAAGGAATTGGCCTTCTCGCAGGCCATCTTCCACAGGAACGGCCCGAGATAGGCGGCCTGCGTCACGTCGCCGATGACGGTCTTCTCGCCCCACATCTTCTTGAAGGCGGCGACGAAGGCCTTGTTGTTCTCGTTCTCGATCGACTGGAAGTATTTCATGCAGGCGTAGGCGCCGGCGATGTTCTCGCCGCCGATGCCGTCGATCTCGTCCTCGGTGACGGAGATCGTGATCAGGACCTGCTTCGACAGATCGATGCCGGCCGCCTTGAGCTGCTTGTAGAAGGCCACGTTCGAGCCGCCGACCACGTCGGTGAAGATCACCTTCGGCTTGGTGAGCTTGATCTTGTTGATCACCGAATTGAACTGCGTGTGGCCCAGCGGGAAGTACTCCTCACCGACGACCTTGCCCTTGAGCACGTTCTCGACGTGCTTGCGGGCGATCTTGTTCGAGGTGCGCGGCCAGATGTAGTCCGAGCCGATGAAGTAGAACGTGTCGCCGCCCTTTTCCTTGTGCACCCAATCGAGGCCGGCGAGGATCTGCTGCGTCGCCTCCTGGCCGGTATAGAAGACGTTCTTCGACTGCTCCAGACCCTCGTAGAAAGTCGGATAGTAGAGCAGGCCGTTATACTGCTCGAAGACCGGCAGAACCGCCTTGCGGGAGGCCGAGGTCCAGCAGCCCATCACGGCGGCGCACTTGTCGTTGACGAGGAGCTTCTTGGCCTTCTCGGCGAAGGTCGGCCAGTCCGAGGCGCCGTCCTCCTGGATGATCTTGATCTTGCGGCCGAGCACGCCGCCCGCCTCGTTGATCTGGGCGATGGCGAGCTTCTCGGCCTGCTGCGCCCCCGTCTCGGAGATCGCCATCGTGCCGGTGACCGAGTGCAGGATGCCGACCGTGACCTCGCTGTCCGTCACCGCGAGCCCGGTGGTGTTGACCGCCGCGGTCGGGGCGGCGGCCCGCGCGGTCCCCGGCAGCAGAGCCAGCGCCGGGAGGCCGGCCAAGCCCATGAGCAGCCTGCGCCGCAGCGGCGAGCGCAGGCCGGAATCGAAGCCGGTGTCGGTGTCGTCTGCCATCGTGCCTGACCCTGTTGGCGTCCGGGCCTGTGAGGGCGGCCGCGGATCGACACGGTCAGGCTAGGGGGGCTCCCGCGGCGCAGCATATACGCTGTTTTGCGTATGGCCGGCCCCTTGCCTCTGCCGCATCGTCGGGCTGCATATCCAAGGGACCGATGACACCGACGGCACAGGATCCGAGCCGCGTCGCGGCGTGTTGCGGCGCGCGTGCCACCGCGCGCGCGGACGCTCGACCGCGCGCGGGCGATCGATGGCCGGATCGGGCCGGCGCGCGATGAGCGGTCCGCAGCGCATCATCCCGATCCGGCGGGACTACAATCGCTTCGTGGCGGACGAGACGCTGGAAGATTACGCGCTCCGCTTCACCGCCAAGAAGGCACGGCGCTGGTCGGGATTCGAGGTCGCCCAGACGGCGCTCGGCTCGGTCTCCTTCCTGGCGCTGGAGGCGATCGGCGGCACGCTGGTTCTCACCGCGGGCTTCGTGAACGCGCTGGCGGCCATCCTGGTCGTCGGCCTGATCATCTTCGCCACCGCCGCGCCGATCGCCGCCTACGCCGCGCGCCACGGCGTCGACATGGACCTGCTCACCCGCGGGGCCGGCTTCGGCTACCTCGGCTCGACGGTGACCTCGCTGATCTATGCGAGCTTCACGTTCCTCTTCTTCGCCATCGAGGCGGCGATCATGGCGCTGGCGCTGCAGCTCTGCCTCGGGCTGCCGCTCGGGTTCGGCTACCTCGTCTGCGCGGGCGCGGTGATTCCCCTGGTGGTCTACGGGATCCGGCTGATCAGCCGGTTCCAGATCTGGACCCAGCCGCTCTGGATCGGCCTCAGCCTGCTGCCGCTTGCCTGCATCGCCGCCCAGGATCCGACCGCGCTGCGGGCGCTCGCCGTGTTCCCGGGCCTCGACGGTGGCGGGGCGGGCTTCGACCTCGTGCGCTTCGGCGCCGCCACCGGCGTCCTGCTCGCGCTGCTGGCGCAGATCGGCGAGCAGGTGGATTTCCTGCGCTTCGTGCCGGAGCCGACGGCCCCGCACGACCGGCGCTGGTGGCTGGCGGTGCTGGCGGGCGGTGCCGGCTGGATCCTGCCGGGCATGGTCAAGCTCCTGCTCGGCGCCGGTCTCGCCGTTCTGGCCCTCTCGCACGGGGTTCTGCCCGAGCACGCGGCCGAGCCGACCCAGATGTACCGGATCGCCTTCGGCTACGTGGCCGGGGAGGGCAGCCGCACGGCGCTGCTGCTGATGGGACTCTTCGTTCTCCTCTCGCAGCTCAAGATCAACCTGACCAACGCCTATGCGGGCTCGATCGCGTGGTCGAACTTCTTCTCGCGCCTCACCCACAGCCATCCGGGCCGGGTGGTCTGGCTGGTCTTCAACGTCGCCATCGCCGTGCTCCTGATGGTGCTCGGCATCGACAAGACGATCGAGAGCACGCTGCCGCTCTATGCCTGCATCGTCTCGGCCTGGGTCGGGGCGCTGGCCGCCGACCTTGCGGTCAACAAGCCCCTCGGGCTGTCCCCGCCCGGGATCGAGTTCAAGCGGGCGCATCTCTACGCGGTCAATCCGGTCGGCACCGGGGCGATGCTGCTCGCCCTGGTGGCGGGCTGCCTGCTCCATCTCGGGCTGCTCGGGCCGGTGATGCAGGCCTTCGCCCCGATGCTGACCCTCATCATCGCCTTCTGCGCGGCGCCCGCCATCGCCTGGGCGACGGACGGGCGCTGGTACCTTGCGCGCCGGCCGCGCCAGGATTGGGGCGCGGGGGAGATCACCTGCCGGGTCTGCGAGCTGCCCTTCGAGGGCGAGGACATGGCGCATTGCCCGGCCTACAACGCGCCGATCTGCTCGCTCTGCTGCTCCCTCGACGCGCGCTGCGGCGATCTCTGCAAGCCGAACGGCCGGCTGGAGGCCCAGGCCCGGCGCGCGCTCGGCCGCGTCCTGCCGAGCCGGACCGCCGCCTGGATCGGGGCTCCGCTCGGGCGCTACCTCGCGGTGATGCTGACGCTCTGCGCGGTGATCGGGCTGATCCTCGGCATCGTGCATGCGGGCGCGAGCATGGCCCATCCGGAGCATCGCGAGGTGCTGCGCACGGCCCTGACCAGCGTGTTCTTCATCCTCGTGGTCATCCTCGGCGTGGTCGCGTGGCTGTTCGTGCTGGCGCAGGAGAGCCGGCGCGTCGCCCAGGCCGAGACCCGGCGACAGACGGCCCTCTACGAGGCCGAGATCGCAGCCCACAAGGTCACCGACGCGAAGCTCCAGGAGGCCAAGGAACGGGCCGAGGCCGCCAACCAGGCGAAGAGCCGCTACGTCGTCGGCCTCAGCCACGAGTTGCGCACCCCGCTCTCCACCGTGCTCGGATATGCCCAGCTCCTCGAGACGGATCCGGCGATGCCCGCGGCCCGGCTCAACGGCATCCGGGTGATCCGGCGCAGCGCCCAGCACCTCTCCGGCCTGATCGACGGGCTGCTCGACATCTCGCGGATGGAGGCGGGCCGCCTGCAGATCAACCGCGACGAGATCCGGCTCTCGGACTTCCTCGACCAGCTCGCCGACATGGTCCGGCTCCAGGCGCGCGAGGCCGGACTCGATTTCCGGTTCAGCCGGCCCGAGATCCTGCCCCAGGTCGTCGCCACGGATGAGAAGCGCCTGCGGCAGGTGCTGCTCAACCTCCTGTCGAACGCCATCAAGTTCACGCCGCGCGGGACGGTGTCCCTCGATCTGAGTTACCGCAGCCAGGTCGCGGTCTTCACGATCAGCGACACGGGGCCCGGTATCCCGGAGGCGGACCTCGCCCGGATCTTCGAGCCCTTCGAGCGCGGCTCGACCTCGGCCGCCCGCAACACGCCCGGGACCGGGCTCGGCCTCACCATCGCGAACCTGCTGGCGCAGCTTCTCGGCGGCGAGATCGCCCTGACGGCAGCGCCGGGGGGCGGGACGCGGGCGCGCCTGCGCCTGATGCTGGCCGCCGTGCCGCACCCCGTGCTCGCCGCACCGGCGGCGCGCGCGGAATCCACCTATGCGGGGCCACGCCGGACCGTCCTCGTGGTCGACGACGATCCTGCCCACCGCACCCTGATGCGCGCCATCCTCGAACCGCGCGGGCTCACGGTGTGCGAGGCCGAGACGGGGATGGCCTGCCTCGCCTCCGTGGCCGAGGCGGAGGACGCGGGCGGTATCGACCTGATCTTTCTCGACATCGCGATGCCGGGCATGAGCGGCTGGGATGTCGCGGCGGCTCTGCGCGCGCGGGGCCATGCCGGGCCGATCGCGATGATGTCGGCCAACGTCCACGAACTCGGTCCCCACCGGGGCGACAGCCCGCCCCACGACGCGATCCTCGCCAAGCCTTTCGACCTGCGCGACGTGCTGGACCGGACCAGAGCCTTGCTGCGCCTCGACTGGGCGGAAGCGGCCACAACCGTGTCGCCGGTTGCCGTGCCGGAGGTCTCGCCCCTAACGGCACGTCCCGGCGCCGACCATGTCGGCGAATTGCTGCGGCTCGGCCGGATCGGGCATATCCGCGGCATCGAGGCGAAGCTCTCGGCGATGGAGCAGGACGGGACCGGGCCGCAGGCCTTCGTCGCGCAGATGCGCGGCCTGATCGCCGGCTACGACCTGCGCCGCTACCTGGCCGTGCTGAAGGAGCTTGCGGGCGATGACTGAGCCCGGCCGCGACGTGGTCCTCGTCGTCGACGACTCCCCCGAGGCCCTGAGCTTCCTCACCGAGGCGATCGAGCGCTCCGGCGCGACGGTGCTGATCGCGGTGGCGGGGGATCTCGCGCTCGCCCTCGTCGATGAGGTCACGCCCGACGTGATCCTGCTCGACGCGGTGATGCCCGGCCTCGACGGGTTCGAAACCTGCCGCCGCCTCAAGGCGAAGCCGCAACTCGCCGACGTTCCGGTGATCTTCATGACCGGCCTGAGCGAGACCGAGCACATCGTCCGGGGTCTCGATGCCGGCGGGGTCGACTACGTGACGAAGCCGATTGCCCCGGACGAACTCCTGGCCCGCATCCGCACCCATCTTGCCGGGGCGCGATCCACGCGCAGCGCACGCCACGCCCTCGACGCGATGGGCCGGACCCTGCTGGCGGTTTCCGCGAACGGGCGGGTCCTGTGGTGTACGCCGCAGGCCAGACAACTCATCGCCGCCCTGGCTCCGACACCCGACGGCGTCCTGTCCCTGCCGTCCGAGGCCGTCGATTGGCTGAGGGCTTGTCTCGCAGGCACGACCACCGGTCCCTTGACGCTGAAGGGAGCGAACGGGCCGCCGCACACCCTGGGCTTCGTCGGCGGCACGGCCGAGGAAATCCTGCTCCGGCTGTCGTGTGACGATCCCGCCCTGAGCCTCGCCCGGCTACGGGTGAACCTGCCGATCACCGCGCGCGAGGCGGAAGTCCTGTTCTGGCTGTCCCAAGGCAAGTCGAGCCGCGACATCGGGGAGATTCTAGGTCTCAGCCACCGGACCGTGACCAAGCATCTGGAGGCTATTTACGCCAAGCTCGGGGTCGAAAACAGGACTGCGGCATCGATGATTGCCAATCGACATCTTCGAGATGGCAGTTGATATTTCTAAAACATATGAATATAAAACATATGATCTCGATCTTGAGTTCACAGATGCTGACAGGTGCATCTGAAGAGCTATGTCTGAGTCAATTATCGAGTGTCCATGTACAGGGACGCCAAGTTCTTCCCCTCGGCAAGCTCTGACGCTGGATCGCCTCCGGCTGCGCGGATTGACCGGAGCGAGAGACGCGTTCCACGTTGTGGACTCTGCCCAGAATTGGAGAACGCTCGCCAAGGTCGGCCCGGTCCCGCAGCCGAAACCGGCCTGATCGGCGGGGATGCCCCGGTTCGAGGACGAGAGACCATCCCGCGCGGGTCGCGCGTCCTCATGTCCATCCGAGCCGCCATGGCCTGAACCGGGCGGCCGGCCTCGAGCCAGCCGCCCGCCGACCCTCAGAGGCCCTTCTTCTTCGGGATCTTCCGCATCCCGCGCGTGCTCCGCGCGGCCGACTTCCGCATCGCCTTGGCCTCGACCTGCAGGCTGTCTCCGGACGATGCGACGACGCTGGACGGCCCCACCGGCGCTGCCGATGCACTGCCCGCGAACGACATCAGCCCGACCGCCATCCCGGCCGTAGCAACGACTAGGGCTATCCTCACGCGCGCTCTCCCTTGCTCCGACGTTCGCAGTTCAGGACCGGAACGGCACTGCCACGCGGGCAGTCGATGGGAGGATAGGGCTCGGGCGCCACGCGCCATCGCGGGGAAGGCCGCGATAAACGAGCGCAGGCGCGTGCGCTGACGGCCCGTGTCGGTGGCTCCTGACCATCGCCGCCGGCTCGGGGCCGATCCCTGTCCCCGCGCGCGCGGGGCGGCGGACCAGCCCGAGGGGGGAGTGGCACTCCGTCCTTGTTTCAGCGCGCACTCTTTCGCCGAACCGGCATCCACGTCGGCGGAGAGCGCTCTCACCGACCCTGACGGCCGGCTGTGGTTCAGAGCCGGCATACCCTACTCATCCGTGAACAAATGGGGTACTGTGATGATGGGGACGGCACCCTGCATGGGCGCGTTGAGACGATGGGGGCGATGATGGACGTGCAGCCTCCGAAGCCGCCGCACCTCCATGACCAGTGCCGCTACCGCGCCTTCCTCCTCGACGCGGATGGCAACGTGGTCCGCACCGAGCACCTCTTTGCCGAGACCGATGAAGCAGCCCTGACATTGGCCAGCGAACTGATCGACGGCCACGCTGTCGAAGTCTGGGACGGGCTGCGCTTCCTGGAACACTTCGACGCCCTTGCTGGCCCCGCTTGCTGATCGCCCGACGCGGAACGCTTGGCGCTTATTGGCTTTATGCTCTTGAACCCTCGTTGTCCGAGAGCGTCCTCGGGCCCCTCTGGCTGTTCAAGCGCAACCCCAGCCTTGGTAGCTTTGCCCGTGCCGCACTTTTTCTTCGACCTGCATAGCGACAGCCTCTCCACCTGGGACGATGATGGTCAGGAGTGCGCGGGCACCGACGAGATTCTGCGCCATGCGCTGAGGCTGCTGAACACCCTGCCGGAGACGGACCTCGGCACAAGCAGCCATGCCGTGGTCTCGGTCCGCGACGACCATGCCCATGTGGTGCTGACGGTGACGCACAAGCCGCATTGCGAGCCGCGCTTGAGGTGGTCGGAGAAGGGACACCCCCAACTCAACGCCCGTCCTCAGCCCAATCACGGCGGGCGGTAGCACCATGGCGACCGTTCGCATTCGGATCTGGTACCCGGCCAGCCGGTTCACCATCGCGGCGCCGAGCGAGCGCGAAGCCGCGCAGATGGCTGAGACGATGCTGCGCGATCTGGAGGCTGCCCGCCGTGGGACAGTCGCCTTCTGGGTTGAGACGCAGAACGCCGACGAGAAGGGGCGCCTGCTGGCTTACCTGCGAGACCTCGCCCGGGAGATCGAAGCCGAGTCGCGCTTGATCATGCTCTCGCCGCTCGATCTCGATGAGGAGCGCCGTTCATCGGGCGAATGAGCGAGGTCCAGGCTGGGAGATCTTGAAGCAAGTCGAGACTGCGTCTGGTCTCCTGTCCTCGCACCCTGCTTCTGAACCCTCGGGCTGTTCGCACGTTCGCCTCTCGGACTGCACAGCGAGGTTTTCATGCGTTCCGTCCTGTTCGCCGTTCCGCTCGTTCTCTCCTTCACCGCTCTGGCATCCGCTCAGACCAGCGGAGCACCAGGGCCGACCACTCCGGCGACGCCCGGTCCGGTCCCTGGTGTTGCGGCCCCGACCACGGGCGCGACGGGCGCTCCAGCCGCTGGCAGCTACTCGCCGACCGGGCGCCCGGAGGACTCGATATCGAACAGCTCGTCTGCGGCCGGCAATGCCAACCAGCCGAACCAGGTCGCGCCTCAGGGGGGCGGCGGCGGCAGGTAGACCGCGGGCGCCGTTCAGCAGAGGAGGCTGCCCATGGCGGGCCAATCCACGCACTGGGAGGAGGGCAAGGCAGCGAAGGGCGCTGGCCAGCCGGTCAATGCGAACCCCTACCGGCCGGGCTCGCAAGAGAGTGCCGATTGGCTTGCCGGCTTCACCGTCGACGAGCCTGAGCAGAACGTGGACCGGCCGGAGCCCGGCGAGGGCTGATGCCTGCAAGGCGCTCACGTTCGGGCGCTGGCATGGCATCTCGGCCATCCGGGCCCGGCGCTCTGGGAGCGCTCTCCGACGACGTGGATGCCGGCTCAGCGACAGAGAGCGCGTCACACCAAAGACTTGGAGCGCTCTCCGACCGCACCGCGATCGGAGACGGCTCTAGGGTCGTGGCTTCGGCAGATTGATCGTGATGAGCTTGCCGGTTGTCGGATCGAGGATCGTCATACGCAACCTCCTCTGGCATCCCCCCGGCCGTCAGGACGCGCTCGCAGCGTGGCGAGAGTGTGTCCTCGTCCGCGAGATCGATGACACGCTCGGGCCGAACCGCCACGAGAGCCCCTCGCCGAGGGGCCGGACAAGCATGTCCCGACCGCCGTGGCGTCAGGATGAGGTCGAGGAGAGGATACGCCGGATCGACACCCGCGCGATCGGCTCGAACAGCCTCTCAGCCGAGGTCGGGCTCCACGGTGATCGCAGCAAAATATCCGGCCAACCGCTTCGCCGCCGCGAAGTCTTCACATTCGATGTGAACCTGGGCGGGCCAGACCTTCGGCTGCTGCCGGAGCTGATGAAGGATGGTCTCGGCCGCATCCGCCGCCTCTCCCTCTGTTGCCCCGGACACGCGGCACTCGTAGCCTCGTCCGCGAATGACGATGTTGAAGGGTGCGTTCTCCATAGACCCGAACGTGGGAGCCGCCAGCGCATTTCGCGCTGCGACACAAAGCCCTGATACAGCCTCCTTGCAGCTCCCTTGGCTCGGGTCAGGGCGCGATGCACCGATCCCTGGCCGATCCGAGCCTGGCGACAATCGCGCCGCATCGTCTTTCGAAGTGTCGTGGAAGCGCGCCGCCTGATCCGTCGAACATCCCGCTGAAGCCGGCCCTGTCGCAATGCGGCGGCTGCGAGGCCTGAACTCTCCCGGCCCGCTCGTGTTGGCTCATCAGGAACCGAAAGGCGCTCCGATGGCCGACACGCCGAAGACGACCCCGCCCGAGACCGGCGAGGAGGCCGGGATCGACCGCCCGAGGCTCACGCCCCAGGGCCGGGATGCCGATGGCGCGGAGGATGAGACGGACCCGCAAGGTGGCGTTAAGACGGGTCAGGGCGACAAGGCCGAGGGCTGAGCGCGGATGCCACGCTATTTCTTCCACACCCATATCGGCGATGACGTGGTGGTGGACCCCGATGGCCGCGAGCTGGACGATGCGGATGCCGCCTGGGAGGCCGCCAGGGTGCTGGCCCTGCAACTCCTCCAGGGCGCCGACAGTGATCCCGCGTTGCTGAAGGCCGTGCTGTTCGTGGCCGATGAGGCGGAGGATGTCGTGCTGGAATTCCCGCTGACCGAGGCCCTGGCAACCGAGCCGGTTCCGAAGACGGAGGGCGGCACCCTGCACTGACGCGACGATCGCGTCTGCCCCCGATTTGCGTCCGGAGGGACCCATTGTTAGCTCTGGAGGCGAAGGATCGTCACCGTCACGCGAGTTCGATGGATCGCAGTCAGGTCAAACTTGAGGAAGCGCATCATCGCTTGCTGCGCGTGCGATCCCTGGATGAGCTGGTAATTGTCCTGCGCGAGACAGCCCGGCAGATCGCGGGTTCGGACGGCATCGCGGTGGTGCTGCGCGACGGCGCGTTTTGCCGCTACGTGGCCGAGGATGCTGTCGGGCCACTCTGGAGAGGGCAACGGTTCCCGCTGGAGGCATGCATCTCCGGCTGGGCGATGCTGAACCGGCAGCCGGCCGTCGTCCCTGACATCGAGCGGGATCCGCGCGTTCCAGCCTGGGCCTACAAGGCCGCCTCCATGCGCAGCCTCGTCATGGTTCCGATCGGAGCACCCGTGCCGGTCGCGGCGCTCGGCTCCTATTGGTGCACCTTCGTCGAGCCCGACCCGGATACGGTGCAGCGGTTGCAGGCCCTGGCCGACATGGCCACGGCGGCGCTGACGCGGTTGCACTTCGCGGTGGCTTGACCGCGCCCCATCCGACCGGCCCGTCGCCGCGGCGTCCGATACGTGGACAGCCGGCCCGCAGGACGGCACTGCTCGCTGATTGTGGTCGAAGCGCATGAAGGCCCGAGCCATGTCCGCCAGCCAGCCCGGCATCAGTCTCGCGTATGATCGCGATTTCTTTGAGCTCCTTGCCGGCAGCCACCTGACGCTCGTGGGACGCCCGATGGCACTTGCGGTGCGTGATCCGGCTTGGCTTTACGAGGAGGCGCCGTTTGCCGTCCTCGCGCATGACGGGTCGACGGACCCCCGGTTCATTTACGCCAACCGGACCGCGCAGGCCTGCTTCGAGTACGGCTGGGACGAGATTGTGGGTCTGCCGTCCCGCCTTTCGGCCGAGGCGCCCGCACGCGGCGAGCGGCAGGCCCTGCTCGACCGGGTGACGCGGGATGGATTTGCCGCGGGTTACGCAGGGGTTCGGGTGGCGAAGTCCGGCCGGCGCTTCTGGATCGAGGATGGCGTGGTCTGGCGCCTGCTCCGTGCAGATGGCTCGTCGGCGGGGCAAGCCGCCAGCTTCCTGTCATGGCGCGACGCGGGGTGAGGTGGGCCGCCTGACGGACAGGTTGTTTGATTCCATCTTTGGTTGTGTATTTTGGGTTTGGTTCGACTTCAGGTGAGATTCTTGATCGCAAGCAGAGAATCCGTTCAGCGCCAATCGATCTCGGTTATGTCTTGGATAATAGCGGAATCTTCTTATATATTAACGGTTGGTAAGAACTTTTGTCGCATGTGCTCGGCGAGATTCAGGTGCTTTTGTCGTGAGATGTCATGCTCAAGGTCGTCGGTTGCTTCGTCGGGGCGCATGACCTCTGGTTGGTCAGCCTGGCTGCCGTGATCTGCACCTTGGCTGCTTCCACCTGCGTCGAACTCCTGCGTCATACCCGCAGGGCGACGGGGCGCCTGCATGCCACGTGGCTGGGCGTGGCCGCGGTGGCCGGTGGTTCGGGCATCTGGGCGACCCATTTCGTCGCGATGCTGGCCTTCGAGCCCAGCGTGCCGAACGGCTACGACCTCGGCCTCACGGCCCTCTCCCTCGTCTACGCGATCGTTCTGACCGGCATCGGCCTCACCCTCGCCCAGGTGCGCTTCATCCCGTTTGCCGCGCTTCTCGGCGGCGGCGTGCTCGGCGGCGGGATCGCCGCCATGCATTACACCGGCATGGCCGCCTACGAAGTCGCCGGCCACATCCAGTGGGATCCGACCCTGGTGGCCGTCTCGCTGGGGCTCGGCACGCTGCTCGGCGCCGCCGCGTTGCAGGTCGCCCTGTCCCGCCGGGACGGACGCATGCACATCGTGGGGGCCGCGCTGCTGCTGCTTGCCATCGTCGGCCACCACTTCACGGCGATGGGCGCGGTCACGATCGAGCCCGATCCCGCCATCCTGATCTCGGAGACGGCCCTGCCGTCCCGCTGGCTGGGCGTGGGGGTCGCGCTCGCCAGCCTCACCATCCTGCTTCTGGCCTGCGCCGCTCTGGCGCTCGACATCCGCGAGCGTCGCCAAGCCGCCCTCGAGCACGAGCGGCTGAACAGCCTCGCCAACGCCGCGGTCGAGGGTCTGGTGGTGTGCCGCGGCGAGGTGATCGCCAGTGCCAATGAGAGCTTTGCCCGGCTGGTCGGCCTCGGCGCGGCCGAACTCTCCGGCGCAGACCTGTCCCGCTTCCTGCCCGGTGCGGCGGGGCGGCTCGCGCTGGGCGGCCAGGGCGACCAGCCGGTCGAGGCCGAACTGAAGCCGGCGGAGGGCCGAACAATCCCGGTCGAAGTGATCATGCGGCCGGTCACATACGGGAGCCAGCCCCACTACGCCGTGGCCGTGCGCGATCTGCGCGCCCGCCGCAAGGCCGAGGGTCAGATCCAGTTCCTCGCCCATCACGACGCGCTCACCGGGCTGGCGAACCGGGCAAGCTTTGCGCTGCGCCTCGATCAGGAACTCAAACTCGCCGACGCGACCGGGCGGAAGCTGGCGGTGCTCTGTCTCGACCTGGATCGCTTCAAGGAGGTCAACGACCTGTTCGGTCACGCTGCCGGTGACGCCATGCTGGTGACGGTCGCCCGCTCGGTCACCGCTCTCCTCGACGACACCCAGATGATGGCCCGGCTCGGCGGCGACGAGTTCGCGATCCTGATGCCCTGCGAGCACGCGGTGGCCGCCGGCCGCCTGGCAGAGCAGATCCTGGAGGCCCTGCGCAACGGCAGCACGGATGCGGCTGGTCCGGTGATCGCCACCAGCGTCGGCATCGCGCTCTATCCCGACGACACCCAGGAGCGCGCGCTGCTCCTGAGCTACGCCGATACCGCGCTCTACAAGGCCAAGTCCGAGGGACGCGGGACCTACCGGTTCTTCGAGGCCAAGCTGGGCACCCAGGTGCGCGAGCGCCGCCTTCTCGAGCATGACCTGCGCCATGCGGTGGCGCGCGGCGAGATGCACTTGGTCTACCAGCCGCAGACCGACGTGCAGACGGGCGCCACGATCGGCTTCGAGGTGCTGCTGCGGTGGCGGCATGCCGAGCGCGGGGCGGTGTCTCCGGCCGTGTTCATCCCGATCGCCGAGGAGAGCGGCGCGATTCTGCCGATCGGGGAGTGGGTCTTGCGCGAAGCCTGCCGCGAGGCCGCGAGCTGGCCGAACCCGCTATCGGTGGCGGTCAATGTCTCGGCCGTGCAGGTGCATGCCCCGCACTTCGTCCAGGTGGTGCACGAGGTGCTGTTTCAGACCGGCCTCGAGCCCGCGCGGCTGGAGGTCGAGATCACGGAGACCGCGCTGATCCGCGATCCGTCGCGCGCCCAATCCACCCTGCGTCAGCTCAAGGCCCTGGGCGTGCGCATCGCCATGGACGATTTCGGCACCGGCTACTCGTCGCTGTCGAACCTGCGCACCTATCCCTTCGACAAGATCAAGATCGACGGCTCGTTCATCCGGGCGGTGGACGGCAACGAGCAGACCAAGGCGATCGTCCGCTCGGTGCTGGGCCTCGGTCGCGGCCTCGGCCTGCCTGTCCTGGCCGAGGGCGTCGAGACGGCGGCCGAGCTGCGCTTCCTGGCGGATGAGAACTGCCAATCCGCCCAAGGCTACCTGATGGGCAAACCGGCGCCGATCGAGCACTTCGCCGCTCTCACGCACAGCGCCCTGTCGAGTCCGGAGCAGAGGGCCCCCGAGGCCGCCTGAGACGGAGCCGCGCGTCGTTGCGGCCACCCGGCGAAGAATTTCGCCAAGTCGCGGGAAAGTTCAGAAGATGCTTTCGTTGACTCGATACGGCCAGGCTTCGATAACCCGAGCTTGAACACAGGCTGTGGTGCTGTCCCGATACGCTGCTCTCCAGGACGAGATTGGATGAGACGCGTCGTCGGGAGATCTGTCCGCTGGTCGTGGCCGATGCTCGGCCCCGCCTGATGCGAGCCGCGAAGCCGACACAGATCCCGTGGCGCCCGTTGAGCAAGGTCCTCCGATGATCCCGACCCGTCGATCGCTTCTGGTCTCCGCCCTCGCCTTGGCGGCCTTGGGCGGCCTGCTCGGGCGCGAGGTCCGCGCGGAGGACCCGAAGGAGATTCGGCTGGACTGGGCGACCTACAACCCGGTGGGCCTCGTCCTGAAGGAGAAGGGCTTCCTCGAGGAGGCGCTGGCCTCGCGCGGCATCAAGGTGCGCTGGGTCCAGTCGCTCGGCTCGAACAAGGCGCTGGAATTCCTCAATGCCGGCGCGATCGACTTCGGCTCGGCCGCGGGCGCGGCGGCCCTTGTCGCGCGGATCAACGGCAATCCGATCAAGGCCGTCTATGCCTTCTCGCGGCCCGAATGGACGGCGCTCGTCACCCGGAAGGACACGGGCATTGCCAAGCCCGCCGATCTCAAGGGCAAGCGCGTCGCCGTCACCCGGGGCACCGACCCGCACATCTTCCTGATCCGGGCCCTGCAGAGCGCCGGCCTCACCGAGCGTGACGCGAAGCTCGTCCTGCTCCAGCATCCGGACGGGCGCACGGCCCTCGACCGTGGCGACGTCGATGCCTGGGCCGGCCTCGACCCGATGATGGCGGCGGCCGAGATCGAGAACGGTGACCTGCTGTTCTACCGCGACGCGGCGGCCAACACCTGGGGCCTGCTCGACGTGCGCGAGGAGTTCGCCCGGGCGCATCCGGACCTCGTCCGCACCGTGATCGCGGCCTATGAGCGGGCGCGCGCCTACGCGCTGGCCAACCCGCAGGCGCTGAGCGCCGCGCTGGTGGCGGCGACCAAGCTGCCGGAGCCTGTGATCGCCCGCCAGATCGAGCGCACGGACCTGTCCCAGCCGACGATCGGCCAGGCCCAGGCGGATTCGATCAGGGCGGCCGGTCTCGCCCTGCAGCAGGCCGGCGTGATCCCGGCGACCACCGATGTGGCCGCCGCCGTCGAGGGCCTGCTCGACGCCGGCTTCAATCCCGTCGCGACGCGGTGAGTCACAGGGGGCCGCTGCTGCGACAGGGCTACCGTGTCGGTCTGGCTCTCCTGCTGCCGCTCGTCCTGGCGATCGGCTGGGAGCTTGCCGTCGACAGCGGTGCCGCCCCCGGGCGCCTGCTGCCGCCGCCGAGCCGGATCGGAGCGACCCTGTGGGACCTCGCACGCTCGGGTGATCTCCGCCTGCATGTCGAGGCGACGCTCGTCCGGGTCGGGCTCGGCTTCCTGTTCGGTGCCGTCGCCGGGATCGTCGCGGGCGCCCTGGTGGCGACGGTCCCGCTTCTGCGCTGGCTGGTCGACCCGAGCCTGCAGGCCCTGCGCGCCGTCCCGTCGCTGGCCTGGGTTCCGCTCTTCATCCTGTGGTTCGGCATCCTCGAGACGCCGAAGGTGCTGCTGATCGCGGTCGGCGTCTTCTTCCCGGTCTATGTCGCGGTCTCCGGGGCGATCGCCTCCGTCGACCGGAAGCTGATCGAGGTCGGGCGGATCTTCCGGCTGTCGCGCCTCGCGCTGGCCCGCCGCATCCTGCTCCCGGCGGTGCTGCCGGCCACCCTGGTGGGCCTGCGCACCGGGCTCGGGCTCGGTTTCCTGTTCGTGGTCGCGGCGGAGCTGATGGGCGCCTCGGAGGGACTCGGCTATCTGCTGGTCGACGGCCAGCAGTTCAGCAAGCCCGACCAGATCGTCGCGGCGATCATCGCCTTCGCGTTGGTGGGCAAGCTCGCCGACATGGTCCTCGTCTCGCTGACGCTGCCCTTGACGCGCTGGCAGGATACTGTGCGGGACAGGCTGTGACGGCCGCACAGCCCGGGCGGGACGCCGAGCCCGCCGAGGTCCCGCGTCTCGAGCCGAACGCCCCGGTCGTGCGAAGGATTGCCCAGCAAGAGACGCCCGTGCTCATCGTCAACGATCTCTCGAAGACCTATGCGGACGGCACCGAGGCGCTGGCCGGCATCGACCTGAAGGTGCGGCAGGGGGAGATCGTCGCGCTGATCGGCGGCTCGGGCTGCGGGAAGACGACGCTGCTGCGGCTGATCGCCGGTCTCGATCAGGCGAGCCGCGGTGCCGTGCAGGTCGATGGCGAGACGATCCGCGGACCGCATCCCGCCGTTGGCGTGGTCTTTCAGGAGCCGCGGCTCCTGCCCTGGCTCGACGTCGCGGGCAATGTCGGCTTCGGTCTCGCCGATCTGCGGCGGGCCGAGCGCCGGGCACGGGTCGCCGCCGCCCTCGAGCGCGTCGGCCTCGCCGAGCAGTCCCACCGCTGGCCGCGGGACTTGTCCGGCGGCCAGCAGCAGCGGGTTGCCATCGCCCGCGCCTTCGTGGCGGGCCCACGCGTGCTGCTTCTGGACGAGCCCTTCTCGGCGCTCGACGCCTTCACGCGGAAGGGGCTGCACGAGCAACTCCTCGACCTCTGGGCCGAGGCCAAGCCCACGATCCTGATCGTGACGCACGATGTCGGCGAGGCCGTGACCCTGGCCGACCGGGTCGTGGTGATGCGACCGCGGCCCGGCCGTCTCGACGAGACCGTCGCGGTCGAGGTCGCCCGGCCGCGCGCGCCGGCGGCGGCCGGCTACGAGGAGGCGGTGCGCCGGGTGCTGGCTGCCCTCGATCGGTCGCTCCGCCCGGTCGAGACCCGGCGCGACCTCACGCCGGAGGGCCGTGCCAACTGGTGGTAAAGGCGTCGAGCGTCGCGGCCTCCAGGCTCCTGGCGAGATGCGTCCCGCGCTCGACGTTCGCATCCGCCCGGCCGGATCGCGCCACCCCGCGGTGTGGAGGCCGGCCGGACGCGTGGGGGCCGCCGAGACGCAGGCGGCCCCGCCTCATGCCTGCGCGCGCCCGCGTCTCACGGATGCTTGTGGATGGGATCGACCCAGTAGACGGTCTCGGGCGCCTCCGCGGCGGCGACATCGGGCAGGTTGACGACGACGGCCTCGTTGTCGGAGCGCACCAGGACGCAGTGCAGGGGCTCGTCGGTGGAGGCGTTGATCTCCTGATGGGGGACGTAAGGGGGCACGAAGATGAAGTCGCCCGGCCCCGCCTCGGCCACGTATTCGAGCCGCTCGCCCCAGCGCATGCGGGCGCGGCCGGAGACCACGTAGATCACGCTCTCCAGGGCGCCGTGATGGTGCACGCCGGTTTTGGCGTCGGGCGCGATGGCCACGGTGCCGGCCCAGATCTTCTGGGCGCCGACGCGGGCGGCGTTGATGGCCGCCTGCCGGAACATCCCCGGCGTCTGGGCGGTGTTGGGGTCGAGCCGGTCGCCCGGGATCACCCGCACCCCGTCGTGCTTCCAGCGCTCGTCAGGGGCGTCATGCCCGTGGCCATGGTCGTGGCTGTGGTCGTGACCGTGGTGGCTGTGGCCGTCGCCGCTGTCGTGCATGTCGCGTTCCTCCGGCCGCATCATCGCACGGCCGCCAGCGCTTCCGAAAACGAAGGGTCGAGGATGGTCTCGGCCCGTGGCGCGCGGGCCTGCGGGATCAGCCCGGCGCGGACATAGAGATCGATGATGCGCTGCTCGTCGGCGATCACCGCGGCATCGATCGCCACGGTGCGGTACTGCGCCCGCCCGAACCAGCGCAGCGGCACCGCCTCGGGCAATCCGATCAAGGCCGACCAAACGGCCGCGTAGGGCGCCGGATCCTTGAGCGCCCAGGCTCGCGCCCGGGCGAGGCGGCTCGCATAATCGGCGAGCAGCGCGCGCTTCGTCTTGAGCGCTGAGTCGCTCGCCACCGCGAAGCTCAGACCCGGCGTGATGCCGTTGCCGTCGCGCACCACGCGCACGAGGCCCGCGAGCTCGGCCGCCGAGGTGTAGGGCTCCCAGGTCGACCAGGCGTCGACGGCGCCTGCCGCGAGGGCGAGCTTGGCGTCGGCGGGCGGCAGGAAGTGGAAGCGCACGCTGTCGGCGGGCAGCCCCGCCTCTTCGAGGGCGGCCAGCACGATCTGATGCCCGATCGAGCCGCGGTTGGTGGCGATGCGCTTGTCCTTCAGGTCCTGAACGCGCCGGATGGGCGAATCCGGCCGGACAAGAATCGCCAGCCCGTCCTGACGGTTGCGGAAGGCCAGGAACGCCTTCACGGGCACCCCGGCGGCGGCCGCGAAGGTGAAGGGCGCGTCGCCCACCCCGCCCGCGTCGATCGCACCGGCATTGAGCGCCTCGAGGAGGGGCGCCGCAGCCGGAAACTCGCTCCATTCGAGCCGGTAGGGCAAGCCGTCGAGCACGCCCGCCGCCTCCATCAGGGCGCGGGCATTGCCACGCTGATCGCCGACCCGCAGCACCGTTTCGGCGAAGGCCGGCGCGACGGTGAGGAGAGCCAGCAGCGAAAGGACGAGCGCGCGCATCAGGCGGCCTCCGCCGCGTTGCCGCGGCGGGCGAGGAGGTCCTTGAAGGCCGGCAGCAGCGCGCGCCCGTAATGCAGGGCGTCCTCCAGCGGATCGAAGCCGCGGATCAGGAAGGTGCGCACCCCGAGGGCGTGGTAGTCGAGGAGGGCGTCCGCCACCTGCTCGGGCGTGCCGACGAGGGCGGTGGAATTCCCCGCCGCGCCGGTCTCGGCGGCGATCGCCGTGTAGAGGCGCTTGTCGAGGCGTGGCCCCGCGGCGGCGGCTGCCAGGAGGCGGCGCGAGCCCTCGTTCTGCGGGCGCGCCGCGGGGCCGAGGCCCTGGGCCGCCCGCTGCGCCCGCGTCTGAGCGAGGATCGCCTCCGCCCGCGTCCAGGCCCGCTCCTCGGTCTCGGCGAGGATCGGGCGCACCGAGAGGCTGAAACGGGGCGACCGCCCGTGCGGGGCCGCCGCGGCCCGTACGCGGCCGATCAGCTCGCGCACCTGATCCTGCGTCTCGCCCCAGAGCGCGTAGGTGTCGGCATGGCGCCCGGCAACCGCGAGGGCGGCCGGTGAGGCGCCGCCGAAATAGACCGGGATCTGCGTGACGGGCCGCACCTCCGAGAAGCCGCCCGCGACCCGGTAATGCGCGCCCGCGTAGTCGAAGGGCGTTTGCGAGGTCCAGGACAGGCGGACGATGTCGAGGAATTCCTGCGTGCGGGCGTAGCGCGCGTCCTTCGTCAGATGATCGCCGTCCTTCGCGAGGTCGCGGTCGTCGCCGCCGCTGATCGCGTGGATCGCGACACGGCCGCCCGTGAGCTGGTCGAGAGTCGCGAACTGGCGCGCGGCGACCGTTGGCGCGACGAAGCCCGTGCGGTGGGCGATCATCAGGCCGATCCGCTCCGTCACCGCGGCGACCTGCGCGGCGACGAGCAGCGGATCCGGCGCCGTCGCGTAGGCGGCGACGAGCACGCGGTCGAAGCCGCCCCATTCATGCGCCTGTGCGAGCAGACGCAGGTAGCCGCGGTCGATGGCGGGCCCTCGCGCGGCGTGTGTCTCCGAGACCTCGCGCGGGGCGACGAAGCCGATGAACTCGGCCTGTTCGGGATGCAGCAGGCTCATGGGGTCATCTCCGGAGGACTCAAAGGCCGAGGGCGGCGCGGCCGGCGGCGGAGCGCACGGCATCGCCCTGCGGCCAGTGGATGCGGGCGCAGAGCACGTCGCGCAGGTGGCGCTCCAGCGGGTTCTTTCGGGAGAGCGCGGCGTTTCCGCAGAGTTCGGCCGCGCGCTGCACCAGCTCGATCGCGTTCTCCGAGACGGTGACCTTCACGAAGCCGGCCTCGCGCGGAGCGGGCACGCGTCCGGCATCGGTTTCGGCGGCGAGGCCCGCGATCAGCCGCGCGTTGACCGCGAGCAGGCGCTCGTTCTCGCCCACCGCCTCGTGGACGCGCGGCAGGCTCGCGAGCGGCGCGCCGAGGCTGCCCGGCCTCCGTTCGCGCAGGAAGGCCACGAGCCAGCTCTGCGCGGCCCGCGCCACGCCGTCGTAGAGCGCGGCCAGCAACGCGCAGCTCCACGCCTGCTGCAACGGGTCGGGCACCTGCCAGCCGGCGGGCGGCCGCAGGTCCACGGCGTGGGATCCGGGCACGGCGACGTCCTCGAAGACCACGTCGTGGCTGCCCGAGGCGCGCAGGCCGAGGTGGTCCCAGGTCTCCTCGATCCGGATGCCCGGCGCGCCGAAAGGCACGAGCATCGAGCCGGTCCGCACCTCGGGCTCGTCCGTGCGCACGAACACGACGCCATAGGCGAGACCCGGCGCCCCGGTCGCGTAGATCTTGCGGCCCGAGACGCGCCAGCCTTCGCCGTCACGTCGGGCGATCGTCGCGGGCAGTCCCCCGCGGGCCGGGGTGCCGAGCTCGGGCTCGACCCGCAGGGCGTTGATCAGCGCGCCCCGCGCTGCCGCGTCGCGGCCGACCGCGTCCGAGATGGCGCGCGGCCAGGGCGAGCCGTCCCGGTGGATCAGCCCGTGCTGGAGCAGCGTCATCGCCAGGACGAGGGCGGTGGCCGGCTCGCCCGCGCCGATCGTCCCGACCAGAGCGGCGGCGCGCGCGAGCCCCGCACCGCCGCCGCCGAGCCGGAGCGGCACCGTCAGGGCGAGGAGCCCGGCTGCGCGCAGGGCCGCGAGGTTCGCGTGCGGGAAGGCGCCGTCGCGGTCGTAGCCGGCGGCTCGGGCGGCGAAGTCCTCGGCGAGCGCGCGGGCAGGATCGGGCGGCGGAACGGCGACGGTCATCGGACTCTGATAGGGAGGGGCCGCCGCGGTGGGATCCGGGCGCCACGCCCTAAGGGTCGGGCCGGACCGGCGGCCCGTCAACGAACCAGAGTTCCAAAGATCCGCTCGCCGAGAGGACAGTCTCGCTGTTTTCGCGCGATGGAGCGGAACAAACCTGCGGTGCCGGCTCCGAGGGGCGCACATTATCGTCCGTCGTCTCTGGAAAAAGGGCCTCCGTGTGGCGGGGGATCCGAGATTGCGCTGTCATGCCGTGCCGCGAGAACCTTCTCGCAGGCGCGTTCATCGCGATCGCGCTGTCTCCGAATGGGCTCGACAATGAGAATACGCTTTCGTTGACATCGCGGCCGCGTGATTGAAGACTGAATACATCGGCTTCACCAGAAAGCCGCTTCCCGAACGCCGCCAGTGCGCCGTCCCAGTCATCGGACCGTTGCGCGCGCGTCGTTCGTCCGTGCGACCCGCCGCGCGTGGCGCGGCACCTGGAGACCACCATGACTGACGTGCCTCGGCGCCCCGGCCTCCAGCCGTCGCGCCGGTTCCTGCTGAGCGCGGGCGCGGCCGCGGCGGCGCTGCCCCTGTTCGGCGTGAGCGCGGGCCGCGCCTGGGGACCCGGCCCCGCCGCCCCCTTCGATCCCGGCCCGCTCTGCCGTCCGGCCGCCGCGGAGGGGCCCGCCGGGCCGCTGAAGCCGATCAAGCTCGCCTGGAACGCCACCGCGATCTGCACCGCGGCGGCGCCGCTCGCCAAGGAGCGCGGCATCTTCGCGGCTCACGGGCTCGACGTGGAATTCGTCAATTTCGGCGGCTCGACCGAGGCGCTGCTCGAGGCGATCGCCACCGGCAAGGCCGATGCCGGCATCGGCATGGCTCTGCGCTGGCTGAAACCGCTTGAGCAGGGCTTCGACGTGAAGATCACCGCCGGCCTGCACGGCGGCTGCCTGCGGCTGCTCGGGGCGAAGTCGGCCGGCATCACGGAGATCGCGGCCCTCAAGGGCAAGACCATCGCGATCAGCGACCATGCGAGCCCGGCCAAGAACTTCTTTGGCCTGCTCCTGGCGAAGGCCGGGATCGATCCCGAGAGCGGCGTCGAGTGGCGGCAATACCCGGCCGACCTCCTCAATCTCGCGGTGGAGAAGGGCGAGGCGCAGGCCCTTGCCGATGCCGACCCGCGCACCTGGATCTGGCTGAAGGACCCGCGTTTCGCGGAGGTCGCCACGAACCTGTCGGGCGCCTATGCCGACCGCACCTGCTGCGTGGTGGCCGTGCGCGGCAGCCTGATCCGCAACGACCGCGCGGCGGCGACCGCGCTGACCCGCGCGATCCTCGAGGCCGGCCACCGCGTCCACGAGAACCCGGAGGACGCCGCGCGGATCTTCTCCGGCTACGGCGGCAAGGGCTCGGTGGAGGATCTCGCCGCGATGCTGCGCAGCCAGCACCACGGCGACCGCCCGGTCGGGGCCGACCTCAAGCGCCAGCTCATCCTCTACGGGGACGAGCTCAAGCAGGTGAACGTCCTCAAGCGCACCACCGATACGGCGAAGTTCGCCGAGCGCGTCTACGCCGACGTGCTGAGCTGAAGGGACCGGCATGGCAAGCCTCATCAGCGTCGCGGGCGAGGCCCCGCAGGGGGCCCACCGGCTCCCGCAGCTGCCGTGGCGCGGCCTCGCGGCCGGCGCCGCCTGGCTCGCGCTCGCCGGTGCGACCCGCCTCCTGCCGGAGGACGGCGACTTCCCCTACACGGCCGCCTTCGCGGGCGCCGCGCTCGCCCTCGCTCTGGCGCTTCCGGTCGCATCCGCCCTGGCCGGGCGGCTCGGCCGGATCGGCGCCGCCCTGTCCCACTGGACGCCGTGGCTCACGGCCCTGGCGCTCGCCTTCCTCGCCTGGGAGCTCGTCACCGCGAAGTCCGGCCTCCTGCCGATGCCGTTCTTCCCGCCGCCGCAGGCGATCCTGGAGGTGTTCCTGGAGGATTGGCCGAAGCTCGGGGGCAGCATCCTCGCCTCGCTGAAGCTGCTGCTCGGCGGCTACCTGATCGGGGCCTCCCTCGGTTTCGCGGCGGGCGTCGCCATCGGCTGGTCGAAGGCGGTGGGCTATTGGGCGCATCCGGTGCTGCGCTTCGTCGGGCCGCTTCCGGCCACCGCCTGGCTGCCGCTCGCCTTCTTCGTCTTCCCGTCCTCGTGGTCGGCCAGCACCTTCCTGGTCGCGCTCGCCACCGGGTTTCCCGTCACCGTGCTGACCTGGTCGGGGGTGGCCGGCGTCAACAAGGCCTATTTCGACGTGGCCCGCACGCTCGGCGCCACGCCGCGCTTCCTCGTGCTCCGCGTCGCGATCCCGGCGGCGCTGCCCCACGTCTTCGTCGGCCTGTTCATGGGGCTCGGCGGCTCCTTCGCGGTGCTGGTCGTCGCCGAGATGCTCGGCGTGAAGTCCGGCCTCGGCTGGTACCTGCAATGGGCGCAAGGATGGGCGGCCTACGCCAACCTGTACGCGGCGCTGATCGTGATGGCGCTGATGTGCTCGGGGCTGATCACCCTGCTGTTCCGCCTGCGCGACCGCGTGCTCTCCTGGCAGAAGGGGCTGGTGCAATGGTAGCGGCGACACGCGCACGTCCGGCCGTCCGGGACACGGCCGGAGCGGGCGGCGCCCGCCTGACGGTCGAGGGCGTGAGCCACGCCTTCGACATCCGCGGCACGGCGCTGCCCGTCCTCGACCGGATCGGCCTCACGGTCGAGCCCGGCGGCTTCGTCGCCCTGCTCGGGCCGTCGGGCTGCGGCAAGTCCACCCTGCTGCGCCTCGTGGCGGGCCTCGAGCCGCCGGACGAGGGCCGCATCGCGGTCGACGGCAGCCGCGTCGCGGGCCCCGACCCCTCCCGGATCCTCGTCTTCCAGGACCCGACGCTCTATCCCTGGCGCACCGTGCGCGGGAACGTGGCGCTCGGCCTCGAGGCCCGGGGGCTCGGCCGCGAGCGGGCGTCGCGGGCCGATGCCGCGCTCCGCCGCGTCGGGCTCGACGGCTTCGCCGAGGTCTATCCCCACCAGCTCTCCGGCGGCATGGCCCAGCGCGCGGCGCTCGCCCGCGCCCTGGTGAACGAGCCGCGCCTCCTCCTCCTCGACGAGCCGCTCGGCAAGCTCGACGCGCTGACCCGGCTCGCCATGCAGGCCGAGATCCTGCGCCTCTGGCAGGAGGCGCGGTTCAGCGCGCTTCTCGTCACGCACGATGTGGAGGAGGCTCTGGTGCTGGCCGAGCGGGTGATCGTGCTCTCCGACCGCCCGGCCGCGATACGGGCCGACATCCGGGTCGGTCAGCCCTACCCGCGCCACCGCGACGACCCCGAGCTCGTCCGCCTGCGCCGCGAGATCTTGGGCATCCTCGGTCAGCCGGGCTGAACCCGGCTCCGCCCTCCACGCCACCGGGCCCGCGCCGCCGCGCGGGCCCTTTCACATCGTCCGTCCGTTCCATTTCGAGGAGCCGATGTCCTTCTCCCGCCGAACCATACTCGCGGGCCTCGCGGCTCCGGCCCTCTTGAGCCGCGCGGCCCGCGCCGCCCCGGTGCTGCGCATCGGTTACCAGCGCTCCTCGACTCTGATCGCGCTGCTGCGCCAGGACGGGAGCCTGGAGCAGGCGCTGGCCGCGCAGGGCACCGGCCTGTCCTGGCACGAATTCACCAGCGGCCTGCCGATCATGGAAGCGTTGAACGCCGGGCAGATCGATGTCTCGGCCGATGTCGCCGACACGGTGCCGGTCTTCGCCCAGGCGGCCGGCGCCCGCATCACCTATCTGGCCCAGGAAGCGCCATCGCCCGAGGCGCAGGCGATCGTCGTGCCACCGGATTCCACCGCGCGCACCGTCGCGGACCTCAAGGGCAAGCGCGTCGCGGTGACCAAAGGCGCGGGCAATCATTTTCTGGTGCTCGCCGCTCTCAAGGAGGCCGGGCTGTCCTTCCGGGACATCGTGCCCGCCTATCTGACCCCGGCCGATGGACGCGCCGCGCTGGCCAGCGGCGGTGTCGAGGCCTGGGCTGCCTGGGATCCGTTCCTGACGGCGGCACAGCAGCAGGCGGGCGCGCGTGTCCTTCGCGATGGCCGCGGGCTGTCGCTGTACAAGCGCTATTACCTCGCGGCCGACCCCTATGTCGCGGCGAACGGTCCGGTGCTCGGCCTGCTCTTCGCCAAGCTCGCCCAGGCCGGGAGCTGGGTGAAGGCCAACCCGGCCGAGGCTGCCGGGCGCCTGGCGCCGCTCTGGAAGCTCGAAGCCGAGGTCGTGGCCCGAGCGAACGCGCATCGCAGCTACCGGGTCGAGCCTGTCACCCGCGACGGCCTCGCCGAGCAGCAGGTGATTGCCGATGCATTCCGGTCCGAGGGGCTGCTGCCGCGCGCCGTCGACACGACCGCCCTCGCGATCTGGTCGCCACCCGTCCGCTGAGGCTCTGTGGCGCGAATGCGGCACGGCGCGGAATGACGCGGGACAGGTCTCAGCGGATGGTCTCCGCCGAGCGGCCTCTCTCGGCGGCCGGCGAGCGAAGTCGTGGAACTCCGGGTCGTTGCCATCCTTGGCATTGATGACGCCAATCGATGGATGAGCTTGGCCATGCCGCAGATGTTCGACTGGATCTTCTTCGCGATTATGCTTCCGTTCCCGGCGTTCCTGGTCTGGGATTACCTTGCGAACCGCGCGCCCGGCGATCGCCCCCTCAAGCAGATCCTCTTCGGCCCCGCGATCCGCGGCCAAGGTGGAAACAGGCTCTCAGAGGCTGGCCTGTCCGAGCGCAGCGAGACCGCCGCTCCGTCGGGCCTCGCGTGAAGCCCGGCCCAAGCACGAGTCGCCGCTTGAGCGGAACGGCGCGGGATGGCTGCGACGAGCCGCCATCCCGTGCGGATCAATAGGGGTAGCCGTAGTAGGGGCGCGGCGCATAGCGGTCGGGGTTGCGGACCCGCCGGCTGCCGGGCCCGTCCGGTCCATACGCTCTCAGATAGGTGTTGTAGGCCGGTGGATTGTACGGGCCGCTGTTCACGCCGCCGGTGCGGCCATTGCCGCTCAGCTCGGCGTAGGGGTTGAGGCCGTCACCCCCGCCGCTGCCGCCGCCACCTCCACCCCCGAAGGCGAAGGCGGGGCCCGACACGACGACGATGAGGGCTGCCAAGGCGATGCGCATCTGAAGGCCCATGGTTTTTCCGGACGATGCTCATCAACGCCGATCTGCCGGCTTGGTTGAGCCCTCAGCCACTGTGTCGCGATGCCGAGCCGAGGCGTTGGAGCGCTCTCCGACGATGGGGATGCCGGTTCGGTGAACGAGAGCGCGTGAGAACAAGGGCGGAGAGCATTTTTCGCGGACATGGTCGCCGGTTCCGCGAAAGAACATGCTCTCGAGCCATCCCCGATGGCAGCGCGATCGGGAATGGCTCCAGCCGGTCACGAGCAGAGCGGATGAGGTGAGCCCGGCTGCGACCGCGTGGTGTGATCGCTTCGCGGGCCGTATGCGCGGGCCGCTGCTGGCGTCACCTGGCGGTGGCACGGGCTGCGCGGAGGCCGACACAGCCCGTGTCCGTCGGTTCCACGCCTGACCACGGGCGCCGTGTCACACGCCGCCCCGGAGGCTCACCAGCCGCCATAGGGGCCACGCGGGCCGCCATAGCCGTAGCCGCCGGGGCCGCGACCATAGCCGCCCTCATACCCGCCACGCTCGTATCCGCCGCGGTAGCCGCGCGGGCCGCCCCATCCGCCGCCCCAGCCCCAGCCGTTCGGCCGGCAATGGCCCCACGGGTTCGGGTGGAAGCCCGGCCCGCAGCCGCCGGCCACACGCTCGATGATCGCCTCTCGCTCGGGCGGACCGAAGCCGGGCCCGAACGGGGCGGCGCTGGCCGCCGTCGCGGAGGCGAGACCGGCCGCGGCCAGCGCAGCGACGCCGAGCACTGTGAAGCGCACCATGACGGGATCTCCTGAACCCTCGGTCCGAACCCATCGGACCGGATGTCAGAACGATGCGACCGCGCGGCTGAGCCGTGTCTGAGCGGGCCGTTCAGCCGGCAGATGGGAACGGCGGCGTCGGAGAGAGCGGTGCGCGGGCGTGACGGTCGATGCGCGCCGGGATGCCGGCCGGCGCGAAAGCCCGCTGCAGGGAGCGGCCGTCCCTCACTTCGCCGGCGGCGTTCGGGCGGTGAGCTTGTTGCCGTCCGGATCGCGAAGGTAGGCGACGAAGGCCCCGTTCGGGCGCTCGGACGGCGGGCTCTCGATCGCGGTCCCGCCATGCGTGGTGCCGGCCTCGTGCCATGCGAGAACCTGGTCGCGGCTCGCGGCGGCGATGCCGATGGTCCCACCATTGGCCGCGGTCGCCCGATTGCCGTCGATCGGTTTCGTGATCATCAGCCGACCGCCCGCGTGGCTGTAGATCAGCCGGCCCCTCTCATCCATCTTGCCGGCCCGGCCTCCCAACGCGGCGAAGGTGGCGTCGTAGAAGCTCCTGGCCCGCTCCAGATCGTTGCTGCCGATCATGACGTGCGTGAACATGGTTCCTCTCCAGCAAGGGGCAGCACGAGATAGATGCAGGCGGGCGCTGGGGCGAGGCAAATCTCACGGATCGGATGCGGTCGTCGTTCGGTGCCCACGGCCGTCCGTTCAACCGCACGTTCGGGCACCGGCTCGCAGGGATGGGCCGCCCGCGTCCTGCCGGCGTAGACGCCGTAGAGCGCCCGGCCGGTCCGGACGTTCTCGCCCGTTGCGCCTCGACCCGGTGATGAGGCCGCGTGCCCGCTGCGCGAAGGCGATGCGCGTGAGCGGTCCGTCGAACCGGGCGCCGTTCCGGGCGGAGCGGCCGGCACGCGCCGGCGAGGCTGGCCCTCGCGGCCCGAGCCGGATCTGCGGGCAGGGAATGTCGGTGCTTGAGCGTCGACCGGACGATCCCACCGGCAAACGAGGTTCAGGTCCCACGCCCGGCAAGTCATTGATCGAATGTGAGGAAATTGAACCGCTGGCGCTCCCAAGGGGACTCGAACCCCTGTTTTCGCCGTGAGAGGGCGACGTCCTAGACCGCTAGACGATGGGAGCTTTCCTGCGGCGCGGGGTTCCTATAGCGACGCCCGAACGGGCGGGCAAGCCCGTATCGCAGCTTTTTCGAACCGGTTCGGAGAAACGGACGTGCAGCCAGGGGTGTCGGGCGCTGAGCGGCAGGGCGTGGTGGCGATGGATGCGGCGTCGGGCCGACTCGATCGGACGCTCGCGCAGATGTTCCCCGATCTCTCGCGTGCCCGGCTGCAGGATCTCGTCCGGGCGGGCCATGTGCGGCGCGACGGGGCCGTGGTGCTCGATCCCGCCCTCAAGGTCGGCCCGGGGGCGGCGCTGACCGTGACCGTCCCGGAGGCCGTGTCCGCGATCCCGCAAGGCGAGTCCCTCGCCCTCGCGATCCCCTACGAGGACGACGATCTCGTGGTGGTGGACAAGCCGGCGGGCCTCGTCGTCCATCCCGCGCCGGGACACGAGGAGGGAACCCTCGTGAACGCGCTCATCGCCCATTGCGGCGACAGCCTGTCGGGGATCGGCGGCGTGCGGCGGCCCGGCATCGTTCACCGCCTCGACAAGGATACGAGCGGTCTCATGGTCGTGGCCAAGAACGATGCCGCGCATCAGGGCCTCGCCGCCCAATTCGCCGACCATGGGCGCAGCGGCCCGCTGGAGCGCGCCTATCTCGCCCTCGCCTGGGGTATCCCGGAGCCGGCCCGCGGCACGATCTCCGCGGATCTCGCGCGCAGCCGCCACAACCGCGAGAAGATCGCGGTGGTGCGTCCCGGCGAGGGGCGCCACGCGGTGACGCACTATGCCGTCGAGGCGCGGTACGGCACCGCGAGCCTCGTCCGCTGCCGGCTGGAGACCGGCCGCACCCATCAGATCCGCGTGCACCTGGCCCATATCGGACATCCGCTTCTCGGCGATGCCGTCTACGGGGGGGCTTTCAAGACCAAGGCATCCCGGCTGCCCGAGGCGGCGCGCGCCGCGCTCGCCGCCCTGAATCGGCAGGCGTTGCATGCCGGACTCCTCGGATTCGCGCATCCGCGCACGGGTAAGCCTCTGCGGTTCGAGAGTCCGGCCCCGGCCGACCTCGCGCGACTCCTCGCAACCCTCGCCACGTAACCCCCCGGGTTGGGGCGCGAAGATCCGGGGGAGGGCGTTGCCATGGCAGCACAGTCAAGGCAGGCGTCGGGATAGGTGCGCTGGGACACCTCCCGCCGCGACCGTTCGTGGCAGGGTCAACCTCTTCAGGCCGTCACGCGTTGTTCACGACATTCGGGGCGTGGACCCGCTACCGGCCTGATGGCTTCCCCGGTACAGATGGGGATTCGGGAGGCCGGCTCAAGGAGCGGTCGTCCGCTTCACGCGTCCGCCCGATAGGGGGACCACTAAGGAGAGATGCATATGGCCGGCGCTTTGCCTGTGCTCGCCAACGAAGGTGGGCTATCGCGCTACCTCGACGAGATCCGCAAGTTTCCGATGCTGGAACCGTCGGAGGAATTCACGCTGGCGAAAGCTTGGCGTGATGCCGGCGACCGTGAGGCCGCTCACCGGTTGGTCACCTCGCACCTGCGCCTCGTTGCCAAGATCGCGATGGGCTATCGCGGCTACGGTTTGCCGATCGGCGAGGTCGTGTCCGAGGGCAATGTCGGCCTGATGCAGGCGGTCAAGCGCTTCGATCCGGATAAGGGCTTCCGGCTGGCTACCTACGCCATGTGGTGGATCAAGGCCGCGATCCAGGAATACATCCTACGCTCGTGGTCGCTCGTGAAGATGGGCACCACGGCCAACCAGAAGAAGCTCTTCTTCAACCTGCGCAAGGCCAAGGGCCGCATCTCGGCGCTCGACGAGGGCGATCTCAAACCCGATCAGGTCAAGCAGATCGCCACGCGCCTCGGGGTGCCGGAGCAGGACGTGGTCGAGATGAATCGGCGCCTGTCCGGCGACACCTCACTCAACGCCCCCTTACGCGAGGAGGGCGAGGGTGAGTGGCAGGACTGGCTCGTTGACAACAGCCCGAGCCAGGAGACCGTCCTGGTGCGCGAGGAGGAGGGCCAAAACCGACTCACCGCGCTGCGGGACGCCCTTGGCGTCCTGAACCCACGCGAGCGTCGCATCTTCGAGGCGCGCCGGCTCGCCGATGACCCGATCACCCTTGAGGATCTCTCGGGCGAGTTTGGTGTCTCGCGCGAGCGTGTTCGTCAAATCGAGGTGCGCGCGTTCGAAAAAGTCCAAGAAGCGGTCAAGCGTAATCTCGCCGTGCGCGAGGCCGCTCATCCGAGTGCCTGATCAGCCTCTGTTCCTGAAGTAGCCGATCCCCTAGCTCCGCCGGGGGGGCGGCCATTGCCTGCAGTCGTCGGGATCTCTTTGGCCGTCCGCGCCGACCGAGGTCGCGGCGAGTCGAAGCATCGGGCCGATGTCGGAGGCAGATATCTGAGGTTTGAACCAATGACCGGTTCGGATACCTCATCTGGGCTATAGTCATATGTGTCCAAATTCCTGATGATGCTGGCGAAGCGGGATGCTTCGCCAACGAAAGCAATGATCATGGGAGGTTGGACATGTCGCGGAACTTCCTCATTTCGATTGTCGCTCTGCCGGCTCTGACGCTCGCATCGCCGGCCATTGCGATGCCGATGTCAGGCACCTTCGACACCCATGTCGGGAAGCAGGATGTCCGACCGCTCGGATCACCCGATCGGTTGGAGATTCAGCAAAGTGGATCCGGCATCAACCGCAGTCCAGGATTGCCGCTCGACGGAGCTGCCGTCGGCATCAGCGAGATCGTGGTCCTGAAGCGTGGAAATGGGCCGGTTCAGGGTACGATCACTTTCAACACGCCTGCTGGCTCGACCGTCAGCAGCTATTCAGGACGGGTGACCACCGATGCCCAGGGCCGCATGACCGCGCAAGGCCGGTTCAAAACGCGGGACGCCAACGGTGCCTTCACCGGCCTGAAGGGCAGCGGCACCTTCTCGACGGTTTTCACCTCGAAGACCGATGCCGTCACGCAGTGGTCCGGTGAGTTCGCGCCACCGACAGCTCAGTTGTCGAGCCGCTGAGAGCCGAGCGCCCGACGGCCAATCGCCCGCAGACGTGGTGCCGGACGGTTGTGGTTCGTCCTGATTGCCGGCTGGCATAAGATCTCGTTAACCATACTGGCGTAGCGCAGATTTCAGGCTGCCGGTCACCGTCTCAACACCGGGGCAGCGTTCATCGGCGATCCGAGCCCCACCCGCGCTCGGGTCGCCTTTTCGGTTCGGATGACCGCGAGCGATCGGAGGCCTCCGTGACGTCGCTGGGTCCCCTATCAAACGCCCGTGTGTCGCGGCTGACCGAGCGATGATTTGTCGCGACAAAGGCTTGGCCGTCGTCTACGTAGGAACTGCGGAGACTTGGCATCGCGAGTTCTCGCCGAACTCCCGTCGCGTCGTTGCGTGACGACGGCGGGCTTTTGATGCTCGGGAGTCGTGTGCGATGCTCGCGGGCCGCTTCGGTGCGGATCGGAGGGGGCCATGAGAGCGGTAATCGCGATCGCTGTTGTGGCATTAAGCATTATACCAGCTCATGCCCAATCGAAGCGGCCTGTGCTCTGCGTCGAGGATTCTGCTGTCGGTCTGGGTAATAGCATCGAGGGCGATGACATCAAGCCAGCCGTCTTCGTCAGGCAAACTTTCTCTCTGACGGTCAGCGGCGATTATATGACCCTGATCTCCTCAGGTCGATCCGAATTCTATGAATGTTCGGCTGCAAATCCTCGATTGAACGAAGGGCGACCGCGCAACACGATCAAGTGTCAGAATGGCATATATTTCATCACACTGGATCTGAATCGCAACCGGTTCGTCAGAGCTCAGCTGAACCCTGAGGACCGCGCCGCGGTGCGTGTGAGCTACGGCTCGTGCAAGCCGATCTGAGGGGAGTTGCCGACATAGGAAGCTCACCACCGGAATCGATCCCAGTGCTGCTCCATCGCGGGGGGGCGCGATGAAACGAGAGCGATGGTCTTGTCGCCGATCACTGCGCGATCAAGGCTGGTTCTATTCTAGGCGCATCAGCACGGCCGCGTAGCCCACGATGACGAATAGCGTCAGCGCGATCAGAATCGGATATCGTCCGCTCGATAGGCGGCGACGTATGGCGTCGGTGTTTTTGCTCATCGTTATCGACTCCGCGATTCCCGATGGCTCCCCAGCGCCTCACCCGGATTTTAAGGCAGATTAACCTCTATTGTCATTAGCGGTCGGTACGATCCGGGCGGTCGGCTGCCTTCGCCGCGCTCAGTCCGGAAGCGCGAAGACGGTGAGCTGGCCGCCCGTCGCCGTGTATTGCGACAGCGCCGCGTAGCCGCCGACCGCACCCGATCCGTCCGCTGGGTCGGTGAGCCCGGCTGCGAGGCCGATCCCTGCCCAGCCGCCGACGCCCGAGAGCACCGCGACGTACTGCCGGCCGCCATGCTGGTAGGTCGTCACATTGCCGACGATGCCCGAGGGGGTCTTGAACCGGTACAATTCCCGGCCCGTCAGTGCATCGACCGCTTTCAGGTAGCCCTCGAGGGTCCCGTAAAAGACGACGCCGCCGGCCGTGGCGAGTGCGCCCGACCAGACCGAAAATGTCTCGGGGATCGACCAGATGATCCGGCCCGCCGCGCCGTCCCAGGCGATGAACGCGCCGGTATGGCTATCGCCAGCCGGAGGATGGAGCGCCAGCGTCGCGCCGACATAGGGCTGGCCCAGCACGTAGCTCACACGGAAGGGCTCGTAGTCCATGCACATGTGGTTCGTCGGCACATAGAACAGCCCCGTCGTCGGCGCGTAGGCGGCCGGTTGCTGGTTCTTCGCGCCGAGCGCGCCAGGACAGATCCCCGTGGTGGTCTCGTCCTCACCAGCTTCCTCAGGAGCGTAGCGCTTCTCGACAACGGGCCGCCCGTAGGCGGAGCTCGCCGGGTTCTGCTCGATGCGACGTGCCCAGTTGACGCTCGAATCGAATTTCTCTGCCACGAGCAGAGCACCCGTCCCACGATCGAGGGTGTAGCCGAAGCCGTTGCGGTCGAAATGCGTCAGGAGACGGCGCCGCTCGCCGCCGATCTCCTGCTCGGTCAGGATCATCTCGTTGACGCCATCGTAATCCCACTGGTCATGGGGCGTCATCTGATAGGCCCACCGGGCCATGCCCGTATCCGCGTCGCGGGCCAGGATCGCCATCGCCCACTTGTTGTCGCCGGGGCGCTGGGTCGGGTTCCAGGTCGAGGGATTGCCGGTGCCGTAATAGACGAGGTTCAGATCCGGATCGTAGGAGAACCAGCCCCAGCTGCAGCCGCCGCCGATGCGCCACTGGTCTCCCTCCCAACTTCCCACCGAGGAATCTGGCCCGACGGGTCGCCCGAGGGCGGTGGTCCGTTCCGGATCGAACAGGATGTCGGCGTCCGGCCCTGTCGCGTAGGCGCGCCAGATCCGCCGCCCGGTCGTCTGATCATAGGCCGTGACGTGACAGCGGGCGCCGTACTCGCCGCCTGAGATGCCGACGATCAGCTTGTCCTTGACGGGCAGCACCGTCGCCGTGTTGGTCTCGCCGCGGGCCGGGTCGCCGTTCCGCACCGACCAGAGGACCCGGCCACTGCCGGGATCGAGGGCGACGAGCGTGGTGTCGGCCTGATGCAGGAACAGACGCCCGTTGGCGTAGGCGAGGCCGCGATAGACCGTGTCACAGCACATTACCGGGATCACACCCGCATCCTGTCGCGGGCTGTAGCGCCAGAGGATCCGCCCGTCATGGTCGAGGTCGAGGGCATAGACCGTGTTCGGAAACGGTGTGTGGACGTACATCACCGAGCCGACGACGATCGGCGCGCCCTCATGGCCGCGCAACACGCCCGTGGAGAAGGTCCAGGCCACCTTGAGCCGGCCCACATTGCCCGCGTCGATCTGGTCGAAGGGCGAGAAGCGAGTGTTCGCGTAATCGAGGGTCTGCAGGATCGGGCCGTCCGCGGGCTCGGCCCATGCTGATGCCGCGATGCTCAGAAGAGTGAGCGCAGCGAGCAGGAACGTCGGACAGGTCGGGCGGCTTGGCACGGTGACGGACCTCCGGAACATGGCGGACCCATGCCTTCTGCGAGGCCGCCCCGGCAAGAGCGTGGCTGTGCTTGCAGCGATCAGGCCGAGGGTTCGGACAGGCGAGCCCGGTGCCGTTCCAGGGTGTTGAGCAGGATCGGCATGAAGGCCGAGCCTGCGTCGAGTTCCGCTACGGCGCGCTCCATCTGGCCGAGGGCCTCCGCTTGGGAGCCGAGGCCCTCGAACGGTGTGAGATAGGCCCAGATCGCCGCATCGGCCTCACCCGCATTGGCCGGCTGCTCGGCCACCAGCAGATCCTCGAAGATCCTTAGGGCTTCCTGAAGATGTGTCATCTCGACGGCTCGCGAATGGCGTGATCGGTGCAGCGCAGCCTGCGGGCGGGTTCGCCACGAATATCCCGGTCGCCAAGTCCGGCATGATCCAGGGTTGAGGGCAATGCAGGTCCCGCGTTGCGCTCCAAATCCGCACTGTCGCTTAAGTCGGGAGCCAAGCCTCCAGAATTTCCGAAGTCGGCGCGACCTCGATCTGCGCGCCGTACCGGCTGCAATAGAGAGTCACCGTCGCATCGTAGGTCTCGTCGGCGGAGCTGCATACGGCGTCGGCCGCGATAATCACCCGCTGGCCGCGATCGACCGCTCCGAGGACCGTGGCAAGGACGCAGACATCGGTCTCGCCGCCCGTGACGACGACGGTCTCCACCTCCGATAGGAGTGCTTCGAAGCCGGGCTCGATCCACGGTGAATAGGTTCGCTTGTCGAAGACACGGGCCGGCGGCACCAGATCAGCGAGGCTCGGCAGCAGATCGACCATGTCGGCGGGGAGTCTCTCCAGGGTCATGTTGGGCCAGCGCTCGTAGTAGCGCCGCCACGTCCCGGCACAGGCCGCGGCGCTCTCCGCTGGAACGAAGCGGGTGAAGATCGTGCGTTGGGCATGGCTCGAGGCGATCCGCTCAATCGCCGGCAGAACTTGGCGCAGCCAGGGTGTGTGCCAGTCGGTCTCTTCCGCGAACATGCGTTGCGCATCGACGCAGAGATGAACCGTCCGCTTGCCCAAGGGGCCAAAGCGTAGTCCCAAACCCGACTGCATCGCGACAATCGTCTCCTTCGGTGGTGGCCCCCATGGATTTGAGGGCCGGCTTCGCGCCGTCCAGGCGTGCCCGCTCCAGCCGTCTCGCGCATGAGCCTACCCCACCCATTGCACCGTAGGCCCACCGAGCGTGTCCCATCCGCAGGCGACGTGTGGCGACGCCTGTTCATCGGCGGTCATCGGAAGGGCCGGCACGCAGAGGTTGTGTTGGTCCCTTTGTCTGAGCTTGGATGAAACGGGCAAGGCAAACCGTCAGTGCTAGGAATTGAACTTCATGGCGCTCAGGCGGTTCCTGGCAATCTGAAGCAACTGTCAGATCAGAACGCCACGGTGTTGATTTTTGCTGTGTGCGGCCGAGGTTGCCTGAGCGTAGTTGATCTGGATCAATGAGCATCCCTCAAAAAGCCGTGCAGGTGTACGCGACAGAGGGGCAAAAATTATCAAGTTTTTGGAGGTTCTCCGTTCCGTATCTGCGCAGATATGCCATTTATATTCCGACAACGGTGCGTCGGCTCCGTCCTGGGCCGGCCGCGGAATGAGCGGCTCCCGCGCGCGGCCGATGGATGAGGAGGCTGCGGCGATGGATAGCGGCGGAATCTTATCCGGCTGCCACGTACTTGTGGTGGAAGACGACTATTTCATCATGGATGACCTCAGACACGGTCTGGAGCGTCATGGCGCCACCGTGCTCGGACCGGCCAGCAATGTCGCGGACGCGCTCGACATCGCTGGTGCGACTCAACGGATCGACGCCGCCGTCCTCGACATCAACCTGCAGGGCGAGATGGCATTTGCCGTCGCCGACGCCCTTCGCGCGCGTGGCGTGCCGATCGTCTTCGCCACCGGATATGATCGCGGGATCCTTCCGGCCGCGGATTGCCGGACGATCCATTGTCAGAAGCCGGTCGAACCAGAGGCGGTGGCGCGGGCGCTGGCCGCTTGCGCGATGCGGCGGGCGGACGAGGTCGTGCCGGGCTGACCATCGGTGCGCTCTCGGCATCTCTGTGATGCCGGGAGACGACCCGCGCTGCGTCCCCGAAGGCCGTGGACGCTCGCCGGCGGGCCGATCTGCGACCCACTGGCGAAGCGGCAAGACAGCGGTGAAGATCCGTCTCAGGTCGGCCGCTCCGACAGGGTGCGGCGGGCGACGATCAGAGACAGGGTGAGGTTCAGCGCGGCGATCCCCAGCATGATGTCGAGCAGAGCGTCGAGGCCGAGCCAGTCCGAAAGGGCACCGCAGGCCACCGGCGTCGCCGCTTGTCCGAACAGGGGGAGGCGTGCCAGCCGGCCCATCACTGCGGCGTAATCCTGCTGGCCGTAGAGGGCGAGCGGCAGCGTGCCGCGCACCACCGTGCGCATGCCGTTGCCGGCTCCGTAGAGAATGATGGCGAGCCAGGCGAGGCCGGGGGCGACGGCGAGCAGCAACAGGCCGAGTGCCACGCTGCCGCTCGAGACGAGCAGCGCCCAGATCGGGTGCGCCCCCCGCCCGAAGGCAAGTTCCAGGATGCGCGCGCCGACCTGCGACGGTCCGATCAGGGCGCTCAGGGCCACCGCTGTTCCGGCCGCGATGCCTTGGGCCTGGAGGAGCAGCAGCAATTGCACGGAAACCGCGGTCATCAGAACGGCCGCCGTGGTGAAAGTGACGGCGAGGACCCGCTCGCCGGGCAGCCGGGCCGGTGCGGTGGGCAGGGCGAGCGTCGCGGCGGCGACAGCGGGAACGGGCTCCGCACGCGCCTGTCGGGGAAGCGCCCAGGCGAAGAGGGGCGCTACCACGGCCACCGAGAGAGCCGCGTAGGTGAAGCAGGCGCCGCGCCAGCCGATCTGGGCCACCATGGCGCTGGTGGCCGGCCAGCACAGGGTGACGGCGAAGCCGGAGGCGATGGCGATCTGGGTCATCGCGCCCCGCGCCGCCGATCCGTAGGCCTGGCCGATCGCCGCGAAGAGCGGGTCGTAGAGCGCGCCCGCCATTCCGAGGCCCATTACCGTCCAGGCGAGCAGGAAGACCGGCAGGTTCGGCGCGACGCCCATCAGGACGAGACCGCCCGCCATGGTCAGCGTGCCCGCGATCAGCACCGGGCGGCCGCCGTGCCGCCGGATCATGCGCCCGACCCAGGGCGAGAGCAGGCCGGAGATCAAGATGGCCAGCGACAGGGCGCCCACCACGATCGCCTGCGGCCAGCCGGTGCTCTGGACGATCGGATCGGCCACAACTGCGATCAGGAAGAAGGAGCCGCCCCACAGGATGATCTGCGTGATGCCGAGTGCCGCGTTCCTGGCAAGCGTGGGCGCGCCGCGCCGCGTGGCCTGGGCCGCATCGGGGGCAGGGTGGGACACGGCGGGGAAGCTCCGGACGGATCGGGGAGGGGAGGGCGCCTGAGTGGGCCCATCGACGCCCGCGCGCAACCTCCGGAGCGGTCCACCGGTACGATATAACTTTCCGATATGGTGCGCTGTCGGAGGTTGTATTGGCGCCGGACCGGGGCCTTCGCTAGGGCTCACCGACATCCAGAAGACGAGTGCGGCGCCGGCCCGGGACGGTTCCTCGCGTGCCGCGTTGCGCGCGGCCACCGGCAGGAGCCATCAGCGCCGCGACCGACAAGACGAGCCAGGGAGGAAGCGATGCAGACGATCGACGAGGGTCGGCATCAGGACATCCGCGACGCGGTGCGCGCGCTCTGCGCCGAGTTCCCGGCTGAGTATCACCGCAAGATCGACGAGGCCCGCGGCTATCCGGAGGCTTTCGTCGAGGCGCTGACCAAGGCCGGCTGGATGGCCGCCCTCATTCCCGAAGAGTACGGCGGCTCGGGCCTCGGGCTCACGGAAGCCTCCGTGATCATGGAAGAGATCAACCGCTCCGGCGGCAATTCCGGCGCCTGCCATGGGCAGATGTACAACATGAACACACTGGTGCGGCACGGCTCGGAAGAGCAGCGCCGGCGCTACCTGCCCAAGATCGCGGCTGGGGAACTGCGCCTGCAGTCGATGGGCGTGACCGAGCCGACGGCGGGCACCGACACCACCAAGATCAAGACCACCGCCGTGCGCAAGGGGGACCGCTGGGTGATCAACGGCCAGAAGGTCTGGATCTCGCGCATCCAGCACTCCGACCTGATGATCCTCTTGGCCCGCACCACGCCGCTCGACCAAGTGCGCAAGAAGTCGGAAGGGCTGTCGATCTTCCTCGTGGACCTGCACGAGGCGCAGAGGAAGGGCATGAGCGTGCGGCCCATCCTCAACATGGTCAACCACGAGACCAACGAGCTGTTCTTCGACGACCTCGAGATCCCGGCCGAGAATCTGATCGGCGAGGAGGGCCAGGGCTTCAAGTACATCCTGACCGGGCTCAACGCCGAGCGGGTGCTGATCGCGGCCGAGTGCATCGGCGACGGCTACTGGTTCATCGACAAGGTCTCGGCTTATGCGAAGGAACGCACGGTGTTCGGCCGCCCGATCGGTCAGAACCAGGGCGTGCAGTTCCCGATCGCGGAGAGTTTCATCGAGGTCGAGGCGGCGAACCTGATGCGCTACGAGGCCTGCCGCCGCTACGATGCAGGCGAGCCCTGCGGGGCGCAGGCCAACATGGCCAAGTACCTGGCCGCCAAAGCGAGCTGGGAGGCGGCCAATGCCTGCATCCAGTTCCACGGCGGCTTCGGCTTCGCGGCGGAGTACGATGTGGAGCGCAAGTTCCGCGAGACGCGCCTCTATCAGGTGGCGCCGATCTCCACGAACCTGATCCTCTCCTACGTCGCCGAGCACATCCTCGGCCTGCCCCGGTCCTTCTGACGGGGCCCGTCCGGGCTGATCCGCGGCCGGGTGCGATTGACGCCCCGGCCGCGATCCCCGACAAGGCGCGCCCACGACGTCTCTTGTCCGGCGGCGCCGCCGGTTCGGCGGCCGATGCTGTTCAACTCCTTCGTCTTCCTCCTGGCCTTCCTGCCGGCGGCCCTCGCGCTGCATGGGCTCGCCGAGCGCTACCGCCCCGCCTGGCGGCTGCCGGTCCTCGTCGGCCTGTCCTTCGTATTCTACGGCTGGTGGGACCCGCGCTTCGTGCCGCTTCTGGCGGCTTCGATCCTGCTGAACTGGGGGATCGCCCGCGCCTTCCTCAAGGCACCGCGGCCCTGGCTGATTCCGGGGGCGATCGCGGGCAACCTCCTGGTGCTCGCCCTCTTCAAGTATCTCGACTTCTTCGCCGATCTCGCGGACCTCCTGCCGGGGATCGACCTCGCGCGGCCCGGCTGGGTGCTGCCGCTCGGCATCTCCTTCTTCACCTTCCACCACATCATGTACCTGACGGACCTGAGGGCCGGCCGCGCGCCGGGCTTCGGGCTCGTGAAATACGCTCTCTACATCGCCTTCTTCCCGCAGGTTCTCGCCGGCCCGCTCGTGCGCTGGAGCGAGATCATGCACCAGTTCGACGAGCGCCCCTACGCGCGGCCGGATGCGGCGGAGCGGGTCGGGCGCGGGCTGATGCTGCTCACCGTCGGGCTCGCCAAGAAGGTCTTTCTCGGCGATCCGCTGGCGGCCTACGTCAACCCGGTCTTCCAGGCGGCGGAGGCGGGGCGCGTGGTGGGCGCGGGCGAGGCCTGGCAGGCGGTGCTCGGCTTCACCTTCCAGATCTATTTCGACTTCTCCGGCTACACCGACATGGCGCTCGGCATCGCGCTCCTGTTCGGCGTCGTGCTGCCGCAGAACTTCGACGTGCCCTACCGCGCCACGAGCCTGCGCGAGTTCTGGCGCCGCTGGCACATGACCCTGTCGCGCTTCCTGCGCGACTACCTCTACATCCCGATGGGCGGGAACCGGCGCGGGCTCGGCATCCAGGTCGGCGCGCTGTTCGCCACCATGGCGCTCGGCGGTCTCTGGCACGGGGCGGGCCTCACCTTCGTGGCCTGGGGGGCGCTCCACGGGCTCGGCCTCGGGGCCGGCACGCTCTGGCGGCGCGCCCGGCTGCCGATGCCGGCACTCGCCGGCTGGACGCTCACCAGCCTGTTCGTGGTGCTGACCTGGGTGCTGTTCCGGGCCGGCAGCTTCGGGGGGGCGCTGCGCATCTACGAGGGACTCCTCGGCCTCGGGCCCACGGGTTCCGGCTTCAAGTGGCGGGCGATCGCCGCCGCGGCCCTGGTCGCGATGGTCGGCCCCACCGCCTGGACCGCCGTGCACCGCCTGCCGCCCCGTCGCGGCCTCGCCATCCTGTTCGGGCTCCTGTTCGTGGTTGTGCTCCTGAAGATCGGGGACGATGCGAACTACGAGTTCATCTACTTCCAGTTCTGACGCGATGGCGGTCCCTCCCTCCGGTCCGGACGCCGCCTGGGGCCGCTTCGTGCGGGGCTTCCTCGTCTCCGCGCTCTGCCTGGTCGCGGGCTACCTCGTGCTGGCCTTCGCGCTCGACCCCTATGACAGCGGGCGCTCGCCTCTCGGCACGGTGGGCATCCGCCCGCAGGGGCCGCGCACCGCCGCCGCGAGCCGCGGGCGCGACCCTGCCTTCCAGGGCGCGATCATCGGCAACTCGCACATCCAGCTCATCGAGCCGGAGCGGCTGAGCGGGCTCACCGGCATCCCCTTCGTACAGCTCGCGATTCCCGCCACCGGGCCCGGCGAGCAGTTCGTCGTCCTCGACTGGTTCCTGCGCCATCACCCGGATCCGAAGGCGATCGTGCTGGCACCGGACGATTTCTGGTGCGGCGACGATCCGGCCTTTCGCAACGACAAGCCCTTCCCGTTCTGGCTCTTCGCGGCCGACCTGCCGAGCTACCTGCGCGGGCTGATGCGCTACGCCGTGGCCCAGGAGGTGATCGAGCGGATCGGCTGGCTGACGCGCCGGCGCCGCCCGCTTGCCCGCGCCGACGGCTGGTGGGACTACGAGCCGGATTACCTGAGGCTCGGCTTCGGCGAGGAGGCGCACCGGGCGCCCTACCGCGACAAGCCGGTGCCGGACGGGCCCGAACCCGGACGAGCCGGGCCGTTCCCGGCGGCCGACGCCCTGCGGGCGGCGCTGCGCACGGTGCCGGCGCAGACGCCGGTCATCGCCGTGCTGCCCCCGGTCGCCCACGCCGCTCTGCCGCGGCCGGGCAGCCCGCGCGCGGCGGCGGAGGCCGCCTGCAAGGCCGCGATCGGCGCGGCGCTCGCGAGCCATCCGCGCAGCGCGCTCCTCGACTGGCGCCGCGACGGCCCGGAGGCGCGCGACCCGGACCTGTTCTTCGACGGGAGCCATTACCGGCACACGCTGGCGCGCCGGGTTGCCGACGACATCGCCGCGGCGCTCGCCCGGCTCCGGAGCCCGTGAGGCGTGGCCCGAATGCCACAGCGGCGCCCCGCAGGGGTCAGGAGCCGAAATCCGCTGCGCGACCGTGTCCGGGATGCCGCATCTGCGCGCGGCGTGATGTCCCGGGTCCGAACCTTGCGTTCGCCTCCGTTGTGGCAAGACGGCGCCTCGACTATACGGCACGGGTTCATGGCCGTCAGCAGGCACAGACGCGAGTGTGAGGGCGACACATGGCGAAGGTAACGCTGGAGGAAGGTTACACGCCTTCCGACGTCGAGCCCTTCATGAATGAAAGGCAGCGGGAGTACTTCCGGCGCAAGCTCTTGAGCTGGAAGAACGACATTCTCCGCGAGGCCCAGGACACGCTCGTCGCCTTGCAGAGCGAGAACGAGAACCATCCCGACATCGCCGACCGGGCCTCCTCTGAGACCGACCGGGCGATCGAGCTGCGGGCCCGGGACCGCCAGCGCAAGCTCACCGGCAAGATCGACGCCGCGCTTGCCCGCCTCGAGGACGGCTCCTACGGCTATTGCGAGGAGACCGGCGAGCCGATCTCTCTGAAGCGCCTCGATGCCCGCCCCATCGCCACCCTGTCGCTCGAAGCGCAGGAGCGCCACGAGCGCCGCGAGCGGGTCTATCGCGACGACTGAGCGTCCAGGCCCTGGGCGAGGGCCGCTCGCGGTGGTGGCCGGCGTCGCGTCAGGCACTTGTTCCGGGCTCCGCCCGCACCCGCGAGAGGGGTGACCCCTCTCGACACCCGGGACCCCACGCGGTTTCGGCTCCGCGCGTCGCCTGACGCCGGAGGCATGGCTGGAGGGAGACGCGGGACGCCGCGGAACCCAAACTGATGTGCGTACGGATACCGAGCTCCCCGGCGTCCCGCGGACGAGGGGGCCGCGTGTGGCCGGCCTCGTCCGTTTATCGTCGCGGTCTCTTGCTCACCTGCATCGACCCCGATCGTGGCGGACTGCGTAGCGCCGTTGCCCGGCTCGCCCAGCCTCACCCCGGCAGACTTGAAGCG
>NZ_CABFPH010000003.1 GCF_902141845.1 Methylobacterium symbioticum | reverse complement strand
CCCGCGCCCATGCCGGCACCGCCAGCCCCGCCAGCGGCACCACCGCCCGCGCCCCCTCCTGCACCGCCGCCCGCGCCGCCTTGGGCGAGGGCGACGGTCGCGCCGGCTGCCAGCAAGGCAGCCGTCAGCGTGGTCCGAACAAGCTTGTTCATGGCGATTTTTCCTGTCCCTGTACCAATCTTGACCGGAGCGTTACTGACGACGACCGATCATCGTGCCGCCCCGCAACGACAACGGACAGCAAACCGTTCCGTCACATCCCGGCTTGTTCGCCTGCGGACAAAATCCCTCGAACCCAACCGGATGCGGCAAATACTTGGTGCGCTTAATCGGTGTCCGCCGGGATTAAGTGACAGTTCACGTGCGTAACTCACCCACCCCGAGCCCTCGCTCTTCGCGGCTGCCGACGCCCCGTGCTAGGCCCGCACCGCACAACGAGGCTGCCCGCGGCGCGGGCGAGGAAACGCCGGGAGCAAGAGAATGGCAGACTCGATCGGAATCGCGCCGTCCGCGGCGGATGCCGCCGCGGATCGCCGCCGCCGCATTATGGCGATCGTCGGCTCGTCCTCCGGCAATCTCGTCGAGTGGTACGACTTCTACTGCTACGCCTTCTTCGCGATCTACTTCGCCCCGGCCTTCTTCCCGAAGGGCGACGCCACCAGCCAGCTCCTGCAGACGGCCGGCATCTTCGCGGTGGGCTTCTTCATGCGGCCCATCGGCGGCTGGCTGTTCGGCCGCATCGCCGACCGGGTCGGGCGCCGCACCTCCATGGTGATCTCGGTGCTGATGATGTGCGCTGGCTCGCTCTTCATCGGCATCCTGCCGACCTACGAGACAGTCGGCGCCGCCGCCCCGATCCTGCTCCTCCTCGCCCGCATGCTCCAGGGTCTGTCGGTCGGCGGCGAGTACGGCACCAGCGCGACCTACATGAGCGAGGTGGCGCTCAAAGGTCATCGCGGCTTCTTCGCCTCGTTCCAGTACGTCACGCTGATCGGCGGCCAGCTCCTGGCCTCGCTGGTGCTGATCGTCCTGCAGGCGGTGATGACGAGCGAGCAGATCACGGCCTTCGGCTGGCGCATCCCGTTCTTCATCGGCGCGCTCGCCGCGATCGTCGCCCTGTATCTGCGCCGCTCGCTCGCCGAGACCGGCGGCTCCGACAAGGAGGATGCCGGCACCTTCAGCGAGCTGTTCAAGCACTGGCGCGCCTTCTGCGTGGTCCTGGCCTACACGGCGGGCGGCTCGCTCGTATTCTACACCTTCACCACCTACATGCAGAAATACCTCGTCAACACCGCGCACATGGACAAGACGACCGCCTCGCGCACGATGACGGCGGTTCTGCTCGTCTACATGATGGTCCAGCCCTTCTTCGGCTGGCTCTCGGACCGGATCGGCCGCAAGGCCAACATGATCCTCTACAGCGGCCTCGGTGCCCTGATGGTGGTGCCGCTGATGACGGCGATCGGGTCCAACACGGATCCCTACCTCGCCTTCCTGTACATCACCCTGGGCCTGCTCGTGGTGAGCTTCTACACGGGCATCTCGGGGATCGTGAAGGCGGAGCTGTTCCCCACCAAGGTGCGGGCGCTGGGCGTCGGCCTGTCCTACGCGCTGGCCAACGCCACCTTCGGCGGCACGGCCGAGTACGTCGCCCTGTGGTTCAAGGACAGCGGCATGGAGACGACCTTCTTCTGGTACGTCACCGTGCTGCTCGCCATCGCCTTCGTCGCCTCGGTGATCATGCCGAACCCGAAGGTGCACGGCTATCTCGACGGCGCCGGCACCGTCGAGGAGGCGCTCGGCAAGAAGCCCGCCCTCGCCCACGCCTGAACGGCCGTGCCTCCCTCCCCCGCTGAGGGGGAGGGAGGCACGGGTCCGGCTCCGTGATCCCTTACTTGATGACCGCGCAGGCGACCCGGTCGCCCGCGCCGCCGATCGGCTGGCTCATGTGGTCGTCCTCCTTGGCGTGGAAGACCAAGGCCGAACCGTCGGCATCCTTCAGGCCGCCCTCGCCGACGAGCGAGGTCTCGCTCGACACTTCCGTATTGGCCGAGCCATCCGCGCCCGCGAAGATGTTGGGCAGGTCGCCCTCGTCGGGCCCGTCCGCGTTGAGCAGGCCGTGCTTGCTCTGGTCGTGGTTCACATGGGCCTTGGAGTTGGCGAACTTCTCGGTATCGGAGCAATCGCCGACCGCGTGGAAATGCATGCCGTGCCAGCCCGGCGTGAGGCCGCCCGCCTTGATTGCGATGCGCACGACCAGCGTGTTGGCGCCGTCCCGGAAGCTCGCGGTGCCGATCTCCTCGCCCTTGTTGTTCTTGATCGCGGTCTCGTAGGTCTGCGGCGCGGCCGGCGCCTGGCCCGCGGGCTTGGCGGGCTCCTGGGCCAGCGCCTGGAGGGGCGCGAGGCCCGCGGCCAGCGCGAGCAGGGGCAGGATGCGTGTCATGTGATGGCTCTCCTCGTGACGCCGGGCTAGGTAGGCGCGTTGCGACCGGCCGACAGGCCGCCCATACATCCGGACTATTGAGCAAGCGATGACGGGGGACCGGCTCAGGGCCGACCGCTATCTGGTAGAGCACGGGCATTTCGAGAGCCGCGCGCGCGCGCAGGCCGCGATCACGGCTGGCCTCGTACGGGCGGATGGCCGCGTCGTCGCCCGCGCCTCGGAGCCGATCGCGCCCGGCGCGCGCATCGAGGCGGAGGCGCCACACCCCTACGTCTCCCGCGGCGGCCTGAAGCTGGAAGCCGCCCTCGACGCCTTCGGGCTCGATCCGCGCGGCCGCACCGCCCTGGATGTCGGCGCCTCGACGGGGGGCTTCACCGATCTCCTGCTGCGCCGCGGCGCCGCCTTCGTCCACGCGGTCGATGTCGGCCGCGACCAGCTTCACGCCAGCCTGCGCGCCGACGCGCGCGTCGCGAGCCTGGAAGGGACCGATATCCGCGACCTCGCCGGCACCCGCCTCGCGCCGATGCCCGATATCGGCGGCATCGACGTGAGCTTCATCGCTCTGCGCCTCGTCCTGCCGGCGGTCGCGAGCCTGCTCGCCCCCGGGGCCGATCTCGTCGCGCTGATCAAGCCCCAGTTCGAGGCCGGCCGCGACCGGGTCGGCCGCGGCGGGATCGTGCGGGACACGGCCGTGCATGACGCCGTCTGCGCCGAGGTGCGGGCGGTCCTCGAAGGGCTCGGCTTCGCCGTCCGCGGCCTGATCCCGTCGCCGATCCAGGGCGGCGACGGCAACACCGAATTCCTGATCGCTGCGCGGAAGGCCGAGGCATGAGCGAGACCGTCACCATCGTCCGCCTCGGCGCCCGCGGCGACGGCATCGCCGCGGACGGCACCCCGGTGGCCGGAGCCCTGCCGGGTGAGCGGGTCGCGATCACCCGCGCCGAGGGACGCGGCGTGCTGGACGCGGTCCTCGACCCCTCCCCCGACCGGATCGAACCGTTCTGCCCCTATTTCGGGCGCTGCGGCGGCTGCGCGACGCAGCACCTCGCGCCCGAGCCCTACGCCGCGTGGATGCAGGGCCTTCTCGCCCAGGCGCTGTCCCAGGCCGGACTCGCAATCCAGCCGGAGCCGATGGTTGACGGGCATGGCGAGGGCCGCCGCCGGTTCACCCTGCACGTGCGCAACCGCGACGGCCAAGCCGAAGCCGGGCTGATGGCGGCGCGCAGCCACGACTTGGTCGCGATCGACCATTGCCCGATCACCGTGCCCGCCCTGCACTCCGCGCCCGCCCTCGCGGCGGCGCTGAGTGCGCCGCTCGGCCACGGCCGCAAGCCCCTCGACGTTCTGGTGACGGCGACCGAGAGCGGCCTCGACGTCGATATCCGGGGACACGGCCCTGTCGAAGCCGGTGTGCGTGCGGCGCTGGTGCGGCTCGCCGAAGCGCACGGCCTCGCCCGTCTGTCGCTCCACGGGGACGTGGTGGTGGAGCGCACGATGCCGGCTCTCCGCTCGGGCGCCGCGCAGCTCTTCCCGCCGCCGGGCGGCTTCCTGCAGGCGACGGCGGCGGGCGAAGCCGCGCTCACCGCCCTGGTGCTGGCGGCCCTGCCGAAGAAGGCCAAGCGCGTCGCCGATCTCTTCGCCGGGAGCGGCCCCTTCAGCCTCGCCATCGCGCAGCACATGGATGTCCATGCCGTCGAGGGCGATGCGGCGGCCCTCACCGGCCTCGACCGCGCGATGCGGACGGCGACGGGCCTGCGCCGCGTGACCCAGGAGCGGCGCGACCTGTTCCGCCGGCCGCTCCTCGCCCACGACCTCAAGGGCTTCGACGCGGTGGTGCTCGATCCGCCGCGGGCAGGCGCCGAGGCGCAGGCGCGCCAGCTCGCCGAATCGCAAGTGCCGGTGGTGGTCGGCGTCGCCTGCGACACCGGCACGTTCGCGCGCGATGCCGCCATCCTCGCCGCCGGCGGCTACCGCCTGGAGCGGGTCACCCCGGTCGACCAGTTCCGCTATTCGGGGCACCTCGAGATGGTCGGCGTCTTCACAAAGGCGCCCGCGCGCCGCGCCGGCCTGCGCCGCCCGCGCTGACGCATCGTGCACCGAAGCATCGTGCTGAACCTTGGCCTTTCTCGTGCGTTGGGTCAGGCGGAGGTTCGCCATGCCCCTCGTCTCTCTGCTCTGTTCCCTCGTCGCCCTGACCGCGCTCACCGCCGTCGCGCAGGCTCAGCCCGCGGACCGCACCGGCACCGGCGGCGGCCCGGACAGCACGATCACCGCGCCCTACACCAACCGCGAGGGCGTCACGAAGCCGCCCGGCACCTCCCTCGGTCCCGGCGAGGTCCCCTCCCCCAAGGCGCAGAGGCGCGAGCGCCGCGAGATCGACCGGATCGAGGGCAGCATCTGCAAAGGCTGCTGATCCCCTACTCGACGACCTGATCGTCGCCGGCGAGCGCGAGACGGCGCAGGTCGCTCAAGGCCCGGACGAGGTCGTCGCTTGCCGGCGCGGCCAGGGCGAGGCGCACGGCATTCGGGGCATGGCCGGGGCTCACCGCGAAGGAGGCCGCCGGGATCAGCGCGATGCCCCGGCGCAGGGCCGCGGCGGCGAAGGCCTCGGCCCGCCAGGTCTCGGGCAGTTCGAGCCAGAGGTGATAGGCGCAGGCGTCGCCGCGGATGGTCAGGCCGGCCAGCGCCTCGCGGGCGAGGGCGTGGCGGGCCGCCGCGTCCGCCCGCTTGACCAGCGCGAGGCGCTCGGCGCCGCCGTCGCTCATCCAGTGGACCCCAGCCGCGAGCGGCAGCCCCATCGCCGTCCAGCCGCCCTGGCGCACCGAGGCCGCGAGACGGTCGACCAAGCCGACCGGGCTCGCGATCAGGCCGATGCTGAGGCCCGGCATGACCCGCTTCGACAGGCTGTCGATGAGGATGGTCCGCTCGGGCGCGAGGGCAGCCACCGGCACCGCATCGGACAGGAAGCCGTAGACCGTGTCCTCAACGAGAGTCAGCCCGGTCTCGGCGCAGAGCGCCGCGATCTCCGCCCGCCGGCCTGAGCCCATCGTCGCGCCCAACGGGTTCTGCAGGGTCGGCTGCAGATAGAGCCCGGCGAGCGGCTGCGCCCGGTGGATCTGCAGCACCGCCTCCGGCCGCACGCCCTCCTCATCCATGGGAAGCGGCACGAGGGCGATGCCGAGACGGGCGGCGATGCCCTTCACGACCGGATAGGTCAGCGGCTCGCAGCCGATGCGCTCGCCGGGCGGCGCCAGGGTGGCGAGGGCGGCGGCGAGCGCCTGCTTGCCGTTGCCGGTGAACAGCAGCCCTTCCGGGTCCGGCGCGTATCCGGCACGGGTGAGGAAACGGGCGGCGACCGCGCGGGCGCGGGGCGTCCCGGCCGGGCCGAACTGATTCAGGGCCGCGTCCGCTGCACCGAGCCGCGGCAGGGCGGCGAGCGTCTCGGCGAGCAGGCTCTCCTGTTCCGGCAGGTGCGAGTGGGTCCGCTGAAGGTCGATCGCAGCCGGCGGTGGCTCGGCCGTGATCGCCCCGGGCGCGCCGAGATCGGATCGGACATAGGTGCCGCGCCCGACCTCGCCGAGGACGAGCCCGCGCCGGGCGAGTTCCGCATAGACCCGGCTCGCGGTCGAGACCGCAATGCCGCGGGCATAAGCGAAATCGCGCTGGGGCGGCAGGCGGTCGCCGGGACGGAGCCGCCCTGCCGCGATCTCGGCGGCGACCGCGTCGGCGACGGTCCGATAATCCGGGCTCGACACAATTGCTCCGAGTTCAATGTTTCGATTGCACCGAGACAAATATCGGTTCAATCCTCGACACGCAATCCCGGCCGGACTGCATTCCCTGCCACCGGATCGCCGACCATGTCCGCCGCCACGCTGAACGCCTGCTCCACCACCCGCACGAACCCGCTCGCGCCCGCGCCCACCCTGCCGTGGGTCTGGCTGCGGCGCCTCCGCGCCCGCCGGGCACTCGCCGCGCTGCATCCCGAGCAGATCCGCGAGGCGGGGCTCGATCCGCTGATCGTGCGGGCCGAGAGCCTGAAGCCGTTCTGGCGCGCCTAACGCCCGGCCCGACCGCCCTGCGATCGGGCCGGGCTTACGGTCTTCGCTCCGACACGCTCTCCTGTGCCGAAGCGATCTCCGGTGCGGCGGCGAGCCCTCTCGATCAGAACAGGCTGCCCTGTTCGTCCTCGTCGCTGGAACGCGGCTTGTCCTCGGCTGGCGCCTGCGGCTCGGGCGAGCCGGGGCGCGCCTGCGCCAGCGGCTCGATCAGGCCCGCATCGTCGTGGCGCGCGTCGTTCACCCGCGGGCTCACGGGGTCGAGCCGCAGCCAGTCGTCGGAACAGGGGCGGCACAGGGCGGCCGCCGAGGCCGCGTCGGTGGTGCGCGCATCGAGCCAGGGCTCGATCTGGTCCGGGCTGAGGATCGCCGGCATCCGGTCATGGATCGCGGCCATGGTGCCGTTGGCGCCGGTGGTGACGATCGCCGCCGTGTCGAGTTCCGAGCCGTCCGCCCCGAGCCAGGCGTCCCACAGGCCGGCCAGCGCCATCGGCGCGCCGTCTGCCCGGCGGATCAGGAAGGGCGTCTTCTTCGCCGCGCGGCCCGTGCCCTCGCGGCGCCACTCGTAGAAGCCGTCGGCGAGGAAGATGCAGCGCCGGTGGCGCACCGCGCCGCGGAAGGTCGCCTTGTCGAGGATCGTCTCGACGCGGGCGTTGATGATGAGCGGGAAGCCCTTCGGATCCTTCAGCCAGGAGGGCCAGAAGCCCCAGCGCATCAGCCGGAAGTGCCGTCCGCCCTGCTCGAACAGCACCACCGGCACGGGCTGGGTCGGCGCCACATTGTAGCGCGGCGGGAAATTCGGCCGCTCCGGATAGGCGTAGAATTCGGCGAAGACCTGCGGCGCCTGCGCGATGAAGAAGCGTCCGCACATCGGTGTCATCCCCAGTGCAAGGCCGGACGGCCTTGATCCGCCGCATGGGCAGCAACGCGCGGCCGCGCGTGCGGCTCTGCGAGTTGGTCGCGCCCTACAGCCAGCGCTTCCAGCGGAAGAAGGCATAGGGCAGCACGGCGGCCACCACCATCATCACCACGGCGAGCGGGTAGCCGAAGGGCAGCTCCAGCTCCGGCATGGTCTTGAAGTTCATGCCATAGATCGAGGCGATCAGGGTCGGCGGCATGAACACCACCGCCATGACCGAGAACAGCTTGATGATGTTGTTCTGCTCGAGGTTCACGAGGCCGAGCGTCGCGTCGAGCAGGAAGTTGATCTTGGTCGAGAGGAAGGTCGCGTGCTCCTCCAACGACTGAAGGTCGCGCAACGTCGAGCGCACGTCCTCGCGCAGCTCTCGCGGCGCCTTGTTGGTGCGATAGGTGGCCGAGAGCGAGAGCAGGATGCGCTCCATCGAGACGAGGCTCTCGCGCTGCTTCGAGATCAGGTCGTTGTGCCGGCCGAGCGCGCGCAGGGTGTCCTGCAGGGCGGTGTTGCGGGCGCTCGGATCGTCCTGCACCTCGAAGATCTTGGCGGACAGCCGGTCGATGCGCTCGCCCTGAAGCTGGAGCACGTCGGCAGCGCGGTCGATCACCGCCTCGATCAGCCCGGCGAGGATCGACTCGCCCGAGATCACCGCGGTCGGCCCGTTGCCCGTGGCCCGGCCGGCGCGCTGCGTGTACATGCGGAAAGCCTGCGGCTCCTCGTAGCGTACGGTGACGAGCCGGTTGCCGCGCAGGATGAAGGTGATGCCGGCGAGCCCCGGCTCCTCCGAATCGCTCACCTTCGACAGCAGGCGGCCCGTCATGTAGCGGGCGCCGTCCTCCACGTAGAGCAGCTCCGAGGGCTCAATGTCCTTCATCTCCTCGCGGGTCGGCACCTCGATCCCGGAGAAGCCCTCGACCTTCAGTTCCTCCTCGCGGCTCGGGCGGATCAGGTCGAGCCAGACGGTGTCCTCAGGGATCGCGTCCTGAAGCTCGAGCGACCGGCGTTCGAGCTGCATCGTCCCGGCGACGGAGACCGGTTGGTGGATGAAGATCACAAGGGGGCTCGGAGGATGGGGCGGCTCAGTCGAGCGCGCCGGGTGGCGGTAGGCTCGCATCCGGCACGAAGAAGTCCGGCGCAAGGGGTATGCCCGGTGTGACGCGGTATTTTGAAAAGTCCGTGACACCCTGCTCGGCCAGGAAGACGTCGTCGATCAGGAAGCGGCCCGTGACCTCGCGGGACGGCTTCAGGAACAGGGCGTGGGCGGCGTCCGCCATGATCTCGGGGGTACGGCTCGCCTGCATCAACGCTTCGCCGCCGAGCAGGTTGTTGACGGCGGCCGTGGCGATGGTGGTGCGCGGCCAGAGCGCGTTCACGGCGACGCCCTTGCGGCGCAGCTCGCCCGCGAGCCCCAGCACGCACATCGACATGCCGAACTTCGCCATCGTGTAGGCGAGGTGGGGCGCGAACCACTTCTCCGCCATGTCGAGGGGCGGCGACAGCATCACGATGTGCGGATTTTCGGCCTTCTCCAGATGGGGGATGGCGTATTTCGAGACCATGTAGGTGCCGCGCGTATTGATCTGATGCATCAGGTCGAAGCGCTTCATCTCGGTCTGCGGCGTCGGGGTGAGCGAGATGGCGCTCGCGTTGTTCACCACGATGTCGAGGCCGCCGAAGGTCTCGGCCGTCCGCGCGATCGCACCGGCGACCGCCGCCTCGTCGCGCACGTCGACGACCACGGGCAGGGCCCTGCCGCCCGCCCGCTCGATGGCCTCGGCCGCCGTGTAGATCGTGCCCTCCAGCTTCGGATGCGGCTCGGTGGTCTTCGCCGCGATCGCGACATTCGCCCCGTCGCGCGCGGCGCGCAGGCCGATCGCGAGCCCGATGCCGCGTGAGGCGCCGGTGATGAACAGGGTCTTTCCGCGCAAGGTGTCGGTCATCGTGTGCTCCGCTTGGTCATGATCTCGCGCGTCTCACCTCTGCGGGACAGGGTGGCCCCCGAAGGGGGTCGGGTAGGAGAACCCGGCTTTCGGAAAAAGGGGGGAAGCGTCGATGCCGCGCGCAGTTCGGCACCGTCGCACCCCTCTCCCGACCCGCTTCGCAGGCCACCCTCCCCCGCAAAGGGGGGAAGGAGATGCGGCGGCGGCACGAGCCCGTCACTCGCCCCCCGGGCCAACCCGGAACCGCTCCGGCTGCGTCCCGTCCGCATCGGTGAAGCCGTAGGTGCGGGCGAGATCGGCCGCATGCAGCACCCGGCCGGCATGGCGCCCCACATCCGGGTCGGCTGCGAGCGCCGCGAGCGCCCGGCCGGCATAGAGCGGGCTCTCGGTGGCGAGAGCCTCCTGGCCCAGGTCGCGCACCCGCTCGGTGGCGACGAAGCCGGGCGAGAGCGCGAGCGCCGTGACGCCGTGGGGGCGCAATTCCTCGGCGCAAGCGAGCGCCAGCCGGTTGGTCGCTGCCTTGGCCGAATCGTAGAAGACGTCGCCGAGATAGCCCTCCTCCGTGCCGAAGGAGACGAGGGCCAGAAGCCCGGCGCGCGACGCCACCATGGCGGGGGCGACGGCGCGGGCGAGCAGCAGGGCGGCGTAGGGACCGACTTCGAGGAAGCGGGCATAGGGCTCGGCCGAGCGGCGCCAGAACGGCGTGCCCCAGGCCGCCCCGTCGGGGTAGCGGGCGCCGTCATAGCCCTCGTTGCCGCCCCAGACGCTCGACACGGCCACGTCGATGCGGCCGAACCGCCGGAGAACCCAGTGGACCAGCTCGTCCACGGCGCGCTCGCTCAGATGGTCGCAGAGATAGTGGTGGCCCTGGCCGCCCGCGGCATCCACCTCGCGGGCGGTGTCCTCGATCGCCTCGGGGCGCATCTCGGTGCGCGGGCCGGTCTCGCTGGAGCGAGCGGTGACGATCACCGTCGCACCGGCCTCGGCGAGGCCCCGGGCGATGCCCCGCCCGACGCCTCGCGAAGCGCCGGCGACGAGGCAGACCTTGCCGGCGAGCGCGCTCACGCCGAGGCGGGCTTGGCACGGGCGAGGAAGGCCTGGAAGCGCTCCTGCGCCTCGGGCGTGCGCAATTGCCGGTCGAAGGCCTCCGCCTCGGCCTGGAGCGCGGCATCGACCTGCGCCTGGTCGCCGCGGATCAGGGCCCGCGAGGCGGCAAGCGCGCCCCGCGGCAGGGCGGCGAGCCGCGTCGCTTGGGCGACCGCATGTTCCACCAGCATGTCGGAGGGCATCACCGCGTTGACGAGGCCGAGCGCCTCGGCCTGATCGGCGCCGAACATCTCGGAGAGGAGAAGGAGCTCCGTCGCCTTGAGGCGGCCGACCCGGCGCGGCAGCAGGTAGCTGGAGGCGGCCTCGGGCACGAGGCCGAGCTCCACGAAGGGCATGCGGAAGCGCGCGGCCGGGCTCGCATAGACGAGATCGCAGTGCAGAGTCAGCGTGGTGCCGATGCCGACCGCGACGCCATCCACGGCCGCGACCAGCGGCGTCCTGGTGCGGGCGAGCTGCCGGATGAAGCGGAGCGAGGGCGCCTCGCTGAAGGCCTTCTCAGCCCGGGTGACGAAATCGGCGATGTCGTTGCCGGCGCTGAAGGCACCCGGCACCCCGGCGAACACCACCGCGCCGACCGCATCCGATGCATCCGCCGCCTCCAGCGCGCCGCGCATGGCGTCGTACATGGCACCCGTCAGCGCGTTCTTCTTCTCGGGGCGGTCGAGCGTCACGAGGCGGACGCCGCCCTGCAGATCCTCGATCCGGACGTTCTCTCTCATCGATCCTCTCCTCAGCTCGCGAGTGCCACGGCCGCCTCATCCACGAAGGCGCCTCCCTCGGTCACGGCCTGTTCGAGGCCGGAGGCCGCCGGCAGCAGGTTCTCGGCGAAGAAGCGGGCCAGCACGATGCGGGCGCGGTGAGCCGGATCGGTCTCGCCGGCCTTGAGCGCCGCGTCGGCGGCGAGCGCCGCCTTGGCGAGGCAGGCCGCCCCTTGAGCGAGCCCGAACAGGCGCAGATACGGTGTGGCGCCGGCGAGCGCCGCGTCGGGCCGGTTGGAGGCGAGCGCCGCGAGCTGGTGGCTGGTCGCCCGGTCGAGGCTCTCGATGCCGGCGCGCAGGCGCGGGGCCATGTGGCCGAAGGCCGGATCGGCGTTCTTCAGGAGCCCCTCGGCGACCTTGCGCATGGCGGCGATCTGCGCCCGCACCGTGGTGCCCCCGGCCAGCGGCAGCTTGCGGCTCGTCAGGTCGATCGCCTGGATGCCGTTGGTGCCCTCGTAGATGCCGAGGATGCGCGCGTCCCGCATGAGCTGGGCGGCGCCTGTCTCCTCCACGAAGCCCATGCCGCCATGGACCTGTACGCCGAGCGACGTGACCTCGTTGGCGATGTCGGTGGAGAAGGCCTTGGCCACGGGCGTCAGCAGCGAGGCGCGGTCGGCGGCGGCCTGCCCCTCCGGCCCGTGGGCGGCGTCGAGGGCCGCCGCGGTGAGGTAGCAGATGCCGCGGGCGGCGGCCGTGTAGGCCTTCATGGTGAGCAGCATTCGCTGCACGTCCGCGTGCGCGACGATGGGGCTCGCCTGCGTGTCGCCCGCGGCGCGACCCTGGCGGCGCTCCTGCGCGTAGGCGAGCGCGCGCTGAGTGGCCGCCTCGGCGACGCCCACCCCCTGCAGCCCGACATTGAGCCGGGCCGAGTTCATCATCGTGAACATGCAGGCGAGCCCCCGGTTCTCCTCGCCGACGAGCCAGCCGATAGCGCCACCCCCGTCGCCGAAGGCCATCGAGCAGGTCGGCGAGGCGTGGATGCCGAGCTTGTGCTCGATCCCGGAGCAGCGCAGGTCGTTGCGGCTGCCGTCCGGCAGAACCTTCGGCACGAGGAAGAGTGAGATGCCGCGCGTTCCGGCCGGCGCATCCTTCAGCCGGGCGAGCACGAGGTGGAGGATGTTGTCGGTGAGGTCGTGCTCGCCGTAGGTGATGAAGATCTTGGCGCCGATGATCCGGTAGGTGCCGTCGCCCACCGGCTCGGCCCGGCTGCGCAGGGCGGAGAGGTCCGAGCCGGCCTGCGGCTCGGTCAGGTTCATGGTGGCGGTCCACGCACCCGAGACGAGCTTGTCGAGGTAGCGGGCCTTCAGGTCGTCCGAGCCGTGCGCGGACAGGGCCTCGATGCCGCCGGCAGTGAGCAGCGGGCAGAGGCCGAAGGCGAGGTTGGCGCCGTTCCACATCTCGGTCGCCGCGGCGCTTAAGGTATGCGGCAGGCCCTGGCCACCGAAATCCGGATCGGCGGCGAGCCCGTTCCAGCCCCCCTCGGTGAAGGCCCGATAGGCCTCGCGCCAGCCCGGCGGCGTGGTCACCGCGGCGTCGGCGAGCGTCGAGCCGTGCCGGTCGCCCGACCGGTTGAGCGGCGCGATCACTCCATTCGCCAGCCGGCCCGCCTCGGTGAGGATCGCCTCGGCATCCTCAACGCTCACCGCATCGCCCGGGATGCCGGAGACATGGGCCAGCGTGAACACCATCTCGGATACGGGCGCGCGGTAGCTCACGGACAACCTCCCTCGGCCCGCCTCTCCGGGCAGGCCGTTTGACGCGCCGGCGGATCGAGGATTAGGCCGGCGCAGATCCGCCGAGATACGCCGGCCCAGGCGCGCCGTCCAACGGACCTACCGCCGCGAACGGAGATAGTTTATATATGAACGATCGCCGGTCAACGGCCTGGACGGACCCTGCGGCAGCCACGCGCCTGCTTCCGGGTACGCAAGCGGGCGTCGCCGACGCGGCCGCTCTGCTGCGGGCGGGCCGGCTCGTCGCCTTCCCGACCGAGACGGTCTACGGCCTCGGCGGAGACGCCACGGACTCCGCCGCGGTGGCGGCGATCTTCGCGGCCAAGGCGCGCCCCCGCTTCAATCCATTGATCGCCCACCTGCCCGACGTGACGGCAGCTCGGATCGAGGGCGCCTTCGACGCGAATGCGGAGGCGCTCGCCGCCGCCTTCTGGCCCGGCCCCCTGACGCTGGTGGTCCCGGCGGGTCCCGATTGCACCGTCTGCGATCTCGCCCGGGCCGGGCTCGACAGCGTGGCGCTGCGGATTCCCGGAAGCCCACTCACCCGCGACCTGCTCGCGGCGACGGGCCGTCCCGTCGCCGGCCCTTCGGCCAACCGCTCGGGCCATGTCAGCCCGACCTCTGCCGCGCATGTCCTCGCCGACCTCGACGGACGGCTCGACGCTGTGCTCGACGGGGGGGCGGCACGGGTCGGCGTCGAATCGACGGTGGTCGCCTGTCTGGGGGATGGGCCGCGCTTGCTGCGTCCGGGCGCGATCACCCGCGCGATGATCCGCGACGTGCTCGGGCAGACGATCGGAGAGGCCGGCGCGGACGACGCGGCGCGCCCGGTCGGGCCCGGACTTCTCGCCTCGCACTACGCGCCGCGGGCGCGGGTGCGGCTCGATGCCATCGCGATCGCAACCGGCGAGGCGGCCCTGCTGTTCGGACCGCAGACGCCGCGCGGTCTCGACAATGCCGTGGCCGCGCGCAGCCTCAGTGCGAACGGTGATCTCGCTGAGGCGGCAGCGAACCTGTTCGCCGCCCTGCGCGATCTCGACGCCTCGGGCGCCGCGACCATCGCGGTGGCGCCGATCCCCGCGGACGGGCTCGGCGAGGCGATCCGCGACCGGCTCGCGCGGGCTGCGGCACCCCGCTGAATGCCGCCGATCAAAAAATCGCGGGCCGGCCCGGAACGAAACGCTGTCACCCCCGTTGGTGGATCACGAAGGCCAGTTCAGCCCCCAATGGCCTTTACCCTTCAGAGGCTCGGAGCAATCCGAGCCTTTTTTCTTGGCCGCCGCCATGCCGCGCGCCCTCCCCCTTCGTGGGGAAGGGCGGCAGGTCTTCAGGCGAGCTTGCCCGCGATCGTCGCGACGTGGCGGCCCTGGTAGCGGGCACCCTCGAGCTCGACCGGGCTCGGCTGGCGCGAGCCATCGGCCGCCGCGATCGTGGTGGCGCCGTAGGGCGAGCCGCCTTTCACCTCCTCGACCCCGTTCTGGCCCTGGAAGCTGTAGGGCAGGCCGACGATGACCATGCCGTGGTGCAGGAGCACGGTGTGGACGCTCGTGAGCGTGGTCTCCTGGCCGCCGTGCTGCGAGGCGGTCGAGGTGAAGACCGAACCGACCTTGCCGACGAGGGCACCCTTGGCCCAGAGGCCGCCGGTCTGATCGAGGAACTGCTTCATCTGCGCGGCCATGTTGCCGAAGCGGGTCGGCGTGCCGAGGATGATCGCATCGTATTCGGCAAGCTCGTTCGGGTCCGCGATCGGCGCCTGCTGGTCGAGCTTGTAGTGGAACTGCCGGGCGACCTCCTCGGGCACCAGCTCCGGCACCCGCTTCACCGTCACCTCGGCACCGGCCTCGCGTGCGCCTTCGGCAGCAGCCTGCGCCATCTGCTCCACATGGCCCCAGGACGAGTAGTACAGCACCAGAACCTTCGCCATCGACGCGATCTCCTCGACATCCCGGTAGGATCCCGGCCCACCGCTCGCCGCCATATCGCTCCGCTCGCGCCTTGCGGAAATGCCCTGGCCTGCAAGAATGACCTTGCATGAACGCAAAGCCGGACCTCGCCTGGGACGATTTCCGCCTCGTGAAGGCGGTGGCCGAGCGCGGGGGCCTGACCCGGGCCGCCGCCCATCTCGGCATCAACCACTCGACGGCCTTCCGCCGCCTCGCGCAGATCGAGGCAGGGCTCGGCGTGCGCCTGTTCGAGCGGCTGCGCGCCGGCTACCTGCCGACGCCGGCCGGCGAGGCGATGCTCGCCGCCGCCACCCGCATGGAGGCCGACGTCGCCGGCTTCGGCCGCGCGGTGGCCGGCCAGGCCCAGAGCCCGACCGGTGAGATCCGGGTCACCGCGGCGGCGAGCTTCGTGCGCGACCTGCTGATCCCGGTCGTCGCACGTTTCCTCGTCCGCTATCCGGCCATGCGCGTGGACATGATCGCCGCGGAGGGCGCCCTCAACCTGTCGCAGCGGGACGCGGATGTCGCCATCCGCGCGAGCTCCGATCCGCCGGCCAATCTGGTCGGGCGGCGTCTCTCGGGCATCGCCTGGGCGCTCTACGGCCGCGCCGACCGCGAGCCGGAGCGGCCGGAGGCGCAAAGCTGGGTGAGTCTCGCGGATTCGGTGGCGGGCGGCCGCTTCGCCGCCTTCGTCCGCGCCCGCGCCGAGCCCGACCGGATCGCGCTGCGCCTGAACACGGTGGACGGATTGCGCGAGGCCATCGAGGCCGGAATCGGGATCGGACCGCTGCCCTGCTATGTCGGCGATGCCTGCCCGGATCTCCGCCGGCTCGGCGATCCCGAGCCCGATCTGCAGGCCGACCTCTGGCTGCTGACGCATCCGGACCTGCGCCACGGCCCGCGCGTGCGCGCCTTCATGGATTTCGCGGCCGATTCCCTGCTGCCGCTGCGCCCTCGCTTCGAGGGACGCGGCTGAAGTCGGGGTGTCGAGAGGGATCATCCCTCTCGCGGGTCCAGGGCGGAGCCCTGGGATATCCGCAGGGGCTTTGCCCCTGCACCCCACCAAAGGGATGATCCCTTTGGGATCCCGGACCTCAGGCGATCTTGGTGATCTCGACCTCGTGGCCGTTCACCTCGACCACGTCGCCGACGCTCTTGCCCGTGATCGCGCGCGCGAGCGGGGCGACATAGGAGATCGAGCCCTTCGCCGGATCGGCCTCGTCCTCGCCGACGATGCGGAAGGTCTGGGCACTGTCGTCCTCGCGCAGCACCGTCACGGTCGAGCCGAAATGCACGGTCTCGCCTTCAACGCGCTCGACGAGCTGGGCCGAGCCGAGGCGCGCGGTCCAGTAGCGCAGGTCGCGCGCGACGCGGGCATTGCCGGCCTTGTCCTCGGGCGCGAGCCGGCCGACCTCGTCCTGCAGGCGCGCGACCTCGGCCTCGATCCGAGCAAGGCCCTCGGGGGTGACGAAGTTGGTGTGCGGCGAGATCGGACGGTCCGGCAGGTCCTCGAAGGCCTCGCCACCTTCCTTCTCGCGGACGAATGCAATGCTCATGAAGCAGGCAACGCGGCCTCAAAGGCCGCGGTTCCTGCCGCGCGGTCAGGCGACCGTCACCACCGTGCGCCCGCGCACCTCGCCCGCCAGGATCGCCTCGCCGAGCCGTCCGACCTCGGCGAAGCCGACCGTCGTCGTCATGGCGGCGAGCTTGGCGAGGTCGAGCTCCCGGGCGAGGCGGCTCCAGGCCTCGCGGCGCTTCGGCTGCGGGGTGGTCACGCTGTTGATCCCGAGGAGCGCGACGCCGCGCAAGATGAAGGGCGCGACGGAGGACGGAAGGTCCATGCCCTGCGCAAGGCCGCAGGCCGCGATCGCCCCATCCGCCTGGGTCTGGGCCAGGAGGTTGGCGAGCGTCGTCGAGCCGACGGCATCGACGCCCGCGGCCCAGCGCTCCTTGGCGAGCGGCTTGCCGGGGATCGACAATTCCGCCCGGTCGAGAATCTCGGCCGCGCCAAGCCCGCGCAGGTAGTCGGCCTCGGATGCGCGGCCCGTCGAGGCGATGACGTGCCAGCCGGCGCGCGCCAGCAGCGCCACGGCCACAGAGCCGACACCGCCGGAGGCGCCGGTGACGATGGCGGGGCCCGCCTCGGGCTTGAGCCCGTGCGCCTCGAGGGCCATCAGGGCGAGCATCGCCGTGTAGCCGGCGGTGCCGATCGCCATGGCCTGGGCCGGTGTCAGCCCCTCCGGCAGCGGTACCAGCCAGCCGCCCTTCACCCGCGCCCGCTCGGCATAGGCGCCGAGATGGGTCTCCCCCACGCCCCATCCGGTGAGCACCACCGCATCGCCGGGCTTGTAGGCGGGGTCCTCGGAGGCCTCGACCACGCCCGCGAAATCGATGCCGGGAATCATGGGGAAGCGGCGCACCACGGGAGAGCGCCCGGTGAGGGCGAGCCCGTCCTTGTAGTTCAGGCCCGAATGGGTGACGCGCACGGTGACGTCGCCCTCCATCAGCTCGGTCTCGTCGAAGTCGCGGAAGGTCAGGCTCTGGCCCCCCGCCCCCTTCTCGATCACCCATGCCTTGAACGTCGCCATGTCCGACCCTCCCGGATTGTCCGGGATCTAGAGCGCTCCGGTCCGAAGGGGATGCCGGCTCGGTGACAGCGCACGCGGAATCGAGGGCTGCGCGGGCCGCGGCGATGCGGACCGGATGGCGCAAATGCGAAGAGGCCGGCGCCGTCTCCCGGCGCCGGCCCCTCGACCGATCGGATCGGCCGAACTCAGTAGCCGTCGTAGAGGCTGCCGCGGGAGAAGCCGAGGCCGACACCGATATCGGCCGAGCTGGCACCGGTAATGCCGAAGGCGTCCGGGATCGAGCCGACGAGGGGTGCGGGCCCGTAGCCGCCGCCGTAGCCGCCGTAACCACCCACCGGCACCCAGCCGGAACGGGCGGGCGCCACCAGCACGCGGCGGCTGACGCTCGCGTATTCCGGCGGGATCGTCTCGGGGATCGTCGCGCCCGGGCGCACCAGCACGCGGCGGGTCTGCACGGCGAAGCGCGGCGGCGTGTTGACCCAGCAGCCGATCAGCTCGCCATAGGGCCCGCGGCGGGTCGTCCAGACGCGACCGCCGGGAGCCACCATCACGCGCTCGGAGACGGTGTCGTAGACCGGCGGGACGCTGCGGTAGACGGTCCGCGGCGGGCGCACCAGCACGTTCTCCTGCACCGTGTCGAAGACCGGCGGCGTGGTCACGTGGCGATAGCACTCGGCCCCGTAGCAGCCGCCGGCCTGGGCCGGGCCTGCGAGAAGGGCGAGGCCGCCGAGCGCGGCGAGCAGGCTGGAGATGCGTGCGACCGGGGCGGTCATGGATTCGGCTTCCTCTGGAACGCGGATACGGCAGGATCGGATGGAGCGCGAAGGCTCGCACCCATCTCGACGTGCAGAAGGCGTCGGGGTTGCCGGACAAGCAAGCCTAATCCCGATTCAGGGTAAAATTAACCCTCGGGATCGACTGCTTAGGAGGCCTATACCTAAGTAAATTTACGCCGAAGAAAGCTGTGAGAATCAGGTCTGGCCTGGTTTCAATGTGTAGAAGATGTGCCGGCCGATGACATCCATCTTGCGCAGGCGGCGCGACCAGCCGGGGCGCACGTAATCGGCGTGGTAGTGGGTCGCGGCGCCGACCTCGCTGAGATAGGTCCGCCCCTCGATCACCGATTGCGCGACGCGCGTCGCCGTCTGCCAGGAGGCCGCGTCGGTGATGCGCAGGGACTTGCCCTCGCAGGCGAAGGAGAACTGGCAGCCCATGAAGCGGTGGCGGTTCTGGTAGACGACGCCGCAGACATTCGTCGGGTAGAGCCCGCTCTTCACGCGGTTGAGCACCACCTGAGCCACCGCCGCCTGCCCGGCCTCGGGCTCGCTGCGGGCCTCGAAATAGACCGCCTCGGCCAGGCAGCGCTGCTCGCGCTCCATCGCGTCGGGGCTGATCAGGTCGGCGTAGCGGCTGCGTCCGGCCTCCGCGAGGGGCAGAGCCGGCGGCGCCGGGCGAAGGGCGATGTCCGGCAGGGCGAGGCTCGCCGCGGCGACCTCGACGGGGATGGCGTCGGCGGGCGCGGGCGTGGTCGAGGAGAGCGCCACGGCGCGCGGGACCGGAGGCGTCGAGCCGTCATGACGCTCGGAATCGATCTCGGCGGTGGTGTCTGCGCGGCCCTCGCCCGTCGAGGCGGCCGAGCCGATCCCGGTGGTCAGGCCGAGATCGGGAACCGGCACGAAGGCGTTCTCCGGCTCCAGCTCCGGGTTCCAGGTGGCGGAGCCCGGGGTCAGCACACCGCTGACATTGCCGGTGACGTTGCCGAAGATCAGGGCGCCGGGCGCGTCGCGCAGGCCCCTGGCCCGGCGCTCGAAGCTCGGGCGCGGCGGCCGGGCCGGATCGCCCTTGCCCGCGCGCTGCACCGCCGGGAAGACGCGGGCCTGCACCTTGAGGTCGGCATGGAGGGCGGCCTCCCCGAGGGACCGCGCCGGCAATGCGTCGGCCCGCTCGATCAGGAGGTCGTGCGCGCCGTCGCGGCGCGGCACGGCGCCGATCAGGCTCACCCCCGGCGGCAGGGCCGGGACGACGCGCAGGTCGCCCGCGGCCATCACGTTGGAGCCGAGGGCGCTCTCGGTGCCCGCGGACGCCGTGAAGGAGACCAGCAGGGTCAGGGCCGCGGCCCAGGGCGCCATGGCCGATACCATGGGGGCGATCATGGCGGAGGAGAGCCCGCGCAGGCCCGTTCCGCGTCGTCCACGTCTCGTCTTCACGGCGAACGCAACCTGTGACGGCAACCGAGCGGTCCGCGTCCGGTGAAGAACAAGCGGCACCATGGGTTTTATTGACCGGCATGGTTGCAGGACCGTTAAGCCCTGCACGCGCAATCCGCCCGGCGCTTTCCCGCGTGCGGCGCCGGCCCGGCTGTGCCATCACCCGCCCCCGATGACCGAGTACGTCTCCTGCGCGCCGGACGCGCTCTATCCCGAGAACAGGCCCGTCGAGGAACCCGACGTCGTCGCGTTGCTGCGGCAGCGCGCGCCGGCCGGAACGGCGCTCGCCGAACTCTATCCGGGCTGGTCCTACGATTGGCCGATGCCGGAGACCCTGCACCTGCGCGGCGCTCCGGCCCCTGAGGCGATGGTGCAGGCCTTCCGCGACGCGCCCGCGGCACGCGGCGTCGCGCCGCCCTCGGTTCTCGTCGTCCTGGAGGAGGTACGCCTGCGCCGGAACGTGCTGTTCCAGGGCCGCACGGTCCTCTACGAGACCCACCTCCTTCAGGAACGGTACATGGCCGGTCCGCTCGTCCTCGACGACGACGCCGAACCCGGACCCGCCGGCCCCGGGCCGTATCTCTACGTGGGCAACCAGGGGTCCTTCAATTACGGGCACTGGCTCCTGGAGGACCTGCCGCGCCTGAAGGCGGTGGAGGTGCTGCGGCGTCTCCATCCGGGCAAGACCGTGACCCTGGTCCTGCCGCGGCAGGACTGGTTCAACAACCGCATGCGCGAGCGCACGAGCCGGTTTTTCGCCGGGGGGCCGCTCGCGATCGTCTTCCTCGATCCCGAGACGACCTACCACTTCCCGCGCCTGCACTACGCGACCCCGGTGAAGCACCTCGGCATCGCGAAGTCGCCCGACGCCATGGCCGAAATCGACCGGCGTCTCGCACGGCCGGCCTCCGGGCTGCGGCCCGCCCTCGCCGGCGCCCGCCTCCGCGCCGCCCTGCGCGGCCGCCGGGCCCTCCGCCTGTTCATCGACCGCAACCCGTTGCGCGAGCGCGTCCTCCTCAATCGCACGGACATCCACGCCCTGGTGCGCGCCCGCGGCTTCGAGATCCTCGATGCCGAGCGCCTGGGCGTGCCGGATCAGGCAGCCCTCTTTGCTCATGCCGAGGCGGTGGTCGGCATCAAGGGCGCGGGGCTCGTCAACACGGTGTTCTGCCCGCCCGGCACCCCGGTGGTGCACCTCGCGCCCGAGACCTTCCAGGACCCCTATTACCGCGACATCGCCGCGGCCCGGGGCCAGCCCTACCACGCCCTCTACGGGCGCGCCGCGGAGAGCGCCCAACGGGACCACCTGCGGGACTTCACCATCGATCCGGCCGACCTCGCGGGCCTGCTCGACCGCATCGGCCTGCGTTGAGGCCCCCTCTCCGCCGCGTCCGAGCGAGGACCTGCCCGAACGACGTCCTGATGGCGCCGCTCGAGACGCCGGCGCATCGCGGCCGCGCCGCCCGCCCGGGCAGGATTGACAGGGAAGCGGAGCGGTTTAAGGGGGCGGCGTGGCCCCGCCGGAGCCTCCGCCCGGCCACCTTCCACGGAACCCGTAACCCCATGCCAAGCGACAGTCACAGTCGATCGACCGCGCCGTTCGCGCCGGTCGCGGCCCGCCTGGGCGCCTGACGGGGCGCGCCTCGCGGACGTGGCTGCGCGAGCGGCCGGTCCCAGCGAGGTGCACCATGACCCTTCTCAAGCTGATCCTGGCCGTCCTCCCGATGGCGGCCGCCACCGCGCATGTCCGGACCGGCCCGCAGACCGCCCCGGCCGCGACCCCGCCGCGGATCGCGCCCCGGCCGCGCCGCGACCTGCGGGCGGCCTGGAGCCTCGATCCGGTCACCGGCAGGCTGGTGTGCCGCTGGACCGGCGACGACGCCGCGCCGGGCGCGCGATGCCCCGTGGCCGCCCTGCCGCGGCGGCCGGTGCCGGTCTCGGCCGGCCTGCGGCTCGCGGCCTAGAGCGCTCTGAAGCTGAAGCGGCGACCGAAAGCGCGCAGAAACCACGCCTTGGCGCCGCCTTCGATTGCAACGCGATCGGGGACGGCGCCAGGCGCCTCTCTGCCGAACGGTCGCGAGCCCCTCAGGCGGCCCGCACCGCCTCGATGTCGAGGGTCGGCCCCTGCGGGGTCATGCGCGGGCGCGACACGATGCGATCCTCCGGCGTCAGCACGCCGAGGGGTACGTCGCGGTCGGGTAGAACCACCGTCGTCGTCTTGTTGACGTGGACCAGCACGTGCCGGCCCTTCGGGATCGAGGCGGCGGCCCAGCGCTTGAGCTGGCCGTAATAGGGCTCACGCCGCCACGCATTGGCCTGGCCGGGATCGACCTGCACGTTCATGTTGCGCGTCGCCGGATCGAGGGCGAGCACCATCTTGGCCTTGTCCGGCTTCCATTCGGGCCCGAGCCAGCTCTCGGTCATCCACAGGCAATGGAAGGCGCGGCAATGGTCGGGCCGCGCGGCATGGATCGCGCACCCCCGGCCCGCCAGCGTGTGCCGGCACCATTGGCCGGCGACGCTCTCGACCGCGGGGACGTCGTAGACCTTGCAGCACAGGGTGCACGGGCCGCAGGCCCGGCCCGGCGCGGGCGTGGCGACGATCTGGGCGGGGTCGTGCATCCGGTTCGGTCCATGCGCCGGGCGGTGATCCGTCCGGGGTCTACCGGGGTTACTGGGCCGGGATCGGGCCGGTAGTGTGGCGAAACGCGTTCACGCCACCGGACCTGCCATGCTGTCGAACCTCGCTGCCCGCGACGTCGAAACCCTGCTCCACCCCTACACCAATCTCGACGCCCACCGCAGCGCCGGCCCGCTGGTGCTGGAGCGCGGAGAGGGCGTGTTCGTCTACGACACGGCGGGCAAGCCCTATATCGAGGGCATGGCCGGGCTCTGGTGCACGGCGCTCGGCTACTCGAACGGCGAGCTCGCCGAAGCCGCCTACGCGCAGATGGGCCGCCTTCCCTTCAGCCATCTGTTCTCGGGGCGCAGCCACGACCCGGCCATCGAGCTCGCCGAGGTGCTGAAGGGCCTGATGCCGATTCCGACCTCGAAGGTGTTCTTCACCTCCTCCGGGTCCGAGGCCAACGACACTCAGGTCAAGCTCGCGTGGTACTACAACAACGCGCTCGGCCGCCCGCGCAAGAAGAAGATCATTGCCCGGCAGCGCGGCTATCACGGGGTCACGGTGGCGAGCGCCTCGCTCACTGGCCTCACCGCCAACCACGCCGACTGGGACTTGCCGCTTCCGGGCTTCCTCCACAGCGCTTGCCCGCACCATTACCGATTCGCGGAAGCCGGCGAGAGCGAGCGCGCCTATTCGGAGCGTCTCGCCGCCGAGCTCGAAGCGCTGATCCTGCGGGAGGACCCCGAGACCGTGGCGGCCTTCATCGCCGAGCCGGTGATGGGCGCAGGGGGCGCCCTGGTGCCGCCGGAGGGCTATTTCGAGGCCGTGCAGGCGGTATTGGGCAAGTACGACGTGCGCTTCATCGCCGATGAGGTGATCTGTGGCTTCGGCCGGCTCGGCACCTGGTTCGGATCGGAGTCCCTGGGCATCCGGCCCGACACCCTCTCCTTCGCCAAGGCGGTGACCTCGGGCTACGTGCCGCTCGGCGGCGTCAGCGTCGACGAGCCGCTCTACGAGGCGATGCTGGCCGAGAGCCGCAAGCTCGGCACTTTCGGCCATGGCACCACCTATTCCGGGCATCCGGTCGCCTGCGCGGTGGCGCTCAAGACGATCGAGATCTATCGCCGCGAGCGGATCGTCGAGGGCGTGGCCGCCAAGGCGCCCCACTTCCAGAGCCGCCTGTCGCGCCTCGCCGAGCACGAGATCGTCGGCGAGGCGCGCGGGATCGGCCTGATCGGCGGGCTGGAGATCGTCGCCGACAAGACCAGCAAGGCGCAGTACGAGCCGAAGGCGGGCGTCGCCGCGCGCTGCGTCGCCTTCGCGCAGGAGGAAGGGCTGATCCTGCGCTTCCTGGCGGGCGACCGGATCGCGGTCTGCCCGCCGCTGATCATCGCGGAGGCCGAGATCGACGCCCTGTTCGACCGCCTGACCCGGGCGCTCGACCGGACCCGGGACTGGATCCGGGCCGAGGGCCTGCAGGCCGCCGGCTGAGGGCCGGCCCGGTCAGTTCGCGGTTTCGGCCAGTTCGTAGCTCGCTGTGCCGTTGATGAAGAGGATGTCGGTCCCGGTGCCGCGCCGTTGGACGTTGCTGTTGATGCGCACGGATTGCAGCCGGCACTCCGCGTGAAAGGCGTCCTTCAGCGTCGCGCATTCCCGCGCGGCCGTGCCGTAGATCGCCTTGCGAACCGCCTCACCGAGTTGGAGCTGCTCGTCCGAATTGCTGCCCGCCGGGAGCGGCACCTGCACGGAGAGCGACGACTCGATCCGCAGCGGCTGCGGGGAACGCTGTCCGGCAAAGGCCGGGCCGAAGCGGCTCGGCATCGGGTCGGCGGCCGCCGGCCCGGCGAAGCACAGAAGCGGAGCGGAGACGACGAGGACGCGGGCGTGGCGGCGCAAGGCGGAGATCCATCGGAGCGCGAGGCTCGCACCCTGCATCTGCGCTCGTCTACGCAGCTCTAAAAGAACCGCGCGCATTCGTGCGATCGATCATCCTCCGGACCCCGACAGAGGAATCAATTCGTCCTCCTGGGTGGGGGCTTTAGGTATATTGCATTTATAGACATGCGGGGCGTGGAAGGGTCATCTCTTAAGCCGGCATTCAGGTTGCCGGCGCTTGAATCCACCCTGCGGCCGACGTTCCGCCGTGCCGCGCCACGCAACCGTCAGCAGGACCCCCGATGTACCCCCCGCGCGAGACCCAGGCCGACGCCTCCGAGAGCGATCGTCGCCAGATGGACCAGACCGAGGCCCGCTGCGGCTTCCGGCCCCTCGCCCTCCCGGCGCTCGCCGCCGCGACCCGTGCTCCCGCCACCGTGAAGAAGCCCGCAGCCGAGACCGCGGCCCGTCGCGGCATCCTCGACCTCGTTCACGAGGATGCGCCGATCCTCTGATCGGATCACGATTCGGCCATAGCGGGCTGGTTGGTTGGAATGCTGCGGCGCGATAGGGTCGCGCCGCCTCGTTCCCCCTGAAGGACCTTCGATGCTGATCCTGCCGAGTCGGCGGCAGTTCCTGACCGGCCTCGGCGCGACGGCGACGACGCTCGGCCTCTCGACCGCGACCTACGGCATCGGCATCGAGCCGCTGCACCGGCTCGTGGTGACCCGCTACGCGCCCGCCCTGCCGGGCTGGACGGACGGCCCGGCTCTGCGCATCGCCGTGCTCGCCGACTTCCACGTCTGCGAGCCGTTCATGTCGCTGGACCGCGTCGCCGAGATCGTCGCGGCCACGAACGCGCTGAAGCCCGACATCGTCCTGCTGCTCGGCGACTACCCGGCCTCGCGCCGCATCGCCTGGCGGCCGGTGCCGCTCCTCGATTTCGCGCGGGTTGTCGAGGGCCTGCGCGCGCCGCTCGGCATCCATGCCGTCCTCGGCAACCACGATTACTGGGACGACGAGGCCGTGCAGATCGCCGGCCACGGGACGCCGGAATCGCGCCGCGCGCTCGAGGCGCGGGGCATCCCCGTCCTGGAGAACGACGTCACCCGCTTCGTGAAGGACGGCCGTCCGTTCTGGCTCGCCGGGCTCGGCGACCAGCAGGCCTTCATGAGCGAGGAGACCGACGGCGGCGTCGACGACCTGCCCGGCACGCTCGCCAAGGTGACGGACGACGCGCCCGTGCTGCTGATGGCGCACGAGCCGGACATCTTCCCCAAGGTGCCGTCCCGCGTCGCGCTCACGCTCTCCGGCCACACCCATGGCGGCCAGATCCGCCTGCTCGGCCACTCTCCCGCGATCCGGCGGGTGGACGGGCTCGACCTCTCCTACGGCCATGTCGTCGCGGGCGGGCGCCACATCATCGTGTCCGGCGGCTTCGGGATGAGCCGCCTGCCGGTGCGCATCGGCGTGCCGCCCGAGATCGTGCTGATCGAGCTCGGCCGCCCGCCCCTCACCGCAGCCGCGATCTGAGTCCCTTCGGTGAGGTGTCGGGGCGAAGCCCTGACCTGCATCCCCCAGGGCTCTGCGCCTTGAACCCGCGAGAGGGATGATCCCTCTCGACACCCGGAAAAACGAAAAAGACCGGCCCGGGCGATGCCCGAACCGGTCCCTGGACTGGACGCCCTCGAAGGGGCGCCCCGATCGCTGGCGTCTTAGCGCTTCGAGAACTGGAAGCTGCGGCGAGCCTTGGCGCGGCCGTACTTCTTACGCTCGACGACACGGGCGTCGCGGGTGAGGAAGCCTTCGCGCTTCAGCGGGCCGCGCAGCTCCGGCTCATAGTAGGTGAGCGCCTTCGAGAGGCCGTGGCGCACGGCGCCGGCCTGGCCCGAGAGGCCGCCGCCGGCCACCGTCACGACGATGTCGTACTGGTCGACGCGGTCGACGATCTGCAGCGGCTGGCGCAGGATCATGCGCAGCACCGGACGGGCGAAGTAGGTTTCGACCGGGCGCTTGTTGACGGTGATCTGGCCGGAGCCCGGCTTGATCCAGACGCGGGCGACCGCGTCCTTGCGCTTGCCGGTGGCATAGGCCCGGCCCTGCGCGTCGAGCTTCTGCACGTGGACCGGCGCCTCGTTCGTGGCGTCGGCGACATTCGCCCGGTTCAGATCGGCGAGAGACTGAAGGGTCGCCATGATCAAGCGCTCACGTTCTTACGGTTGAGGGCGCCGACGTCGAGCGTCTGCGGCTGCTGGGCTACGTGCGGGTGCTCGGCGCCCTTGTAGACGCGGAGGTTGCCGAGGATCTGACGGAACAGGGGGCCGCGCGGCAGCATGCGCTCGACGGCCTTCTCCACGACGCGCTCCGGGAAGCGACCTTCGAGGATGAACTTGGCCGTGCGCTCCTTGATGCCGCCCGGGTAGCCGGTGTGATGGAAGTAGCTCTTCTGGTTGTACTTCCGGCCGGTGAACTTCACCTTCTCGGCGTTGATGACGATGACGTTGTCGCCGCAATCGACGTGGGGCGTATAGGCGGCCTTGTGCTTCCCGCGCAGGCGCATCGCCACGATCGAGGCGAGACGACCCACGACGAGGCCCTCCGCGTCGATCACGATCCACTTCTTGTCGACGTCGGCGGGCTTCAGCGAAGTGGTCTTCATGGCCAAATCCCGTGGCGTTCGGTGGTGTGTCGAAAAACGAGGCGCCGCCGCGGCGGGGCCGCGGCGGCGATGGCGGGTGCATAGCCGGGCAGGCCGGCAAGGTCAACGGAAAAGTTGAGCGCCCTCGGAAGGAAAAGCCAACATCTCCAAAGGGTTCACAATAACGGTATCAAGATACCGTACATTCTGCCGCTATCCGCGCGACTCGATGGTCAGCTTCTGCACGCCCTTGGGCGAGAGCTTCGGCTTCCGCGCGCTGATGATGCGCGAGTTCACCCCCGTCCAGCCGATCTCGCCGGAGAGGCGGCCGTACTCGATCTTGGGGCAGCGGTTCATGATGACGGCGACGCCCCTCGCCTCGGCCCGGGCGGCGGCCGCGTCGTCGCGCACGCCGAGCTGCATCCAGATCACCGTCGGCGGCTGCGGCAGGGTCAAGGCCTCGTCCACGAGCGGGCCGGCCGCCGCCGAATTGCGGAAGATCTCGACCATATCGACGGGCCCGGACAGCGCGGCGAGACTGCCGACCACGCGGCGCCCGAGCAGCTCCTGGCCGGCCAGCCCCGGATTGACCGGGGTCACATCGTAGCCGCGGTCGAGCAGGTACTTGAGCACGATCCAGCTCGGCCGGGCGGGATTGGCCGAGGCACCGACCAGGGCGACGGAGCGCGTCGCCCGCAGGATGGCGCGGATCGCCTCGTCGGCATAGCGGTCGTGCCGGTCGGCGTTGGGGTTGGGCGTCGCGGTCATGCGGCCGGTTGTCGATGCTTCGCCGCCGCTTCGCAAGAGCGGCCTCCCCCCGCAAGCGAGCCGGATACGACGCTTATTCGAGGCTGCTCCAGCCCGAAAATCCCTCCAGCGGCTCCTGATCGTAGCGCGCCATCAGGGCTTCCATCGCCGCCTCGTCCGACAGGCGGTCGGTGGCGGAGAGTTCGGCCAGCCCCTCGAAGAAGCCCTCACGCGCCAGGGCCGGCGTGAAGCTCAGGGTGAAACAGACCGGCGCGTCGCTGCGGTTGCAGAAGGCATGCGGCTGGCCGGGCGGGATCAGCACGAAATCGCCGGGGCCGAGGTCGAGGCTGTGGCCCTCGATCCGCAGGGTGAGGCGGCCGGAATGGACCTCGAAGGTCTCGGTGAGCCGGGCATGGCGATGCAGGCCGGCGCCGGGAGAATGCGGCGCCAGCTCGATCCGGTAGATGCCGAGCGCGTCCCGCGTCGCACCGCTGCGGGCGAGGTAGCGCACCTGCATCCCGCCGATGGTGACATTGGGGGCACCCCCCGCCCGATAGACCTGACCCATCGCGTGATTCCCCTCGAACGTTCCAGTCGTCGATGTGGGGACGCGCGGCGCCAAACGAAAACCCCGCGCGGCGGGAGCCGCGCGGGGCAGAAGGCTTCGATCGGGCGCCGCTGTTACTCGGCGGCGACCTTATGGGACTGCGTGCCGTCCGTGTAGGTCTCGGCCTGGAGGCGCTTGTGCGGGGCGGCGCGGCCCGGCAGCGGCGGCAGGGCCTTGGCCTTCTCCAGGTCGATGCCCGCACCCTCGGCGACGCGGCGGCCGTAATCCTCGTCGGCGTGCCAGAAGTGCCAGACCATCCGGAGCTGGATGGGCTCCGGGCACTGCTTCATGTCGGCCACGAGGTTGGCGATCAGGTCCTCGCGCTCCCAATCCTCGAAGGAGCGGTAGCGGGCGCCGGCCTGGGCGTAGTCGTCCTCGGCGCGCGAGGTCTGGTAGCGGCCGAGATTGCCGCTCACCGGCTGGTGATAGTCACGGGCCGGCTTGGGCGCCTCGCGCAGGCCCTCGGCCAGGGTCGAGGGCTCATAGTTGATGTGCCGGTTCGGGCCCGTGCCGTCGACCTGATAGGTCATCACGCCGTCGCGCTGGTTCGAATAGACCTTCACGCCGGGCTGCGGCGCGTTGATCGGCAGCTGCAGGTAGTTGGCGCCGACGCGGTAGCGCTGCGTGTCCGAGTAGGACAGGGTCCGGCCCTGCAGCATCTTGTCGTCCGAGAAGTCGATGCCGTCCACGAGCACGCCGGTGCCGAAGGCCGACTGCTCCACTTCCGCGAAGAAGTTGTCGGGCACCCGGTCGAGCACCATGCGGCCGCACTTCAGGAGCGGGAACTGGTCCTCGGGCCAGCGCTTCGTGTCGTCGAGCGGGTCGAACGAGAGATGGTCGTTCGGGCCGTCCGGCATGATCTGCACCGCGAACTCCCACTCGGGGAAGTTGCCGGCGGAGATGTTGTCGTAGAGGTCGCGCGTCGCGTGGCCGACATCCTTGGCCTGGATCTCGGACGCTTGGGCCGAGGTCAGGTTGCGCACGCCCTGCTTCGGGATCCAGTGGAACTTGCAGAGCACCGCCTCGCCCTGGTCGTTGACCAGCTTGTAGGTGTTGACGCCCGAGCCCTCCATCTCGCGATAGTTGGCGGGGATGCCCCAGGGCGACTTCAGCCAGGTCACCATGTGGATCGACTCCGGGTGCTGGGCCACGAAGTCGAAGAAGCGCCACGCCTCCTGGCGGTTGGTCACCGGGTCCGGCTTGAACGCGTGGATCATGTCCGGGAACTTGATCGCGTCGCGGATGAAGAAGACCTTGAGGTTGTTGCCGACGAGGTCCCAGTTGCCCTCGACGGTCTTGAACTTCACCGCGAAGCCGCGCGGGTCGCGCTCGGTCTCGGGGCTCTCCTTGGCGCCGGCCACGGTCGAGAAGCGCACGAACATCGGCGTCTTCACGCCGGTCTCGTTGAGCACGCGGGCGCGAGTGTACTTGGAGGCCGGCTCGTCGCCGATCTTGCCATAGGCCTCGAACCAGCCATGGGCGCCGGCGCCGCGGGCATGCACCACGCGCTCCGGAATGCGCTCGCGGTCGAAATGGGTGATCTTCTCGATGAACTGGTAGTTCTCGAGGGTCGCCGGGCCTCGCTCGCCGACCGTGCGCAGGCTCTGGTTGTCCCGGACCGGATGGCCCTGGCGGGTGGTCAGGATCGGGCGTTGATCGCTCATGCCTACCGTCTCTCGTTAAGAAACCACAGGTTCAGGCGGACAACGCGGTCAGCCTGGAACCGTTCTGGACACGGGTTATGACCCCGCTGTGACCCTGAGGCAAATGCATCGTCACAAAGATTGTGATAGACGCAGCCTATGAACCTGATGGGCCTTTCCCTGCGCGATCTCGAATATGTCGTCGCCGTCGCGGACGAGGGCCATTTCGGCCGGGCCGCGGAGCGCTGCAACGTCAGCCAGCCGACGCTCTCCGTGCAGGTGCGCAAGCTGGAGGGGGCGCTGGGACTCGTCCTGTTCGAGCGCTCGAACCGCCGCGTGCTGCTCACCCCCGCCGGCCAGATCATCGTGCGGCAGGCGCGCACGGTGCTGGCCGAGGCGCAGCGCCTGCTGGCGCTCGCGACGGAGGGCCGCGGCTCGCCGCTGACCGGCCGTCTCGTCCTCGCGGCGATCCAGACGCTCGGGCCCTACTACTTCCCTCTCATCCTGCGCCTGCTGCGCCAGGAATTCCCGCTCCTCGCCCTGGCGCTCAGCGAATTGCGCACCGCCGAGATCGTCGATGGCCTGCGCGAGGGTCGGATCGACGCCGCGCTGATCTCGCTGCCGCTGCCGGCGACCGCCCTGACGGTCTCGCCGCTCTTCGTGGAGCCGTTCTGGCTCGCCTGCCCGGCCGAGCATCCGCTGGCGCAGGGCGGAGCGTTGCGTGCCACCGACATCGCCGGCCCCGATCTCCTGCTCCTCGACGAGGGCAACTGCCTGCGCGACCAGACGGTGGCGGCCTGCGGCGCCGGCGGCTCGGCCGGCCGCCACGCCACCAGCCTGGAGACGCTCCGCTCGATGGTGGCGGCGGGGGCCGGCTACACCCTGCTTCCCGCGCTCGCGGTGCCCGCCGGGCCGGATCCGAGCGGGCTCACCGTGACGCGCGGCTTCGACGCGGACGGGCCCGGCCGCACCATCGCGCTCGCTTGGCGCACCAGCGACCCGCGCGCCCCGGGCCTTGCCCATCTCGCCGCCTTCCTGCGCGGCCATGCCCCCGCCGGCACGGCGGCCTGCCGCGACGATGCCGCGCCGCCGTCACCCCCTGCACCCTTGCTGCGCCGTGACAGGCGGGCCGAAGCGGTGTAGCGCGGCCGTGCCGCTCGCATGGCACACCAGATTCTCCCCGTGTCCCACCTTCGAACCTTCGGTCTCTGGAGCGCGCTCGTCGCGGTCTCCGCCCTCCTCGCCTACGGTCTGCACGCGGCCCATTTCCCGGCGGCGCTGCTGCTCGGGCCGATGCTCGCGGCCATCGCCTTCGGGGTGACGGGTGCGCGGCTCGCGCTGCCGCGCGCTGGATTCCAGGCGGCCCAGGCGATGATCGGCTGCCTCGTCGCCCATGCCGTGACCGGCTCGATCGCCAACACCCTGGCCGATGACGGCTTCGTGATCATCGCCGTGGTCCTCGTCACCGTCGCGGCGGGCGGCGTGGTCGGCTGGGCGTTGACCCGCCTGCGCGTCCTGCCCGGCACCACCGCCGCTTGGGGCTCCTCGCCCGGCGGGGCCTCGGCCATGGTGGCGATGTCGGAGGAGTTTGGCGCCGATCCCCGCCTCGTCGCCTTCATGCAATATGTGCGCGTCGTGGCCGTGGTGCTCTCGGCCTCCCTCGTGACCCGGATCCTGCTCCAGGGCAGCCCGCTCCCGGCCGGGCCCGACCAGGCGGCCGAGGCGGCCTCCGCCGCCTCCGTATTCACCACCCTCGTGGTCGCCTCGGTCGGCGCAGCGGTCGCCATGGCGCTCCGCGTGCCGGCCGGCGCCCTCGTCGGCCCGATGATCCTCGGCGCCGGGCTGCACGCCGCCGGCCTCGTCCGCATGGACCTGCCGCCGCCGGTGCTCGACCTCGCCTACGCGGCCATCGGCTGGTATGTCGGCCTGCGCTTCACCCGCGAGACCCTCAGGCTCACGATCCGGGCGCTGCCCGGAATCCTGGTGGCGACCTTCGCGGTGATCCTGCTCTGCGGCGGCTGGGCCTACGCGCTGACCCATCTCCTCGCCATCGACTTCCTCACCGCCTTCCTGGCGACGAGCCCCGGCGGGCTCGATTCGGTGGCGATCATCGCGGTGGGCTCGAACGCCGACGTCTCCTTCGTGCTGGCGGTGCAGACGCTGCGGCTGTTCGTGGTGCTGGTGACCGGCCCGCTTCTGGCCAAGTGGATCGCCCGCGCCGTGCCGGGGGGCGCGGCCTGATGGGCGCGCTCGTCCTCGCCTTCCTCAATTCCTGGCGGGGCCTCCGCCACGGGGCCCGCACCGAACGGGCGGTGCGCCAGGAGCTGGCGCTGCTCGCCCTCGGCGTGCCCGTCGCCCTCGTGCTCGGTTCGGGCCTCTGGGTGAAGGTCGCGCTCGTGGCGAGCCTGCTGCTGATGCTCGCCGCCGAGTTCCTGAACACGGCGATGGAGAAGCTCTGCGATCACCTGCATCCGGATCGGCACCCGGCCATCGGCACGGTCAAGGACCTCGCCTCGGCCGGGACCTTCCTGGCGCAGATGATCGCGGCCCTCGTCTGGATCGCCGCGCTGATCGAGCGCCTGTCGTAACGGGATCATGGCTGCCCCGCGGCCGCCCGGCGTTTCGGGCGCTCGCATCTCGCGGCGCGAAGGTCTATCTCGGCGGGCATGACGACCGACCGCCCGGCCACCGACTATATCCGCAAGATCCTCACCGCCCGCGTCTACGACGTGGCGATCGAGAGCCCGCTCGACCCGATGCCGCGGCTGACGGCCCGGCTCGGCCGCCCGGTGCTCCTGAAGCGCGAGGATCTGCAGCCGGTCTTCTCGTTCAAGCTGCGCGGCGCCTACAACAAGATGGCCGGGCTCGATGCCGAGCAGCTCGGCCGCGGCGTGGTCTGCGCCTCGGCCGGCAACCACGCGCAGGGTGTGGCGCTCGGCGCCGCCAAGCTCGGCGCGCGCGCCGTGATCGTGATGCCGCGCACCACCCCCGCCATCAAGGTCGATGCCTGCCGGGCGCGCGGCGCCGAGGTGGTGCTGCACGGCGACACCTTCGACGAGGCCCTCACCGAGGCGCGCCGGCTCGAGGCCGAGCAGGGCCTGACCTTCCTCCATCCCTTCGACGATCCCGACGTGATCGCCGGCCAGGGCACGATCGGCAAGGAGATCCTGGAGCACCATCCGGGGCCGATCGAGGCGATCTTCGTGCCGATCGGCGGCGGTGGGCTCGCGGCCGGGATCAGTACGATCGTGAAGTATCTCCGCCCCGAGACCAAGGTGATCGGCGTCGAGCCGGACGATGCCGCCTGCATGGCCGAGGCGCTGAAGGCCGACGCGCGGGTGACGCTGCCCACCGTCGGCCTGTTCGCCGACGGCGTCGCCGTGCGCCAGGCCGGCGAGGAGACCTTCCGCCTCTGCCGCGAGCATCTCGACGGGGTGATCACCGTGGACACCGACGCCATGTGCGCGGCGGTAAAGGACATCTTCGACGACACCCGCGCCGTGTCCGAGCCCTCCGGGGCGCTGTCGCTCGCCGGCGCCAAGGCCTGGGCGGCCGAGCATGGCGGCGCGGGCACGCTGATCGCCATCTCGTCGGGCGCCAACCTGAACTTCGACCGGCTCCGCCACATCGCCGAGCGGGCCGAGATCGGCGAGGAGCGCGAGGCGCTGATCGGCGTCACCATCCCGGAGCGGGCGGGCGCCTACCGCGCCTTCATCCGGGCGCTGGGGCCGCGCGCCATCACCGAGTTCAACTATCGCTACGCCCGCGGCGCCGACGCGCAGATCTTCGTCGGCATCAACCTCGCGGGCGGCAAGCCCGAGAAGCGCGCGCTGATCGCCTCGCTGAAGGAGGCCGGCTACGGCGTCCTCGACATGAGCGACAACGAGATGGCCAAGGTCCATGTCCGCTACATGGTGGGCGGGCGGGCCCTCGGCCTCGTCCATGAGCGGCTCTACCGCTTCCAGTTCCCGGAGCGGCCGGGCGCTCTGCTGAAGTTCCTCGAGGCGCTGGGCGAGGACTTCAACATCAGCCTGTTCCACTACCGGAACCACGGGGCCGATTACGGCCGCGTCCTCGCCGGGATCGAGGTGCGCCCGGCCGACCGCGCCCGCTTCGACGCGGCACTGGAGGCCCTGGGCTACCCCTGTTTCGACGAGACCGACAACCCGGCCTACCGCCTGTTCCTCGACAACGGCACCGGCCCGGCCACCAAGGCAGCGGAATAGGATCAGTCCGGCTCGACGGCGACGCTCTCGACCTCGGGCAGCGCCCGCAGGATGCGCGCCACGCGCTCGGCCTGGGCGGGCGAGAGGCGCGTGAGCGCCAGCTGGATCTCGTCGCAGCCCGCCGCGTCCGCCGGGCGCAGGATGAACTGGCGGATGCGCGAGGCCGGCAGGCCGGCGGCCTCCTGCACGCTCTCCAGCGAGAGCGCGCCGGCGCGCGCGACGATGCGCAAGGATCGGGGCTGCAGCCGGGCCTGCCAGCGCTCCTCCAACGGCTTCACGCCGCCGAGGATGGCGAGCACGATCGCGGTGGCGGCGAAGGCCGGCACGTAGAGGCCGCCGCCGCTGGCGAGGCCAATCGCGGCCACGGCCCAGAGACTCGCCGCGGTGGTCAGGCCCTTCACCATCTCGCCGCGCAGGAGGATGGTGCCGGCCCCTAGGAACCCGATCCCCGAGACGACCTGGGCGGCGACGCGCGAGGGATCGAGGACGACGTGGCTCTGGCCGGTCACATCGCCGAAGCCGAAGGCCGAGACCAGCATGAACAGGCAGGCCCCGACGCAGACCAGCATGTGAGTGCGCAGGCCCGCGGCCCAGAGCAGCCGCTGGCGTTCGAGCCCGACCACGCTGCCGAGCACCGCCGCCAGCGCGAGGCGGCCGATCATCTCCAGATTGCCGATCAGCACCAAGCTCCCCGTCCAGGTCCGTTCAGGTCCTGTGATAGGAGTTTTGCCGGCTCATAACAAATCCGACCGATCGCGTCGGGACGGTCGATCAGGCCGCGGACCGGGCGGGCGCCGGAACCGGTTCAGGCGATCCCGAGCGCGGCCTTCTCCGCCTCGTAGGCGGTCCGGACGACGTCCTGGCCGTAGATCCGCTCCAGCCGCCGCACGGTGAAATGGGCGCGGGCGGTCGATTGGAAGTGGTTCATGAAGGCGGTGTTGACGGTGGCGCCGCCGATCGCGCCGAGGACCGGCACCGCCTGGGCGGCCACCTTCTGCGAGACCACGATGCCGAAGCGGGCCGCGATCTGCGCGGTGAGACGGACCAGGACAGGCGCCCCCTCGTCGAGAAGCGCCTTGCTGCCGGCATAGCGCGCCGCCTCGGCCATGGTCTTGGCGAGCGCCGCGCGCACGGCGAAGTAGCCGCTCTCGGTCAGCCCGGTGGCCAGCACCTGCGTCTCGCCGCGGCGCCCGCCGAGGGCGAAGACCTGCATGCAGGCGAGCACGCCCTCCGGCGTCTCGAGATCCTCGCCCTCCTCGCGGGCGATCTCGGCGATGGAGCGCAGCATCAGGGTCGTGGAGACCGGTAACTCCACCGCCAGGGTGGCGAGGCCGAAGGCGCCGCCCACCGCTCCGCTCACCGCGGCCATCGCCTTGTGGACCGCCTCGCTCGATCCGAGCAGGCGCTCCAGGCGCCCCTCTACCTTCGCGGTCGCAGCCTCGATCTCGGTGCCGGATGTCGGCACGACCTCTTTCTTCGGCAGGGTCGCGAGCGCGACCCGGAGTGCGCCGCGCATCGCCGCCTCGGCGCTGCGCCCCACCGTCTCGGTGACCGGGGCGGGCAGCGAGCGCCCGATGATATCGAGGGGCGCGCCCGCCGCAGCCGAGAGCCGGGCGGCAAGGCCCGGCTGCTCCAGGGCCCGGACCGCGCGCCGCAAGGCGGCGCGGTCGGCCTCGCTCAGCGTGCGCTCCACGGTGTCGATGGTGGCCGGCAGGGTCTCTCCGGCGAGGGTGATGTCGCTCACAGGTCGTTCCCGCTGATGGGGCCGAAAACGTGGTCAGAAACGTCGGACAGAGCAAGCGCGGGGGCACCCGCTTGGTTCCGCATAGCCCTTTGCCGCCACCAGGCCCGCCCCGCTCAGGCCTTGGCCGCGATCGCCTCCGCCTCGGGCGGCGCCACGGGCTCGGGCTCGGCGCGGCCTTCGCGCAGGGCGATCAGGACCAGGCAGAGCAGGGCCACCGGGATCCCGATCCCGGCCGAGGCGGCGAAGAACACGGGATAGCCCATCGCGTCCACCATGTAGCCGGAGAAGCCGCCGACGAACTTGCCGGGCAGAGCGTAGAGCGAGGACAGGAGCGCGTACTGCGTCGCCACGAAGGCCGGCGAGGCGAGGCTCGACATGTAGGCGATCAGCGCCGTGCCGGCGAAGTTGCCGGCGAAGTTGTCGATCGAGATGCTGAGCACGAAGAGGCCCGTGTCGTGGCCCGAGACCGCGAGCCAGGAGAACATCAGGTTGGAGGCCGCGGCGATGATGCCGCCGAACAGGAGCGAGGCCTGCAGCCCGAAGCGGATCACCGCCCAGCCGCCGGCGAGCGCTCCGACGATGCCGACGATCACCCCGTAGACCTTCGTCACGTTGGCGATCTCCGTGAGGGTGAAGCCCTGCTCGATGTAGAAGGGCTGCGCCATGACGCCCGAGATGATGTCGGGCAGGCGGTAGAGCATGATCAGCGCCAGGATCGCCACGAGGCGCCAGCCCTTGCGCGCGACCAGGTCGGAGAAGGGATCGACCACGGCGATCCGCAGGGTGGTGGCGAGGGAGCGATGCTCGCCCTCGACGGCGACCGGATCCTGCCGCGGCGCCAGGAAGGCGGCGATCAGCCCGACCAGCATCAGCGCCGCCATGGCGCTGTAGGCGAGATGCCAGCCAGCCCCTTGCGCGATGTAAAGGGCGCCGGCCCCTGCGAAGGCGCGGGCCACCGCGTAGCCGAGCTGGTAGGCGGCGAGCATCACGCCCTGCCGCTCGGTCGGCGCCGCATCGATGCGCCAGGAATCGACCACGATGTCCTGCGTCGCCGAGGCGAAGGCGGTGACGAGCGCGCAGACCACGATGAAGAACAGCGACTCGGACGGGTTGCCCTGGCTCATGCCGAGCAATCCCGCGATCACGACGATTTGAGAGAGGACCATCCAGGCCCGCCGCCGCCCGAGCCAACGCGCGGCGAGCGGCAGGTCGAACCGATCGATCACCGGCGCCCAGAGGAATTTCATCGAGTAGGCGAAGGAGACGTAGGAGAGCAGGCCGATGCTGGTGCGCTGGATCCCGGCTGTGGCGAGCCAGGCCGAGAGCGTCGAGAACACCAGGAGGATCGGCAGGCCGCAGGCGAAGCCGAGCGCCAGCATCAGGCCGATGCGCGCATCCTCGAGGACATCCTTCAGGCGAAGCCGCGGCTTGCCGGGCGTCTGTCCGGGCTTGCGCGCGCCGCTCGTCGTCTCGCCGGTCTTCATCTCGGGGCTGGCCTGCTTTCCTGTGCGCGGAGCGACTTGGACCATGGTGCGATGGGAACTCCTCGGGCGCGAGCGCCTTGACCTCGAACTCGGATCCGGGACCCGGGCGCGTACCGGATCTCGACATGGCGGCGAGATCATGATCGATAGTTCGTTAACGGATTTGCAGAATTCTGGCCGTTGAGATGAAGCTCCGGGGGGAACATCTCGATCACGCGGCGGCCACCGAGATGGCAGCCGCGGATGAATCCAGCATGACGCACGCGCCTGCTCCACCGGACATCGCGCTGGCGCCGGGCACCTTCGCCCTCGCCTTCGACGCGAGCCCGACGCCGATGCTGGTCACCGACGCGCGGCGCCCGGACAGGCCCATCGTCTGGATCAACGACGCCTTCCTTGGCCTCACCGGTTATGAGCGCCACGAACTGATCGGCCGGAACTGCCGCATGCTGCAGGGGCCCGACACCGACGGCGCCGAGGTCGGCCGCATGCGCGCGGCGATCGAGGCGGCCGTGCCCTATGCCGGCGAGATCCTGAATTACCGGAAGGACGGGACGCCGTTCTGGAACGGCATGACCATCAACCCGGTGCGCGACCGCGAGGGACGGCTGATCTATTTCTTCGCCGCCCAGGCGGACATGACCGACAAGCGCCGGCTCGAGACCGCCATGCGCGGCACCAACGACGAGCTTGAGCGGCAGGTCGGTGCGCGCACGGCGGATCTCGAATCCGCGCTCGCCCAGAAGACGGCCCTGCTGCACGAGGTCGATCACCGGGTGAAGAACAACCTGCAGGTGATCTCGTCGCTGATGCTGCTGAAGGCGCGGCGCACGCCCGACGGGGAGGCCCGCGATGCGCTGCAGGGCATGGCCGACCGGATCGGTGCCCTCTCCACCGCGCACCGGATGCTCTATGCCTCGGACGACGTCAGCCATTTCGATCTGGCGGACTTCATGAGCGATTTCCTCTCGGACGTGAACGCGGCCCTCGACAGGGAGCGCACCCGGGTCGAGGCCAGCGTGGAGCCGGTGGCGGTGTCGGCCGCCATGGCCGCGCCGCTCGCCCTGATGATCCATGAATTGACCAGCAACGCGGTCCGCCACGCCTTTCCCGAGGAGCGGACCGGCCTCGTCACCGTGACGGCCCGGCGCGAGGCGGACACCCTGCGCATGACCGTGGCCGATGACGGCGTCGGCATGGCGGCGTCCGAGCCCAACCCGGCCGGGTTCGGCCGCAACCTCGTGGAGATGCTGGTCCGGCAGCTGCGCGGCCGGATCGACTGGAGCGATGGACCACCGGGGACACGGGTGGAGATCAGCGTTCCGCTGCCGGATCCCGCTTGAGCTTCAGCGCTGGAGAGCGCAACTAAGAGTTGCAATCGGAGACCCGCCGCATGACGCGCCATGATGCATGAGTCGGACTCGGGACTGCGAGTCCTCGTGGTCGAGGACGAGGCGTTGATCGCCCTGGAACTCGAATGCCTGCTCGGCGATCTCGGCCACGTCACGGTGGGCGTCGCCGGCAGTTCGAAGGAGGCGATCGCGCTGGCCCGCTCGACGGCGCCCGACGTCGCCCTCGTGGACGTGCACCTCGTCGACGGCCCGACCGGCGTGGAGGTCGCCCGGGCGCTGAGCGCCGATCCGCGCACCACCGTCGTGTTCATGACCGCAAATGCCAAGCGCATCCCGGACGATTTCGCCGGCGCGCTTGGCGTCATTGCCAAACCCTATTCCGAGCGGGTCGTCGCGCGCACCCTCGACTACGTGGCCTGCCGCCGCTCCGGGACCGTGCCGCCGCCGTGCCCGGACGGGTTCAGTCCGGCGCCCTGGTGAGGTCGCAGCAGGCCGCGGCGGCTGACGCGCGCAGGCTCTGATCGGCCTCAGACCGCCCGGCAAGGCCCGCACGGGATGATCCGGGACCAGACCTGATCATGATATGGCACAGCCACGCCTAGTGAAGACGTCTTACGCGCCGGCCTAGTGCCCCGCATTTAATCTTATTTTGCGAACCTTTCCGAGGATCGATCAGGCGGGCGGGCAAATTCTCCTCCGCCTTGTTTTTCGGCTATCCGCGGCATCGATGCACAGCGGTGGAGCACTCCGCTTCAGCCCGACACGCCTCTCTATTGTTCTTCCCCCGTCGATCCGGCCCCGAAACGCGCGGACAACGCTCCCATGTCCGATCACGGATCGGTTAGTCGCGATCGAGTCGGCTTGGTGCTGCCGCAATTCTGGAGGAAGCAGCGGGCTGACGGGCGGCGATCGTGGCCGACCCCTCATGACCGTGATCGGAATCGCCCGCCGCCGCGACGGCTGGGCAGCATCGGCTCGCGCCGTCGCCACGCGACGGTGTGCGAGGCCGTGCCGGGAGACGTGTATGTTTGCAGAAGCGGCCGTCAGGGCCGGGCAGGACGGGGCGCCGACCCCACGGATACAGGTGGCGGCTCAGGCCGGCGCGGGTCAGGGCCATGCGGGTCAGGCCGGTGCGGCCGGGGCGCAGGGCCGCCTCGATTCGGGCTTGAGCGCCCTGGTTCTGGTGGCCTCGTTCCATCAGGTCGCATGCGAGGCCGGCCAGATCCGGCACGAGCTCGGGCTCGGGGCGGGCGCCGCCTCGGCGATCGATCTCGTGCGCGGGGGCAAATCGGTCGGCCTCAAGGTGCGCCTGCTGGAGCGCCAGAAGCCGCAGCGCCTCGACAGCGTGCCCACCCCCGCCATCCTGCAATACGACGACGGCAGCTACCGCCTGCTCGGCCGCCGGCTCGAGGACGGGACCTGGCGCATCATCGATCCCCTCGCCCGCACCGCCGAGCACCTCGCGCCCGAGGCGGTCACCGCGCGCTGGACCGGTACCGTCATCCTCGTGGCCCGCCGCGCCAGCCTCGCCAAGGTCGTGGCCGATTTCGGCCTGACCTGGTTCATGCCCTCGATCTGGCGCTACCGACGCCCGCTGGCCACCGTGCTCGTCGCCTCGCTGTTCATCCAGCTCTGCGCCCTGATCACCCCGGTCTTCTTCCAGATCGTCATCGACAAGGTCCTGGTCCACAAGGGCTACGCCACCCTCACCCTCGTGGTGGTCGGCCTCCTGGCGCTCGGCCTGTTCAACGGCGTGCTGCAATATCTGCGGCAGTACATCCTCACCCACACCACGAGCCGCATCGACGTCGAGCTCGGCGCACGCCTGTTCGACCACCTGATGCGCCTGCCGCTCGGCTATTTCGAGACCCGCGCCGCCGGCCAGACCGTGGCGCGCGTGCGCGAGCTGGAGCAGGTGCGCGCCTTCCTCACCGGACAGGCGCTGACCGCGGCCATCGACGTGCCCTTCACCCTGCTCTTCATCGCGATCCTGTTCTTCTACTCGCCGGTGCTCGGCACGATCGTGGCGCTGTCGATCCCCTGCTACGTGCTCGTGGCGGTGCTGCTGCGCCCGATCCTGCGCGAGAAGACGCTCGAGCAGTTCAGCCGCTCGGCCCTGTCCAACCAGTTCCTGATCGAGTCGATCGTCGGCATCCACACCGTGAAGGCGATGGCGGTGGAGCCGACCCTGCGCGTGCAGTGGGAGGAGCGGCTGGCGGCCTATGTGAAGACGAGCTTCATCACCGGCCTGCTCGGCAGCCTCGGCCAGAACGCGATCCAGTACATCAACGCCGTCACCACGGCCCTGGTGCTGTTCTTCGGCGCCTACGCGGTGATGGCCGGCGAGATGACCGTCGGCAGCCTGATCGCCTTCAACATGATCATGGGCCAGGTCACCCAGCCGATCCTGCGCCTCAGCCAGCTCTGGCAGAACTTCCAGCAGGTGAAGGTCTCGATCGAGCGCCTCGGCGACGTGCTGAACGCCCCCGTCGAGACCCGCTCGATGGCCCAGGCCCATCTGCCCCCGGCCAAGGGCCAGATCACCGTGCGCAACGCCGTGTTCCGCTACCAGCCGGGCGCGCCGGAGGTGCTCAAGGACGTCTCGCTCGACATCCCCGCCGGGCAGGTGATCGGCATCGTCGGCCCCTCGGGCTCCGGCAAGTCGACGCTGACCAAGCTGCTGCAACGCCTCTACCTGCCCGAGAAGGGGCAGGTGCTGGTCGACGGCATCGACATCGCCCAGGTCGATCCCGCCTGGCTCCGCCGTCAGATCGGCGTGGTGCTGCAGGAGAACCTGCTCTTCAACAAGAGCGTGCACGAGAACATCGCGCTGGCCAATCCCGGCCTGAGCCGGGCCCAGGTCATCCAGGTGGCGCGGCTGGCCGGTGCCGACGAGTTCATCAACCGCATGCCCCGCGGCTACGACACGATGATCGAGGAGCGCGGCGCCAACCTCTCGGGCGGCCAGCGCCAGCGCCTCGCGATCGCCAGGGCGCTCGCCACCAACCCGCGCATCCTGATCCTCGACGAGGCCACCTCGGCCCTCGACTACGAGAGCGAGCGCATCATCCAGGAGAACATGAAGCTGATCGTGCAGGGCCGCACGGTGGTGATCATCGCCCACCGCCTCGCCGCGGTGCGGGGCTGCGACCGCATCATCGCGATGCAGGACGGCCGCATCGTCGAGGACGGCGCGCACCGCGACCTCGTCGCCCGGCCCGACAGCCTCTACGGCCGCCTCTGGCGTCTCCAATCCTACCATGCCGAGCAGGGAGCCGCCGCATGAGCCCCAGCCCCTCAACGAGTCCTCAGCCGAGCGGATCGCTCCCGGCCGAGACCTCGCGTGGCCCCGGTGCCCGCGACCGGGCCGGAGCCGCCCTGGACCGGATCGCCACCCGCCTGCCGGCGATCCGGCCGCGCGACCTCTCGCCCCGTGCCCTCTCCGCCCGGATGCGCACCCTGGCCGATACCCGCCAGGATCAGGAATTCCTGCCCGCCCATCTCGAGATCCTCGAGACGCCGGCCTCGCCGCTGGCCACCGCCTTCACTTGGACGATCTGCGCGATGTTCACCTGCGCGCTGCTCTGGAGCGTGCTGGCGAGCCTCGACATCTTCGCCGTAGCCTCGGGCCGGGTGCAGCCCTCCGGACGTTCGAAGGTGCTGCAGCCCTTCGAGACCAGCAAGGTCCAGGCGATCGCCGTGCATAACGGCGACCGCGTCAAGGCGGGCGACCTGCTGATCGACCTCGACGCCACCGAGCAGGCGGCCGACCTCGCCGCTCGCGAGAACGAGCTCGCCGCGCTCTCGGCGCAGATCGCCCGGCGCACCGCCACGATCGCGGCGATCCGCTCCGACAGCAAGGAGGCGGAGCCGGACTACGCGCCCGAGACCGCGCCGGCGGTCCGTCTGCGCGAGAGCGCGGCGATGACGAGCGAGCTCAACCAGCACTATGCCACAAGGGCCGCCCTCGAGTCGCAGCTGACCGAGAAGACGGCGCAGGAGGAGCGCTTCACCGGCAGCATCGAGGCGCGCGAGCGCCTGAAGACGGTGCTGCGCGAGCGCGCCGACATGCGCGAGACCCTGGTGGCGCGCTCGGCCGGCACCCGTGCGGCGGTGATCGACGCCCTCCAGCAGGTCGAGCAGGTCTCGGCCGAGCTGGCCTATGACCGGGGCCAGCTGGTGGAGGCGCGGGCGGCGGCGGCCTCGCTGCAGCGGCGCATCGAGCAGCTGACCAGCGAGACCATCGCGAAGCAGGCCCAGGCGCTGACCGAGACGGCACAGAAGGTGGACGGCCTGCGCCAGGACGTGGTGAAGGCGCGCCTGCGCCGCGAGCGGATGCAGCTGCGCGCGCCGATCGACGGCACGGTGCAGCAGCTCGCCGTGACCACGGTGGGTCAGGTGGTGACGCCGGGCCAGCCGCTTCTGGTGCTGGTGCCGAGCGCAGGGACGGTCGAGATCGAGGCCCTGGTGCTCAACAAGGACATCGGCTTCGTGACGGCCGGCCAGACGGTGACGGTGAAGGTCGATTCCTTCCCGTTCACGCGCTACGGAACGGCGGAAGGCCGGGTGGTGCGGATCTCGCGCGACGCGATCGACGAGCGGGACGCCGGCGGCTCGACCGACGCTCTCTCTGTGGCGCGCAGCCAGGGCACCAACGGGGTGATCGGCGCCCCGCGGACCCAGAACCTGGTCTTCCCGGTGACGATCGAGGTGATGCGGAACGACATCGTGTCGGAGGGCAAGCCGGTGGCGCTGACGCCGGGCATGACGGTGCAGGCCGAGATCCATACCGGCACCCGCCGGGTGATCGACTACGTCCTCACCCCCATTCGCGAGACCACCGCCTCGGCCGGCCACGAACGCTGAGAGGCGCGCGGGGTCCGGCGCCGTTGGCCCCCGCGGGCGGCCCGCGATCCCGGTTGTCGCGCCGCGCGCCGAACATCCTCGACTGTCCTCTTGACGCGGGTCACGGTCACCCGCATCTCGCGGGCCGCACGCCATTCCGTGCGGCCCGGGCGAGGCCCGCGTCATGACCATCGCAGCGGATGCGCATCCGGGCGCTCGGCCAAGCGGCGCTGTTCGGGGAGATTGGAGATCCGTCAAGATGGCCTTTCTCGCTCCGTTCGCGGGCGGCGCGCTGATCGGCGCCGCGGCCGCGCTGCTTCTCCTCGCCAATGGCCGCATCGCCGGCATCAGCGGGATCGCCGGCGGCCTGCTCGGGCCGGCAGGGCGGGACGCGGCCTGGCGCGCGGCCTTCCTCGTCGGCCTGCTGCTGGGGCCGGTCCTGTTCCGGCTCGCGGCCGGCCACTGGCCCGACCTGCACGTCGAAGCCTCATGGCCGATGCTCGTGGTGGCGGGCCTCCTCGTCGGCTACGGCACGCGGCTCGGCTCCGGCTGCACCAGCGGCCACGGCGTCTGCGGCCTCGCCCGGCTGTCGCCGCGCTCCTTCGCGGCGGTAGCGACCTTCATGGCCTCCGCGATCGTCACCGTATTCCTGGTCCGGCATGGGGTGGGCCGATGAGCGCGCCCCGCATCGCAACCGCGCTCGTGAGCGGCCTGCTCTTCGGCTTCGGCCTCGCCCTGTCCGGCATGCTGGACCCGGAGCGGGTGCTCGGCTTCCTCGACATCGCGGGCGCCTGGGATCCAAGCCTCGCCTTCGTCCTCGGGGGGGCGGTCGGCGTGTCGGCGCTGGCCTACGCGCTCAAGGCGCGGATGGCGAAGCCGGTGCTGGCGCCCCGCTTCGAGGTGCCGACGAATCGGCGGATCGACGGCCGCCTTCTCGGCGGCGCCGCCCTATTCGGCGTCGGCTGGGGGCTTGCCGGCCTCTGCCCCGGCCCCGCGCTCGCCGGGCTCGTGCTCGGCCTGCCCCAGATCGCCCTGTTCGTCGCCGCGATGCTCGGCGGCATGCTGATCCACGGCCTCACCGCCGATCGGCTGCCGCTGCAGCGCCGCGCCCGCGGCTGAGGGGGATCGGTCTCGGGCGCCGCCGCCGACCCGGACGAGCCCTGCAAGGCTCCTTGCGCCGGAGCGGATCCTGGTTCGGCGCAAGGAGCGCTTCAATTCGTGATCCGCACCGACGACATGGCCGCGCTGAAAAGCTGCTGCATGGCCTGATTGATGTCGCCATTCGTCGAGACAGCAAAGTAAAGACCGTCCGTCGCACAGCTCTTCAAAAGCGGACCGATGTTATTTTCGAACGGCTTCACGTAGGAATTGTAGAAGCCGTTGTTGTAAAGCGGCAGATATTGTGTGTAGATGATGCCGATCCGGATCTTCTTGTCCTTCATCGATTGGCACAGGGCCGGGTCGATGGGACCGATGTAGCGGCCATCGTTGATAACGGATCCGATGGTCGGACGGGGCTTCGAGCGGGCGAACGGCAGGTCCTGCACGCCATCGGTGACGAAGAACAGGAACCGGATCGGAGACGCGGGCGTCACACCGTCGCCGCTCACCGGAATCGTGTCGGTCATCTTGCTCAGCGTTGGACCGTAGGAAGTCTGGCAGTCGCGTTGGTCCTGATAGGACGTGGCCATATCGATCTGGGCCGACGCGCGCTTGACCTGTTCGAGATCGGCCGTCAATTGGCTCAGCCGGGTCTGGACATCGCTGAACGTCCACATCTCCATCCGGAATTGCTGCGGCAGGCTCATGCTCGCCTTGGCCGAGTCGACGAGATTCGACACGGCGCTCCGCAGAACATCGATGCGCAGCTTGATATTGTTGCGCTTCGCGATGTGATAATTGTCGTTCAGGTTCTCCGATCCATTGGGGTTGGGCAGATGACAGGCGAAGGCGCAACCGTTGGCGACAGTCTGCATGCGCTGGATGTCGGCGCTGGTTGCGGCCAATCCCATCGACGGCGAGTTGTCGAGCAGCAGATAGAAGTCGATATATTGCGCGATCCGGCGCACGCTGCTGGACTGGCCGCCGATCGTCATCCCGACCGTCTTCATCATGAGGCCGCTCAGCGTGGTCTGGACGATCGCTGTATAGGCAGCGGTCAGTCCGAGCTGGGTGGCGCCCTGGACCGGGGTTGCCGTGAACGAGGTGATCTTCGTCACGCCCGGCACCTTGGCTGCGTCCGCCAGGAACTGCGCGCGCGCGCTATCCACCATCGCCGCGGTGATTGTGTTCGTCTTCTGGGCGATCACCCCGAGAACCGCCGCGTCCAGGAGCGCGTCGAGCTCGGCCTTGGCGGCGCCGCGCCGGCCGTAATCGATCGCGGCCCCGGCCGCGAACAGGATGGGGATCAGGAAGACGACGAAGGTGACGGCCACGTGTCCGCCGCGCGCCCGCACGAAACGCCGGAGGACCGGGTCCATGTACCGGGATGCCGGGCCGGGCCGCGCGGGATGTCGGGTCAGAAACTCGGACACGGCGAACCTCCCGGCATGACCACCTCACCCTTGTCGAGCCGTTGCGCCCAGGAGATCTTCCGGCTGAACACCAATCCGGTTCGGCCGAAGATCAGGCGAAAGAGATTCGAGCCGACGATCGGGGTGTAGGGCAGGGACACCTCCGCCAGGACGTAGCGGGCGCCGTCATATCCGAAGGTCGACGGCGTGGCAGGCAGGCCCGCGGTGCCGTTGAGGGTGCGCACGGGCCGGGCGCCGGGCGGGTAGCTGGAGCACACGCCGCCGAGGAGCGTGCCCGTGCCGTTCCCCACGCCCATGGCATGGATGGCGACCTGCAGGCTCGCCGTCGAATAGGGACGCATGATCACGCCGGCCGCGTCGACGATGGCGGCCATGTCGGCCGCCACGGGGCTGCCATTGGTCGCCCGGCCCGAGAGATCGGCGATCGTCCGCGCGTAGAGCGTGACCTTGCGGCCGGTGTCGACGGCGCGCAGCAATTCGGTCAGGCCGAAATAGATCGTCACGATCAGCGGCAGGATCAGCGCGAACTCAAGGGCTGCCGTCCCCTCTGCATCGGATCGGAGCCGGGTGAGGCAACGGCCGAGACCGCCGGGTCGGGGCCTGCTCATGTGCCGGAGGGACAGGCTGTGGTCGAATCGAACGGCTCGACCTGAAACACCGTGGCCGCCTGAAGAACCCGGCGACGATTGGGAAGCGTCGCGTAGACGGCGCCGAGCAGCGGAAAGTAGATCGGCACGTCGACAACCGCCTGAACGATGATGATATCGTTGGCACGCGCGCAGGTGTAGGACGGGAACCCCGGATTCCAATCCGTCAGTCCGGTATCGGGATTTCGGATCACCGGCTGGACGAGGGTGGCGGCGGAGAAGCTCGCGGCCTTGGTGATGCTGATTTTCACTCTGTCGCAGGGGAACGTGGTGACGCGGGCCTGCCCGCCGGGCGAACACATGTCGGCGCGGAAATTGGCGAGCAGGAATTGCGGGTCGGTGGTGCCCGCATGCGCCGTCTGGAACTGGCCCGTATAGATCTGGCGGCCGGCCTCGGAGACCGCGGTCTGGAGGATCTCCTGCCCGAAATAGGTCAGGCCAGCCTCCAGGCTGGCTCCGGTGAGCGCCAGGAACGGCAGGGCCACGAAGCCGAACTCGACGGCCACCGAGCCCCCCCTCGCCCGCCGAAAGTCGGACAGGGCGCGCAGAGCCGGGCGAAGAATGGAGCCGGGCCGGGCCGCGGCCCCACCGGGATCCGCTGCCCTTGCCCTTCGAAAGCCGAGCCTCATGATGCGCGCATTCCGCAGATGACCGCATGGCTCCGGCTGGGCGCAGCGGGTCATGGCCTGGAGCGCGCTCCTGCACCGGACCGATGGGCCCGTCGGCGCCGCGCACTCGACCGCTTGATTAGACGGGATGGATTGCCAATCCGTTTCGTAATCTGCCGAATAGCGCGGCCGAAGCGGTCGAAGATAAACAACGATGAGTTGTATGTCGCGGTATCAGAGCAGATCGCCGCACCACGCACGGTTCGTGACTGATGTTGGCGAGACCGGTAGCATCGCGCGACAGGATGCGCGGAGACGGCGCCGGCTTCGCGGTTATCCCTCCCTGCGCACAGCCTGCCGCCGGCGCGCGACGGGACTGCGATCAATCCGGTGCGCTACGACAGCGCATTTCGTCCGCTCCGCAGAACCAGGCGTCCGGCGCGCGGTTGTCGTCGAGCTTACAGGCCGTCGCGTTCCGGCCTGACGGGGGGCACGATGCCGCTGGATGATCACCGCGCCCAGTCCGAGGTCGCGCTCAGGGACAGCGGCACCGCTCGTCCGGCCGGCGCCGTCCCGCCGGGCCGGCACGCGGATACGGGGCGCTCCGGCCATGCGTGAGGGCAACGCCCTCGCCTACCGCGTGCAGAAGCACGCCGCGCGCCGGCTGCACTACGATGTCCGGCTGGAACTCGGCGGCGCCCTGAAGAGCTGGGCGGTCGCGCGGGGGCCGAGCCTCGTCGCCGGCGAGCGCCGCCTTGCCATCGCGGTGGCCGATCACGGCCTGGGCTATGCCGACTTCGAAGGCGTGATCGCGCCGGGCCGGTACGGCGCGGGCGTCGTGCTGCTGTGGGACCGCGGCACCTGGGAACCCGAGGGCGACGCGGTGGCGGCGCTCGCATCCGGATCGCTGGCCTTTCGCCTGCACGGCGAGAAGCTGACCGGCCGCTGGCGTCTGATGCGCATGAAGCCGCGACCGCGCGAGCGCCAGGAATCCTGGCTGCTGATCAAGTCGCAGGACGCGGCCGCGCGCGGCCCGGGCGACCCGGATATCTTGGACGAGCAACCGTGCTCGGTGGCGACCGGCCGCACGGTCGATGAGATTGCCGCCGCGGCGGCCCGCGTGGAGTGAGGCGCATGGACCAGAGAACCCCGCTCAACCTGGTCTATGATGCCGTCGCAGCCGCGCGGGCAGTCGCCGCGACGGCCGCGACCCGCGCGGCCGCGGAGGATCGCGACGACGGCTTCCCGGCCGAGGACGTGGCCGATCTGGCGCGCCTCGGCCTGCTCGCCGCCCCCATCCCCGTGGCCGAGGGAGGTGCCGGCCTCGGCGAGGAGCCCGGGGCCGCGAAGCTGTCCGAGACTCTGCGCCTCGTCGGCTACGGCAGCCTCGCCCTCGGGAGGCTCTACGAGGGGCACGTCAACGCGCTCCAGCTCGTCGCCCGCTACGGCGACGCCGGACAGCGCGCCCGCCTGTTCGCCGATGCCGCGGCCGGGCACCTCTTCGGTGTGTGGAACACCGAGCCGGCTGGCGGCCTCGTCCTCGAGGATGCACCGGATAGCCTCCGCCTGCGCGGCGTGAAGACCTTCGCCTCGGGGGCGGGCCACGTCACGCGCGCGCTCGTCACCGGGCGCCGTCCAGACGAGGGTGCGCCGCTCATGCTGGTCGTGCCGCTGGAGGCGGGTACCCGGGCCGATCTCTCGGCCTGGCGCGCGCACGGCATGCGCGCCTCGGCCACCGGCACCGTGGATTTCAGCGGGCTTCCGGTCGCCGCGGAGGCGATCCTCGGCGGACCGGACGACTATCACCGCCAGCCGGACTTCTCGGGCGGCGCCTGGCGCTTCGCGGCGGTGCAGCTCGGCGGCATCGAGGCGGTGTTCGACGCCTGGCGCGCGCATCTCGCGCGCGTCGGTCGCGGCGACGATCCGCACCAGCTCGCGCGGCTCGGCGAGGGAGCCATCGCGATGGAGGGCGCGCGGCACTGGGTGGCGCGCGCCGCAGCCATCGCCGCCGATGCGGAGCTCCCGGCCGACCGCATCGTCGCCTACGTCAATCTGGCCCGCCTCGCCGTCGAGCGGTCCGGCCTCGACGTGCTGCAGCTCGCGCAGCGCTCGGTCGGCCTGCAGGGCTTTCTGCGCGGCCATCCGCTCGAGCGCCTCTCGCGCGACCTCGCCACCTATCTGCGGCAGCCCGCGCCGGACGGCGCCCTCACCGGCGCGGCGCGCGTGGTCCTGCAGGCCGGCGGCCTGGGGGGCGACCTCTGGACCGGGGGGCGCGCATGAGCCGGTTCACCACCTCGCTCCCGGCGCGCTACTTCGAGGACCAGTATGCCCGCGACCCCGACCCGTGGAACTTCGCCACGAGCGCCTACGAGCACGCGAAATATGCGGCCACGCTCGCGGCCCTGTCGCGGGATCGCTACGCCGCGGCGCTGGAAGTCGGCTGCTCCATCGGCGTGCTGACCGAAGCCCTGGCCGCGCGGTGCGACGACGTGCTCGGCCTCGACCTGACCGAGCTGGCCCTGCAGCAGGCGCGCGCGCGCTGCCAGGGCCTCGGCCATGTCCGCTTCGCGCGCGCACAGGTGCCCGACGAATGGCCGGACGGGTCGTTCGACCTGATCCTGCTCTCGGAGGTCGTCTACTTCCTCGACCCGGGAGACGTGCAGCGTCTGGCCGCGCGCGTCCGCAGGAGCCTGCGTCCGAACGGCGAGGTTCTGCTCGTGCACTGGACCGGCACGACGCATTACCCGCTGAGCGGCGACGCAGCGGCCGAGCATTTCATCGCGGCGACCGGCCCCTTCCTGCATCCCCTGCGCCAGATCGACACGGATGACTACCGTCTCGACCTGCTGGCTGCGGCGCAGCAGCACGACGGCCAGCCATGACGACATCCCGATGGCTCGATAACCCGCAGCGCTACGGCCGCATCAGCCGCGGCCTGCACTGGCTGATGGCGGCGCTCTTCGCCTGGCAATTCGCCGGGGCGCTGCTCTATGTCAGCATCGGCGACACGGCCCTGACGCGTTTCGTGGGCGCAAGCCATTTCACGATGGGTTTTACGCTCTTCATCCTCGTGCTGCTGCGCGGTGCCTGGGGACTGGCGAATCTGAGGCGGCGGCCGCCGCATCCCGGACGTCTGGGCCGCGCGGCGACGACCGGACACGCCGCGATCTACGCCTTGATGGTCGTCGTTCCGAGCTTGGCTCTTCTGCGCCAGTACGGATCGGGAAAGCCCTTCGCGCCTTACGGCATCCCCCTCATGCCGGAGCGCGACAGCAAGATCGCGTGGTTGATGCTCCCAGCCGACCTGCTGCACTACTGGCTCGGCTTCACGCTTCTGGTGATCGTGCTCGGCCATGCGGGCATGGTGGTGCTGCACCGAACCCTCTGGAAGGAAGATGTCCTGACGCGGATGACCTGAGAGTCGCCGGCCACGTCGGCGCTACCCCTCTTCCGGATCAACCGGCTACGGGGTCACGCCTGCCGACGGCCGACGCGGCGGGCCAGGAAATCAGCAAGGCGCGTCGCGATCTCGTCCGGCTTCACGTCCAGGGCGAAGTGGCCGGCATCGAGAACGTGCACCTCGGCATCGGGCACGTCGCGCCGGTAGGCCTCGGCTTCCGCGGTTTCGAAGGAGGGGTCGTAGCGTCCCCAGACCACCAGCAGCGGCGGCTGGCGGCTTCGGAGCCATGATTGCCACGCCGGATAGCGCGCGACGTTGGTCCGGTAATCGTAGAAGAGATCGGTCTGAATCGCGTCCTGTCCGGGACGGCACAGGAAGGCGAACTCGTCCGTCCAGAGGTCCGGGTCGTAGGCGGCGATGTCCGGGTCCCGCCCCACATGCCGCTGCCGCGTGGCGGCGAGCGAGAGAATGTTCTCACGCAGGGCGGCCTCGTGCGCCGGCCGATCCGCCCAGAAGGCGCGCCGCGTGTCCCAGAGGGGTCCGAGCCCGTCCTCATGCGCCACGGCGTTCTGGACGATGATCGCCGGGACACGCTCGGGATGGGCGAGCGCCAGCCGAAAGCCCACCGGTCCGCCGTAATCCTGTAGGTACAGGCTGTAGCGGGACAGGCCGAGGACCCTGGTGAAGGCCTCGACGATGTCGGCGAGACGATCGAAGGTGTAGGCGAAGGATCGCGGATTGGGCGCGTCGCTGTGGCCGAATCCGATGAAGTCGGGCGCGACCAGGTGATAGGCGCCAGCCAAGCGCCGGAGCAGCGGCTCGTACATGCGGGACGAGGACGGGAACCCGTGCAGGAGCAGGAGGGTCGGCGCATCGCGCGGGCCGGCCTCCCGGTAGAAGACGGACAATCCGTCGACGGCAACGGTCCGATACGTCACCCGGCACATCGCAGCCCCCTTCACCCAGCTATGCCCCGCCGCACCACCGGCAGGAACACGGCCGAGATCGCTCGCCTTCAGCGAAAGCCGCCGCCGATCACGCCGGCCTCGACAGCGACCGAGAGGCGGTCGGTGAGCGCCCACTCCACCCCGACCTGCGCATTCGGCCGCACCGCGACATCCTCCCGGGAGAAGGGCTGCGAGAGCGCGGTCGGACCGACGCGCAGCGTCTCGTGCGCGGCCCAGGCGCCGGCCTTGGCGTAGAGCAGGATATCCGGCGTGAGCAACGTGCCCACCTTCACCTGCAGCGCGCCCGCGAGGTCGCGCGTGTAGGCGAGGCCGCCGAAGCCGGGCGTCGTGCCGCCGCCGACCGCGGCCAAGTAATCGAAGCCACCGCCGATGCCGTAGACGAGCGCGCCCTCTCGCCAGATCCGCCCGGCCTCGAACCCGATGGTTGGGCCGGCATATCCGCCGAAACGCTTCGACGAGACGGCCTCGAAGCCTGTCGACATGCGGGCGTAGGAGCCGGACCAGCGGCTCTCAAGCTCTCCGGGCGCCTGGGGCCAGGCGAAGGCGGGAAGCGGGCCGAAGCCGATGAACGACGGAGCGAACTGGGCTGCCGCTGGACCCGAGCACAGGGTGCCGCCGGCGAGCAGGAGGCAGGCCGTGAATCGGCGCAGCGGACGAGGATCTGCGGGTCCGGTCATACGGCCAGGATAGCGGAAGCCGGGCCCGCGAGACAGACCGTCGGACCGGCGCGGTTCAGGGATCGTGGGGCCCCGGCCCGGATTGTCGCGGTTGTGAACGCGGCGCCGGGCGATAGGCTGGTCACGCCCTCGCGGCTGGTCCACGCTGGCCCTGCGGGAGAGCAAGCGAGGGACATCCGTGATGGGACGCTGTTCGCGTGTGGTCGCCGGGCTCCTCATCGGGCTCGCGAGCCCATCTCTGGCCGCGGCGCTGGCCAGCCCGGCCGAGGCCAGGGTCACACGGCTCGAACTCGCGTCGCGGCAGAGCTTCGGGACCTTCCGCGGCGGCGACTATGTCCGCTGGGACGGCCGCGTCGTCGGGGAGCTGGCGCCCGACGATCACGGCATTCCCGATCTCGAGAAGGCGCCCCGCAGCGATGCCGGCCGCGTCGCCTACAGCGCGCGCATCATCCTGATCGCGCCGGCCGATCCCGCCTCCGGCAACGGTGCGCTCCTGGTCGATGTGCCGAACCGCGGCCGGGCCTACGCCAACGCGCTCTACAACAGCCCGCGCGACATCCCGATGCTGTCGGGCGACCTCGGGATCGGGACCGGATTCCTGCAGGACAACGGCTACGCGGTTGCCGAAATCTACTGGGAACTCGGCCGCGGCGCGGAGTTACCCTCCTTCACCGATGCGGAGGGCCGCCGGCGCTTCGTCGAGGGTGTCGGCTTCGCGATCGTCCGCGACGCCGCCGATTTCCTGGCCCATGCCGCCGCCGACGGCGCCGGTACGCCGAATCCCCTGGCGGGCCGGATCAACCGCACGCTCGCCACAGGCAAATCCCAGGATGGCCGCTTCCTCAAGACCTTCCTGCTCGACGGTTTCAACACGGCCGAGGGCCGCCGCGTCTTCGACGGGATGCACGTCTTCGTCTCGGGCGCCGGTCTCCTGCCGATCATGCGCTCGGGCACCGGGCCGGGCTCGAGCGCCGACGGGACGCCGAACTTCGCCGATCCGGACTTTCCCGGCGTCCATGACGGCCCGCTGACCATCGGCGAGATCGTCGCCCGGGTCGAGGCGCGCGGCGAGATCCCGCCCCGGATGATGCTGCTCAACTCGACCGTGGACTACGCCTCCCTGCGTGCCTCCCTGGGTCGCACCGGCGCGCACGGCACCGCAGACCTGCCGCTCCCCGCCACTGTCCGGATGTACGACGTCGCCGGGGCCTCGCACGTGAATGTCCTGAAGGCCGACGCGTGCAGCCTGCCGCCGGGCCGGCTCGACTGGGCCCCGGTGGCGCGCGCCACCCTGGCAAGGCTCGACCAGTGGGTCGCCCGCAACGCGGCGCCTCCGGAGACGCGCCTGATGCCGCTCCAGCCGGCGAAGGACGACCCGACCGTGCTCCAGGCGCCCCGGGCCCTGCCGGAGGCCGTCGTCCAGGTGCCGCAACGCGATGCCGACGGCAATCCGCTCGGGGGCGTGCGCCTGCCGGACATCGCCGTGCCGCTCGGGGTGCACGGGGCTCAGAACGCACCGCTCGCGACCTTCACCTGCTCGCTCATCGGCACCTATCAGCCCTTCGCGCGGACGTCCGCGGAGGCCGGCCGGCAACCGGCCCTGGCCGAGCGCTACCGCAACCGGTCGGATTACGTGAACCGCGTGCGCGCAGCGGCCCAGGCCCTCGCGGCGCAGGGCTTCCTGCTGCCCGAGGACATGGCCGTCATCCTCAATGCCGCGGCCGAGGCGCCGATCCCCGAGCCGAAGGCCGAAGCCGCGCCGCCGCGCTGAGCGCTGCCACGCGACGGCCGGACGCCCGATCCCGGGCGGCGGATCGGGACGTCAAGGACTCCCGTCGCGGGTCGTGCGACGGGAGCGCGTATCGAGGTTTCGCAGGGACCTGGATCTCGCGCGGTTCCGCAGGGATCGCCCCGGCGGAACCGGCGAGACATCCGCTTACCAGGCGTAGCGCAGGCCGCCCGCGAAGATGTGGGCGGTGGCTTGGGAACCGATCGCCGCCTCGTAGCGCGTGAACACCTGCAGATTGGCCTTCTGCGCGCTGATCCCGGCGCTGATCACCCCGGTGTCGCGCCCGATGCCGGCGAAGGTCGTGGTGAAGGGCGCGCCCGGTGCCCCGATCAGCGACGCCGTCACCAGCGAGAGCGTGTCCCCGACATTGCGGTAATAGCGCGCCCGCAGCTCGGGGCTGATCAGCACGCCGTCCTGCAGGAAGGCCGTGCTCACGCGCGCACCGACGGAGGGCTGGATGATGTCCTGCGTCGTGGCCCGCGCGAGCAGGCCGGCCGACCCGGCGCTTCGCTCTGCGAAGCCGTCGCGGCTCAGCCGGTACCAGTCGAGGCCGACGCTCGGCTCGGCATAGAGGGCGCCGAACCGGTAGCGCGTGCCGAGCTTGAGCGCTCCGCTGAAATCGTTGCCGCCGAACGTGCCGACCGCCGTGCGCGCCAGGTCGCCGAAGACCAGGCCGCGGGCCGTCCGGTTCTCGGTGGCGGTGTAGGCCGCCACCGCGTCCAGGAAGGCCGGGCCGAGGTCGAGCGAGCCGTAGACCGAGCCCTGATAGGCGCTGGCCCAGCTGCGGTTCAGACCGGAGGTGCCGTTGGTCGTCCCATCGGCGTAGCCGAAGCTGACGCCGAGCAGGGCGCCGTCGAACCGCTTGTCGGCGCCCACCAGGACGCCCGCATGGGTGAGGTCGAACCCGTTGCGCCCGCCGATCCGGCCGGGGCCGCCCAGCGCCCGCGCCCACAGGGACAGCTCGCCCGCATCCGGGGCCGTGCCGCCGGCTGCCGGCGCGGTCTGCGTGAGGCCGGCGGCGGCGGCGCGCAGGGCCGGGCCGGTCCCGGCCTGGTCGAGAGCGGTCCAGGATCCTTCGAGGCCGATGCCCGGCTGGACGTCGGCGCGCCCAACGCGGCGGTCGGCCATGCGGTCCTCGAGGGCCCGAACGAACTGGCCGCGCTGCACGGCATCCGCTGTGGTGGCGTTGGCGATCGCCTCGCCCGACAGGGCCTGCAGGGCCAGGGCGCCGGCGGCATCCGTCTCGGTCCGGTCGAGGGCGAAGAACACCGTGTCGAGGTCGCCCTGCGGATCCAGCAGGTAGGAGCGGTTCAGGTGCTGGGCGACCGCGCGCTGGTTGGCGGTCTGCGCCGGCGCCGCGAAGTCGCGGTCGAAGGTCATCGAGACGGAGTTCGCCCCGTAGATCAGGGTCTCGGTCAGGAAGGGATTCAGGTCGATCACCTGGCCGAACTGCCCGCTCGTGGTCCCCTTGCTCGACGCGAAGGTGAAGGTCTGGTTGGCGATCTTGTCGGTCGGATCGAAGACGAGATCGATCGTGCCGCCGACCGTGAGATTGCCGTTGACCCGCAGGGCGTCGAACCGGTCGGTATCGACCTCCATCCGGATGCGGCCGGTGCCGGCCTGCTCGTAATTGCCCTCGACGGTCAGCGTGCCGATCGAGTTGCCGGGCGACAGGGTGCCCTCGTTCCGGACCGTGCCGATGATCGTGCCGGACCCGCCGAGCACGGCGTCCTTCGCCACCGTCAGCTCGGTCGTCCGGTAGGTCGAGGCCGTGTTGATCTTCAGCGTGCCTTCCTGGATCGCGGTCAGCGCGCGGGCATCGGTGACGGTCGAGCGGATGTCGAGGGTGCCGAGACCCGTCTTGGCAAGGTCGCCGCTGCCCGAGAGCGTGTTGTCGCGCAGCGTCAGGATCGTCCCCGCCTCGGTCCGGAAGGTTCCGCCGAACGTCGAGCCGCCGATCTCGCCCGTCGAGACGGAGGCGTTGATCGCGACGTCGCGGTTCATCGTGAAGCTCTGCGTCGTGTTCAGCGTGCCGCCCTGGATGGTCAGAAGGCCGGCACGGGCGCCGAGATTGGCGTCGCTGCCGATGCGGATGGTGCCGTTGTCGATGCGGGTGCCGCCGGCATAGCTGTTCTGGCCGGCGAGCGTCAGCACCGACTCACCGCTCTTGATCAGGCTGCCGACGCCGGTGATCTGGCCGGCGAAGGTGCGGTCGCGGATCTCGATATTGGCCACGTAGGGCCGCAGAAGCTCGGCCGTGTCCCCCGCCTCGAGGAGATCGGTCTTCCACGCGTAATCGGCGATCATGGCATGCGCCTTGGTCGTCGGGTGGAACTCGTCCCAGAACAGGTAGTCGTTTTCGACAGGCTTCGAGCACCCATTGGTGTACTCGCCAGAATCGGCACTAATACAATTCAGCGATCCTTGCTTGAATCCGAACGATGCTGGCCGTGCCTGCACTTCCTTAAGAAGTGCAGCAGCATCCACGACGACAACCCGCTCCGAAGTCCCCTTGACGTCAAAGGCATCCTGGATCGCGTAGAGCTTGGATTTGATCGACCTGTTGGTCTCATCAATACTATTACTCAATTCGTTGACATATTTGCCATATTTCGAGGAAATCTTTGGCGTTGTCGCTATGTTAGGGACCGTATTGATATAGTACGTCGCGCCTTGCTCTGCGATTATTGGATTGCCTTGGACAGCATTACTCAGGCTGACGAGATCGTCAGGAACATACTTCAGCAACGTCCGGGCAGCCTTCGGAATATCGACACTGACCCACGAGTCCTCCACCTCCTGTCTGAAATTGTTCCCGCCTATCCAAAGCGTGAAGAGCGGTCGCCCCCCAAAAAGGTCCGGGCTCGCCTTGGTCACATCGATAAGATGCTTGTTTTGCTCCTCAATGGTCTCGATGCCTACTCTTTTCATACTCGATGAGACGTAGTATCCGGACGTTGCACCGCCGTAAGCAAAATTCCGATCCGCAATATACGGCGTACCGTTGGTATTGTTCAGATACTCAACCCAGACAATTCCGTTCGAGAACCGACCTTGCTCATAGAGGGTCCCATAAGGCGCGTTTTTTTGATTGCGCGAAGCAACCACGTGTCTGTCGCCCGATAGGTCCGCCCCGTATCCGACAGGCTGTCGCCGAGATTCCAGATGGAGCTGTACCGGCTTTCCGCGAGAGCCGTGCTCGAGAGCAAGCCTGCGAGCAGCGCACTGAGGCAGAGGCTGCGGACCCTGTTGACCAACATGGGGAGCGTATCCGGTGCGGGCGAGGACGGCCGTCTCCACCGTGGCTGCGCACCTGCGATCGAGGCCGATCGGTGGATTCAGGATCGGAATAAAAGCAGAAACATAGTTAATAGGATGTTAAATTTTGATTTTGCCTGTAAGTCAATCGGATCCCGCCTTTCGTCAGCAACACGATCGCACATCTACCGTTGGCGCCGTCAGACATGATCGGCTGATCGCGAATTGCTCAACGCCTGCTCAAGCCGATTGATCTACGCTGCGCGCGACGATCAGCGGGAGACGAGAGGCGATAGGGCCGCCAACCTAGGAACGGCCCGTCTGAACGGCACACCAATACGCCGTTGGCTCAAAGACCGTCCGCGGCGGAGTGCGGCCCGTGAACACGGTGCCGACGCTTGATAGCCGGCGCGTCCTCAGGCGCTCGGCTCCAGGACGGCCGCAACCCCGATCCGCACCGCGCCGGCCACTGTTCGCGCCCCAGGTTAGAATCGTCCGTCTCGGAGGGCGGCGCGGGACATCCCCCGCGCCGCCCTCAGGCTCAGAACCGCACCGACAGGCGGGCCGTGCCGAGATGCGACAGGAACCGGTCGCCGATATGCGACTGGTATTCGCCCGTCAGCTCGACGCCGCCGCCGAGGCCGATCTGGAGGCCGAGTCCCGCCTCGCCGAGCTTGTCCGGGATCCGCGAGGTGGTGGCGAACAGGCCGAGTGCGCCGCTGCCCTGGAAGCTCGCGAAACCGGTGAAGTGGTCGTCCGACAGGAGCGTCACGCCGAGCGTCCCATAGGGCCGCAGCCAGCGCCCGTTCCCGAGGTCGAAACGGCCGCCGATCTCGACGTTCGGGCTGAAGGCCAGCAGGGTCTTGCTCATGGCCCGCACGTCGAGGTTCACCTCAGGCGCGCCGGTCTCCGAATAGGCCGGGCTGTGGGAGTAGAGCACATCGAGGTCGAGATAGGGCTTGATGTACCAGTCGTCGAACAGGACTTGGTAGCTCGCCCGCAGACGCCCGCCCGCCGTCAGCACCTCCGACTTGCTGCGCGCCAGCACGTTGCCGCCGCCGAAATCGATCGCCCGCAGATTGTTCTGCCACGCGTAGCCGAGATTGGCCGAGGCCGCGAACAGCCAGGGACCGACCTGATGCTTGAGGGCGACTGAGACGTCTGCGGCATCGCTCACCGTGCCGGTGATCCGGTCGGAGTCGTTCAGGTAGGCCCGGGTATAGGCGCCCGAGAGACCGAAGAACCAGTCCGGAGCGAACTCGGCCTGCAGGCCGCTCTGGTAGCTCAGGGCGTTCTGGCGGTAGCCGCCCTCGCCGGGTGAGGAGAACAGGCTGGTGCGGGCTGCCGCGACGCGGCCCCAGACGCACTCGCCCTCGCGCAACAGGGTGCCGGTGCCTTCGAAGGCGGGGCAGCTCATCGCCCGCTTCAGGCCGGCCCGGGTGTCGAGAGTCCGTCCGGTGAGCACGTACTGGCTGGATTCCTGGCTCAACTCGTCGAGGGCCGCCGCGTAGCCCTTCGTGCTGTTGACCGAGAGGAAGCGGGCGAACAGGTCGGCCTCGCCGATCGACCCGTTGTTCCACAGCGTCTGCAGGGCTTCGGCCGTGGATTTCTGGTCGCTGGTGAGGGTCATCCCGAGGGGCGCGGTGAAGCGCGCCGTCGGGCTCAGGGCGAGGCTGTTGCCCGAGCGCAGGATCTCCCAGGAGACCGGCACCGAGTCAGACTGGATCGTCGTGGACGAGGTCGCCGCGTTGGCGTTCGTGATGCTGCCCGCCGTGAGGAAGGTGTACTGCCCAGGCAGGAGCCCGCCGATGACGTTGGGCCGCACGGTGCCGTCCAGCCAGACACTGCGGCTCACGGCCAGAAGGTCGGCGCGCAGGGCGCCGGCCGGGGCGAGGGGGGCGACGTCGACCAGCAACTGGCCGCTGCTGCGCTGTTCGAAATCGCCCTTCACGTCGGTGCGGGCGACGGTGCCGACCCCGCCGATATCGAGCGTGGCGTTGTTCGTCATCGAGCCGTTGCCGCTGCCGCCCAGATCGATCACGCCGCCCTGGCGTGTGCGCAGGATCGCTGCGCCGTAGCCATCCGCCCCGTTGGTCAGGGTGCTCATCGTCCCTGGGGGGGTCGTCAGAACGATATCGCCGATCAGAACGCCTCGGTTCTTGATATTGACCGGGTTGATCGTCCCGACGATGGCGCGGCCGGAGGCGGCGCTGACCACGGCCCGCTCGTCGATCAGGATTCGGTTGCCGTAAGAGCCGCCCTCCAGACGGATCGCCGCGCCGGTGCCGCTGCCGCCGGTGACAAGACCCTTCACGGTCACGGAGATGTTGCCGCCCGCGCGGGTCGGGTCGAGGCTGCCGTCGCGGCTCTGGACGCCGCTCTGCGCGAAGATCGCGTTGGCATCCTTGCCCGAGGCGATGATCGACCCGGCGCTCTCGATGGTGATGGTCCCGCCGGAGCCGGTTGAGGTGGAGCGCGACTTGGGCGGATCCGACGCCTGGACCAGCTGGCCGGAGGCGAGGATCGGATTGGAGAGGTCGACGATCAGGCCGCCGCCGCCGCCGAGGCTCTGAGCCAGGATGCCGTGAGCGCGCTCGCCACTGGTGCGGATCGCGGCGCCTTCCTTGAGGGTGACGGAGAGGGCGCCGCCCGAGCCTTTCGAGCCCTCCTCGAGCAGGAACGGCACCGCGTAGCCCATCACCTGATGCGCACCGGCATAGCCGCCGCCGCCGCCGATCGATTGCAGCAGCAGCGCCGTCGCGGCATCGCCCGTGGTCGTCACCCGCGCGCCGGCCGAGAGGGTCACGCCCACCGCGCCGCCGTTGCCGGTCGCGCCGCCCGAGCCGCCGATCCCGAACGTGTAGGTGTCGCCGCTGGCGCTGGCCGCCGCCGCCGCCATGCCGCCGCCGCCGCCGACGCTCTGGGCCAGGATGCCGAGGGCGCCGAAGCCGCTGGTGGTGATGGCGCCGCCCTGCGTCACCGTCACGGCGCCGCCGTCGCCGGCCGCCTCGCCGGAACCGCCCAGGGTCAGGCTGCCGGACCTCTTCGGCGCCCCCTCGGACGAAGGCTGTTCGGGGATCTTCTCGATCCCGATCGCCGCCAGCAGCGCACTGGCGAGTTCCTTGGCGTCGCTGTCGGACTGGGTCTTCTCCGCCTGCGCCTTGCCGGTCTGTGCGGAGGCGTCCGTCTTGCCGGCCTCCTTGGCGACCGGGAGCAGGAACGATCCGCCGCCGCCGCCGACGCTCTGCGCCACGATGCCGTGGGCCTCGCTGCCGGCGGTGACGACCGCGCCCGTGTTCTCGACCGAGACGTCGCCGCCCTTGCCCCCCTTGCCGCCGTTGCCGCCGACATTGAGGGTGACGACCAGGCTGCCCTCCTTGCTGCTGCCGGTGGTCGTGGCGCCCACGCCGCTGCCGCCGCCTCCGCCGACGCTCTGGCCGTAAAGGCCGTAGGACATGTCGTCCGCCGTCGCGACGGCGCCGCGGTTGACGATCGAGACCGTGCCACCCTCGTTGCCGTCGCCGCCCTTGCCGCCGAGAACGGCCCGGTAGGTGTTGGCGTTGGTCGCGGCGGCGAAGGCCATGCCGCCCTGGCCGCCGCCGCCGCCGACGCTCTGGGCGAAGACGCCGTGGGCCACGACGCCGAGGGTGGTGATGGCCCCGTCATTGGTGACGGTGACCGCGCCGCCCTTGCCGCCGCGACCGCCGTCGCCGCCGAGGCTCAGGGTCGCCTCCACGTCAGGCAGCTTGACGCTGCCCTTCTTCTGCGCCGCCAGATAGTCCGACGCGCTCTTGCTGTAGGATTGGAGCATCTTGGCGAAGTCGGAATTCTTGATCTTCGCCGCAAGGGACTTGTACTTGTCACTCTCCTTGATGTCCTTCAGAAACTGATCGAGGGCCTCCTTGTCGTCCTTGTTCTTCTTGTCCTTCGCCCAGTCCTCATAGGCCGTGACGCCGATCGCCGTCTTGAGCTGCGTCCAGATCTCGCCGACGGCGTCCGGCGTCTTCTCCTTGCGCGCCGAGACGCTGCCACCGCTGCCGCCGCCGCCGCCGATGCTCTGCGCCACGATGCCGTGCGCACCGTCGCCCCAGGTCTCGATTCCGCCCGTCGCGGCGTTGGTGATGGTGACGCCGCCGCCGGTATTGCCCCTGCCGCCCTTGCCGCCGAGGGTGAGGTTCACCTTGAGCTTGCCCTGGGCGGCGCCCTGGACATCGCCGCCGGTGCCGCCGCCGCCGCCGATGCTCTGGGCGAAGATGCCGATGGCGTCGGAGCCGCCGGTGCGCAGGGCGCCGGCATTGGTCACGGTGACGGCCTGGCCCTTGCCGCCGCCCCCGCCCTCGCCGCCGATGGTGCGGGTCACCGACAGGGTGTCCGCCACCGGGAGCTTGCCGACCAGATCGTTCAGGGTCTTGTCGAAGGAGAGGCCGGGCATGGCGAGCCCGGTAGCGCTGCCGCCATTGCCGCCGCCGCCGCCGATGCTCTGCGCCAGAATGGCGTGGGCGAAGCTGCCGCCGGTCACCACCGTGCCGAGATTGTCGACGCCGATCGTACCGCCGTCGCCGCCGCTGCCGCCCTTGCCGCCGATGGCCTGCGCGGCGGCGATGTTCTGATGCAGACTGAGACTGTTGCTCGTCGCATCCGACTTGCCGGCATTGCCGCCACCGCCGCCGATGCTCTCCGCCTGGAGGCCGACGGCCTCGTCGCCGGAGGTCGAGATGAAACCGTTATTGGTGATCTCGGCCCGGCCACCCTTGCCGCCGCCGCCGCCGGTTCCGCCCAGCGTGGTGCTGAGGCTCAACGCCACCTCGCCGGGCGGCGCGACCGCGAGCGCGTAGGCAAAGGCATCGCCGGCGAGGCCGCCGCCGCCGCCGATGCTGAGGGCCTGCACGCCGATCGATGCGCCGCCATAGGTGACGACGCTGCCGTCATTGATCACCTTGGCCAGGCCGCCTTCGCCGCCGAGGCCGCCGGAGCCGCCGACCGAGGCCGAGAGGGCGATGCTCGGCAGAGTCTTGCCATTGGGCAGGACCAGCGGCGTCGCGATGGCCGTGGACCGCGCCGAGCCGCCGACGCCGCCGCCGCCGCCGATGCTGAGCGCGTCTAGGCCGATCGCCGCGCGACCGCTGGTGGTCACGCTGGCGCTGCTCTCGATCCGGGCCTCGCCGCCCTTGCCGCCGCCGCCGCCGCTGCCGCCCACGGACAGGGCGACCGCAAAGGCCGGGCTCGCGGTCGTGGCCGTGGCGACGCCGCCGGCGCCGCCGCCACCGCCGATGCTCTCGGCGAGCACCGCGCTCGCCCCGTCCCCGGAGGTGGTGATCGACCCGCCCGTCGCCTGCACCAGGACCGTGCCGGCATGGCCGCCGGCCCCGCCGCCGCCGCCCAGCGCGTAGGTGAAGAAGGCGCCCGGCTTGATCGAAGCGCCGCCGACGCCGCCGCCGCCGCCGATGCTCTGGGCCAGGATGCCGTAGGCGTCCGTGCCCGCCGTCTCGATCACGCCGCTCTGCTGCACGGTGACCGCGCCGCCGAGGCCGCCCATGCCGCCGGTTCCGCCGGAGGTGAAGGGCAGGATGCCGGCCTTGCCACCGCTGCCGCCGCCGCGCCCGGTCTGCGGAGCCGGGGCCTGGAAGGCATCGAGGGCGTTGCCGCCGCCGACGCTCTGGGCCAGGATGCCGCCCGAGCCGGTCCCGGAGGTGCTGATCGTGCCCGACTGGGTCACCTTCACCGCGCCGCCGGCCCCGGCGGCGCCGCCATCGCCGCCGCTGCCGAAGGGTGCGCGGCCGCCATCGCCGCCCGGACCGCCGACCGATTGCGCGATGAGGGCCGAGCTGTAGGCCCCGAGCGTCGCGATGGCCCCGCTCTGGTCCACCGTGACCGCGCCGCCGGCGCCGCCCTTGCCGCCCGCGGAGCCGTTGATGCCGGTGGTGTCGCCGCCGCCCGCGCCGCCGACGCTCTGGACGAGCACGCCCACCGCGCTCGCGCCCTCGGTGACGATCGAGCCGCGGTTGACGAGCACGGCGAGGCCACCGGCCCCGGCATCGCCGGCGAGATCGCTGCCGCCCCGCGTGGTTCTCATACCGCCATCGCCGCCGAGGGACTCGATGACGGCGCCGGGCGCGGAGGCGCCGCGCGTCACGATGCTGCCCGCGGGGGTGACGGTGAGTTCCGCCAGCCCGCCCTGGCCGCCCGTCTGCACCGAGCGCTGGCTCGCGGACGTGGCGCCGTCGCCAGCCTTTCCACCCTTCGACTGGACCGAGACGCCCGAGGTGCGATCCCCGAAGGCGGAGACGGGCGCCTGCAGGATGAGGCGGGCAGGCCCGCCATCGCCGCCCCGGGCGAGGCCCTTATTCCCGCCGTCGCCGCCCTTGCCACCCTGCGAGCTGACCCCGATCAGCGCCAGCCCGGTACTCTGATCGACGCCGCCGCCCACCGGTCCGGTCTCGGTGAGCGTGACAGCGCCGCCGTTTCCGCCCCGACCGCCGTTGCCGTCGAAAACGAGGCCCTTGGGATTGTTGCCTCCGTTTCCGCCGAACGACCTGGCCTGGACGGCCATACCCTCGATCATCGTCAGCGCGTCGCCTTGGGTGGCCTCCACGCTCGGCCCGCTGGCACCATCGCCGCCATCTTTGTTGAAGCAGAGTAAGGCGCAGTTCTCACCCTTCGCACCGTCGGCTCCGCGCTGCACGAAGGAGCGCGCCGCCTCTTGCGCCCGAGCAGGCCCGCTCTGCGCCGCGGCCAGTGCGCACAGGCTCACGCCCGCCAGCAACGTGAGGGTCCGGCCGAACCGCGCGGACGCGCTCGGCCCATGGTGCGGAGAGAGTCGGGGCGAAGTCATCGAGAGAGGATCCTTGTGATGTGAACCACATCGTGCCGGCCGGGCCCGTCGATCCGGCCAGCGTGGGCGTATTGGTCTGTCGAAGTCGTGGAATGCGTGCGGCTCGAAACACCGGAGGGAGCGCCGCATCGGTCGGATTCGAAATGGACCGCGATGTGCCGGATGACCGGCACCCCGGGACGCGCGCCCGGCCCGTCGGTTCTGGAGCGGGGAAAGCGGACATGACGCCGGCCAAGGGTCGGCGCCCCTGCACAACGGGCGAGGCCGGACTGCCGTCGTTGCCGGTCAGAGCGAAAGCGCCCGGCTCCCGCAGCGTGTATATTTAGCCAATCATACAAGCATTGGTTAGCGCGATCGCGGCACACACGCGCCACAGCCCGGATTTTGACCGGCAGGCGATTTGAGTTCGGAAGCAGAGGTGCACCGGAGAAATCCATCTGAAGCACCCAAAGCGCCGCAGGAGGTTTCTCGATTGTTAACGTTAATGAACGATTAACGATGTTGCTGATTTGCCGCATATCGATCCCGCTGCCCTGGGTCCGAGCCGAGCCGCAGGCCGACGCAGCCTCCCATTGCAGCCTTCGACCGGCGTTCAGGGCCTGGACGGCGCCGGACAATCCCGGGCCGGCCGCATCGAGGTCGATGCTCCGAACCCGGGATGATCCGGATCTGCCCGCGGTCAGGCGCGGCGGCGCTGGCGGTCCGGACGGCGCCGCTGCGAGCCGTCATGCGCCGCGCATGGCGTCGGAGCGTCCTTCGCCGACATGAGCACCGGTCCGGCGAAGGAGGATGCATCCGAGCAAGGACTGGGAGCCGTTCGCGCGTGCACCGCGATCAGGAACGGCTCTGCAAATCCTGCGGCCCTCCACAGGGGCCTGCAGGCGCCGGCACGCAGGATGAGGCGGATGGATGTCGGGACGATCCGCAGTACGATCGGTCCCCGTCAAACAGACTCTCAGAAGAGCCCGGCCCACAGCAGCCCGATAGAGCGCGTTTCATACGCGGTCAGCCTCTCAACTTGACCTTCGTCAAATCATCGCCCGACCGGTTCGGGTGAATTGCTTCTCATGGCGCCTGGATGCGGCGCCACGATCGAGGCGAATCGTCACTCAGCCCGCCCGGCTTCGCCGCGGCGGGCTCCTTTCTGCACGGTGGAGGCGGATCAGGAATTCGCCTTATCGGACGGGGTCTTGATCAGGTCCTTGAGCTTGTCGGACATCGGGAAATCGAGGTTCAGGTTCCGCGGCGGAATCGGGCTCTCGAACCACTTGGCGTAGAGCCGGGAGAACGCGCCCGACTTCATCAATCCGATCAAGGTCTCGTCGACCAGCGCCTTGAAGTCCGGATCCTCGCGGCGGAACATCAAGGCGTAGGGGTCGGCCGAGTAGGACCGATCGAGAATCTTGAACCGGGACGGGTCCTTCGCGTTCGCGCGCACGCCGGCCAGCAGGATATCGTCTTCCATGAAGGCTGCGGCCCGTCCCGTGTCGACGAGCAGGAAGCTTTCCGCGTGATCCTTGCCTTGAGAGATGGAGAGCTTCAGTCCTTCGTCCTGGTTGAGCTTGTTCAGGAACTGGGACGTGTTGGTTCCGGCCGTGACGGCGACGGTCTTGCCCTTGAGATCGTCCGGCGTCGCGACGCCGCTATCGGTGCGGGTCAGCCACTTGAACTGCGCCACGAAGGTCGAGACCGAGAAGGCGACCTGCTTCTGGCGGGCGAGCTGGTTCGCGGTCGAGCCGCACTCGATGTCGATGGTGCCGTTGGCGACCAGCGGCAGGCGCGTCGCCGAGTTCACCGGATTGTAGGCGACCTTCAGGTCGGCCAAGCCGAGCTTCTTCCGCACCGCCTCCACGACCTGTCCGCACAGGTCGATGGAGAACCCGATCGGCTTCTGGCTGCCGTCGAGGTAGGAGAACGGCACCGAGGATTCCCGGTAGCCGAGGGTGATCGTGCCGGTCTCCTTCACCTTCTTCAGGGTGCCGGTGAGGTCGTCGGCCTGCGCGCGCCCCGTTATCGCGAGCATCGTCAAGGCAAGCGTCATCGTTGCGGCCGCGGCCGCTCTGTGCAGGTTTCGCATCGTCGGTATCCTACGGTTGGATCAGTGCGGCCCGTTGCGGGTCATGAGGTCACGCCGCTCTCAGGCGGCTTGGGCGATGGCCGCATCGACCGCTTCGCCGAGGCGTTCCACGACCGTGTCCACGGTCGCGGCGTCGATGATGAAAGGCGGTGCCAGCAGGATGTGGTCACCGCGAATTCCGTCGATGGTGCCGCCCGCCGGGTAGACCGCGAGGCCCCGGTCCATCGCCGCGTGCTTGATGCGCGCGTTGAGCTTCCGGGCGGGATCGAACGCGGCCTTGCTGCCGCGGTCCTCGACCAGTTCGACACCCATGAACAGGCCGCGTCCGCGGATGTCGCCGACATGCGGGTGGTTGCCGAAGCGCTCGCCGAGCCGCCGGGCGAGATGGGCGCCCATCGCCTGGACGTTGTCGAGGAGCCGGTCGCGGGCGATCACCTCCTGCACGGCGAGCGCTGCCGCGCAGGCCATCGGATGGCAGATGTAGGTGTGCCCGTGCTGGAACAGGCCCGAGCCCTTGGCGAAGGCCTCGTAGATCCGCCCCGACAGGAAGGTCGCGCCGATCGGCTGGTAGCCGCCGCCAAGCCCCTTGGCGACGGTCATCAGGTCGGGGACGACGCCGTCCTGCTCACAGGCGTGGAGCGTGCCGGTGCGGCCCATGCCGCACATCACCTCGTCGAGGAGCAGCAGAACGCCGTAGCGGTCGCAGATCTCGCGGATGCGGCGGAAATAGCCCGCCACCGCCGGTACGGCGCCGGCGGTCGCGCCGACGACCGGCTCGGCCACGAAGGCCATGACCGTCTCGGGGCCGAGTTCCAGGATCTTGTCCTCCAGCGCCTGGGCTGCGCGGAGGCCGTAATCGGCTTCCGTCTCGCCGGCCTCCCGGTATCGGTAGGCGTAGCAGGGGTCGATGTGATGGGTCTCGGCGAGCAGCGGCTTGAACTGGGCGCGCCGCCAGGCATTGCCGCCGGCCGCCAGCGCACCCAGGGTATTGCCGTGATAGCTCTGGCGCCGGGCGATGATCCTGGCGCGCTGCGGCTGCCCGACCTCGACGAAGTACTGCCGGGCCATCTTGAGCGCGGCCTCGACGGCTTCCGAGCCGCCCGAGACGAAGTAGACATAGTCGAGCCCGGCCGGCGCGTCCGCCACGAGGCGCTCGGCCAGCGCCTCGGCCACGTCGCTCGTGAAGAAGCTCGTATGCGCGTAGGCGAGTGCGTCGGCCTGGGCGTGGAGGGCAGCGATCACGTCCGGATGGCCGTGGCCGAGGCAGGACACCGCCGCCCCCCCGGAAGCATCGATGTAGCGGCGCCCGTCCCGGTCGAAGAGTTCGACGCCCTTGCCGCCGACGGCGGTGCGCAGCGTCGCGTGGATCTGGCGGTGCAGGATGCGGGTCATGGCGATCTCCTCGCGGTCGGGGGCGACCAGTGGATGCCGAAGGCGGTGAGCTGCGCCTCGCTGCGCGCGATCGCGGCGAGCGAGGTGTCGCCGCCGCGGCCGGCGACGAGGGCGGCGAGGATCTCGCCGACCACCAGGGCCGGGGCGATGGTGTGGAAGAAGGACGGGGAATCGGCCGGGATCAGCACGGTCTCCCGGGCGATCGCGGCGAGCGGCGAGACGAGGCTGTCCGTCACCGCGACGAGGGGGACGCCCCTGTCGTGCGCGTAGCGGGCCGTCTCGACGGTCGCGCGCGTGTAGGGGTCGACCGAGGCCGCGAGGAGGACGTCCTTGGAGGAAGCCGAGCGGATCGGGTCGAGCCCCGTGCCGGCACCGGCATCGAGCAGGATCGTGCGCTCGCCGAGAAAGGACATGACGTAGGCGAAATGGGCGGCCACCGGATGGCAGGAGCGCAGGCCGAGACAGTAGATCTTCTCCGCGGAGGCCAGCAGGTCCGCCGCCGCGACGAGCCGGTCGAGCGCCTGCGGATCCGCCAGCCTCTGGATCTGCGCGCCAACCGACGCGACGATATCGACGGCCAGCGCCCGCTCGCCCTTCGCCTTCTGGGTGGCGACCTGCACACCCGCCTTGCCGGAGAAGCCGAGCGCCCCCTCCCGGACGGCGCCCGCATACAGCGCCCGGAGATCGTCGTAACCGGCGAGGCCGAGGCGCTGGGCGAGGCGCGTCATGGTGTGAGGCTGCACGCCCGCGCGCTTGGCCTGCTCGCGCATCGAGAGCAGCGCGACCTCGTTCGGCTGGTCGAGAACGAAGCGGGCAGCAGCCTTCAGCTGAGGTCCGAGGGCCTCGAAGGTCGCGACGATCTGTTCCGTGAGCGGACCGTGTTCCATGGCAGCCTTTGCGTACCTCTCTTCGCCAGCGTCTGCAACGTATGTTGCAGATCTGAATTTATGCAACAAACGTATCAAATGGAGGCATCCCGCGCATCGAGGAGGCATGACGCATCCCGGACGGGCCCCAGAGTGTGGACCGGGTTCGAGCCCGCTCAAGGGCGTGGCTGGCAGGCGGCCGCCCCATTTCGTAAAGCGAGACCGCGGAAGGTCGAGCACGGGAGCCGGGTTGCGATGAAGGTCGCCGTGGTGGGAGCGGGTTCGGTCGGCTGCTATTTCGGCGGCCTGCTGGCGCGGGCCGGCCACGCCGTCACCCTGATCGGGCGCGCGCCGCATGTTGCGGCGATCCGCGCAGCCGGGCTCGTCCTTGAGACCGCGTCCGGCGCCGAGGCCGTCCGGCTGGGTGCCACCACCGAGATCGATGGGGCGGCGGGCGCCGAGGTGGTTCTGGTCTGCGTGAAGTCCGGTGATACCGAGGCGGCCGGGCGCGGCCTGGCCCCGTTCCTGGCCCCAGACGTGACGATCCTCAGCCTTCAGAACGGCGTCGACAATGCCGAACGGCTCGAAGCCGTGCTCGGCCGGCCCGTGGTCCCGGTGGCCGTCTACGTGGCGACCGAGATGGCGGGGCCGGGCCATGTGCGGCATCTCGGCCGCGGAGACCTCGTGCTCGGGCCCGGCCCGGCGAGCGAGGCGGTCGCCACCGCGTTCCGCGACGCGGCCATCCCGACCACGGTGTCGGCCAACGCGGTCGATGCCCTCTGGGACAAGCTGGTCCTGAATTGTGCCTACAACGCGCTGTCGGCGGTGACGCGGCTCCCCTACGGCCGCCTGCTCGGCGTCGCGGGCATTCCGGCGGTGATGGCCGACATCGTCGCGGAATGCGCGGCCGTCGCCGCGGCTCTCGACCTGCGGCTGCCCGACGACACCCTCACGAAGGTCCTCGCGCTGGCCGGGACCATGCCGGACCAGCTCTCCTCGACCGCACAGGACATCGCGCGCGGCAGGCCGAGCGAGATCGACCACCTCAACGGCTTCATCGTTCGCAGAGGCGCCGAGCGCGGCGTGCCGACGCCGGTCAACCGGCTGCTGCACGCCCTCGTGAAGGCGCTGGAATCGGGCGCATCCGCATGAGGCGGCTGCCGGCGGCGTCCCTCGAACCGGAAGCGGGTTCGGCCTTCGGCGCAGCGGTGGCGGCGTCGAGCGGCCGGACGGATACCTGTTCGCACAGGCTCGCTCCTGACCCTCAGGACCACGGCCACGGCAGCCTGGCCTCTCTGCCAGGCTGGTCCGGGCGATGGCCCGGGTCGATCACCCGGCCATCCGCATGCTCCTCGGGCGGGCCCGGATGGCCTCGGAACGGATGACGCCCAATGGTTGTATGTTCTCCAATAATTTCTACTTCTGAGTGCAAAATCTGCTACCCAGCCCGCCGCGAGCGTGCCGCTGCGGGGATGGAACGAGATCCTGAGGTGTTTCGCTAGGATGCCGCACGCCGGAACCCATGACGCCGTTCTCGTCGCGCTCTCCGTCCTGATCGCGGCCGCAGCCTCCTACACCGCCCTCGATCTGGCCACCCGCATGCGTGCCGCCAGCGGCTGGTCCAGCCGTGCGTGGCTGATCACCGCCGCCATCGCGATGGGTGGGGGCGTCTGGTCGATGCACTTCGTCGCCATGCTGGCCTTCAGCCTGCCGGGCCTGGAGGTCGGCTACGACCTGCGCCTCACCCTTCTCTCGCTGGCTCTGCCGATTGCGGTCACGGGGCTCGGCTTCTTCGTGGTCAATCGACCCGGCGCAGGGCCGGCCGCCCTGTGCCTGAGCGGTCTCGTCATGGGCCTCGGCATTGCCGGCATGCATTACACCGGCATGGCCGCGATGCGCATGCCGGCCGACCTGCGCTACGACCATCTCTGGGTCGCGGTCTCGATCCTCGTCGCCATCGGCGCAGCCGTCGCGGCACTCTGGCTCGCCTTCAATCAGACCGGCGTCAGGCAGCGTCTCCTCGCCGCCCTGATCATGGGGCTTGCCGTGTCGGGCATGCACTATGCCGCGATGCAGGGCGCCGTCTTCAGCTCCGAGGCTCCCGTCGATCACGCCCATGGCAGCGCCAGCGTCAGCCAGATGCATCTCGCACTGTGGGTGACGGGCACGACCTTCCTGATCCTCGTGCTGGCCCTTGCCGCCGCCATGTTCGACCGGCATCTCTCGCAGGCCTCCGAGCGCGAGGCCGCGGCTTTGCGCGCGAGCGAGGAGCGCTTCCGCCTGCTGCTCCAGAGCGTGAGCGACTACGCCATCTTCATGCTCGACCCCGATGGCCGGATCGCCAACTGGAACACCGGCGCCGAGCGCATCAAGGGCTACACGGCCCACGAGATCATCGGCAGCCATCTGTCGCGCTTCTACGCGCAGGAGGATCTGGAGGCCGGAGTGCCCGCGACCGCGCTCGAGACGGCGGCGCGGGAAGGCCGCTTCGAGGCCGAGGGCTGGCGGGTGCGCAAGGACGGCAGCCGCTTCTGGGCCAACGTGGTCATCCACGCGATCCGCAGCGAGCAGGGGCAGCTTGTCGGCTACGCCAAAATCACCCGCGACATCACCGAGCGCAAGCAGGCACAAGAGGCTCTCGATCAGGCCCGCGAGGCCCTCGCTCAAGCCCAGAAGATGGAGGCCATCGGCCAGCTCACCGGCGGCGTCGCCCACGACTTCAACAACCTGCTCATGGCCGTTCTGGGCAGCCTCGAATTGATGGGCAAGCGGCTGCCGGACGACCCCAGGCTTCGGCGCCTCCTCGACAACGCCGTTCAGGGTGCGCAACGCGGCGCCGCCCTGACGCAGCGGATGCTGGCCTTCGCCCGCCGGCAGGAACTCAAGCCCGAGGTCGTCGATCTGCCCGATCTGGTCCGCGGCATGACCGACCTGCTCCAGCGCTCGATCGGCCCACGGGTGCGCATCGAGACCCGCTTTCCGCTCGGCCTGCCACGCGTGATGGTCGATGCGCATCAGTGCGAGCTGGCGCTGCTCAACCTCACCGTGAATGCGCGCGATGCCATGCCGGAGGGCGGCACGATCACGATCGCGGGCCGTGAAGCGGGCGCGGGAGACGCGGCGAGCCTGCCGGACGGCCGCTACGTCTGCCTCTCCGTGACGGATACCGGGACCGGCATGGATGCGCAGACCCTGGCCCGCGCGCAGGAGCCGTTCTTCACCACGAAGGGCGTGGGCAAGGGCACGGGGCTCGGCCTGTCGATGGTGCAGGGCTTGGCCGCGCAATCACACGGGCGCCTTCTGCTCAGAAGTCGCCTGGGCGAGGGCACCACGGCGGAGATGTGGCTCCCGATGGCCGAGGCGTCGGCACGGCACGCGGAGGCTCCGGGGCCTGCCATCCGCCAGCGCGGATCGGCCCGAGCCCTCACGGTGCTGGTGGCAGACGACGATGGGCTGGTGCTCGAGAATACGGTGGCGATGCTGGAGGATCTGGGCCATCGCGTGGTCGAGGCCCGTTCCGGCCACGAGGCGCTGGACCTCCTGCGGCGGACACGCGGGTTGGATCTCGTCATTACCGACCAGGCCATGCCGGGCATGACCGGTGCCCAATTGGCCCAGACCATCGCCGCCGAACGCTTCGACGTGCCGGTCATCCTGGCATCGGGCTACGGCGAGGCGTCGGAGGCGCACCAGACCCTGCCGCGCCTGAGCAAGCCCTTCGATCAGGCCACCCTCGCCCGCGCGGTCGACGAGGCCGTCGGCGTCGACCTGGCGTGCCGACCCGCCTGAGCCGTGCCGCGGCGGGGAGGCCGACGCTTGCGCGACAGGCGTTGCCGCGCTTCTCCGGATTCTCCCTCGCGGCTCGGGGATGTCCGCGCCGCCGCCGGTGCGGACATCCCGGGGACGTTCAGCCCTTCTTGCCCTGCTTGTAGCTCCGGATGGCGCCCTGGCATCCCGGCGAGAGCTTCGACATGTTCTTCTCGAAGCAGGCCTGCGTCTCGGGACCGTCCTCGGGCGGCATGTCCCCGCAGAAGGTCGTGAAGTCCCCCATGCATTGCTGCTGAAGGAGCGCCTTGTCGTCGGCGGACATCGGCGCCGCGAGGGCGGCGGTCGCGGCGCCCGCGAGAAGGGTAACGGACGTCACAAGGCGGATCAGCATGGGGGCTCCAGAGCCGTTCAGAGAAACCGGGATAAAAGCCGCGACACCGGCAAATCGTTGCACGCGGCGCAGCGGTCTCCGAACGGAGCCGATCCTCCGATTGTCAGCATCGCCCCGGCGGCGGCCGGTCACCGTTGCGGATCGGGTCCGTCATTCCGGGGGAGATCAGATCCGTCGTCGCGGCGCGCGAGCACGGCCCCGCAGCGAGCCAGCACAACGCGCAAGTCTTCGACGCACGCTTCGGCTTCCGCGAGCGTGAGCAATCCGCCGCGCCGATACGCGGCACCCGACGCCGCGACGGCGACCACCGCGAACCGTCCATCCGGGCAATCGACGATGCTGTAAGTCACCGGGCGCGCCATCACCTCCCCGCGCTGGTCTTCCAAGGGCGGTGCCCAAACGCAACCGCGCGTGGGATCGATCCTCAGGGACCGTGAGTTAGATATTCACTGTACGGCGGGACGGGCCCATCCGGGCGCTCCTCAGCCGCTCATCCAGCGAAGGGGTGTGGGTTGATCGACATGCTGACAGCACGCGGAATTGGCCCGGTTCGCCTGGATCGGGGGACGGCGGCAGGATCCGCCACCCTGCCTCTGACTGTGCGGACGCATCTCGGGAGGCACTTGCAGGCGGCCTATGGCGGGCTCGTCGCCTGCGATCCGCCGCAGCACCTGCTCGATCTGATCCAGGTTCTCGAGGGCGCCCTCGCGTCCCGGGCCGACGCGTGCAACGCGGCCTTCCGCGATGGGCTGACCGCGGCGCTCCCGGCCTTGCAGGCCTTCGCGCAATCGCTGACCGGAAATTCGGCCCGGGCGGACGATCTCGTGCAGGAGGCGCTGCTGAAGGCCTGGGCTAACCAGAACCGTTTCGTGCCCGGAACGAACCTGAAGGCGTGGCTGTTCACGATCCTGCGCAACCAGTTCTACAGCGAGTGCCGCAAGCAGAGGCGCGAGGTCGAGGATGTCGATGGCACGATCGCCGGTCAGCTGATCGCCCCGGCCGCGCAGGAGCACGGCTCGGACCTTCAGGTGGTGCTCTCCCACATGGCCCGGCTTCCGGCGCTGCAGCGCGAAGCCCTGCTCCTCGTGGGCGCGCAAGGGTTGACCTACGAGGCCGCCGCAGAGGTCATGGGCTGTCAGACCGGCACGGTGAAGAGCCGGGTGAGCCGCGCCCGTGCCTATCTGTTCGAGCGCCTGCAGACACCGTCGGCCCTGGTGTCGGCGTGAACCGGTCGCCGCAGGGTCGGTCTAGCGCGAGGCCGAGGTCCTGCAGATCTCCGCTCAGACCTCGCTCGATCAGGCTCGCTGCAGGCCAGACGGTCGCGGGCAAATCGCGCGCTCAATCCGCTGCAAATCCCGGTCGGCGCCCGCGGATACAGTGAAAGACATAGCTTGAACTTCAGGAATGGACCGCGCATGACAGGGGCCGTCTCCCATCCGACAGCCATTGCCCGTCTGTGCACATGTCTCGCCGCGCGTCCTTCCGGATCATCGAACGCCCCGACGGGCTGTTCAACATCGCGGTGACCCTCGCCGGGGGCGGCACCCACGCGCGAGAGGGGCTGTCGACGCCCGCCGAGATCGAATCCGCTCTTTCTCTTCTGCGCGAGCTGATGGCGGCCTGCGGCGCGGAACTGGTCGAGGAGCCGACGCTCGGCCTCGCCGCGGAATAGGCGCCGGCGGCCGTCCTCCTGTGCAGGCGGATGCTGCGGCCCGGACGACAGGCCGCGCTCAGTCTCCGAACAGGATCTCGAAGGTCTGCGGGTCATAGAAGCGCATCAGGCTCTTCACGAAATCCCGTGCCTCGACGCCGAGCGCATCCGCCCAGATCCGGTATCGGTCCGGAGGCACGCGGCCGCGCCCGGTCTCCAGCTGCGAGATGAACGTGTAGTAGTCCGCACCGACCTGGGCGGCGAGCTGGCGCTGCGACAGACCCCGCTTCTCGCGCAGCTCCTTCAGGAATCGGCCGCCTTCCCGGCGCAGCTCCTGCACCTCCTCCGAGCCGAGACGTTGCTGGTGGACGTACAAGCGTTCGGTCTCCCGCCAGCGCGCGATGCGGCATGCCGCCGAATGGTACAGTGATCTCTATATGGGGCGGTTCGAGCCGGCGTCCAGCCGGCGGCGCGCCCGGTCCGCCGGCCTTCCCGGTTCCCGTGGCATACCTTGGAATGCAATAAGACTGCCCTAAGATATCGACGTGGGCGCGCAGGAGATCGCGGTGCGCGCGGCGCAAGGATCGGGCCGGCCGATCCGGAGCCGTCGCGCCGGCGCGCAGGGAGGCGCCATGAGCGGTGGTGTGGCCGATTCTGTCTTGCGGGACGGCCTGCGGGCGATCCGTCCCGTTCTGCTGACGGTGTTCGTCTTCGCCTTCTTCACGAACCTGCTCCTGTTCGCCGCGCCGCTCTACATGCTTCAGGTGTACGACCGGGTCCTCCTGAGCCGGAACGAGGCGACCCTGTTCGGCATCACCGCGATCGCGGCCCTCGCGCTCGCCGTCTACGCCGCGCTCGAGATGCTCCGGTCGCGCCTGCTGGTCCGGGGCGGGATGATCTTCGATCGGACGGTCGCCGGCCCCGCCTTCGCGCTCGTCCACCGGGCGACCCTGCTCCGGCCTCAGGCGGGGCACGAGGCGAGCCTGCGCGATGTCGATGTCCTGCGCGAGTTCCTGACGGGCGGCGCGCTCCTGGCGCTCTGCGATCTGCCCTGGGCCTCGCTGTTCCTGGTCGCCTGCTTCATCCTGCATCCCTGGTTCGGCTGGATGGCGCTCCTCGGCGGCGGCACGCTCCTCGGCCTGACGCTCCTCACCGACCTCACCACCCGGCGCCCCCTCGACGCCGCGGGCCAGGCCGCCCGCGAGGCCGGCGAGCGGGCACGCACGACCTTCCGGTCCGGCGAGGTCCTGCGGGCCATGGGCATGCTCGGTGCCCTACGGACCCGCTGGCTTCGACGCCACGACGCGGCGATCCTGCTGCAGGCGCGCGCGAGCGACCGCGCCGGCCTCACCGCCGCAGCGACGAAGTTCGCCCGCATGCTGCTGCAGACCATGGTCCTGGGCCTCGGGGCCTATCTCGCCATCCACCGCGAGATCTCCGCCGGCTCGATGATCGCGGCCTCGATCATCATGGGCCGGACGCTGGCGCCGATCGAGGCGGTCGTCGGGCACTGGAAGAGCCTCACGGCGGCCCGGAGCAGCTATGCGCGGCTGGCCGAGATGGCGGCACGCGTCGGGCCGGAGCCGGAGCGGCTGACGCTGCCGCGCCCGCGCGGTCTCATCGAGACGGAGAACCTCGTCGTGACGGCGCCGGGCTCGGCGGCGGCCATCCTGCACGGTGTCAGCGTCCGGCTGGAGCCCGGCAGCGTCGTGGGGATCATCGGTCCGAGCGCGGCCGGGAAATCGACCCTGGTCCGGGCCATCACCGGCGTCTGGCCCGTCGCCTCCGGCACGGTCCGCATCGACGGCGCGGACCTACGGCACTGGGATCCGCAGGCGCTCGGACAGCATATCGGCTATCTGCCCCAGGACGTGGAGCTGTTCGACGGCACGGTGGCGCAGAACATCGCGCGGTTCGGCGCACAGGACGATGCCGCCATCGTGTCGGTCGCGCAGCGGGCGGGCTGCCACGACCTGATCCAGGCCCTGCCGGAGGGCTACAACACCCGGATCGGGAGCGGCGGCCACGGCCTCTCCGGCGGCCAGCGGCAGCGCATCGCCCTGGCGCGCGCGATGTATGGCGAGCCGAGCCTGATCGTCCTCGACGAGCCGAATGCCAGCCTCGACCAAGCCGGCGAGGCCGCGCTGATGCGGGCGGTGGCGGACCTGCGGCAGCGCGGGACGACGGTCGTCATCGTCACGCACAAGGTCGGCCTGCTGGCGGGCGCCGACTGGGTGCTGATGCTGGACGGCGGAACCCTGCGCGGCGCGGGCCCGGCCGACCAGATCCTCGCGCAGGTCTCCGGTCCCCGTCCGGTCCCGGCGCTGGTCGCGGCCGGCGCACCGGCGCCGCCCGAGGTCCGGCGCGTCGCCGAAGCCCAGCGCAGCGCGGGCTGAGCCATGACGACGCCCTCCGCCCAGAGCCTGGCGGCCGTTCCGGCCCCTCTCGCGCCGCCGGCCGGGCGGGGCGGAGCGGACAGCGCGATGATCGACTGGCGACGCTACGCGGTCGCCGGGTACGCCCTCATCGCCGCGTTCTTCGGGGTGGCGGGTGCCTGGGCCGCCGTCACGCGCCTGGATCGCGCCGTGATCAGTCCCGGCGTGATCGTCGCGGAGAGCAGCCGCAAGAGCGTCCAGCATTTCGAGGGCGGCATGGTCCAGGCCGTGCTCGTGAAGGATGGGCAGACCGTCCGCGCCGGCGACATCCTCCTGCGCATCGATCCCGTCCAGTCCCAGGCGAGCGCGGACCTGTTCCGGAACCAGCTCGACGCGGCCCTGGTGCTGGAGGCGCGCCTGCGGGCGGAGCAGGACCAGAGCGATGACCTGCGCCTGCCGCCCGAGATCGCCGCGCGCCGCGACGAGCCGGCGCTGGCCCGCATGATCGCCGATCAGGCCGGCCAGATGGCGGAGCGGCGGACGACGCTGCGGGGCCAGCTCGCCCTCATCGAGGCCAAGGTCACCCAGCTGAGGACGGAGATCTCCGGCCTCGCCGTCGAGAAGTCGTCGGTCGAGCAGCAGGTCGGGTTCATCCGGCAGGAGCTCGAGGGCCTGCGCAGCCTGCACGCCAAGAACCTGATCCCGCTGTCGCGCCTCCTCGTCATGGAGCGGGAGCGCACGCGCCTGGAAGGCGTCATCGGGCGCTCGGTGGCGGAGCGGGCCAAGGCCGAGAACGCCATCAGCGAAGCCGGGCTGCAGACCACCCAGTTGAAGCAGAAGCTGCAGGAGGCGGTCACGGCCCAGCTTCTCGAGACGCGGCAGAGGATCGGCGAGCTGCGGGAGAAGCTCGTCGTCGCGCAGGACGTGTTCCGGCGCCACGAGATCCGCGCCTCCCACGAGGGCGTCATCCAGGGGCTCAAGGTCAGCGCGATCGGGCAGGTCATCCGGTCGGGCGAGCCCCTGATGGAGATCGTTCCGACCACCGACCGCCTCGTGATCAACGTGCAGTTCTCGCCCAACGACCTTGAGACCGTCCATGCGGGGATGCGGGCGGAGATCAAGTTCCCGACCTTTCAGGCACGCCGCACGCCCGCGCTGTTCGGGACGCTCGCGACGGTGTCGCGGGACCGGCTCGTCGATGACGGCACCAAGCAGCCCTACTTCGCCGGCACCGTGGAGATCGACGAGCACCAGCTTCCGGCCGATGTCCGGCAGCGCCTCGTCGCGGGCCTTCCGGCCGAGGTGGTGGTCTCGGCCGGTGAGCGCACGGCGCTCGAATACATGTTCGCCCCCTTCTTCGATGCGATGGGACGCGCCTTCCATGAACGCTAGAGCGTTCTCCACCGAGATGGAGTTCAGATCGGCACGCGAGCGCGCGTCGGGTAGCGCCGATCGGAGGAGCGGACGATGAGCGCGGTCATCCCCTTCCTGCGTCCGGCCGCGGCGCGGCCGGGCAGCTGGTCGCAGCAGGAGCTTGCCGAGTTCTACCGGGTCGAGGCGGCCCTGATCCGTGCCGGGATCGGCATCGCGAGCGAGCACGGCCTCAGCGACGAGGGCGAGCCGTGGTTCGTCTTCTGCCGGCCGGACGGCGACGCGATCATGCATTTCGCCAGGATCGACGGCAGCTACCTGATCGCCTCCGAGGTGCTGGACCGCCCCGTGCGCGGCCCGGATTTCCGCGCCTTGATCGACCAGATCGCCCGGCTTCATCCGGAGCTGCTGCCGATCCCGGCGGCGGCGGCAGGCACGACGCTTGTGGTGCATCCCGCGGCCTTGCTGGCCGCTCTGGTGGCGGCCGCAGCCTTGAGCCTCTCCGCCGAGGATGCGCATGCGGGTGCGTTCGATCCCGGAGCGGAGGGCATGCTCCCGCGCGCGGCCTCCGCTGGGGCCGAGGCGGCGTACGGCCAGCCGCAGCCCGCGAAGGCGAAGGCCGCCGCGGGGTCGAGTGATTCCGAGAGCAGCCGCAAGCAGCTCGAGGCGGTCATTCTCTCCGCGATGATCTTCGCGGCGGAGGCCGTGGCGGCCGACCATCGCGACGCGCGCGCGGAATTGGGCCTCGCGCTCTCGGACGCGGTGAGCGGCGCCCCGAGCCAGACGGCGCAGGGCGATCCGACACCGGGATCGGGCACAGCGTCGGGCTCCGGGCTCGGCGCCGCCTCGGCAGGTCAGCCGGCCGTTCTGACCGCGCAGGGCAGCGGCGCGAGCCAGGGCGCCGTCTCGGCCGAGAATCGGATCGATACGTCTCCGTCTCTCCGCCCGGACCTTCCCGGGGACAGGGCCACTCCTCCGGCCGGGGAGACCGGGCAACCGGCGGCCAGCTTCGGTATTGTGGTCGGACCGATCGGGGCTCCTGCCGAGACGGGCGCCATCAGAACCGGCGGCCAGCAGATGTCGCCCGCCGAGCGCAGCGAGAGCGCGACCGGGACACCGGACGCGTCGAGTGCGGCCGGCAGCGCTTCGCGCGGCAGCTCCGCACCGGCGCAGACGGTGGACACGAGTGCCCCGGCGCGGGCCGCCGATGCCGGTCCGTCCGACACCGGATCGGGCGCGGCGCCGCAGGCCTGGGTCAATCCCGGCGGACAAGCCGTTGCGAACCGGGCCCCGTCTGCACCGGCCGTCCCTGAGGCGAACGGCCAGGGGCAGGGGCAGGGTTCGCAGGCCGGAGCCGCAACCGGCGACACGGCGCAAGCCGGCCGTGGCCATGGCCAGGGCAGCAACGGCCAGGGCTCGCAGGTTGCAGCTCAGGACAGGGTGCAGGTCGAGCAGGCTGGCAACGGGAATGGCCAAGGCAACGACGGCCAGGGCAAGGGCCCGAAGGCCGAGGCCACGGCAGGCGACGGCGCGCAGGTCGAGCAGGCCGGCAAAGCCAATGGTAACAGTCAGGGGGACAGCGGCCAGGGCAAGGGCAACGGATCGAAGGCCGAGGCCGCAGCCGGGGACGGCGCGCAGGTCGAGCAACACGGCCAAGGCAACGGCAACGGGCATGGGCCGAAGGCAGGAGCTGCAGCCGAGGACACCGCGCAGGCCGAGCCGGCAGGTCAGGGCAACAACGGCCAGGGTAAGGGCAACGGATCGAAGAGCGAGGCCGCAGCCGGGGACGGCGCGCAGGTCGAGCAACACGGCCAAGGCAACGGCAACGGGCATGGGCCGAAGGCTGGAGCTGCAGCCGGGGACACCGCGCAGGCCGAGCCGGCAGGCCAGGGCAACGGCTCGCAGACTCGGTCGGCCGCGCAACACGAAAGCGGACCAGGCCCGCACGGCAACGGCAAGGATCACGGATCCGCCAACCCGGACAAAGCCATTCCGGCGGGCGCTGACACCCCACCGGCCGGAGGCTCCGACACTCACGGGCACGGCCCCGATCCGGCCGAGCAGAGCGATCATCGGGGGCCGGGTGCGCATGGCGCCCATGGGATCGACCCGGCCTCCGGTCCGGCGACGCCCGGGCGGAGCGCCGATGTCCGGTCCGACGCGGCGATCGGCGGCCATGGCCCCGACAAGGCCACAAACGCCGCGATGCCGAATGACGGGGATGGCGCGGCAGCCGGGGAGCCCTCGGGCCGGGGCCACGCCTCGGATCATGGTGCCGCACCGCCGAACGGGTCCTCCCCGGATACGGGACCGCCGTCCCCGGGGCACGGGCGCGGCGCCCCCCCGGATCACGGCCCCGGTCATGGCACGGATGCCACGCCCTCGTCCGACCTGCCGAATGGGGGGCCGCCGGCCGTGAAGGCGCACGGCGCGTCAGCGAGCGAGGTCGCCGCGCCTGCATCAGCGGATTCCCATGCCGCGTCCGCGGTCGCTCAGGCGCCGCATCCCCACGGGGAGCAGGCATCGCATGGGCAGCGCCCGGACGCCGCGGCCCCTGGCCCGCACGCGCAGGATGGGAGCGGAGCGGCACCAATCGACGGCGATCCCGGACCCGGCTCGCCTGCCGTCTCGGGGGCTCGGCATGCCTCCACGGGCCATGTTCCCTCCCCTGCGGACCAGGCTCCGGCCGATCACGGGGCGGGCGGAGGGGCCGGCCCGACGACATCCGCGACCGGCCAGGACACGGTCGACGGTGGCCTATCCACGCCGTCCATCGGACCGAGCCCGGTTGCGGCTTCACAGCCCGGATCTCCATCGCAGGCTGGCAACGCACCGGCCGATCACGGTCATGGACAGGGCGTTGTCGGCCATCCGACCGATGATCGCGCCGGTCACGGACCGGGCGGCGGTCCGACCGATCAGGCCCCGGCCGCGCAGCCTCAGACTTTATCGAGCAACGCTGCTGCGGTCGAAGCCGTGGCGCTTCAGCCGGGCTCAACAGGGGGGACCCCGAACGATCCGTCCGGTCATTCCGGGCCGAATCCGGATCCGTCTGCCCCTCCCCGCGCGGCGATCGACCCGAGCGGCAACCTCGTGTTCCACGCCGACCATGGTCAGGACGCTGGACGCCCCGCGGCGTCACACGGCCCGGACGAGGCAGCGGCGCATCCGACCATCGGGCTCGTGGGGATCTCGGATCAGCCTCACCCGGTCCACGATCTGTATCACCACACCTGACCGCACGGGCCGAGCCTCATGCTTCGGCTCGGTCCACCCTTGCCCTTCCGAGAGCGCTCATGAGCCGAAGGGGCTGCCGGTTCAGCGAAAGAAGGCGCGTCGAGACAGGAGCTTGGAGCGGGATCGGCCGCGACGCGACCGGCAACGGCTCTCGGTCGAACTGTCCGCAGCACAGCGCGGCCGGAACGCGGCCCACCCGGTCATCTAGGCGGGCAGCACCACCACCTTCGTCTTGACCGGGGTTCGTGCGTAGAGGTGGATCATGTCCTGGCTGAGCAGACCGACACAGCCGCTCGTGATGCCCGTGCCGATCGATTCGGCGTCGCTGCTGGCGTAGATCGTGTAGAGCGTATAGGCGCCGTTCTGGTAGAGATGCAGGGTGCGGGCGCCGAGCGGGTTGTCGAGGCCACCCGGCATGCCCCGGGCATATTTGGCAGCCTCGGGCTGACGCCGGATCATCTCCTTGGGCGGCGTCCAGGTCGCCCATTCGGACTTCCGGCCGACATAAGCGTCACCGCTCCACAAGAACCCGTCGCGCCCGACATTGGCGCCGTACCGGGTGGCGGCCCCGTCGCCCTCGATGCGGTAGACATAGAAATTGCGCGGATCGACGACGATCGTACCGGGCGCTTCCTTCGAATCGTAGCGAACGGTCCGGCGGTAATATTTCGGGTCGATCTTGCTGATATCGGCTGCCGGGATCGGGAATTTCTCGTCCGGCATCGGCCCGTAGATCTTCGCCGCCTCGGCGAGGATCAGGCCGTCGGATGTCGCGCAACCGCCGAGCGCGCCGAGGCCCAGCCCGCCAAGTCCCAGGGCGCCGAGCCCGGCGGCCGAGCCGGTCAGGAACGACCGGCGGTCGAGACGCCGCGCCTGAGGCCCGAGCGGAGCGCTTCCGTCCATCATCACGATCTCAGACTTCCCGCGTCCAGCGATGTCGAGCGGCCCGATGAGCGATGCACCGGCCCACATCCATCGCGTGTCCTGTCAAGCTAAGACTGCCGCCATACGGCCTGGCTTGCAAGGTCAGCGCTCGCCGGCTTCGGGATCACCTGAGTGAGCAACCGGGTGTCCGACGCGACCGGGCCGGTCAACGCGCCACGGATTCCGGGCGGACTGTCGGGCGTGACGTCACCGCCCGGATCAAAGTCCCGCCCGCCTCGGTTCTTTCCTGCGGGGGCGTGCTGCCGTTCGCGGCGCAACTGTTCGAAGGGAATCGCTCGTGGCTACGAAGAAGGTCGTCCTGTTCGCCGCAACACTCGCTCTGCTCTCGGCTCCGGCCTTCGCGCAGGGCGGTTCACCCTACAACTCGTCCGGCTCGCAAGCCGGCGGCCCGCTGGCCGGCCAGGAGCGTCGGATGGGTGCGCCGGGCGGAAGGCCGGCGATGGCACCCCGCTCGGCTGCGCGGCCGATGATGAAGCGGCACGGTCACCGGACGATGCACCGTCACCGGCACCACCGGATGTGACGGCCTCCCGCCGATCGCGGGTGCGGGACGCTCCATCCGGAGCTCTTCGCAGAGGTCGGAGACATCCTTGTATAATGTATGCCAGAGAGCTAAGCTGACACCGCACCTTCCCAAAGGGGCATTTCCAACCGGCGGCGCATCCCGAACCGGATGCGCCGCTCTTGTGAGCGATTGCGGAGCCGGCCCCGATGGCGATGCATGCCCCCATCCTCGACGGACCGGAGGCCGACTCCGACACGCTTCTGCGTTGCCTGACCGATGTCGAGCAGGCTGTGCTGCGTGCCCTCGATGACGAGTTCGTCAGCGCGACCGTCATCCGATGGCGCGCGAAGCTGCCGACGACGCAGCGGGTCGGCCCTACCCTTGCGGCCTGCGCCAAGCTGGAGCAGCTCGGCCTGGCCGCGTGCATCGGCGTCGGCCTCGGGCGGCGCTGGGCGCGCGCGGACGCGGCCGAGTTCGCCAGCGCCTAGAGCGCTCTCCGCCGAAGTGGATGCCGGCTTGGCGATAGAGAGCGTGTCAAAACAGAGACTTAGACGTTTGCGATTGCAACGCGATCGGGAACGGCTCTAGCTCTGGCGAATGCCCCCGGCTTCCGGGACGCCCCTCGGCACGGGTCGCCTGACGGACACGGGGCGGCAGGCCGGTGCCGACCCTCGGGTCCGATCCCACATCGCTCGACGTCCCCTGTCAGGCTCTCACGGCCCCACACTCCGGGAGCCGATCGCCGGGCCCCGACGAGGATGCGGCAATGGTCCGCGTTCCGATCCCGCCGCGCGGCTCAACGGCGGACGATGTCTCGTGTCCCGTCCAGGGCATCGATGAAGTTCCGCAATTCCGTCAGGCGCTTCGACGCATCGATGACCTGATCGTCGAGACCGAGCCGCCAAGCCAGGTCGCGCCGGCCGGGTGCCCGATGCAGCGCGTCGACCTGATCGGCGTAGGCCTCCACCTCGGCTCGGCTCCCAGCGAGTTCCGCCTCGATCAGGCCGTTCGCCTGCCGGCGCAGAGCGCCGGCAACCTCGTCGAGCGCAAGCTCGGGATGGTACTGCACGCCCCAGAACACGCCGCCGTCGAAACGGATCTCGGCCGCCTGGACCGCGGTGACGCGGTTGCTGGCCAGCAGAACCGCACCGTCCGGCAGCGTCTCGACCGCGTCGGTGTGGATCGACGGCGCATCGTAGGCGGCGGGCCGGCCAGCCAGGAGGGGGTGGCCGGCGCCCTCCCCGGTCGGGGTGATCCGCCGGGCGAAGGCAGCCTCGAATCCACGCCGATTGGCCCGAACCGTGCCGCCCGCGGCCACGGTCGCCACCTGCAGTCCCGCGCAGGACCCGAAGGACGGCGTGCCGGACGCGAACACCGCGCGCATGAACGCGACCGTGCGCCGCGTCTCCGGGGTGTCCGTGTAGAGGTGGAGCGGCGAGCCGGTCAGGAACACGCCGTCGTAGCCCGCGAGGCTCTCGCCTGGAGGCAGAGCGGCCCCGGCATCGGCGGGCTTGACCCGATGGCATTCGGCACCGGGTGCGAGGCTTCGCAGGGTCTCGCGATAGGTCTCGCCCGAGGAGCGACCGACGCTCGCGCGCCGGTCCTCGCGCGCCTCGGGCGGCTCGCTCTCCGCCACGAGGAAGCGCAACACGGAACTGGAGAGATGCACGGTTCGCCGGTCTCTTGCCATGCCAGGAGCGGACGGGAGGCGTGAACCGCTCGCTTCGACCGGAAGTTCCGAACATGGGCACTGCGTCGCAGATCGGCGGAGCCGGATCCGAGGGGCGCGGAACAGGTCTCTTCCTCTCCGAATGGAATGACCTGATCGCGGGCAGAAGCCCGGCGTCCGAGATCCGCAACGCCGCGTGGCAAGTGCGTCCGGATCGGACCGGGGACGCCGCCGCGCCGCGTCGACGCGATCTCCGCCGGAACGCGGCTACCGGCGAGGCGTTGCGCCCGGGCGGAACCGCGCGCCGCCCCGGAGATCCTCGTGCCGAACAGATACCCGCTTCGTCTCTGGATCGTGCGGCACGGGGAGAGTTCCGGCAACGTGGCCCGCGATGCCGCTCACGCCGCAGGTGCGGCCCGTATCGACATCCCGGAGCGCGATGTGGACGTGCCGCTGAGCCCGCTCGGCCACCGGCAGGCGGACGCGATCGGCCGATGGTTCGCGGACATGCCGGAAAGCGCGCGGCCCGAGCTCGTGCTCGCGTCGCCCTATCGGCGCGCGGTCCAGACGGCCGAGGCGATCCGCGCCGAAGGTGGGCTGGTGCCCGGCGCGCCGCGCCTCATCGAGGACGAGCGCCTGCGCGAGAAGGAGTTCGGCATCCTCGACCGGCTGACCCGGGCCGGGATCGAGCAGCACCATCCCGAACAGGCCGAGCTTCGACGGGATCTCGGCAAGTTCTATCACCGCCCACCCGGCGGCGAGAGCTGGTGCGACGTGATCCTGCGCCTGCGCAGCGCGCTCGACACGCTCGCGCTCCATCACGGCGGACGGCGCGTCCTGATCGTCGGCCATCAGGTCGTCGTCCTCTGCCTGCGCTATCTCCTGGAGAACCTGACGGAGGCCGAGATTCTGGCCATCGATGCCGAGGGCGACGTCGCGAATTCCAGCGTGACCGAGTACGCGTTCTCGCCCGATCTCGGCCCCGACGGCGGCCTCTCGCTGATCCGCTACAACTTCGTCGCGCCCCTCGAGGCGGAGGGCGCCCCCATCACCGCTGAGCCCGACACCAATGCCGCAGCCAAATAACGGCCGAACAACGCCAGGTCACGACAGCTAGACTGCTCTCAAGCCGAAGTGGATGCCGTTCCGGCGCAAGAGAGCGCGTCACAACAACGGCTTGGAGCCGTGCCCCGTCGCAACGCGATCGGGCGCGGCTCTAGCACCACGGAGCCGCTCCGCGGCGTTCATCGGGAGAAGCCCCATGGATACGCTCACGCCGGTCACCGAGCATCTGCTGCGCGACATGGCGCTGCCCGAACCGGACAGCGACAGCAAGGATGGACGGGGACGCGTCCTGATCGTGGCCGGGTGCATCGGATTGCCGGGAGCCGTCCTGCTGGCGGCCAACACGGCGATGCGGGCGGGTGCGGGCAAGCTCCAGCTCGCGGTCTGTCGCGATCTCGCGATCCCGATCGGCATCGCGGTGCCCGAGGCCTTGGTGATCGGGCTGCCCCAGAGCGAAGGGGGCAGCATCAGCCGCACCGCCGCGGAGACGCTGGCCAGCCCGGCCGAGCGCTGCGACGCGCTGCTCGCCGGTCCCGGCATGGCCGAGGACGCCGAGAGCGAGCACCTTGTGGCGGCCCTGATCCGGGCGGTCGGAGACGGCGCGGTCGTGCTCGACGCGGGGGCTCTCGCCGCTTTGCGCAGCGATCCCGCTCTGACGCGTCACCTGCCCAGGCCTGCGGTGATCACGCCCCATGCGGGCGAGATGGCGAAGCTGCTGGATCGGGAGCGTGCGGCGATCGAGGCCGAGCCGCTGGCTGCGGCACGCGCCGCGACGGAGCGGTTCGGCACGGTCACGGTGATGAAGGGCGCGCGCACACACATCGTCGCCCCGGACGGGCAAGCGTGGTGCTACGCGGCCGGTCACGTCGGTCTCGCGACCTCGGGCTCCGGCGACACGCTGGCCGGCCTCATCGCCGGCCTGCTGGCGCGCGGCACGGCCCCGGCGGCGGCCGCCCTGTGGGGAGTTTACGCGCATGGCGAGGCGGGCCGGCGGCTGGCCCGACGCCACGGGGGGATCGGCTTCCTCGCGCGCGAGATCCCCGGCGAGATTCCCGCCATCCTGGCCGACGTGCTGGCCTAGCTGGATTCAGATCGCGGTCCGCTCGAGAGGTTCGGCGTTGTCGCGCGATCCGGCGGCACCCCAGCGACCGTGTAGGCTCAAGCTTGGGGGCTCGCCGACCTCGCCCGATCAGCGCGAACAGCCATCGCGTTGGAAGCTCGAAAACGGCGGCGCCGCAAGTCCGGACCAATCGGTCCCCCACGATGCCCGCGATGCTCTTCTCCTTCAGGGCGCAGGCTGCCTGAAGCTCGCGCAGCACCCCAGCCTATTGTTCTTGCCCCCCGGTGGGGCGGTCTCGCCTGTTGCACCCCGGCATTTGGCCTCACGATGGTGACCTGACATCGCTCCGGTCACCGTGGTGGATCATCACCACGCTCGCGAACTCGGCCGCGCCGATCTGCTACGTGATGACCCTGGAGGAGGTGAGAAACGCGGCCCACCGAGGCGTGAACGGTGCCGGTAGGGTCTCGTACTGGCTCCAGCCAAAAGCCTATGCTCTCTCGAAGTATCATGAAGACTGGAGCCGGTTGGGCGATCCTCAACGCGCCAGCGCCTGAGATCATCCCGGCAGCGAGCCGCCTCGGTGCGCGCCTGCACCCTCTCCACCGAGAGGCTGCAACCTCCCGATCCTGACGATGTTGGCGACACATCATCATGAGCAGCAGGAGGATCGCATGTCCGTATCGCGGCGCCGTGAGCAACGGCTGTTGGATGCCAACGAAGCCGATCTGGTTGGCCGCTCCCACCGGCCGGATCTGGGAACGGTCGGTGATACTCAGCTCTCCGAGCTGATCAGACTCCTCCGGGAACGACGCGACCGTGCCCGCGATGTCTCGCGCCGTCAGCGACGCGAGGTGCGGGGCAAGGCAGCCCCCTCCGGTGCCCGTCCCGCCTCGGACAACACCGGCACCCGGGAGAAGGCGGCGCTGCTGGCAGCAGCCGTGAAACGCGTCAGCAAGGAGCAGGAGCGGCGCCGCAGCACCACGGCCACGCATTCGCGGCGTGCTCTCGCGATGAAGAAGGCCGTGAGCCGGCCGACGACACGTGCCTCGAACGAGGGCATGCGCTCGATCCCGGACGAGACGCGCGCACCGTCCGGGGCGCTGAACGAAGAGGGCCAGGAGATCGCGATGCGTCGCAGTGGCGGGCCGCGGTAGGGGTATAGTGCGGACCGCAGCCCGTGGCCGCCTGATTGCGAGTAGGGTAGACGCTACCGGCAGCACCGATACGGGTGCCGGTATGCGGCTTCGATGAGGCGGTCCTGTGCATGCGACGGCGAACAGCGCAACCTTCCTGCTCGTCATCAACTTTTCCATAGGGCTGTCGTTCGCGGTCGCCTTCCTCGCTCTCACATGGCGGTCCAGTGTGCAGCTCGGGGGGTGGTGTGCGGCAGGCTTCTTCGCGGCCGCGACCACGGTATCGGTCGAGGCAATGGCGTCAACGATTCCGTCCGTGCGTCTAACCTCCACAGCTTCGTTCGGTTCGTTGATGCTGGCTATGACAGCCATTACCGCTGGGCTCGTCCGTCATTACAGACCACAGGCATCCATCAGTTGGCTCGCCGCCATCCTAATTGCCGCGGTCCTGCTCAACGCTCTCGTGATCTTCGACCTTCGACGCGGCAGTTGGGAATGGGCGTTGGGCTACCAAGGTCCCTTCTCGCTTATGCTCGCCATCGGTGCCGGTTTCGTATTGCGAACGTCGCCGCGGCGCCCTGTCGACCTTGCGCTTGCCGCGGTGCTCGGTCTCAGCGCGATCCAGTTTACCCTGAAGGGTGTCTTGGCCGGGATTGCCGGCGGTGGTCCAGGCGTGCGGGACTACGTCGTCAGCTCCTACGCATTCTATTCGCAAACGGCCGGGGGCATCCTGTCGCTGCTCCTTGGGCTATCTCTGATCGGACTGGTCGTCGTCGAGGTGATGGCGGAGACGCGCTTGCGCCTACAGCAGGACGCGCTCTCAGGCATCCTTAACCGCGCCGCCTTCCTTGAACGGGTGCCGGCCGTGCTTCGGTTGTCGGCCCAACGACCCTCAGCTATCATTCTCGCAGATCTGGATCACTTCAAATCAATCAACGACCGTTTCGGTCACGCGGGCGGGGACGAAGTCATTCGATCTTTCGGCGCCAATCTCCGCGCGTACTTCGGAGACGATGCACTCCACGGCCGCTTTGGCGGCGAGGAGTTCTGCATCTTGGTTCCAGACTGCGGGCCAGCAGCTGCGCGCGTACATCTTGAGGCACTGCAATGGCTTGGGCGGCAGAACCGATATGCTTTGTTGCCGACTGATACCGTGGTGACCACAAGCTTCGGCGTCGCGTTCACCACTCACGATGAACCGTTCGATCGAGCGCTGCATCGCGCAGACATGGCATTGTACGCCGCCAAGGCTGCGGGCCGTGACGGCTACCGGTTCGCTCCCATAGCCAGCAGCACCGATGCCGAGCTGTCATGCGTTCGCGTTGGAAACTATCCTCCAACCGCCACACGCTTGATGAGCTGACGGATCGAGCCGCCGCGTTGGAGGTCGTCGCCGATCATGTGCACGATCGCGTTCCGGCCCGGCACCTGGTCGCGGTCGACCCATGGACCGTGGACTCGGCCCGCGCCGAGCTGCCGAACCGGGCCGGTTCCACCGGGGGGAGCCTTCGCCATCACGCCCGCGCCCATGGTGTTCATGCGGTCGAAGGTCTCCCGGCCGATGACGTCCACGGCCGACCCGCTTCAGGACCAACTCACAGGCATGAGGGTCCGGGGACGCGATCGCGGTTCGGTACCCCATCCGTGACAAGGCCACCGGTCGCCATGCCGGGTGCGACCGAGGCTCCGGCGAACGCGCCGACGATGCTGCTCAACCGTCCGCTGCCGCCGCTGGCAGCGCTGCTACCACCCCCGATGAGGTCGCCGAATAGGGCCTTCAGGATCTCGTTCGAGGCGGCCTTGCTCGCGATCTGAAGCATATATCGTTGAGGATCGGCGTGGCGACGGTCTTGAAGGCGTCCGTCCCGCCCTATGGCGAGGGCTTTCAGCGGACCTCGGCGCGCCGGCTTCACCAACCTGCGGGCCGGCTTCGTCACCTCGGCGCTCCAGGCGGGCGGACCGTCGGCTATTCCACCTGCCGCGGCCTGATGGTGGAGCAGGTCGCATGCGATCGGTGCTCCCGCAGCCGGACGCGGATCAATGCCTGAGGCGCCCCTGCCCCGTGACCGGCTCGACCTGTGGTCGCTGAGCGACGTCTAACGCGCCACCTTCGAAGTGCTGCACGAGGCCGGCCCGCAGCTGCCGTTCGCGATCGCGGACGCACGGCCCCGGGTCTCGCGGTCCTGATCCACCAGCCCTTCCTGCGCCGCCAGATGTTCGCCGACCACATCGTGGAGCGGAAGGACGGCGGCGCGGCCCTCGACCTGGCGAACGGGCAATGCCTGTGCGGGCAGCATCACTCGCTGAAGACGGCATACGAGATGGCGAAGCGGCAGGCTGCCGAACGCGCGTGATCGGAGCCTGACGCTGGGTACTTACTCGAAAGGTCCGAGATGGGTGGGTAGCAGCGGTTCTATGATGACAAGGCGCATGTTGGATTGAGCGCGGAGTCGCCTATCAGAGGCCGGAATCGGCAGGGTGAGAGCCTAGCTACAAGGACGTGGCGATCATGCGCACGGCCGAAGCCAGCAGCAGGGCCGCCAGCAACAGCCGCATGGTGCGCGGGCGGAGGTGGCGCGCTCCTAACCATGAGCCAACCAAACCACCGCTGCCGACACAAGCCAGCCAGAAGGGTAGAGCCGCCGGCAGTGCAGGCATGGTTGCCCATGCACCGGCGAGTGCGGCGGCTGAGTTCATAAGGTTGAAGGTCGCCGAGATCGCGGCTGTTTGCCGTGTGTCGGCCCAGCCAAGCGTCAGGATCACAGGGGCCAGGAAGATCCCGCCACCGACGCCAGTCACACCCGAGACCAACCCGATCACTCCACCCGTCAGAAGTGCCGCTCGGAAGGGCGGCGGGTGCAGCCCTGCTTTGTCAACGGCAGTTCGCGCTCCCCGGAGCATCTGGAACCCCGCCGCCAGCAGCAGCACCCCGACCACGGGTTGGTAGGTTGCAGCCGGCAGGTGCAGCGCTCCACCAAGCAGCGAGAACGGCAGGCCCAGGACACCAAAGGGATAGCAGGCCCGCCAGCTCAGCAGCCTCGCTCGGTAGAAGCGGATGCAGGCCAGCGCTGCCACCAAGATGTTGAACGCAAGGGCGGTGGGCTTGATCGTCTCGGAAGCGAACCCCACCAGCCCCATCAGCGCGACGTAGCCGGTGCCGCCTGCTTGGCCCACAGCCGAGTAGAGCGCGGCGACAACCGCGATGGCAGCGGCAAAGGCAAGGTCGGGCATCGGCACAGCTTACCATGCGCCTTGCCATGTCCGCCTCCTATCAACTCCGGTCATTGCGAGGGGCAAGCTCGCGAGCATGGCCCAGGGCGCGACCTGGTAGAAGGCCCGGCTGATCAGGCCGACCAGCACGGGCACCAGCACGGCGGTCACGGCCTGGCCGAGCGCCACGATCCAGTCGCCCCAGGGCAGGACGATCGCGGCGGGCGGTGCGGTGACGCCCTCGGCGAAGGCCGCGTGCGGGATCGCGAACGAGGACAGGACGCAGGCGAGCGCCAGCGCCGCGAGGAGTGCCTTGTGGGTCATTTGAAAGTACCTCTGGGGTTGGTTTAAAGTGCTCGGCGAACCCGGCCGACCCGGGACACAATAAAACTCTAGGTAAACGGGAGGCCTGCGATGGCGCGATTCTATGCGCTCGGATGCCTAGATTGCGGCGTTAAGCGATGGGTTGGGCATAGCTCGAAAGATGGCACAGGTGGCCACCTGTACACATCGGATGATATTCAAATATGGTCATTCCTCCGAGCGCACCAAGGACACCATCTGATCTTCAATGATGATCAGGTCCTGCGACTGAAAGATCTCACAGATGGCGATATGACTGCAGAGGATAAAGCCATTCGCTTGGTCGGTGGTGGACTGTAGATTTTGGGATCTAGCTAGCGCCGGTCTTTGCTCGGCCTTGGGATCCGTCCGCAATTCGGCATGAGGCTACAAAGGCCAGGATCAAAATCCAATCAGCTTGGCCGTACGAGAGACTGCTTTCGACCGAGCAGACTCCGGAGTGACCGCCGATCGGAGCTGGAGCTGCCCAACGAAGCTGGTCAGCAGAATGTCCGCAAGCGAAAAAGCTTAACTCAAAGTATCACCATGGCGATGCCATGTGTCTCATCAAGCTGCAGCCGGGGGACGGCAGGGTCAGCTCCTGGAAAAGTGTTTTCCAACTGGTGCCCTGTCTGCCAGCCCTCGGAAGGGGCAGAGGGAGTACGATCGTGGTCAAGGATGGGGGGATGAGCACAACCAGTGGGTGTAAATGGCAAGGATCAAAAATCACAGGTTGAGCGTTCAGCTTCCTGCCGCTCCACGGGCGTCTCGTGATCAGCAAGGTCTCGAAGCAGCGGAGCACCGCCTCGCCATGACGGGTACGGATGGGGGAGAATGTTCTGGAACACGCGCTTCGTCCGCATCGGCGTGGGGCTCGCCCTCCTTGCGACCGTCGTGATCGTTCTGCTGCCCGGCTTTACCGGCTATACGAGTCTCGACGGAACCGTGAACGCGCGGTTCGCACTGGTCTCGGCTCCGATCGAGGGCGTGGTCTCAGATACCCCTCCGAAGGTCGGCACGGCCTTGCCGGAAGGGACCAGCGTCTTCTTCATCAACAACGACCGCATCTCGCGCACGGCCGAAGCGCAGCTTGACGCGGATCTTGGAGCCGCAAAGGAGCGGCTGCAGGCCCTTGAGATCCAGGCCAAGGATCTCTCCGCGCTCAAGGCGGATCTGGTCACCCGGCTTAAGGAGTATCAGCAGGCCAGCATCGTCGGCGTGCAGCAGGAGATCATCATCCGCCAGCAGCGGATCAGCACTGCGCAGGCCAACAAGGCGTCCGCGGAGGCCGACCTGGCGCGCAAACAGACACTCGGCGCCACCGGCGTGGTGGCAGGCAGCTCAGTGGAGCAAGCGCGGGCGGCGTCGGTAGCGGCCACGAGCGAGCAGAACATTGCCAAGGCCGAGCTGGAGCGGCTGCAGCGCCAGCTCGACGCGCTCAAGCGCGGTACCTTCGTGGGAGAGGGTCGGAACGATGTGCCTTATTCGCAGCAGCGCACCGATGAAGTGACCATCCAGCTCGCCAATGTCGAGGCTCAGATCCGCACGGAGAAGGCGCGCATTCAGCAATTGAACGGTCAGCTGCATCTGGAGCGGGCGCGCAACGACAGGCTCTCCTTCGCGGCCGTGCAAGTGCCCTTCAAGGGCGTGATCTGGCGCAACAACGTGGTGGCGGGCTCCAACGTGGTCGTCGGCAACGAGCTGATGCGGTTGCTCGACTGTCGCGACCTGTTCGTCGACATCCTCGTGGACGAAGTGGATTACGATGAGATCAAGCCCGGCGACCGTGCCGATGTGCGTCTTCTTGGCACCTCGGACGTCATCGGCGGCCACGTTCTGTCGGTTCGGGGCTCGGCCGCTGCCGTCGAGGAAGTGGTCCTCGCCGCGCTGCCCCCGAAGAGCCGCGGCAAGAACGCCCGCATCCGTGTCGCCCTCGATCCGAGCGACATGCAGATCGACTACGCGAACTTCTGCCAGGTCGGACGCACCGTCCAGGTGCGGTTCGCCCGCTCGTCATCCCTGCAGACGCTCGCGGATCCCGTCGTCAACTGGGCGAAGAGCCTGTGGTTCAGCATCTCCTAGACCAAGAACTCTGGCCACTCGCGCCGACGTTCTTCGTTGCGGGCATCTTCTTGATCTTCATCGCGAACTGGCCGCGGCAGCGGAGCTGGGCGCGCACGCTCGCCTGCGTCTTCGTGCTTGCAGTCGCCCTCCGCTACCTCGTCTGGCGCCTGCTGCACACCGTGCTGCCCTACCCGGCAGACGGGAGCTTCGGCTTCATCTGGACGTGGTTCGTGTTCTGCGTCGAGCTCGGCGCCTTTGCCGACATTCTGCTCTTCCTCGTCATCATGAGCCGCACCGTCGATCGCAGCGCTGAGGCCGACCATCTGGAGCGGGCCTTCTTCGCGCGCGGCGCCGAGGAACTGCCGACGGTCGACATCTTCATCCCGACCTACAACGAACCGCTCGACGTGCTGGAGCGGACCATCGTCGGAGCGCTGGCCCTCGACTATCCGCGCGACCGCTTCAAAGTCTACGTGCTCGACGACAAACGGCGCGACTGGCTGCGCGCCTACTGCGAGGAAAAGGGCGCCATCCACGTCGTCAGGCCGGACAACGCCCACGCCAAGGCCGGCAACATGAACAACGGCCTCAAGGTCTCCTCGGGCCAATTCGTGGCAATCTTCGATGCCGACTTCGTCCCTTATCGCAATTTCCTGCGCCGCACGCTGCCCTTCTTCACAGATCCAACGATCGGCATCGTGCAGACGCCGCAGCACTTCTTCAACAAGGATCCTGTGCAGGCCAACCTCGCTCTCGAGAAGGTCTGGCCCGACGAGCAGCGCCTGTTCTTCGACGAGATGGCTGCAAGCCGCGATGCCTGGAACGTGAGCTTCTGCTGCGGCTCTTGTTCGATCGCCCGTCGCACCGCGCTCGACGCCATCGGCGGTTTCCCGCACGACTCGATCACCGAGGACCTGCTCACCACGCTGGCTATGCTGAACGTGGGCTACAAGACCCGATACCTGAACGAGCGCCTGTCGATGGGCCTCGCGGCCGAGAACCTGAAGGGCTACTTCGTACAGCGCGGCCGCTGGTGCCGAGGCGGCATCCAGACGATCTACCTGCACAACGGCCCTCTGCGCGGGCCAGGTCTGAGCCTGTTTCAACGGGTGATGTTCATCCCGCTCTCCTGGCTAATGCAGTATACGGTGCGATTCGTGATCCTGATTGTGCCAGCCGTGTATCTATGGACCGGGGCGGCGCCGCTCTACTTCACCGGCACACAGGACATCGTCTTTTACCAGCTCCCGGTGCTGACCGCCTACTTTTTGCTCATGGGCTGGCTCACGCCGACGCGCTACCTGCCGCTGGTATCGAGCGCGGTGGGAACCTTCGCGACCTTCCGCATGCTTCCCGTGGTGGTCTCCAGCGTGATCAAGCCGTTCGGCGTCCCGTTTCGGGTGACCCCAAAGGGCAGCGGCAACGAGGAGAACGCGTTCGACGCCTACACCTTCTTCTCGATCGCTTTCTGGATCGCCGTGACGCTGCTGGGGCTCATCGTCAACATCGTGCCGGAATGGTCGCGCATCGGCGAGGGCGAGTTCTCGGTGGTCTCAGCCTACTGGGGGACCCTCAACGTCCTGGTCCTGATGATCGCCGCGCTGATCTGCTTCGAGAATGCGCGCCCGCTCCTCGACAGCTTCTCCACCGACGAGCCGGCCCGGATCGAGATTGGGGGAAAGCACGTGCTGCGCGCGCGCGTGATCAGCCTGTCCCTCGACGGCGGGGTCGCGGCCTTCACGGAGGATCCCGGCCTGCGCTACGGTGAGCCGATCCGGATCGAGATGGAGCGGTTCCCGCACCTTGAGGCGACGGTCACAGGCACAAGTCGCGAGCGCCATCGTGGACCGGTCTGTGCGAGCTTCTCATACCACCTTCAGGGCGACCTCCGGGACACGATGATCGTCCGGCTCTACACAGGCGAGTACTCGCAGGATATCCAAGCAATCGATAAATCAGCGATCTTCGGCGGCCTCTGGGCGCGCCTGTTTGGCCGAAGCGATCGCGATCTTCGCAGAAGACCGAACTGAGTTGTCATTGTATTTTAAAAGAATAGCTCGCATTGTCATCCACGCGAAGAACATGATCCGCACTCATTTAGCGGACAAACAGCATATATCTGCTTAAAATCCAGATGAAACCGGCACTGCAAGGCCGCAAGGCAATACATTCAGCGAGGCGCGGGATTGACTTTGAAAGAGTTTCTTTGGACTTGCGGCTTGGAGGACTGCTGCTGGCGCGATCGTGTCCGTCGCCACCCGAATGACCATCAGCCGCTTTCCGCCCTTTACAGACCCTCAGGAAGTTCGCTGCTCGGCAGATTGATGGATCGCGCCCCACGACCGCTGAAGATGGGAAAGCTTCCGATCTGCCTATCGCTTGGGAGCCCGGAAGGCTGCCGTTGCCCCAGCAACGGCCGTGCTGAGCAGGAGTTCAGGCCTTCGCCGCGACCGGGAGCCGGAAGGGCGCTCCGAGCCGATTGAACGCGTTCATCGCCGCAATGGTGATCGTGAGATCCACAAGATCCTTTGGCGTGAAAGCCGCGCTTGCGGCCGCATAGGCCTCGTCGGAGGCGCGTGTCTCGCTGACCAGCGTGACCTCCGCCGCCCACGCGAGCGCAGCGCAGTATTGGTCGGGGAACAGGTGCGGCACCTCGGCCCAGACCGGAACCAGGGCGACCGTCTCAAACGGCATCGTCTGGAGGAGGTCACGGGTGTGTCGGTCGATGCAATGCGCGCAGCCATTGATCTGCGACACGCGCAAGAAGACGAGGTGGATCAGTTCGTGGGGTAGGTTGGTGCCAGTGGTGATGTAGTGGTGGATGCCGAAGAGCGCCTTCGCACCCTGCGGTGCCACCTCGTTCCAGACCAGCCGTTTGTTCTGGCTCATGACGGATCCCAGTGCTCGGAACGCCGGAGATCGACGTTCGAAGCTATGACGAGCGGGCCGGCCGAGGTGTGACATGCCCGTCCGGATCGGCGTCGATCACGGCGACCTGGTCGCCTCGCTGCGCGAAGGCGTCGGCAACGCCGATGACCCGCGTCGTTTTCCCGACGCCCCCTTCGTGTTGCACACGCTGACGTCCGCCAGGCTGACCTCCAATTTGGGCATTTGCGCTCTTGCGCAAGACACCGTGCCCCCAAGCGGCCAGAGGAGCGTAAACGCAAGCGACCAAATGACCAGAAAGGCCTTTGGTCATCTACTTCCACCTCGGCTCGCGGTGCGATCGCCACGGCGGCGGCCCAGGCTTGGTGCGCCACGGCTGATTCGACGCGGTCGAGCAGATTGCCTCTGCGAATCAGTGGAGGCTCGATGTCCGACTTGGCAAGGAGCGGTCTACAAAGCGCCCATTTCGTCGGCGGCAACCGCCATGGCGAGTTGGCTAACGGCGGGTGTCTCGGCCAAGCTGCTTCCTATGTGCTTACCGGCGCCATATCTCGGCAAGTGAGCACAGGGCTAAGTAGTGGTGCCGCAAGAGGGATTCGAACCGCCGCCCCCCTCATTACGAATTAGCGGGCCCGAAACAGGAAAGCGTTGGACTCGGACGGAGGGGACAGGAATTTCCCTACTACCAATGCGACTTAGGTCCAGATGTGATTGGCTCGAGTTGGATAGGCTTGGATCCACCTCCCCTACTATGACCATACTAAACCGGCGCGCCCGAAAGGCGGCCTGCTCTGAAGCCAGCCTCCGATCATCACCTCACCGGCTGCCGCCAGCGGACTGGTCCCTCCGCCGTGCTGATCGAACTTCAAGGTCCCGAGCGAGGTCGTAGCCGAGCATGGCCGACCGCCGTGAGCGAGGCGCACTTTTGGTCTGTAGCAAGCCCTCGAAACGTCCGCTTCGGAGCGTCTGAGGTACCGCCTGGCGATCGATGCTGGCGGGAAGCGGAATGGCTGCTTCTAAGCTAGGGCTTCAGCAAAAGCGGACGGATCCTCACCTGTCTATGCCCAGCATGCTGCCGGCTGTCACTGCTTCCCAAAAGCGATCACGAGTTGAGGTCGGGACAAGGTGGGAAGCATGCATTTGTTGGTCCTGATGTGATTTATCGCTTCGTAGCCTTGAGCCGACGTTAATCAGCTGAACTGAGCATCACAAGTGCATCGGGTTCGATATCGCAGAGACTTAGGGGCCAGCTGCACAGTGTTTCGTGCTGCAGCGGTTAAACACGAAACTCACACAATATGCTGGCATGGGGACCGGATCAGCGAAGTCGAAGGTCAGCAGGTACTTTCAGGCGATTTGCTCCCGGACTCTACGTGTCGAGTGTTTTGCGTGCGAAACTCTCAATGTAATCGATTAGACGGTCCGATGCCGCCTCCGCGGCTTGCGCATCCCGCTTGGCAACGGCTTCGCATACATCGGCGTGCAGGGTCGCACTCAGCGGTAGATCGGCGGCCTGCTTGTAATGCTGGTACCAGAAGCGCCGCGACAGCCCGGCCATGTTAGCGAGTGCGCGCACCGCGAACTCATTGCGGGACGCGGCCGCGATTAGCTCGTTGAACTGGCTGTCGAGACGCATGAAAGCGAGGTCGTCGGCCGCCGCGGCCGCTTCTCGCATGTCTTGAGCAAGGCTCGCGAAGACCTCGCGCTCCTCCGTGGTGGCTCGCTCCGCGGCGAGGCGGGCGATGAGGCGCTCTAGGACGCGACGTGTCTCTAAGAGCCGGAGTTGGGTGCGAATGTTGATCTCGGAGACAAGAATTCCGCGCCGAGGCATCACTACGACCAAGCCGTCGCGGGCGAGGCGCTGCAGCGCCTCGCGAATCGGCGTGCGCCCGATCCCGAGCCGTTGAACCAGGTTCTGCTCTCCGAGCACCATCCCGGGCGGCAGGGCGAGCGTAGTGATCAACTCCTCCAGCTGCTGGTAGGCCTGCTCGGTGAGCGAGAGGTCGGGCAGGTCGCCCCGATCCGAGGCCTGGACCGGAGTTTGACCGGGCGCCTCGGCCACGGACTTGCGCGCCCGTTTCCGGCCACGCGCCCCTTCTCGGAGAGCAGAGGTCTTGCCGGTCACGAAGTTCATCGTCCCCCCAACGCTGCTGCCGGTGTCCTGAGTACCACGCGGAGCCGACAGGCACATGGCCTGCCCGTGGAAGATCCTCAAGTGAGCACCTATTGATATATCTTGCGCATCTCATGCATATCCGACATGTTTCTCACGCAGATATAATATGCCAGGGAGGCAGACGTGGTAGGGCAGATCGCCATAGGAGCCGGCACGGTCGTGCCTGAGCAAGCCGCCGAGGTCGCGACGGTACGTGCCTCGCGGGCGATGGTTGCGGCGCGCCTGGAGCGCCTGCCGATGACGCAGTTCCAGCGCAACATCTTCCTGATCATCGCGACCGCGTGGTTCTTTGACTCGATCGACCTCGGCTCGCTCACCTTCCTGCTCGGCTCGATCAAGACGGAGTTCGGTCTCTCGACCGCTCAGGCGGGCCTGCTCTCCAGCATGAGCTTCATCGGCATGTTCCTCGGGGCGGGCATCTCCGGCATGCTCGCCGACCGCTTTGGACGGAAGGTCGTCTTCCAGGTCAGCATGATCTTCTGGGGCCTGGGCAGCGTCTGGTGCGCTTACGCGCCCGACGCGACCGCGCTCGGCTACGCACGCCTGCTCCTCGGCTTCGGCATGGGCATGGAGTTCCCGGTCGCCCTGGCCATCGTCTCGGAGTTCCTGCCCACCGCCAATCGAGGGCGCTACCTCGCGATTATGGAGGGCTTCTGGCCGCTCGGCTTCATCGCGGCGGGCTGCCTGAGCTACGTGCTGCTGAGTTATTTCGACTGGCGGGCCGTGTTTCTGGCCCAGGCGATCCCTGCCTTGTTCCTTTTCGTGATCCGGTTCTTCGTGCCTGAGTCGCCCCGCTGGCTCGCCGATCGCGGCCGCTACGAGGAGGCGGACCGGGTCATGAGCGAGATCGAGGCGAAGGTGGAAGAACGCCTTGACGGCCGCGCTTTGCCGGAGCCCGAGCCCCTGCCGGAAGCGGCGCGCGGCGAGCGGCGCTTCTCGTTCCTGGAGTTGTGGAGCCCGGGCTATGCCAGCCGTACCGTGATGATTTGGCTGACGTGGTTCTTTGCGCTGCTGGGCTTCTACGGCCTCACCACCTGGCTCGGCGCGTTGCTCCAAGAGGCCGGCTACAGCGTGACGAAGTCCGTCGTCTACACGATCCTGATCTCGCTGGCAGGCGTGCCAGGCTTCATCACCTCGGCCATCCTCGTTGAGCGCTGGGGCCGCAAGCCGACTGCCGTGCTGATGCTGCTCGGCAGTGCGGTGGCGGCCTACCTCTACGGACATTCCCCGAGCTTCAACTGGCTCATCGCCTTCGGGCTGATGATGCAGTTCTTCCTGTTTGGGATGTGGTCGGTGCTCTACGCCTACACGCCCGAGCTGTACCCGACGCGGTCGCGTGCGACGGGAGCGGGGTGCGCTTCCGCGGTCGGCCGCGTCGGCTCGCTGATCGGCCCCTACGCCATCGGCATCATCCTGCCCACGCTTGGCCACGGCGGCGTCTTCGCGCTGGGCGCCGGATCGTTTGTGATCGCGGCCGCGAGCGTGGCTTTTCTCGGCATCGAGACTAAGGGCCGTTCTCTGGAGGCGATTTCCGACTGATAGGGGAAGTGGCGCCACGTCTGGGCGCGTTCGCGCCCAGGCGGCCGGCAGCGCATTTCTCGTTGCATTCTGATATATCAGCGGTATCCTAAAGCTATCCAAGATAGGAGGAGACGCCATGGAACTCGCAGCCACGAGTATGAGCGAGCGGCAGCGCGCCTACCGCGCCAACTACCGCCAGCGGGTTGCGGGCTGGTACAACGGCTTCCTGCACATCGCGATCATCTACACGATCGGCCTGACCGCCTTGTACATCTACATCTCAAACATCCACGCACCGAGCTGGCTTGAGCTCGCCGCGGTGCCGGTCGTGTTCATGTTCTGCAATTTCTTCGAGTGGTGGCTGCATCGCTACGTGATGCACCGCCCGTCGAAGAATCCGATCGCGCGTGCGGTCTACAACCGCCACACGCTGCAGCATCATCAGTTCTTCACCGACCACGAGATGCGCTTTGCCGACCACAAGGACTACCGGGTGACGTTCTTTCCGCCCTACGCCCTGGCCACCTTCACGCTGATGTCGATCCCCGGCGCGATCGTGCTCGCCAACGTGTTCACGCCGAATGTCGGCTGGCTGTTCATCACCACCACAACGAGCATCTACCTGATCTACGAGTTCATGCATTTCTGCTGCCATGTCGACGACAACTGGTTCGTCCGCAACATGCCGTTCATCAACACGAACCGGCGACACCACACGGCCCATCACGATCAGTCGATCATGATGGAGCGCAACATGAACCTTACTTTCCCAATCATGGATTGGCTGTTCGGCACCTCGGACCTCAACCGCGGCCTGCTCGGGACGCTCTTCAACGGGTACGACACGCGCCATGTGAAGACCGACATGCGCAAGACCTCGCGCACGCCTGGCTCATCCGAGACCGGCGCCATGCAGCCCGCCGAGTGACCCTGACACGCCAACAAGTCCCGCGGCGTCCATTCGAGGTCGCGGAGTTAAGCACAAGCCAGCAGGAACATCGAGGAGGAAGGCATGAACATGATCGAGCCGAACGTGGCGGCCCTGCTCTGGTTCGGCCTCTTTGCGGGAGTGGCCAGCACCGGGTTCTACGTTCTGACGGGCATGTTCCCGCTAGAGACGCGGCCTGACCTGAGAAAGAGGCCTCTCGGTCTCGCTCTGATCACGGTCAACGTGCTGCTCCTGCTCGCCCTGATCGGCGGCAGTGTGGCCTACGGCGCGGCAAACCTGCGCTGGACGAGCCTCGTCATCGTGAGCGGCTTTGCCCTGCTGTTCGCGCCGGGCCTGTTCAACGTCTGGCCCCAGCGCTGGCGCGACGGCGTGGCCGGCCTCGCCATCGTGCTGGCAAGCGTCGGCGCAGCGCTCGGGCTGCTCCAACACGTCGGCTCGGTTTTCAGCCTCTGACACCAAGCAGTTCCGGGAGGGAACAGATGCCGTTTCCGATCAAGTTCGGCCTGTCGGTGGCCGTTGCCTTGGCGGCGCTCGCTGGCTGGTTCTACATGGGCTACCTCGGTCAGACAGGTCCGCAATGGGCCGTCGCATTTCTCGGCCCCTTCATGGTGGTCAGCCTCTGGATCTTCCCCGAGGTGATGCGTACCCGCTCCGAGGGCCGCACGCCACGCCACCAGCTCAGGGAGGCGCGCTCGTGAACAAGGTCTATGTCGGCGACCGCACCATCGACGGTATCGTCGTTACGGTGGACGGCGAGCCGCTCGCCGAGCACACGGACAAGAAGTGCTACACCCGCAATGGCTTCGAATGGAGCTACGAGGGTCCTGAACCCTCGCAACTCGCCTACGCCATCTTGGTCGATCACCTTGGCGACGCCGCCCGGGCGGAGCGACTCGAGCGCGCCTTCATGCGTGACGTCGTGGCCAACTTCCAGAACGAGTGGGAGATGAGCTCGGCCGACATCGACCGGGTCCTCCAGCGCCTGGGCTAGGCCGCACTGGATCTGCGGCGCTTTCCAAAGAAATCAGCGACAGGCTGTCTTTGCCGCACCGAGAACTTACCTGGCCTTAGGAGCAGAGATGAGCACGGCTGCTGGCACCGGCGCAGGCGAGGCTGCGCGCAAGGTCGAGAAGCGGACGATTCTCGACATTCGCTCGGCCAAGCGCACGGGCGAGAAGATCGCCTACATGTCGGTGCCGGACTACACTTCCGCTCGCTGGGCCGAGATGGCGGGCGTCGACGTGGCAGTGGTCGGCGACAGCCTGGCAATGGTCGCGCATGGCCATGCCAGCACCATCCCGGCGACCATGGACATGATGATCCTGCACGCCCAGGCGGTGCGCCGCGGGGCGCCGAACACGTTCGTGCTCGGCTGCATGCCCTACCAGAGCTACAACACCGTCGACCGCGCCCTGACCAACGCTTCCCGCTTCATGCAGGAGGCGCTGTGCGATGCGGTGAAGCCCCAGGGCGGCCGGAGCCAGGCGCACATCCTGAAGGCACTTGTCGATGCAGGCATCCCCACTGCCTCGCATATCGGCCTAACGCCGCACACCATCGCGAATTTCGGCGGCTTCAAGATTCAGGGCCGCACAGCGGAAGCCGCAATGAAGATCCTGGAGGACGCGCTCGCCATCGAGGATGCGGGCTGCTTCATGCTGGAGTTCGAGGCTGTCCCAGCCCCCATCGCACAGCTGATCTCCGAGCAGCTCACGATCCCGACCATCGGGATCGGCGCCGGCGCCGGATGTGACGGGCAGATCCTGCTCGCCTACGACCTGCTCGGGGTCTTCACGGATTTCAAGCCGAAGTTCACGAAGCGCTATGCTAATCTTACCGAGGTCGCCGTCAGCGGCATTCGCCGGTATGTCGAGGAGGTCAAGGCCGTGACCTTCCCCGACGACGATCACTCCTATCGAGTCGATCCGGCCGAGTATGACAATTTCTGCTCTCTTGTGGAGCACCGTAAGCAGATCTGACGCCAGCTGCTACTCTCCCATTGGGCATAGTCGGCAACGGACGTCTATGCGGCACATCAAGCGAATGTCCTGTTTGCAGGACATGCCGTCCCCTTGCGAAAGGTCTGATTCAGGTCTTCTCGTGGCGCGATCTAGACCCGATGCCAGCGCTGTCCTGATGTCTGCTTCCAGGATGCGACCGCAGGCCGCTGTACTGCGGCGATTGAGCGCAAAGCTGGACATCAGCCTCCAGATATCGAATTTGTCGAAGCGGGCGACCAGCCGAGAACCATATATTCAACAGCTACTATTACGCTATCATTGTCCTTGGCTGTGACTAGAGAGGCAAGCCTCGCTTAACTACAGTCAGGAGGAGGTCTCGTCGAAGGGGCCGAGGTAGTCACGTTTGCCGACGGACACGCCCTTGTGTCGGAGGATGTCGTAGGCCGTGGTGACGTGGAAGAAGAAGTTCGGCAGCGCGAACTGGAGGACGTAGCGTTCGGCGGGAAGCGTCTGCTTGCTGGTCCCGCCACCGAAGGTGACCGGCCGCGCCTCGCTGCCCTCAAAGGCGGGGGGAGGTAGAGTGCCCAGATAGGTGATAGTCCTCGAACAGCGCTCCCGCAGTTGGTCGAAGGTAGTCTCATCGTCCGCGAACGACGGAGCTGAAGCACCGGTGAGGCGCGCACCGCCGAACTTCGCGGTGTCAGAGGCACGCTGCACTTGGCCGGCCAACGTCAACATATCGGGCGCGAGCCGTGCCTCCACATAGGACGCAAGTGGCTCACCGGTCTCGGATGCATGCGCCTCCGCCTTAGCAAGTAGGGTCGAGAGGATGGTCAGGCCGCGCGTGAATACTGGGACGGAAACATTGTATAGGGATAAGGACATACGCATTCCGTCCGGGTTGAGCGTCGTGTTTGAGCAGAGCGATTCCGGCGTTCGGCTCGGACGCGGAGATTTCGGTTGCCGAGCACTCAACAGACACGCACGGGTCTTGTGAGATCTGAGGCCAACGTGACGTGCGATTCATCACACTGCGACTGGACACCAATCATGACGGGGCCTGTGGTAAGGCAGGCCGTCTGACTTTCGGCTTCAAGGCGATGTCCCGAAATTTCGGGGCCGAAACATGGGGAACGATGCCATCGTCAAGACAGGCCGCCCGTCTGCCCGGCGGATTGCCGGACCGCGGCCCGGAACGGCGGGATGCGATCTATGCGGCGAGCTGCCCGATGGCGTCGCGGGCCGCGGCCATTGCATGCGCCTTGTTTTGCTCGCCGGCCGCCAGACCCTCGACCAGTATGAACTCCGGGGAAATGCCCAGGAAACCGAGAACTGCACGTAGGTAGCTCTGTGCGTGTTCCACCGATACCATCGCCGTCTCCGGACCGTAGAAGCCGCCGCGGGCAAGCGCGACCACGACGCGCTTGCTGCGCATGAGCCCTTCCGGACCACCCTCGCCGTAGCGGAAGGTCTTGCCGGGCACCGCCAAGCGGTCGATCCAGGCCTTGAGCTGCGAGGGGACGCCGAAGTTGTACATCGGCGCGCCGATTACCACGATGTCGGCCGCGAGGAATTCGTCGAGGAGCCGGTCGCTGGCATCGCGCCGAGACTGACCATCGGCGTCGAGCTCGCCCGCCTGGGCGGACCGCGGATGCGCACTCGGCAGGGCCGCGAGCGTTAGATGCGGCAGATCCTCCTCAGCGAGGTCGTGGTAGATGAGCTCGGCTTCGGCGCCAGCAGTCAGCTTCCGGACAATCAGGGCCGACAGCTCGCGCGAGACCGATCCGGCCCCGAGGATGCTGGTATCGACGTGCAGGAGTTTCATCTCGGAACCCAGTTCTCCTTTGTGACCGCGAGATGATATGATATGGGCTGACCGCCACAAGACGGCACATGTTTGATACTGAGGTTACATGGATGTGACCGAACCCGTCGTTTCACCCTCCTCGGACTGCCGCAGGGCCTCTCAGATCCTGGCTCGTATAGGCGACAAGTGGAGCGTGCTCGTGATCATGCTTCTGCATCGTGGGCCGCACCGTTTCAGCGAGTTGAAGCGCAGCATCGGCGGCATTTCGCAACGCATGCTGACGTTGACCTTGCGAAACTTGGAGCGGGATGGCCTCGTGAACCGCACCGTCACACCCTCGATACCGCCTCGTGTCGATTACGAGCTAACCGACCTGGGCCGCTCGCTCGCGGAGCCGGTAAAGGCGCTGGGCGCCTGGGCTTTTCAGCATCTGGACGCCATCGGCGCCGCGCAGGCCCATTATGATACCAGTACCGGCTCCGGAACTGCCGCCCCGCCCTGATCGATTTGCCGGTACCATCCCGCCGCTTAAGCCCGTCCGATCCTGGCCTCTCGCTGCATGCCGGCGCGGCCCTGCCTACCTGTGAGCGGTTCATGGCGGGGCTGCCTCATCGTCAGGGCGCAGAGAGACGGAGGCGACGTGCCGCCGCTCAGTCTCCTCGTCCGCCGGCATCATGCACTCCAAGCGAAACTCCTGAGCCGCGACCGTCTGCGGGGTGCCGACGGTCGTAACCAGCGAGAAGTAGCTCCAGGTCTCGTCGTTCTTGCTGAAGGTCAGCGGGATCAACGGCGACGCGTGCTCGTGATCTGGAACGGTCCGGCGCGAGTCTGGACCGGCTCGCCGTTCGAGATCGTCCAGGAGTTCGCGGGTGCCCGCGTCTATGAGGCCGCCCAAGGCTTCGCGGCGGACCCGAGTGAGCAGCATGCGCGATGTCCTCGGCCAGTCGACGACGAATGGACGAAGTCCGTCCGGGTCGAAGATCAGGCGGAGAAGGTTGCGCGGTGTCGGGAGTGCAGCCAAGTCGACGAAGCGGCCGAAGAACCGTGGAGCCGCGTCATTGGCCATCATCACGTTCCAGTGGCGGTCCATGACCACCGCTGGATAGGGCTCGTTCTGCCGCAACATCCGGCGCAGGGCCACGTCGATGCGCGCCAGGGACGGTGTATCCAGCGCCGCCACCGAGTACCGCGGTGCGTGGCCGGCCGCGAGCAGGATCGTGTTCCGCTCGCGCAGCGGCACATCGAGCGCCTCTGCGAGGTCGATCACCATTTGCGAGCTTGGCCGACTGCGGCCGCGCTCAACGAAGCTGACGTGTTTCTGAGAGACGCCCGCTTCGAGCGCCAGGTCGAGTTGCGACAGACCGCGCAGGTCGCGCCATTGCCGCAAAAGGATACCAGCCGAGCCGGGGCCGAGCGCTCCCATGGTTGAGGATGGCATGATCGGCCCGTCCTTCCGTCGTACCTGCACCGGCATCACGCACGTCGCGCGGCTAACCCTATGCTTGGACACTGAACCGTGACTCAAGCGGTGGGTTCGTCACATTCGCGGTGTAGTTGGTGATGGTCGAGGCTGCTGTGACGGCGATGACCTCCAGCAGCTGCTCCGGAGTAAACCCTGCGTCGAGGAACGCGTCGCTGTCCTCCTGAGTGAGCTTGCCCCGCTTCTCGATCAGGGTCCTGGCGAGCCTCGAGACGGCCGTGAGCTTGGGCTCGCTCGGCACGGTGCCTGAACGCACGGCACTGACGTCAGAGAGATCGATCCCCTGCTCCAGCGCCAGTGCGCTGTGAAAGGCGACTGCCCAATTACTTCCATTCGTGACAGCATTGGTCAGTAGCAGCACCTGGATCTGCGCCTCGGTGAAACTGCCACCGTGTACCTTGCCGAACAACGCGATGAGGCTCCCGATCAAGACGGGAGACGTGGCCATCGTGCCGGCGACGTTCGGGAGGAATCCGAAGGCGGTACGCAGGGCCTCGACGGCCTGCCGGGACGCCTCAGGCGCGCTGTCGACGGTTTGGATTGGGAAGCGGGACATGGTGAGCGCCTAGATCCGGAGAGAGAGGATTTCCGCCAGATGGCCGGCGGTGTCCTCCCGGTGTCACCCTTCGACAGCGCAGTCTCAACTACCTCTGAGGTGATCAAGGTCGAGCAATATCGTGATCGCCCGACCTAGAGCGACGCGTTTGAGACCTGCAATCCGACCTGAGCTGACGTCCGCTGTGAAGATAGCAAAGACGTCTAACGAATGGCCGTAATGGAGCGTAGAGCCGAAGGTCCGGTTTCGGGCTGACCACCGATTTCCGCTTATGGCGCATAGCTGAACGAGTGGCGTGCGAACTCGTGACCCATTGCGGAGATTCAGGGTGAGGCCGCCGAAGGTCCGGGTGGGGTCGGAAGCGGCAGTTGGCCTTACTCCCAGCAGAGGACCTTCGGCTTCGCGCCGATCCTGGCCATTCGGAGACCTTTGTCGCCCTCTCCAAAGCAGACCTCGGCTCAAGCCCAGTCACAGACTGTGGGTAAAGCCTTGTGAGTGCGCCGCCGCCCGCCTTTCCGAGACTGCTCGTCTCGGATGTCACTGCCCCCTGGGTCGCCTATCTGGAGAGGCCGCGGTCCCTGGTCAGTGGAGGGCGAGAGCCTCACCCTTGTATGTTCATCGCGGGCTACCATCTCCTCACCATCCAGACGGATGGTTATGGGATGGCTTACAGATGGCCGGCAACGTTCACGACCTTCGGCCCAAGACACCTGAGAGCGAGAAGCTCACGATCAACCTCGGCTTCGTCGATCTCGGTCGCATCGACCTGCTGGTTCGGGACGGCTTCTACTCCAACCGCGCCGACTTCATCCGAACGGCTGTCCGCAACCAACTCGAGCGGCAAGGCGATGCGGTGCAGCACTCCGTCGCCCGCAAGCAGCTTAGCCTTGGCCTTTCTCACTACACTCGGCAGGATCTGGAAGCGGCGAGAGACGCCAGCACTCCGCTCCACATTCAGGTTCTCGGCCTCGCCAGCATCGCCTCTGACGTGACGCCTGAACTCGCCCGCGCAGCCATTGCCTCAGTTCAGGTGCTCGGCGCCTTTCACGCCAGCCCAAAGGTCAAGGAAGCGTTGGCCGATCGTACAGCCTGATCTCTAGCCCCAACCCATCCGCGCTGACGGTCAGCTCCGCTGCGCCGACGCGACGACTTCATCCAGGATCATGATAATGAACGCGCTCCCCAACATCGACATGGCTGAGGTGACCCGTCTCACCCGCGCTGGCCAGTTCACCGAGGCCATGGCACTGCTTCAGGGACGCTCAGCGTCTACCAAACCGCGGTGGCGCCCCGTAAGGTTGCAAGTCACATTCGCAGCAATACGGACCAATCTAGGCCGACGATCGACATGGTGGCGCCTCCAATGCCCGGAGGCGCTTGGACCGCGCCCGGCTTCGGGACGGGGACGGCCGGCGAGGCACTCTCTGGTCGAGCAACCGCCTCAGAGCGCCGAGGCCTTGCAGAGACGCTACGGTCCCTGCGTGAGCGCTTCCCAAAGATGGGCCCGCTGCCCAGCCTCGGCGAGGGCATCGGATCGCCGCAGCGTTCCCGGATCCCGGTGCCCGAGGGTGCGCGATACGAGGAGCGGACCTTCTCCAACGCGGCAGGCAGCCGGAACTACAAGGTCTACGTCCCAAGCGGCTATACGGGCCAAGCCCTTCCTCTTGTCGTCATGCTGCATGGCTGCACTCAGTCGCCAGATGACTTCGCTGCCGGGTCGCGCATGAACGAGCTTGCCGAGGAGCAGACCTTCTTGGTGGCCTACCCGAGCCAGCCGCAAGCGGCCAACATGCAGAAGTGCTGGAACTGGTTCAACGCTGCCGATCAGCAGCGCGGCACCGGCGAGCCCTCGCTGATCGCTGGCATTACGGGTGAGGTCATTCGGGAGTTCTCGGCGGATCCGGCCCGGGTCTACGCTGCGGGGCTATCAGCCGGCGGCGCAGCTGCGGTGATTATGGCGATCACTTACCCCGATTTGTTCGTTGCAATCGGCGTCCACTCAGGACTTCCGTACGGCGCAGCCAAGGATATGCCGTCCGCCTTCGCTGCCATGAACGGGGGTGGGATAACCCAGCCGCGGGGATCGTCCGCCGTAGTCCCAACTATCGTCTTCCACGGTGATGCCGACCGCACCGTCAACCCCATCAACGGCGACCGCATCATCGCGCAAGCCGAGCCTGCGGGTGCATTGGGCAAGGTCGTCAAGCATGGGCAGAGTGCAGGTGGCGTGACCTACACCCGCACCGTGCAGTCTGACGGTTCAGGTGGAGAGGTGCTGGAGCAGTGGGTTCTGCACGGGGTCGGGCATGCTTGGTCCGGTGGAAGTCCGAACGGCAGCTACACGGATCCCCTCGGTCCAGACGCCAGCCGCGAGATGGTGCGCTTCTTCAAGGCCCACGCGAGCACAAGTGACATGACACAGCAACCAAACAGGGGGGTGCTGTCACGATCGGCCGAGCAGTAGACGGCGAAACCAATCTTGTCCGACCGAGAGAGTTGAATGGACCTAGAGGTACCCGGCCGAACCGTGAAGGCTGGACCACCCTCCTGGCTGACCACGAGGCCGTAGGCTGAGCGGTTGTAGATCCGCCGAGTGCAGCCCGCAGCGGTCTCGCTCGCCCATCCACTGATAAGGCCAGCCTGACCCGCTCTCGGCTCAGCCAATGCAACCAGCGCTGCAGCCAAGCATTAGGCTGAGGCAGCCCGACGAGGATATCGAAGGATATCGTTCATCTCGTCGTGCGGCGGGCGGGCCGGGCCCTTGCTTCACACTCCCGGTCCGCTTGCCTCCATGGCGGCGACCCTGCCCGTGCCGATTGACGAGACACAACATCCGACCGCGCCAGCTTTGCACAAGCTGATCAACGATGTCGCCTCACAACACCACGTTGGAGAGGGCGCAGGCAGATGTCGCACTGTTTGTCAGGCGTCCGGCCAAGCGAGATCGCCTCTCAATCTCAGACCGGGACAGATCTCCGACGCATCAATCCGCGAGCAAAGCGGAATGGTAAAAGCGGTAGCTTGACCAACGCCCATGCCAGCAGAACGGCAAGCACGGTGAAGATCGCGATCACGGAATTGAGCACGCAGCCCTCTCAAACGATCGGCTCGCCTTGCGCAGAAAGCCAAGTGCGGCCAAGGACCTGATATGGCGCTTCGAACACGGCGAGACTGTGGAGGTCGGCTACTCGGTTGCGCGGCCTTCAGCGTCGTCAATCAGAGCGTCGGCGCACGGATCATCAAAGGCGCCTCAACATCGATAGGGTGCACAGCTCGGGGGGAAGCGTTCCGAGACTCATGCGCAGTCGAAGAGAGCCAGCGTCTGGCTTCCATGAGAGTCCAAAAAATAAATGACAGCCGTTTCGCCTTCTATATCAGCCAGATGCGCCGCTGAGAGACTCGAAATTCCAGAAAATTCTGGCCGCTTGGTTGTGAATTTATTTCTGACGTGTTAGATTTAGTGATCGATCTTTGGCCAGACATCCGGCCGTGCCGCCCATTCGGGTGCGCAGTCTGCATCTCTCCCACATTTCGACGGCCAACCTCCGAGCGCGTGCAATGCATGCGCTGGGCTCTCTTCGATTGCCTACCGAAATACGGAAATACCTATGAGCATTGGCACCGTTAAGTGGTTCAACGACACCAAGGGCTTCGGCTTCATCCAGCCTGAGGACGGCAGCAAGGATGTGTTCGTGCACATCTCGGCCGTTGAGCGTGCCGGCATGCGCAACCTCGTTGAGGGCCAGAAGGTCTCCTACGAGATGGAAACCGACCGCCGCACCGGCAAGCAGTCGGCCGGCAGCCTCCAGGCCGCTTGAGCCCTGCTCGTCAATCACTGACGCGTTCGGAGCCGCTCCCCATGGGGCGGCTTCATCTCTTTGTCGTCACCAGCGCGACGCCATGGTGAGCATAAGGAATTTACGTGGGTCAATTCAAAACCGACCAGCTCGTTGATCGACTTGAGGCCGCTGCGAAGGCGCGGCGGGCCACCATTGCCCGGCTTCGGGCACGCCCCGCAGCGAATGACCCGGCCGTTCTCGCCCGGCAGGCTGCAAGGTGGGCCATCGTTCAAGCACGAGAGGTTCGCGCTAACGAACGGGAGGCCGCCCGCCTAGCCGCCGAAGCTCAGCGCGAAGCTGAGGCCCTTGCAGCGAGAGAGCGAGAGGCTGCTGAAGCTGTTCGTCTGGCTGCTGAGAGGGTCGAGCAGCAAGCTGCCCTCGCCGTCGAGCAGAAAGCCGCACGCGACGCGCGCTTCGCTGCCCGCAAGGCCAAGGTGAAAGCGCGTCGATAGCTTGCCCACCTTCCGCACAGTTCATGGCTCACGGAGGACGATGGATGTCTCACAAGTTCAAGATCGGCCAGCGTGTCCGGCTGGTCAACGTCGTACACGCTGACTCCAGAAGCGCGTTAAGCGACTTCTTTGAGGTGGTTCGCCTGATGCCTGAGGATCGCTCAGGCGAGCCGTCCTACCGCGTGAAATCGTTAACTGGCGAGCGCGCGATGCGCGAGGGCGAGCTCATTCTCGCGTCCTGAGCACTGGAGAGGTGATCATCATGACTGAGGCCGTACCTCGTCCTTACTCCATCGAGGTCTCACCTCTGATGAAGCCCGCAGGGCATTTCGGCTGGGCAATGCGCAAGCACGGCAAGCTCACCGAGCGATCAGATCGGCCGCACGTGAGCGAGCAAAAGGCGCACGAAAGCGCGCTGGCCGCTATGGAGCGGGATCTAAACCCAGCGGCTGCCCTACGGCGGCGCTGATCTATTTACCGGCAATGGAGACATTCGCGAAACACTTTCGACGCCTGACGCTCGGGGGAGTGGTCGCGAGGGTGACGGTCACGGAAGGTCGGCCGACTCTTTTGGGCATCCAACCCATCCGAGTTGCCGGCCATCACCACTTCGATAAGATCAATCAAATATAAGACGCCCGCCCCCCTGCCGGGTCAATCTATGATGATGCAAGTGGAAAGGAATTCCACCGTGGTTTTGGTTGGCGCGCCCACTCTGTACACGATCAAGCTATGATTGAACCGAACCAAACTGCCCTCATCGTGAAGGTCACCCGCGCTGATGCCGAGATGCCGACGGGCCAAGTTACCGTGTTCTACGCGATCATCGCCGAGGATGCGGAAAGCGCAGTCCGGTTGGTCAAAGAGGCTGTGAAGGACGATGCTGAGGTCGAGCTTACCGAGGCACGGCTATCACAGGACACGGCGCAGATGATCAGCCTGACTCCAGGCTATGCACGAGCCCTCTGAGAGGGCCTGCGGGTACAATCTGTAGGTCGAATTCCAGCGCAAGACTGATCCGGCCTCAAGGTGGGACTTTGGGGGTGCACCTGGGTGATGGCAGCGGTGTGAGCCGAACTGGGAGGTCCACTTAGCTCAGTGATTTGCCCGAAAGCCGCCGTTCTACCTTCGGCCATGAGCAGCCAAAGCCAGCCCAACGTACTGCCTGGAAGCGGACCTTTCCTGACTCCGGAATGGGTCGCGAGCAGTAGTCCAGGCCCGCCGGCTCCATTGTCGGCTTGTGCTGCAGAGAGCCGTCATTCGACATTAGGCTCAGCGGCAGCATCGGATTCCTCATGAGAAGCTCCTCAACTCAGGAGCCAGCCATGCCCGAAGTCGTTGCCGTTCCCTCAAGCACGCGTGTTCCCTGGAACTGCGGCCGTATCGTCGGACCCAAGCCGCCGCTGAAGCCGAAATACATCTGGGCCCTGCGCACGCGCCTCCAGCTCGCCAACCGCACCCGAGACCTTGACCTGTTCAACCTTACCGTCGACAGCAAGCTGCGCGGGTGTGATCTCGTTGGCCTGCGCGTGAGCGACATCTACCTGGGCGACGCCGTGCGTCTTCGAACGACCGTCTGCCAGCGCAAGACCGGCAGGCCGGTTCCGTTCGGGATTACCTAACCGACGCGCGAGGCTCTCGCGGCTTGGTTGACTGCGCGCAGGTTGAAAGCCGGCGACTGGCTGTTTCCAAGCCGAAGTCGACTCGGAGAGCATCTTACGACGCGGCACTATAGTCGGCTGGTACACCGGTGGGTTGCCCTGATCGGCCTGGACCCTTCGGCGTTCGGCACGCACAGCCTGCGCCGCACGAAGGTCGCGCTGGTCTACAAGCGAACCGGCAATATCCGAGCCTGCCAGCTGCTCCTTGGTCATACCAAGTTTGAGAGCACGGTTCGCTAACTCGGCATTGAGGTTGACGACGCACTGATCCTCTCAGAGCAGACCGAAATCTGAACCGGGCGCCGCGGTCGAAAGGGCCGCGGTGTACCAGTAGTATGATCGCCCCCAGGGTGCCGAATGACCCCTTGCGGATATTCGGGGCGCTGCCGCTGAAGGTCCGGATGGGGTGACGACCGGACCCTGGCCTTGCGCCCCGGGGCAGACATCCCGCCATAGGCACAAATTCGCTGCCACGGGCGATTTGTACAGCTCCCGGGCGACAGGGTCTTGCGGATCAATCCTTGAGTGCTGCCTCAATTACCGATGTGGTGGAGGTGGTCGGCCGCCCGATGAGCTTGCTGAGTTGGCGGCCGTCATCGAAGAGGGCCCCCTTCTCTGCGGCAGCATCTGAGTTTGCCAGAAGGCCGGCGAAGGCTTCAGGTAGTCCTGCGCCTATCAGGGCAGCCTTAAATTCCGCCTCGGGCAGGTTCTTGTAGGCAACCGGCTTGCCCGAGGCCTGCGACACAATTTCGGCGAAGCTGGATAGCGTGTAGGCTTCGTCGCCTGCCAATTCGTAGATGCGGCCGCCCTGGTCGGTGTCGGCTGTCAGCACGGTGCTCGCGGCCGCCGCATAGTCGGCCCGCGCCGCCGAGGCGATCCGGCCTTCCCCTGCGCTACCAAGCATGACGCCGTGGGCGAGTGCGGGCGGGATCGAGGCTGCATAGTTCTCTGTGTACCAGCCGTTGCGCAACAGGACATGGGGCACCCCCGATTCGGCGAGCATCGCCTCGGTGGTGCGGTGTTCCTCCGCGAGAGCCAGGGGTGACGTGTCGGCACGTAGGACGCTGGTATAGGCGATCAGGCGGACACCCGCGGCCTTAGCGGCGGTAATGACGTTCCGGTGCTGGACGACGCGTTGGCCGACCTCGCTGGAGGAGATTAGCAACAGCCGCTCGACACCCTCGAACGCCGCGGCGAGCGTGCCGGGCTTTGCATAGTCGGCCGTGCGTACCGCGATGCCGAGCCCGGCCAGCTTCCTGGCCCCTTCGCTTCCAGCGTGGCGGACACCAGCGATCACCTGGGCGGCGGGCACGGTCCGGAGCAGGGCTTGGATGACGAGGCGCCCAAGTTGGCCAGTGGCCCCTGTCACGAACAGACGTGTGTGCGATGAGAGCGTCATAGGGAAAAATCCTAAGCGGTTCGTTTTTCGCACAAGGTCTATAACTGAGACCTTCACTGCCTGTAAGGAGGCAGGTTCTAGGACCCTGGTTACTTGGAAGGTACCGCCCGCATGAGTGATGAGAACAAGCTGGCCAGCAAGTTCGATGACTGGCAGCGCATGAGGCTCGATCCGACCCGCTGCCCGGTCCGGAACGTGCTCGATCACCTCAGCGACAAATGGACGACCTTGATCGTGATCGCACTGGCCGGCGGTCCCCGGCGTTTCGGCGAGCTGAACCGGTCTATCCCCGATATCTCGAAGCGAATGTTGACGCAGTGTCTGCGTAATCTGGAGCGCGATGGGCTCATCACCCGCCATGTATTCCCAACCAGCCCGCCGAGCGTTGAATATCGTTTGGCGGATCTGGGTCGTTCTCTCCTAGGCCCCCTGGGAGTGTTGATCGAATGGGCAGAAGCCAGTCATCAAAGCGTCCTCGATGCCCGCCTCCGCTTCGATGGGATTCCTCCAAGTACCTGAGAGCGAACGTTCCCAGCGCCCGGAAAGGGTCGGTAGCCGTGGTCCAGGCCCGACGACGCCAATGTCGGCGTGTGCCGCAATATGATCTCATATTACATTATAAAATACTCAATGATTATGTCGAAAATATTTTATCCTGATTTATTTCTTTTCCCATGGATATTATATAATTTTAAAATTACTCAGATCTAATATTCCAACAATTGGCATCAAATATAGAATTTGATGCAGCGAATCGAACAAAGCTCAACGACAATGACAGAAAGGCTCTGTTGAGAAAGCGCATGGCGGCCTCCAATCGGTTTGCCCGGCTCAGAATCCACTTTGAGCCGGGCAGGCTGCAAGGATCAGCGCCCGTCAGGACCACCGCTCATCAATCCTGCGGCAATGCTGCGCGGGCCCAGGACCGCTTTGGCAGCGTCACCGACGGCTTCCACCGCCTCGTCCATGCCGTCGAAACAGACGATCCGGCAGGGGCAGGCTTCGAGCCCATCGTAGCGCCACGGGAAGGCTCCAATGATCGAGCGCTTGTTCAGCATCAGCTCGATGTCGCCGCCGACGTTCTCGGCATGGATCAGCCCTTCCTGGAACGCGTAGGCGTGGAAGGGGAAAATTTCCTCGGTCACGGCGCGGCCCGACCGCTTGTGTGTGTAGCTGTAATCGCCGAAGAACTGATCACAGGTCATCCCAACTTTCTGCTCGAAGCGCTTGGCCAAGTCGGGACGCATGTGCCGGATCGAGGTGTTCATGGCGTGGTCGCCGGAGCCGCAATCGACCCCGAACCATTTGATCTTCTTCGCCAGCATCCATTCGAGAAGCTCGATCTTGCCGCCGGGATGCATGCAGAAGTAGCGCACGAGATCCTGCTGCGGCTTGCCCTCCCAGTAACGATGCCAGCCCGTGTGGAGGATCAGGATGTCGCCCTCGCGCACCTCGACGGGAGCGCTCTCGATCATCTCGGGCGTGATGACGGCCCAATCGTCCATGTGCTGGGAGACGTCGACTACCGCCCCCGGACCGACCAGGAAGTCGAGCGGGTAGGAGGCCATATCGCCCATGCCGTCGGTGCCGTGCATGGCGCCGTCGATATGCGTGCCGACATGCAGGGCCGTGTCGATGCGTTGCGCGACGATCTGCTTGGTCTGCAAGTTCTGCGCGTAGTACATCTTATTGCCGGCGTAACCCACCCATCCAGGGGTGTGGACGTTCATCAGGTGCGACAGGTCGACGATCTTCACGGGTCGATTCTCCTTTCAAAGGGGTTGGTCTGGGCAAAGCTTCGCCGTCGCGGTCCCTCTTGGGCCGACGCTTCGGGCGGGTGTCGGAGCGAGGTCGGGTTCGGCCTATGCCCGTATCAGGCGTTCCGGCCCGCTTCCTTCCTGCGGAACAGCGCGACGATCCAGGCCTTCAGGGAAGCCAGGATCAGGGATGTGCCGCTGACCGGCTTGGTGGGCGGGACAGGGGCGGGCATGGCCTGTGCTTGTCCGGCCGATGCAGCCTCGACGGACGCCAGCGGAGCGAGTTGTGCCTCGGTGTTCTGGACGAAGCTCTGGACCAGGACGCCCGCCACCTCATTGAAGAGGCTGGTACGCCCGAACTGAGCGATCGGGCCCGAGAGCTGGATATCCGCGTCGACCGTGACCTTCGTCGCGTCGCCAGCGGCCTCGCAGGTGCAGGTCATGGCCAGCTTGCCGCGGCTGGCCCCCTTCCGGTCGACGCCCTTGCCGTTTGCCGTCACCGCATGCGTGCCTTCGTCGTAGGTGACCTCGGCCTCGCCCTCGAAACTCGCCTGGAACGGGCCGACCTTCGTCGTCACCCGGCCCGAATGCCGGCCGTCCTCCTTCTCGCCGAGATACTCTGCGCCCGGTACGCAGGCCGCGACCCGGGGGATGTCATGGAAGAAATCCCACACGACCGGGAGGGGACGTCCAACTGTGAAGACTTGAGTGATCTTCAAGGCAGTTCTCCTTCTTGAGCCTTGCTCGAACGGTATCCGGACGCCGCAGGCGTTCGGGCGAGAGTCAGGGAGGATTCAGTAGAGTTCCATTCCGACCCGAAGAGCGTAGACGTCGGTGCGCCGGTCGGCGCGCGGTCTGATTCGGTCCGATCGCTTCTGGGCCGAACGAACCTGCGCCAGATCGACATCGGCGCAAGCGGTGGCCTCGCAATCCTCCGCGAGCGGCCCGGCAAGCAGGTTGCCGAACGGATCGGCGACAAGGGAAGAACCCAGGAACCGGGTCCCGCCCTCGATGCCTGCCTGCGAGGCGCAGGCGACGAAGATCTGGTCCAGATTGGCCTGGAGGACCGCCCCTTGCGCCTGCCCGATCATCGATCCGGGCGCGCGGGCGCCACGATCGAAGCCGCCAACCCAGGCCGTCGGCACCGCCGCAATCTCGGCGCCTGCCAGTGCGAGCCCGCGCAGCACTTCGACGAAGCGCAGATCGTAGCAGACGCACAAGCCAATCCGGCCGATCGGTGTTTCGACGACCGGCAACCCCTTGTCGCCGGGCGTGAAGACCTCCTTCTCGCGGTCGAAGAGATGCAACTTGCGATAATGCAGCCGCAGGCCATCCGGGCCGACCAGGATCGCGCTGTTGTAGAGGTGGTCGCCCTCGCGTTCGCAGAAGCCGCCCGCCACATGGATGCCGTGCGTGCGCGCAAGCCCGGACCAGAGCTCGAGCGTCGGTCCCTGGAGCGGCTCGGCCGCGTCCCGCAGCGTGGCGGGCTCGACCGTGTAGCCGGAGACGATCAATTCGGGCAGGACGACGAGGCTGCACTCCGCTGCCGCCGCCTCCGCGATGGCGGTGCGGCTCCTGGCCCGGTTGGCCTCGACTTGGCCGATCCGGCCGGACAACTGCGCGACGGCGATCCGCATGGCTCAGACTGGCGCCTGCGCGTCCGGCGACAACGCTCCGACCTTCCTGAGAAGCGGCACGTCGGCCGGGCTCGGGCCTCCAACGCTGACGATGCCGACGCCCCTGTCGGCCTTGACCGCATGCTTGATGCCCACCGGCACGTGGACCGCGCAGCCGGCATGGAACGGCAGGCTGACGTCGTTCGTGTAGTCTTGGATCGTGCCTTCGCCTTCCAGAATGAAGATCGTGTCTTCCGACTCGACGTGGATGTGCGGGACGTTCTCTTCCCCCGGCTCCAAGCGGACGTAGTTCATATTCGCAATCCAGGCTCCGATTCCGGGCCAGACGACGAACCGGGCATCCTTCGAGATGAGCGGAAGACGCAGCGATGGGGTATCGCGATGGAAGACTCGAATCGCCATGACCGACCTACTTGGAGGCACGAAGGGTCGCGTAGAGGTCCGGATCCGCCGGGCATGGGCCGCCCAGAAGGCGCATGCCCGAGATGCCATCCGCCGCGAACATGTAGGTATCGCCGCGGTCGATATGGACCATCGCGCCTTCCGTCAGCTCGGATACGACGCCCGCGGCGACATCCGTAACGGTGCCTTTGCCGGACACGATGTAGTATACGCTGTCGGATGAGTGCTGCAGGGGAATGGTCTTTCCGGACAAATCCAGAGAAATGAGGTGAAAGGTCCTGTATATCGCCCCGTTTCCGGGCCACATCACGACATGCGCATTGCCGCCGCCTGTCACGATCGGTATCTCAGGACAGTCGACCGCACTGTCGATGACGCGGACGGTTCCCGCCGGGTTGGAGGTCATACCGCATTTCCGTTTTTTAATTCCACTCAAACTGTTTTGCATGTATGAAAAACTCGCGCAAGCGGAAATGCTTGCTGCGCGGCGGCCAATCCCGAGGAACCCGAGGCATGAAACGAGACACCCCGCAGTTGGAGCGCCCGCCGGAGGAGCCCCTTGCCGCGACTGCGGCGGAGATCGCCGAGAGCACTGCGGCGACGCTCGCGGCGATCGGCCTGCGCATCCGGGAGGCCCGCAACGCCCGTAGCATGACCCTGCAGGCGCTCGCCGCCGCGTCTGGCCTCAGCACCTCGATGCTCAGCCTGGTCGAGCGGGGCCGCGCCTCGCCGTCCATCGGATCGCTCGTCGTCATCGCGAGCGCGCTCGGCATCACCATGTCGGAACTCGTCGCAAGCGAGCCGACCTCGGAGGAGAAGCTGGTGGTGCGGGCGAGCGAGCCGCCCGCCATCGAGACGGCCCAGCACGTGATCCGCCGCCTGATGCGCGACGACCGCGCCCGCGGCGTCACCGTGGCGGTGAACGAGTATCAGCCCCACACCGGCAGCAACGACCGGCCCGTCACCCATGCCGGGTTCGAGTACGGCTACGTGCTTGAGGGCCGGCTGACGGTGGAGGTCGACGGAGCGGTCTACATCCTCAACCCCGGCGACATGATCTCCTACCTGTCGCAGCGTCCGCACCGGATCTGGAACCACGGATCCACGCTCGTGCGCACTCTGTGGTTCAACATCGACCGGCAGTAGGAGGGCACTGCGAATCGGCGAGCGCGCGCCGCTTCGGATGCCGGGAAACGGCCTCATCGCTTGGCGGACGCCGTCAGGGCCTCGTGGAGGGCGAGCGGGGTGATCGGCAGGCGCGTGACTAGACCGGGATGCCCGAGCGCGTCGTCCACTGCTGAGGCGATGGCGGCGCCGGCAGCGGTCAGGCCGCCCTCGCCCGCTCCCTTCACCCCGAGGGGGTTGAGTGGGCTCGGCGCATCCTCGCGCAGCAGCACCTCGATCGGCGGCGCCTCGCGGCTGGTCGGCATCAGGTAATCCGCGAAGCTGGTGGCGAGCGGCTGCCCGTCCGCGTCGTAGACGAACTCCTCCAGGAGCGCGCCGCCGATCCCCTGCACGGCTGCGCCGACGATCTGCCCCTCGACGAGCATGGGATTGACGGCCCGTCCGATGTCGTAGGCGACGAGGTAGCGCTCAACCGTGACGCCGCAGGTCTCCCGGTCGATGCGGACCTGGGCCACGTGCACCCCGTAGGGGTAGTTCATGTGGCTGGTCTCGAAGAGGCCTTCCCCCGTCAGGCCCTCGCCCGACTGGGCGGCGATGCCAGCGAGATCGACCGATGCTGCGGTCTCCGAATGGTGGAAGGCGCCATCGCGGTAGGTCAGCAGGGCGGGCTCCGCCTGGAGCAGGCGTCCCGCCACCACCCGGGCTCGCCCGAGCAGATCCTCCGAGGCGAGCTTGACGGCCGAGCCGGTCATCACCGTCACGCGGGACGCGAAGGCCCCGAAGCCGATCGGGATCTCGCGGGTCTGGCCGTGGATCACCGCCATCCGCGCGATCGGCACCTGCAGCGTCTCGGCGCAGATCTGCGCCATCGCCGTCTCGACGCCCTGGCCGATGGAGCAGGCACCTGTCACGATGCGGATCGCACCGTCCGGGCCGAGGTTCACCCGCGCGAGGTCGCGGGGCCCAAGGCCGCTCTTCTCCACGAAGACGGCAAGCCCGAGGCCGACCGCCTCGCCGCCGGCCCGCCGGGCCGCGAGATCCGCCTTCAGGGCCGGATAGCCGAGATGGTCGAGGGTACGGTCCAGAAGGTCGCGATACTTGCCCGAATCGTAGACGACATGCGTGCCAAGCGCGTCGATGCCCCGGTCGAAGGGCATCGACGTCTCGGGGATCAGGTTGACCCGGCGCACGGCGACCGGATCGAGGCCGAGGCGCCGGGCAATGGCGTCGATCAGGCGCTCGCGGGCAAAGGTGGTCTCGTAGCGGCCGGGCGCCCGGTAGGTGCCGCACGGCGTCTTGTTGGTGAGGCGGATACGCCCCTCCACCCGGTAGGCCGGGACGATGTAGGGGCCCGGCAGCAGGGCGGCGGCGAGGTCCGACACGGTGGCACCGTGGGTGCGGATGTAGGCGCCCTGGTCGGTGAAGAAGCACACGTCGAGGCCGAGGATGAAGCCGCGCGCATCCACCGCCGCCCGCATCCGGTGGCGCTGGTCGCGGGAATGGTTGGCGGCCATCAGGTGCTCGCGCCGGTCCTCGATCCAGCGCACGGGCCGGCGCAGGCGTAGGGCGGCGGCGCAGACCAGCACGTCCTCGGGGTAGATCTCGCCGCGGATGCCGAAGCCGCCGCCGACATGGCTCTCGCTGAGCTGGAGCAAGTCCGGCTCACGGCCGAGCATCCGGGCGATCGCGTCGCGGTTGTAGTGCACGACCTTGGCGGCGCCGTGCAGGGTCAGGATGTCGGTGTCGGGGTCGAGGATCGCCACCGCCCCGCGCGTCTCCATCGGGACGCCGGAATGGCGGCCGATGGCGACATCGAGCTCGACCACCGCATGCGCGGCGGCGAAGGCCGCCTCGACGTCGCCGTAGCCCTTACGCAGGACCGCCGGCTCGGTGCGCAGCCCGGCATCTTTCCCCGGCGCGAACGCCCCCGGCTCGTCGAGCGGGTCGAGGCGCGGCGCGAGGTCGTCGATCTCGCAGAAGACGAGATCGGCGGCGTCCTCGGCTGCATAGGCATCCTCGGCGAACACCACCGCGACGGGTTCGCCGACATAGCGGACGAAGTCGCGGGCGAGCACGGGCTGACGGTAAGGCTCCAGGCCGTCGACCCGGGTCATGCGGAAGTCGATCGGTGGAAGCTCGGTCAGGTCCGCCGCGGTCCAGACGGCGAGCACGCCGGGACAGTCGAGCGCCGCGCGCGTATCGATATCGAGGATGCGCCCGAAGGCGATCGGAGAGCGGACGACCCGCATCGTCACCTGTCCGGGAAAGGCGATGTCCGCGGCGAAGCGGCCGGCGCCCGTCAGGAGGGGGTGGTCTTCCAGGCGCTTCGGCGAGCGGCCGATGCTGTAGCTGGTGCCGTGCATGGTCAGACGCCCGCCCGCATGTCCTGGAGCGCCAGGGACACCGCCTTGGCGATGTTCTGGTAGCCGGTGCAGCGGCACAGGTTGGACGACAGGACGTCTATCATCTCCGCCTCGTCGATCGTCGGGTCGGCCTCGAACGCGCCGGCCGCGAGCATCAGGAAGCCCGGCGTGCAGAAGCCGCATTGCAGGCCGTGCTGTTCCCAGAAATGGCGCTGCAGCGGATGCAGCGCCTCGCCCTCGGCGAGGCCCTCGACCGTGCAGACGGCCAAGCCCTCCGCCTGGACGGCGAACATCAGGCAGGAGCGGACGGGGCGGCCGTCGACAATGACGGTACAGGCGCCGCAGACTCCGTGCTCGCAGCCGAGATGCGTCCCGGTCAGTCCGCAATCCTCGCGCAGGGCGTCGGCCAGCGACTTCCGGGGCTCGACCGTGACGGGGTAGCTCTGTCCGTTAACGTTGAGGGTGATCGCGAGCCTGTCATTCATGGCGGTTCTCCCGGGCGGAGCGGATGGCGGCGCGGATGCGCTCAGGCGTGGCGGGGGTCTCGTTGATCGCGACGCCGAAGGGCGCGAGCGCGTCGACGATGGCGTTGACGATCGCCGCCGGCGCGCCAATCGTCCCGCCTTCCCCGACGCCCTTCGCCCCGGTCAGGGTGGCGTCGGAGATCGTCTCCATGTGGATGATCTCGATCTTCGGGATCTCGTTGATCGTTGGCGGCAGGTAGTCGGCCAGCGAGGCCGTCAGCAGGTTGCCGTCGGGATCGTAGATCATCTCCTCGTACAGCGCGTTGGCGATGCCCTGGGCGACGCCGCCGTGGATCTGCCCGTCGACGATCATTGGGTTGATCAGGCGCCCGGCATCCTCGACCACGAGGAAGCGCTCGATCCGGACCCCGCCGGTATCCACATCCACCTCGACCTCCGCCACGTGGCAGGCATTCGAGAAGGTGCCGAACGGATCGTAGAAGGCGGTCTGGCGCAGCCCGCCCTCCAGGTCTGAGAAGAGGTGGCTGCGGTGGTGGGCGGCCCGGGCGATCTCGCGGATCGGGGTCGAGCGGTTCGTGCCCCTGACCCGGGCGAGGCCGCCCTCCAGGTCGATCTCGGCCTCCGTCGCCTCCATCAGGCAGGCGGCGACGGCGCGCAACTTGGCCGCGACCTTGGCCGAGGCGAGCTTCGAGGCGCCCCCGGCGATGACCATCGAGCGGCTGGCGAAGGTGCCCCATCCGTAGGGCGTTCGGTCGGTGTCGCCCGAGATTACACGGACCTGGGACGGCACGACTCCCAACTCGTCCGCCACGAGCTGTGCCAGGGCGGTGGCGAGGCCCTGGCCGTGCGGCGAGGCGCCGATGCGGAGCTCCAAGTGCCCGGACGGATCGAGGGCGCAGTCCACCTGCTCGTAGCCCGGCACGATCGCCATGCCGCGGGCGGCGTAGGCCGGCGTGCCGTAGCCGGTGCGTTCGCTGAAGACCGAGATGCCGAGGCCAAGATAGCGTCCCTGCGTCAGCGCTTCCGCCTGACGGCGCCGGAAGGCGGGCAGGTCGACCGCGGCGACGGCAGCCTCCATCGCGGCGATGTAGGAGCCCGCGTCGTAGACGAGCCCGGTGGGTGAGCGGTGCGGGAAGCTGTCGATAAGGTTGCGGCGGCGGATCTCGATCGGGTCAAGCCCGAGGCGCCGGGCGGCGTCCTCCATCAGCCGCTCCATGGTCAGGGTGAGCATGGGGCGGGCGACCCCGCGATAGGGCGCCATGGTGCAGGTGTTGGTGGTGACCCCCCGCGAGCGTGCTCCGTATTCGAGCACCTTGTAGGGCCCGGGCAGCTCGGCGAAGGCCATCAGCGGCTCGACGCCGCAGGTGACCGGATAGCAGGAGAAGGCGCCGACATTGCTGCGCAGATCCGCCTCCAGCCCGAGGAGGCGGCCCTGCGCGTCGAAGGCGCCGCGCACCGTGAAGGCCTGGTCGCGGCTATGGGCCGAGGCGAGGAAGTTCTCCCGGCGATCCTCGATCCAGGCCACGTCGCGCTTCAGGTGTCGGGCGAGCCAGACGAGCGCCACGTATTCCGGGAACAGGGACATCTTCTGCCCGAAGCCGCCGCCAACATCGGGGGCGATCACCCGCAGATCTGCCTCGGGGCAGCCGAGCAGGTCGGCGAGCCCCGTGCGCAGCATGTGCGGCATCTGCACCGAGGCGTGGAGCGTCGTGCGCCGGTCGCGCTGGTCGTAGCGCGCCACGCCGCCGCGGGTCTCCATGGGCATGGCCGACTGGCGCCGCGAGCGCAGATCGAGTTCCACGACGGCCGCCGCGCCCGCGAAGGCCGCGTCGAGCCCCGAGGTGCGCATCCGTCCCTCCACGAGGACGTTGCCGGGGGCTTCGGGGTGGGTCGGGACAGCATCCGGGCGCAGGGCGGCGTCGAGGTCGACCACCGGCTCCTCCGGCTCGATATCGAGGAAGATCTGCTCGGCGAGATCCTCGGCTGCGGCGGCCTCGTCCGCGACCACGAAGGCCACAGCCTGCCCGGCGAAGCAGACACGGTCGGACGGCAGGACCGGCTGGCCCACGGCAACGTAGTCCGGCCGTTCGAGGACCGGCCGGATCTGACCGACATCGGAGAGATCCGCCGCGGTGTAGACGGTCACGCCCTCCGGGGCCTCGATCCCGAGGATGCGCCCGCGGGCCACGGGGCTGCGCACGAAGCGGATATGGGCCGCATCCTGGGCGAGATCGGCCACGTAGTGGCCGTGGCCGCGCAGGAGCGTCGGGTCCTCAAGGCGGGGAAGCGAACGGCCGATCCAGTTCACGCGGCCGCCTCCGCCAGGGCCCGCGCGACCATCGCGGCGATCAGGTCGCGCCGGTACTCAGACGAGGCGTGGATGTCGGCGCTGGGCTCAACGGCGCGGCTCGCCTCCGCCCCGGCGGCGCGGAAGATGGACTCGGTCGCCTCCCGGCCCACCAGCGCCGCCTCGACGGCGTGGAGGCGGATCGCCCTGTCGGCGACGCCGCCGATGCCGAGGCGGGCAGCGCGGATCACGCCGCTTTCGACGCGCAGCACCGCGAGCGCCATCGCCAGAGCGAAATCGCCCGCGCGCCGGGAGAACTCGGAGAACCCGCCGCGCCAGCCCGCATCGAGGAGAGGCAGGCGGATCTCGGTGATCAGCTCGTCCGGCTCCAGGGCCGTCGTGAACGTCCCCTTGAAGAAGGCGGAGGCCGGGATGCTGCGCGCGCCGCGCAGGCTCCGCACCGAAATCTCCGCATCGAGCACCGTGGCGGTCAGGCACCATTCGGAGGCGGGATCGGCATGGGCGAGGCTGCCGGCGAAGGTCCCGCGCTGGCGGATCGGATAATGCGCCACGTGCTCGACAACCCGACTCAGGAGGGTCCCGAGCGGCCCGTCGACCACTGGCCGGTGGAAGGCTGCGTGGCGGGTCAGCGCGCCGACGCGCAGATGCCCGCCCTCGACCCGGAGGTAGTCCAGTTCGGCAATCCGGTTGACGTCGATCAGCACGCCCGGACGCGCGAGGCGGAAGTTCATCGCTGCTACGAGACTCTGGCCGCCGGCCAGCACTTTTCCGTCGGCGCCGTGCGCGTCGAGCAGGGCCAGCGCGGCGACAACGTCGGTCGGTCGGTGGTAGTCGAATGCTGCCGGCTTCATTTTGATACTGTTAAAAATCTAGTCAGGGATAGGCCGGTTCCAATTCCCTGTCCAGTGGCACAGCTCGGTCCCTCCGTCTTAGCGATCGGCAAGAAAGTTCCTCTCTGCCCAATTTGTCATCGCTGTGCGCCCCCGCTTTCAGATCACCGATATGTGATGACAAGCCAGTGGGCATCGATCCGCGATATTTCACAGGGGGATCCTCTGCGCACCGGCGCGGATACGGCCCTCGTCAAAGCCTGCCTCCCCTGGCGAAAAACCACATCCTGGCGTTGAGTGAGACGGACCTGCCGAACTCAAAGGCATCTCTGCCGTACTATTGTGCATGAAATCTCTTTGAAAAAACCCGCCCATGTTTTAATATCATAAAAATCAGCAGGCACGGAGGTTGTTGATGCGGGCTCAAATTTTCGGCGCGGCGCTTCTGACTCTGGCCGCCTCTCTCTCGCCTGCTGGGGCCGACGAGCCGCTCAAGGCGGGCTTCCTGTATGTGGGGCCGCGGGCCGATGCCGGCTGGACGGCCCGGCATGACGAGGCGCGCCGCTGCCTGGAGGCGGCGGGCATCAAGACAACCTTCGTGGAATCGGTTCCGGAAGGGCCCGACACGGCGCGGATCGAGCAGGATCTGATCGGCCAGGGCTACAAGGCGATCTTTGCGACCGCCTTCGGCTACCAGCCCTTCACCCAGAAGGTCGCCAAGCAGAACCCCGACACGCACTTCTTCGGCATCGCGCCGACCATCGCACCGGGTGCCAACATCCAGAACGTCTACGGGAAGCTCTGGGACGGGCGCTACCTGAACGGCATCGTCGCCGGCCGGATGACGAAGACGAACAAGATCGGCTTCGTCGCCGCCCAGCCGATCCCGCCCGTGATCGCCGGGATCAACGCGTTCGCGCTCGGCGTGCGCTCGGTCAACCCGAAGGCGACCGTCAGCGTGGTGTGGACCCTGTCGTGGTTCGACCCTCCGGCGGAAAAGCAAGCCGCCGTGGCCCTCGTGGAAGCCGGCAACGACGTGATCGCTCAGCATCAGGACACGGCCTCCGCCCTGCAGGGCGCGATCGAGAAGGGCGCCTTCGCCATCGGCTCAGAATCCGACATGTCTGCGATCGGCGGGGACAAGGTTCTGACGGGAACGGTCTGGAACTGGTGCGAGCTCGACAAGAGGCTGATCAAGTCCGTGCAGGACAAGGCCTTCAGGCCCGGCGACTATTACGGCGGCCTCGACGACGGCGTGGTCGGCCTGGCGAAGATGTCACCGCTGGTTCCGACCGAGGTGGCCAAGCTGGTCGAAGAGAAGCGCACGGCGATCGCTGGCGGCACGTTCGATTATTGGAAGGCGCCGCTGAAGGACAACAAGGGCAATGTCGTCCTGTCCGAAGGCAAGGCCCTCGGTCTGCCCGACATCCAGAAGATGCGCTGGCTCCTCGAGGGCGTCTCCGGCGCGGTCCCGCAGAAATGAACGCGGGCTTCCCCATCCCCCTGCAGGTGAACGGAGCCACCGCGCCGCTGTGCCGCCTGCAGGGCGTGACCAAGAGCTTCGGCAAGCTCGTCGCCAACGACGACGTGTCCTTCTCGGTCATGCCCGGGGAGGTGGTGGCGCTGCTCGGCGAGAACGGTGCCGGCAAGTCCACGGCCATGAACGTCCTGTGCGGCCTGTACCTGCCGGATGCGGGAACGGTCGAGGTCGACGAGCGCCCGATGGCGCTCGGGTCTCCGGCCGCCTCCGTCGCCCGGGGGATCGGGATGGTACACCAGCAGTTCAAGCTGGTGCCGTCGCTCACCGCCTACGAGAACGTCTCCTTGGCGGTGGACCGAGGCCGGGTCTGGCAGCGCAGGCGTCCCTCCGACGAGGTGCGGCGGCTCATGGCCGAGGTCGGTTTCGATCTCGACATGGGCAAGCCGGTCTGGCGCATGAGCCTCGCCGAGCGGCAGCAGTTGGAGATCCTACGGGTTCTTGCACAGGGCGCCCGCATCCTGATCCTCGACGAGCCGACATCGGTGCTCTCGCCGCTGGAATCGGAGCGCCTGTTCATGCTGGTGCGCCGCATCGTCGCCCGCGGCCGCTCGGTGATCCTGATCTCCCACAAGCTGTCGGAGATCCGGCAGGTGGCCAGCCGGCTCGTCGTGATGCGGGGCGGCCGCGTGGTGTTCGAGGGCAGCGCGGCCGGCCGCAGCTCCGAGGAGATCGCGGGGCTGATCGTGGGCACGCGCAGCGTCTCTCTCGCCGCCCGCCCGGCCTCGGCACCGGGACCGGAGAGACTCGTCGTCGAGAACTTGCGCGTCACCGGCCATTCCGGGCGGGACAGCGTCCACGACGTCAGCTTCAAGGTCCGCGGCGGCGAGCTCGTCGCCGTAGTCGGGGTCGCCGGCAATGGGCAGGCCGAGCTTCTCGACGCGATCGGCGGGCAGAAGCCCCCGTCCGCAGGTCGCATCGTCGCGTCCGGGAGTCGGAAGGGCCGCGGCTTCGCCTTCATCCCGGCACAGCACCTCGGTGTCGCGCTGGCGCCCGGCCTCAGCATCGAGGACAACGCCCTCCTCGGCGTGCACCGGCGCAAGCCCTTCTCCGTCTGGCTGCGGCGCCGGGAGGTCCGTCGCCATTGCGGCAGGGTCCAGGATACGTTCGGCGTCGTCGCCGACCCGGATTCGGCGATCCGGCGCCTGTCCGGCGGCAATCTCCAGCGCATCGTCCTCGGGCGGGAGCTGGTCGGCGACCCCGACCTGATCGTGGCGAGCTACCCCACCCGCGGCCTCGACATCGCCGCAGCGGCCCAGATCCGCAACGCCCTGATCGCGCGGGCGGCGGCCGGCGCCGCCGTGCTGATGGCGAGCGAGGAACTGGAAGAATGTCTGGCGATCGCCACGCGCATTCTGGTGATGAGCGGCGGCCGCATCGTCCTCGACCGAGCGACCGCCCAGACCAGCCTCAACGAGATCGGGCGCTTCATGACGGCAGCGGAGGCTTCCTGATGCGTGTGCGCCTCGAACCGCGACTGACGGATCCGACCCTAGCCGCCTACGCCCTACGTGCGGCGGTGGGTGGCGGCCTCGCGCTCGCCCTGTCGGCGGGCCTCCTCGCCCTCTCCGATCATCCTCCGGCCTCCGTGCTCGATGCCCTGGTCCGCGGCGCCTTCGGCTCCTGGCCGGCCGTGCAATCGACCCTGAGCAAGGCCGTGCCGATCGGCCTCTGCGCGGTTGGGATCGCCCTCGCGTCGCGGGCGAACCTCATCAATATCGGCGCCGAGGGGCAGTTCTTCTTCGGGGCCTTCGCGGCCACCGGCATCGGCCTCTGCCTCCCCGAGGACACCGCCCACCCCCTGGCCGTGGCGCTGGTGCTCGGCGCCGGCCTGCTCGGCGGGGCGGCCTGGGCGGCGCTGGCAGCCATCCCGCGGGCGGTGCTCGGCATGAGCGAGATCCTGACGACGCTCATGCTGAACTACATCTGCCTGCTCTGGATCAACTACCTGGTGCGCGGCCCCTGGGCGGACCCGCTGACCTTCTCGTTCCCCTACTCGCCGCCGATCCTGGATGCCGGGCAGCTCGGTCCCGTCTTCGGCGCGATCCAGGGCGGCTTTCCCGTCCTCCTCGCGGCGGTCGCCCTGCTCGCGGTTGTCGATTCCGGCACGCGCTGGGGCTACGAGCTGCGGGTCGCGGGCGATGCCCCCGAGGCCGCGCGCTACAGTGGCATCAACGCCGCCTGGATCGTGATCTCGGGGCTGTGCGCGTCGGGAGCGCTGGCGGGCCTGGCCGGGGCGATCGAGATCTCGGCGACCACCGGCCGGCTCCAGACCGGGCTGTCCCCCGGTTACGGCTTCATGGGCGTGCTGGTCGCGTGGCTGGCCGGGGGGCGGCCCCTGCCGATCCTTCTGGTCTCGATCCTCTATGCCGGCCTCCTGAACGGCGGCTTTAGCCTGCAGATTGCCCACATCCCCGGCGCGATCAGCACCGTCCTCCAGGCGACCATCCTCATCTGCATCCTCGGAGCCGGCTCGCTGGCCCGCTACCGCATCCGCATCGTCCGGAGCACCACCGCATGAGCGCGAGCGATCCAAGCCTCCTCCTGCTCGGGGCCGCTCTCGTTTCGGCGACGCCGATCCTCTACGCGGCGCTTGGGGAGCTACTCATCGAGCGGGCGGGTGTCCTGAACCTCGGGATCGAGGGCACGATGCTGGTCGGCGCCGTGGCCGCCTTCATGGTGGCCCACGGGACGGGCTCGGGCCTCGCCGGCATGGGCTGCGCCGTCCTGGCGGCGGCGGCCTTCGGCGGCCTCTTCGCGGCCCTGGTGGTCGGCTTGCGCCTCAACCAGGTGGTCACGGGACTCGCCATGACGATCCTCGGATCGGGCCTCTCCGCCTTCCTAGGGCAATCCTATGTGGGGCTGACTCTCGGTGAGGCCGGGGCCGCCTCGGCGGCGGCGAGCGGCGTCTACGTCGCCGCGGCCCTGGCCTGTGCGGTGATCGCCGCCCTGTTCCTTCGGCATACCCGGCCCGGACTGCTCCTGCGCACGCTCGGCGAGAACCCGGCGGCGCTCGATGCCCTCGGCCTGCCCGTGGTGCCGCTGCGCGGCCTGTACGTGGTCCTGGGCTCCGGCCTCATCGGGCTCGGCGGGGCCTTCATCTCCGTCGTCCTCACCCCCTCCTGGATCGAGAACATGACGGCGGGGCGCGGCTGGATCGCCCTCGCCCTGGTGATCTTCGCCCGCTGGCGGCCTCTCTGGATCGTGGCCGGGGCCATCCTGTTCGGCCTGATCGACGCCTACCGCTTCCGGGCGCAGGTCGGCGGCGCGAGCTGGATCGACCCGCACTTCCTCAACATGCTGCCCTACGTGGCGACCCTTGTCGTCCTCGGTCTTCAGAGCCGCCGGCCGGCGCAAGGAGCCGGAACCCCCACCCTCCTCGGCGTCGCCTACGACCGCGAGCGCAGATAAGGAGCCCGCGCCATGAAGAGCTACATCGACGGCGAGCTGCGGGAGCTCGGCCCGGAATTCTCCGAGTTCTTCGACCGGAGCCGCACCGCCATCGTCTCCATCGACCTCCATCGCGGTCATCTCGAGGACGATCCGCTCTGCCCCTGTCCAGCGCCCCGGGCCCGGGACGTCGTCGCCCCGGTCGATGCCTTCCACGCGAAGGCCCGCGACCTCGGTGTCCCGGTGATCCACGTCCGCAGCACCCTGCGGGCGGGCGGGGTCGACGACGTGGCCGGGCGCAAGTCGGCCTGGCGCCTCGTCTTCCCGCTGCATGTCGGCGCCATCGGCAATGCCGACGCCCACGCCATCGAGGGAACGCGCTGGACCGAGTTCGTCACCGAGGTCGACGCGCGCGACCTCATCGTGTCCGGCAAGAAGCGCCTGTCGGCCTTCTACCCGACCGACCTCGACTTCCTGCTGCGCAACATGGGTGTCGGCACCCTCGTCCTCGACGGGTGCCTCGCCGATTGCTGCGTGCTCAACACCGCCTTCGACGCCTCGAACCTCGGCTACCGGGTGGTCGTCCCGCGCGACCTCGTGGCCGGCACCAATCCGCATCTCGAAGATGCCGCGATGCGGATCATCGCCATGCATGTCGGCCTCGTCACGGACGGCGCCGCCCTGCTCGACGCCTGGCACCCATAAGCCGGACCAACGGCCGCCAGCCCGACTGACACTCACAACCGGGGTTTGACCATGCTTGCTTTCGTGCGCTCAAATATTAGGCTTATTGTCCTAAATCTTCTGGCTGGCACCAGTGTCCTCGGATTCGCGTCGCAGGCGGCGGCCCAGGACGCTGCGGCCCGGCAAGCGGCGCTGCAGCCGGAGGCCACGGCGGAGCGGCTGCTCGACGCGCGGAGCGCGCGCCCGATGCGGCGCGGCGACGACCGGCACACGGCCCTGCGGCGGCCGAAGGGACCGCCCGGACGGATCATCCGCAACATCAATCCGCAGATCCAGCCTGCCGTCACGCAGCCGGGCCCGGTCCGCCCCCTTCCCGTCGGGCCGCTCGCGCCCATCGGCGCCGCGGCGGAGGCCGCCGGCATCAACCTGCATCTGCTGTTCATCGACGCGTACTACAACAATTTCGACATGGGCGTGATCAAAGGCATCAGCGCCAATACGGGCCTCTTGATCGCCGGCGCCGATTTCGACATGGGCCGGATCGCCGGCATCAACGGCGGCACCTTCCATGTCCTGGAGACGGTCCACACCCTGCGGACCCACATCAACAACTTCGCGCCGGCCTATGGCGACCTGACCGCGGGCTTCGAGCCCGTCTTCCCCGCGACCGCCAGCCAGTTCTCCGTCCTCAGCTACGAGCAGAAGCTCCTGGACGGCGCGATGACCGTCGAGGTGGGCCGCAGCAATCCGAACCGCGCCTTCAACCTCCCGATCCAGGGCAACTTCGTCAGCAACTGGAACAACGTCTGGTATCAATCGGCGGGCGTGAAGGTCCCGACGCTGGCCTCGTGGATGGCCCGCGTCTCGTACAACATCACCCCCGCCTGGTATGTCCAGGCGGGCGCCTACGAGGACAATCCCCGCGCCGTCTTCCAGTACGGGTTCGACTGGGATACCCGGACTTCCACCGGTGCCCTCGCGCTGGCCGAGATCGGCTACAAGACCGATTTCACGACGACGCTCTATCCGAACCGTTTCGAGCTGCTCGGCTTCTACAATTCCTCGCAGCGGACCGACCCGGCCTTCTCGGCGCGCGGTCGCTCCATCGTGTTCAATCCGACCGATCCCGCGCGCACGCAGGACGGTAGCGCCGGCTTCATCTTCAACGCGCAGAGCGTAGTGTGGCGGGCCGACGGGGGTACCGAAGCCGGGAACCTCCATCCGACGTCCTTGGTCGCCTTCGCCAGCGTCTCCGCGGCGCCCTACGGCATCGTCCCGGTGACGGCTGAGGCCTATGGCGGCTTCACCCTCCAGTCGCCACTCCAGAGCCGTCCCTATGACAGCATTGGCGTGAAATTTCACTGGACGCAGCTCTCCAACTCCGAACAATCCTTCTTACAGATGTCCAACATCGCCGCAGGCGGCGCGGGCTACTTCAAGTCGAGGAACAGCTTCGCTTACGAGCTGAATGCCCACATTCAGATTGCCCAGTACATCGCGATCGAACCTACGATCCAGTATTTCCAGAACGCCAATAATTTCTACAACCCGCGCAGCACGCGGGTGGCACGCGATGGCTTCTTCTTCGGCGGGACGCTACAGGTCGCGGTCGGGCAATTGCTCGGCCTTTCATCGGCGCCGTGAAGTCTCAGAGCCTCTCACAAAATTCCCGCTGCGCTGTCGTGCCCAGAGGGAGATCTCCCGGCCACCGGGAGTTTTGTGAGAGGCTCTTATTCGCAGATATAAACGATCTGTCTGCTCGAAGGCGGAGGGATATCTTATTGTATCCCATCGAGACAGCCTATCTTCGCAGGGTCAGACGATCGAATGCTATTTATGAGTATTTAAAATATGATTCTGAGATTTGATTTATGATACATATACATTTAATATATCAGCAATTTGGCGCAGATGTCAGCGTATTGACATCATACGCAGGCTCGCTCAACTAGCTTTCACACGTCTACGCGCGGCTGGCGTGGGCACCGTTCGGCCTGACTCCTTAGCTGCTACCTCGACGGTTGCTACTTTCGCTTCGGAGCCTTGGCCGGAACGGGCTGAATAACGGCGATGAGCGCAAATCTGAAGGCCCGCTTCCTGACCAAAGGCCAAGGACCGCTTATGGCGCGAAGCGGACTGAAGCATGGCATGTACCATGCTCGGGATAGCCGGCCCGCTGACCGAGCGCAGGTTTAGCAGTCCCGTGGAACCGTCGAGTTGGCATTTTTGCACGCACGGTTGCACCATTTCGGTCGTGAGCCTGCGGTCGGATCCTGGCATCCTTCGGCTCAGATCAAAATATCGCGGATATCCTGATGGACGCCGGGCCTGAGGTTGCCGAAGAATTGTACAGAGGCGGGCGCGTGTTGGATGCCGCGCCAACCGAAGCCTTCGGTCCTCGTGAGCGGCTTGCACCGCTGCGCAAGCCGCCGGGTTTCGTACCTGCGGTCCAACGTTGGTCGTTCCTGCTCCCGGAAGGCGAGGCAGGGATGCATATCGCCTTCTTCGGAGCCCAGGCGTCGTCGGACGCCGAACTCGACCATCATCCGATGCGGGGTTGGATCGGGGACCGGCTCACGGCTCATGCCGATGGTCCGACCTGCTTCGACCACGCCCGCTCCCGTCTCGCCAGCGGGCGCGTGGAGCACGTCGTCTGCGCCTATTGGGTCTCATCGGCCCGCTTCGAGGCCTGGGCCGCGGATGCCGAGGTGGAGCGTTGGTGGCACGAGCCGGAGCGGCTGGCCGGACCGTACGGCGCTTGGCGGGAAGTCCTGTGGGTTCCGCGCGACCGGCAGGAGAGCATCTACTGGAAGGACTATCCCGCCGGCCTGATGTCAAGCCCGGACATCGCGATCTTTCCGACCCCCTATTGCGGCTATTACGGCGCCATGCGCGACCGGCTGCCCGCGGCCGCGATCGATCCGCTCGACACGCCGGAGGACGCTGGCCTCGCGCCGCAGCCGGCGCGGAACGGCTTCGGGGAACACTGGTCGGTCCGGCCGCCGCAAAACCTGGCACTGATCCGTTCGGCCAACACCTGGGGGCGCATGGACGACGAGCAGCGTGCGGATTACGACGCCAAGCTGCGCGGCCCGCTCGGAGCCGGCATGGACTACCTCGCGGGCAATCCGCTTCCCACCGGTTGCGCCTGCATGCGCTGGCAAGACACGACGGACACGGACGGCGTGCGAAAGCCGGAGGCCCACGCCCACGCCTACTTCCTGTCGCTGCGCCACATGGAGCGCTGGGCCGAGGATCACGCCACGCACGCGGCGATCTTCCGCGCGGCCATCCAGCGCTACCGCCACTACGGCCCACGGAACCAGCTCCGGACATGGCACGAGGTCTTCGTCCTCCCGGAGGAGGGTCAGCGCTTCGAATATGTGAATTGCGATCCGGGAACCGGCCTTCTGCCCTGGTTCGAGGCGGAGCGGCTCGCCTGAACGCCAGCGGGACCTGGGCTTCAGGTCCCTTCCCAGCCCTCCGCCAGGGCATCGAGGGCCCGCAGCCGGCGCTCCATGCCCGCGATCTCTTCTCTGACGAGGGCTTCGCTTCGGAGATGATCCGCGTCCATCCGGATCCATGCGGACAGAAGGCCTGCCACCCCGATCACCTCCCGGTCGACGAGCGTGTCGGAAGTGGATCCGACGATGACGATGCCGCGCACCCAGGGACACCCCCGCAGCACGGCCGATGGGATCGGCACTTGGGCGGTGACGACGATCTCATGGCCGCCGAGGACGCGCGCGAGGTCCACGTCGCGACCTATCAGCCCGGACGGATGCAGCCCGACGGAGTCCTCCGCCTTACCGAGGCCAGGTGGAGCACAGAGCCAGACCGCGCTCACCCCGGAGCCTCCGCTTTTCCTTAGTGGACGCCGAAATAGGCCTTGTGCAACTCCGGATCCTCCCGGAGCATTCGCGTCTCGCCTGCGGCAACGACGCGCCCCTGGGAGAGCACGTAGCCATGATCGGCGACGTCCAGTGTCTGCCGCACATTCTGCTCGACAAGAAGGATCGTCAGGTCCATCGCCTTCAGGTGACGCACGATCGCGAAGACCTCCGACACGAACAGCGGCGACAGGCCGAGCGATGGCTCGTCGAATACGACGAGTTCGGGATCGGTCATCAGCCCGCGCGCGATCGAGAGCATCGAGCGCTCTCCGCCTGACAAGGTGCCTGCCAGCTGAGCTCGCCTCTCCTTGAGTCGCGGGAAGATCGCGAACATTGCCTCCATGCGTTCTGCGACCTTGCGCGGCTGCGCTTCAAGAAGGCCACCGACCTGGAGGTTCTCCGCGACCGTCATACGCGGAAGCACCCGGTTGCCTTCCGGGACGACGCCGATGCCGAGCGCCACGATCCTGTGGGGCGGCATGCCGGCGAGACTCGCCCCGCCGAAGGCAATCGCTCCGGCCCGCACGCGGTTCAGCCCGAGGATGGTCCGGATGAGGGTGCTCTTGCCGGCGCCGTTCGCGCCGAGGATGCAGGTGACCTCGCCGGGCCGCACCTCGATCGAGACCTCCTTGAGCACGTCGGCCCGGTCGTAGCCCGAAGTCACCCGGGCGACCGAGAGTTGCCGCGTGGCGGCCCTGCGTGTCGTGCTCAATGGCCGCTCCCAAGATAGGCGGTCTGGACGTCGCGATCCTCGATCAAGGCCTCGAAAGAGCCTTCGAAGATCTTGCGGCCGAAATTGAGGACGATGCAGCGGTTCGAGACGCGGCGGATCACGTCCATCTCGTGCTCGACGAGGATCACGGCGAGGTCTGGGGATTCGCGACGGAATTCGAGCAGATCGTCCATCAGCCGCCGCGTCTCCTCCGGCGTCATGCCTGCCGAGGGTTCATCGAGCAGCAGAAGGCGCGGGTTCGCGATGAGTGCCCGGCAGATCTCGATGCGCCTCCGGTCGATCATGGTGAAGCTGCCCGCCGGCTCGAACAGGGCCGTGGCAATGGCGGGGTTGAAGCGGTTTGCGAGCTGCCGAACCTGATCGACCAGGGCGTCGATCTCCTCACGCAGCCTACGGCGGCGGAAGAACTGGGCCGCGAGGCCGAGATGCCGATGCCGCAGGGCACCCAGAGCGATGTTGTCGAACACGCTCTGGTCGAGCATCAACCTGCAGTGCTGGAACGTCCTCGCCACGCCGGCCCGCCCGATCGCCTGGGGCGATTTGGCGAAGATGTCTTCATCGGCCAACGCGGCCGCTCCCGCGGAGGGACGGTAGAGCCCGGTCAGGACGTTGAAGAAGGTCGTCTTGCCCGAACCGTTGGGACCGACGAGACCAATCGTCGTGCCGCGCTCGACAGCGATGTCCAATCCGTCCAGGGCGACCAGGCCGCCGAAGCGCATCGTCAGACCGGAGCAGGCGAGCAGGGGGGCGGTCATGCTTCGACTCCGTCCCGGCTGCCGAGGACGCGGAGCGGACGTGGCAGCAGACCACCCGGGCGGAAGCGCAGGATCGCGATGACGACGGCGGCGAAGATCAGCAGCCGGTACTCCTGGATCGGCTGGAGCTTCTCGGGCAGGGCCAGAACCACGGCCGAGGCCGCCACCGTGCCCCAGAGATTGCCGAGGCCTCCGAGCACGACGATCGAGATCAGCGTCAGGGACTCACCGAAGCCTGCACCGTTCGGGTTCACGAAACCGTTCATCATCCCGTACAGGGCGCCGGCGACGCCGATCATCGCATTGCCGATCAGGAAGGCGGTGGCCTTCCAGCGGGCAGGCGACAAGCCGAAGGTCGATGCGGCGATCGGATCAGTCCGCACCGCATCGATCGCGATGCCGATCCAGGACAGCTCCAGACACCGTGCGGCGAGGAAGGCCATGCCGAAGAGGGCGGCCGCAGCCAGAGCGTAGGGCAGGTAGAACGAAACCTCGATGCCGGCGATGGAGGTGATCGTGCCGAAGTCGAAGCCGAACGGTGCGAAAGCTGGGATCTTCATGCCCTGCGGACCGCCGAAGGTGTCGTTCACCTCCAGAAGGTTGCGCAGAAGGAGACCGAAGGCGATCGTGACGAGCGCCACGTAGTGGCCCCGCGTCCGCAGGACCGGCAGCAGAAGCACGAGGCCGAGAACGCTCGTCACGGCTCCGCCTGCGGCGAGGACCAGCAGGTGCGGGAGTGCCGTATGTCCGGTGAGGACCGCGGCTGTGTAGGCACCGAGCGTGAAGAAGGCCGCCGCAGCGAAGTTGGCGATGCCGCCGAAGGCCATCTGGATGTTGAGGCCGACGCACGCAGTGGCGGAGAGCGCGACCGTGGCGACCATCAGGAGGGCGAAATGCTCTTCGCGGAAAGTCCAGAGCACGACCAGGGTCGCGATCACGGCCGTTGCGTTCGCAACGCTCCGCTCCGCCCGGCAGGCGGCGGCAACGGCGCGCCCCGGCTGCGTGCGGTCGAGGACAACGAGGACGGCCAGGAACCCGACCAGGATCGTCACGATCTCCCATTCGCGCTCGGCGCCGAGGAGCCACGCGAGGCCCGCGAAGGCCAAGGCCGGGATCGCAACCGCGGCGGCACGTTTCGGAAGTCCGTTTCCGGGCATCGGAGCTCCGGCGATCCGGATGTCTGCGAGGGGCATGGTCAGACTCGCTCGCTGGCGCGTTCGGAGATGAGGCCGGTGGGGAAGAGGCCGATGAGAGCGATCACGACGGCGAAGGCGGCGACGTCCTTGTAGGCGCTGGCGGAGGGGACGGTGATCGTCACGAGGGTCTGCACCCCGGCGAACAGGAAGCCGCCGAGGATCGGGCCCAGCAGACTGCCCAGGCCGCCGACGACGGCGGCGGCGAAGCCGATGACCCCGAGAACGAGGCCCATGCTGAAGTTGATCTCGCGGTAGTAGAGGCCGAGCATGCAACCCGCCACGGCCGCGAGCGCCGAACCCAGGGCGAAGGTCCCGAGGACTGTGCGGCGAAAATCGATGCCCGAGAGGCAGGCCACTTCGGGATCCTGAGCGACGGCGCGGATCGCGAGCCCGAGGCGCGTGCGAGTGACGAGGTGGTGCGTCGCGACGACGACGGCCAAGCCGGCCAGCAGGATCGTCACGCTGTCGATCCCGACGCTGAAGGATCCGATCTCGATTCGCCGGTCCGGCAGAAGGGCCGGAAACGGCTTCGGGTTGCCGCCGTTTGGTACGCCCAGGCGAATGGCTTCCCGCAGGATGGTCCCGGCCATCAGGGTGATGAGCAGGACGTTGACCGGAGGTGCGTTCCGCAGCGGCAGCACCAGCGTGCCGCCGATCACCATGCCCGCCGCCATGCTGGCCGCGATGGCCGCGAGCAGTCCCAGGACCAGGGCGAGGCCGGGCAGGGGAACGACGGAGCCGACGAAGGCGATCGCACCGAGCGCGGCGAAGGCGCCGAGCGTCACGACGTCTCCGTGCGAGAATTTGATCACGTCCAGCACGCCGAAGAACAGCGAGAAGCCGAGTGCGATCATCGCGTAGATGACACCCAGCATCAGTCCGTTGAACAGATGCTGGGCCAGGAAGCCGATATCCATCATGTGCTCCGAAGGCCCGCTGAGATGGCGGATGACCTGCGATCCGGAATTACCGCCCCGCGATGGTGCGTTTGCCGGCCGCGTACTCGCTGTCGGGCCAGAAGACCCATTTCCCGCCCTGCGCGACATAGACGTTCGCGGTCACGATGTTCTGGCGATGATCGTCGAAATTGATCTCGCCGATCAGGGACGGTCGGCCCTTCGTAGCGTTCAGTTCCGCGGTGATCTTCGCACGATCCGGACCGACCTTCTCGACGGCGTCCATGATCAGGTTCGCGGCGCTGTATGCGAAGGGACCGTAGGCATCCGGATCCTCGCGGAAACCGGCCCTGGCATACGCGTCGGCGAAGGCCTGTCCGTCCGCGTATTTCGAGAGAGGAGCGCCGTTGTGGAAGGAGATCGTCCCTTCCGCGGCGGCCCCCGCACCTTCGAGGAATCCCGCCGTCATGATGCCGGAGACGCCTGCCATGCGGGCATCGACACCGAGCCGCTCCATCTGCGAACGGACTCGGACGCCGAGCGGCGTCAGACCTCCGACGAAGATCATGTCGGGCTTGAGCTCCTTGATGCGGGTCAACTCAGCCGTGAAGTCCTGCTGATCGGGGCTGACGGGGAAAGTTGCGACGATCTCGCCGCCCGCGGGCTTCAGATATTCCGAGAAGTATTTGTTCTGGCCCTTGCCATAATCGGTCGTATCGTGGACCACGGCAAACGTCTTGAAGCCACGCGCGGTCAGGAACTGGGCCGCGAGCTTGCCCTCGTTGATCATCGTCCCGTTCACGCGGTGAATCTGCTTGTAGTCGTTGCCGTAGGTGATGTCCGGCAAGATCGCGCCCCAGACCACCACAGGGAGCTTGAAGCGCGCATAGGTGTCCACCGTCGCGATGCCGACGGCCGAACAGTAGTGCGTGACGCCGGCTACAATGGCGCGATCCGCAGCGGCTTTCGTCGCCACTTGGACTCCGATATTCGGCTTGCACTCGTCGTCGAAGGGGACAAGCTCATAGGCAAATTTCGCCTTGGGATCAGCATTTCTGAGCTGCACGGCCAGCATCGAGGAGTTTCGCCCTCCGACGCCCGCGGCAGCATTGCCGCCGGTCAGGGGGCCGATGAAGGCGATCTTGACCGTGTCTTTGGCCTCTGCGGGCGACAGCGCGGCTACGATGAGCGCTGCTCCAGCGATTAGTGCATTCGTCAACGACCGGCGCATTCGATTCTCCTCGGGAACGATATCAACGACCCTTAGGCATTTTATGATATGTATTTAGTCGATAGATTTGATTCTATATCCGATATTCGCAAAGAATGATCGCGAAAAATCCGCTCGGATGGCAATATTCCAAGTCTTTTCTCAGGCTGTCGCATGCGCGATGCTGACGGATGGGCACCACGAAGCGCGTAGGGCCGCGTTATGGACCCGTCAGCTGCCCGGCCGCCGCAACGGTGGTGCCAATGTCTGATCGCTACCCTCGAGCGCCGCCCGAGCGAGGCCCGGCCCGAAGGAGCCGGTCTGATGGCCGACGGGGTCGCCGACCTCCATCATCGCCGGCCCGGCTGCGGCCTCGAAGCTGACCGGCTCGCGTGGCGTCCGGTCGACGTTCAGCTGAAAGATGTCGAACCGGTTGTAGTAGCCGACGACATCGTGGAACTGCTTCGGCTCGATGCAAGCCGCGACGTCGATATCGGCGTAGACGATCCCCTCACCCCCCTGGCGCGGCTCGACGACGTGAGACCCGGTGGGATCCAGAACCATGGAGACTCCCGAAGGCGTCCGCTCGACGATCTCGGCCAGGACGGCATCGCCGTCGCACAGGATCGATTTCGCTGTCTTGTCGAGGACGGCGGAGCAGACGATGTTGAAGACCTTGGCCTCGAAGGCGTGTGCCCCGGCGCGGATCTCGATGGCTCGCTTCAGGTCATAGGCCGCGCTCTCGCCCGGCGGCCGGGTCGGCCACGCCGGGGGGTAGGTCGAGATGTGGACCTGCTCGCCCTGCGCCATCAGGGCGTAGCGGGCCAGCGGGTTCGTGTTCTCGCCGCAGATCAGCATGCCGACCCGTCCGATCTCGGTCTGGGTCACACGCAGGCCCCGGGCGTCGCCATTCGCCCAGACAAGCTTCTCGTAGAAGGTCGGGACCAGCTTGCGGTGGTGGTTGAGGATGGCGCCGTCGCGCCCGATCAGCACGTTCGCGTTCCAAAGGCAGCCGACGCTGGCCTCGGTGCTCTCGCTGAACCCGAGGGAGACGACGACACCGTGCCGCCGCGCAGCGGCGCGCACCGCGCCGATCTCAGGTCCATCGAGGCGGACGGACTGGGCTGCCAGTCGCTTGAAGAGGTCATGATTGTGAATCGGCGCGCGCAAGGCCACCCAGAGGGGAAAGCCAGGCATGTAGCCTTCGGGGAAGACCACGAGGTCCGCACCTGCGCGGACGGCCTCGCCGATCAGCGCCACCGCCTTTTCGGCCGAGGCGGCGCTGTCGAGGTAGACTGGGGCGACGTGGCAAGCCGCGGCTTTGAAGCGTGGGTACTCTATCGGCATCGGCGCGGCTCTGAAATGAGAATGCCGCTATCTCATCAAAGCCCGCTCCATCAGCGAAGGCGGAAAATCCGCAATGCGTAGTGCGCTTATGCAGACCCCTGCTCAGAATTCGTTCAGGTAGGCTGCATCTTCGGCGAACAGGTCCGTAAGGAACCGGGTGACCACGCGAACACGGCCGACGCACTCGATATCCTCATGTACGCCGAGGTATAGGTCGCGGCTCACCGCCACCGCGTCCGGAAGCACGGGCACCAGCGCCGGATTGGTCTTCGCCGAGAAGAGCGGCAGCAGGCCGATGCCCGCGCCTGATGCGACGGCCGTTTGCTGGGCGGCCATGCTGGTCGAGCGGAAGACCACGTTCGAGGGCGTCAAGACTTCCAGCAGCCAGTGCACCGGGCTGATGGCGACCAGGTCGTCGACGTAGTCGACGAAGTCGTGGTCTTGGAGTTCCGCGCGCGTCGCCGGATAGCCGCGGCCGGCGAGGTAATGTTCGGAGGAGAACAGGGCCAGGCGGAACTCGCCGACCTTCCTGACCCGGAGGCGTTGCCCCTGGGGCGGCACGAACGACACCGAGATGTCCGCCTCCCGCTTGGTCAGGTTGATGAGGTGCCGCTCCGTGACGAGCTCGACGACGACGCCCGGCACCTTCGCGGTGAGTTCGCTGAACTTGGCCGCGAGGTAGAACGCGGCGATGCCCTCCATGCTCGCGACACGGACACGCCCAATTGGCTGGGCGACGTCCTGCAGCCCGAGCGCTTCCGGGACCGAGAGCGTCTTCTGCTCGATGGCCTCGGCGATCACGAACAGCTTGTGGCCGGCCTCGGTCAATGCGAAGCCGTCCGAGTTGCGGTTGAATAGACGGGAATCGAGGCCGCGCTCCAGCTCGGCGATGCGGCGGCTCACCGTCGTGTGGTCGACCTTCAGCCGCCGTGCGGCCGGCATCAGACGGCCGTGCCGGGCGAGTTCCAGGAAGAAGGTCAGGTCGTTCCAGTCGAACATCCAGTGCTCTGGCTCCCAGGCTCGCGACAGCACTGTATCCCAGTCCAGGATCTTGTCCCGCAAGGCGCCTGCCAACGAGCGCTTACGGTACAATGGGAGAATGCGCCTCCCAGTGCACCTCGACCTATTGCCGCCTTCTCACGACAAGTGGCGCTTGGTCCAGCACCAGCAAACGCCGTTACTCACGGGCTCCGCCGGCAAGGCAGCCGCCAGGTAGTGGGGCGTCATGCAGACGCCTGCATCTCACGCATCCAGAGTTCACCTGACAGCTTGGCTCCGTCCCTAGACGCGAAGCTGTATGGAGACCACTGCACCTCTTGCCCATCTGTTGAGCGGATGATCCAGCGGAAACAGCCGGGCTTCACGGTACAAGCCTCGACCACGAGGCGCAGGTTTGCTGGCACCAGGGGCTTCCGAAAGCGCAACATGGTGGATCTTCTACTCGCACTAAACCTTAGAAGCGCGATTTATTTCCTCACAGCTTCAATAAGCCGCTGCGATCACCCTGTGCGCGGGCACGTGTCTGTACGACCGCAACAGCGCCGAGATGCCGAACGCTACTGTTCCGGCAAGATTAGGGCCAAGCCCGGCAGTTTTCAGGCTGATTAGAACCGCCGCGGTCATTATCGCAGAAGGGCTGCGGCTCGGAGGCGAGAAGGTGCTGGCCTGCCGGGATTTTATTTTGGACTATACATCAGGGCCGCGAAGCGATCGGATGCCTGCCACACCGGTAAGGAACCCTCTCGCTTGAACATGGCGAACGCTTCGGTCGCCGCCCAGCCTTCGAAGACGTGCTCTCCCTCGACAGAGCGGCCGACGATACAGGCACCTTCATGTCCGGCTGCGTCCGGCGACCGCTTCTCCAACGCGAAGACCACACCCGACCGGTCGGGCCTGAGTTCGTCCGGCAAGGCCCCGATCTTCCGCCAAAGGCAGTGCCAACGGGCGCATGCGTCAGGGCGCTCGGCGTAGATCGTGCACGCATCGCCGGCGCTGTGAGGGCACAAGGTGCCTGCCGGCTTGCCGAGAGCCTCTACGGCCAGGATCTTGCAGCAGGCCGTGCAGGGTCCACACGTTCGCCCCGGGACGAGCCCGCCAACAGATCGTGAGAATGTCATTCAGCGCCCGCTCGGACTGGCACGACTCGTCGCAGGAGACGGTCCGCAGGGTGGTTTCGGTGGCGCGGCCATAGGCAACGGCCTAGACAGCGCGCATGCTGTGCGACCAGACCCTGTGGGACCTCGTCTCGGCCGAGCGCATCGCCATCGAGGATATCTCTGCGGCGGTCGACACCTACCTCGCCGATCCAACCACGGGCGAGCATCATATCGATCAGCGCTTCTCGCTCGACCTCGCCGCTGCGGTAACGCGGCACGCCTCACCCCAGCAACTCGCGGAGCTGGCGGACACGCATGCTCCCTCACGGCGCAACGCGGTCCGCTCAGCCCTCCTGATGGCAAGGCCGACTAGGCGCTAGTCCTCGTCGTCGTTCTCGACATCGACCAGATCCGTAGCGCTATCGTCGTCCTCATCCTCGATCAGCGTATCGTCGTCGCTGCTCTCGGCATCGTCCTCGACGTTCAGATCGTCGCTCTCGGTGTCGCTGTCCCGGGCCGTGTCCGCTTCCTCAGCCTCGACCTCGTCGAGCGAGACCAGCTCAGGACCTTCCGTCTCGGGCTCCTCCTCGTCGACGACGGGCTTGCGCGAGAAGGCTGGCGGTGCGCCGCGACCATAGGCTGCTGCAACGGCGGTCGGCACGACCTCGCCCGTATAGGGGGAGATCACAGGGTCACGGTTGAGGTCGTAGAATTTCCGTCCCGTCGTCGGGCAGATCCGCTTCGTCCCGCGTTCGGACTGATCCATCTAAGCCTCATACTGGCGCTGCTGTGTCGAACGAGATGCGCCCTGCTGCTGGTGGGTGTCAAATACGCTGGAGGCAGCTAAGGGAGCAGACTGCTAGCCTACGTGATACGTCCCCGCTGGCTGGCCTTCATCAGCTTGGTCGACTGCCTCATTGGCAAATCGCGCGCGCGCGGCGCCGTCAGCTGGCAAATTCCTGGCCGCACACCAAGACCGAAACTCATCCGGGATGAGCGGCACCCGGATGACTGCAACGCCGCTTCGGATCACCTCCCGTTCGAGCTGCTCGGCGGAGATGATCCAGCCTTCATGGCTCAACGGCATCCGGTCGGCATCCGGTCGGCATCCGACATCATCCCGCGCAAGCGGTCGTAGTCCTCCGGCAGGTACCAAGCCATGCCAACCCTGCGTGGACGTTCCATCACCACCTCAGCTCATATCGTTCTGAGCAGGCTGCCACCCGGATGCGCTGCTGTGCAACCACCCGACATGCAATGCCTTGAGCTTGGCAGCGAGGCGAGGGAGGGGCACCGATCTCGTCGCAAAGCCGGCGGGCTGGGAGAGCTTCACACCCGGCCCGTCATGCTACCTCGCAGCCCTGGCTCTAGGCAGCAGAGCCGCAACGGTTGGCTTAAGCCTGATCGCCGGACTGCTTCCGGCGGCCGCGCGTCTTCGGAGCGGCAGGCTCCTCAGCAGGTACCGGCGCGGTTTCCTCGACCTTCACCGCTGCACCAACCATGCCCAGGCCGATCTGTTTGGCGAGCGCCGAGCGCGGCGATCGCAGATCAGGCGAAGACGGGAGCCGCGCAGATCGCAGTCAGGATACATGGGCATGCCGTCTGACGGTCAAACCTCCGCCTCGGCCTCCTCTGACGAGCCGGCAGCATTCAGACGCGCGATGAAGGCGGCAAGTTGCGGGCTGCCCACGACGACGAGTCGGAGGATGACCCACCACAGATAGAATCCAATCTGACCGTTCAGATGATCCTCGTCGACCAAGCCATGAGCGACGACGTTCCTAGGATTCGGCCCGAGTCGCCCAGCGAGGAGCGTCCGAAGCTCGTAGACACATTCTGCGCCCAGCACGTCGGTCGCTTTGGGATGATCGAGGATCCGTTCGACGCCCCAAACCTCCTCAACTCCGTCGGTGTTGATGTTGCGCGCGACGATGCCTTCACCTTCGAGGAGGTGCCGCAGCGAGTTCTCAGCCTGCGGGATAAGCAAATGAAGCGCTGTTGAGGAATCAAACTTGAATCCTGCTTCAAGGCCACGCGCGAACAGGCCGAGCCGGCCGGTCGGGATGAAGTGGCTATCTGCAATGACGACCGCGATCTCCTCCTGCCCCAGATCGTGCTCATCGCGCATAACCCGAACAGCAGGTGCCAGCGCGGCATGGACGGCGAAGTGTCGATGAAACCGTGCATTCTGATCCATGAAACCGTCAATGGCGGCCTCCTCGACCTTCGAGTCGCCTGAGCCAAGGGCAGGCCGCACCGCGATCTTCCGGCCCGCTTGATCAAACACGTCGGCTCTAATGATCGTCTGTAAGGGGCTGTCTTTCAGTGTGGCGAGCGTCTGCTCGCGGAGCTTCACGGGGTCGATAAGTTCGTCGATCAACGCCAGCCGAAAGATCGCGTCCTGGCGTGGCAGACCGCGGAAGAGAGCCTGCACGGCATCAACCTGTTCGGTAAGATCGACCGAGTCAGATTGCACCCGCTTCATCTCGCCGAGGACACCCCGTCCAGCCTCCGCGAGGCGACGCCGGAGATCGGGCAGTCGGGCTCGCAGCGACGGGCGGGCCTGGAACGCTTGTACTGAATCCTCCCAAAACTTGTGGGCGGCTATGAAGGAGCCCGCCTTCTCCTGATCCTCTGCCTCTGACACGAATGTCTGGGCGCGGGCGCAAAGGGCGGCCTCGGCCGCATCGCGGTCGCCCGCTCGCTTCAGTAGCCGGGCTTGTGTCGCGTAATACTCCTGCGCTCGCCGGAAGTCGCCGGCCTCCTCGGATTTCGAGGCGATGCGGCCAGCAATCTCTGCGAGCGCCGCGAAATCACCGAAGCGCACCTCCTCCAGCAGGTCCATAATCTTCAAGGAAAGGTAGAGCGGGTCGTCGCCATCGTAGTGCCGAACACGACCTTCGAGATACCCGAGCAGTCGACGAGGCAGTTCACCCTTGGGCTCAATTTGACGCGCGAGCCGAACACCTCGCTCGTACAACGCGAAGCACGTGGTCCAGTGGTTCGGGTCTTCGGAGGCAATCCCGGCTGCCAGATAGGCTTCGACGGTCCGGCGCGCCGCCTTTACGTCACGCTGCCGAAGCCAAAGCACGTCGCCTGCGCGGGCGACGACGAGGTCGTCGTCAAGATTGGTGACGTACTCGGACAACCGGTCAAGTTGAGCGTCCGTCAGATCGTCCGGGATCATAGACCGACGGTCACCAAAAATGGCCTTCGGATGAAATGGTTCAGCGACGTTCCCGGGAGTGAACTGGAAACCCATGATTTCGGATAGGGTCGTCCAATCGTGGGCTGCATCCCTTTTGGCGGCTCCCCTAAGGGCTGTTGATATGGCATAGTAACCGCCCCGTAACTCTGGAGGCAGTGCCTTTGCCTTGTCCGACGCCACTGCGTCCGGGAGCAGAGCTGATGGGGGGAGGGGGTGCGGATGCGGCGTGTCGTCGTAGCTCATTGATAGCGTCAAGTTTCCGCGTCGTTCCCTCAAATTATGGCGCAGGCAGACCTCCACGGTATGCCACGCACTGACGGGCCGCCTAGTATGGGTGTCCATCGCCCCTCGTGAGTGATGGGTGAGAGCGTCATCAACGCCGTTCAGCGCGCGGCCGTGATCACGGCGTCAAGCTTCGCCTGCTTTGCTGAAGCCCAAGAGTTAAAGCACGGGCGAATCGATCGCTGCTTCACCCTTCAATCTCGAGCTGAGTGGCAAGAATCGAGAAGCGGCTTGTCCCGCTGCCCCCCAGTGCACCCCATATCAGGCTGCTGGGGTGCAAACTTAAAGCGCTTGAGAGCTCAGCGCTTGAAAAGAATGGTGCCGCAAGAGGGATTCGAACCCCCGACCCCCTCATTACGAATGAGGTGCTCTACCAGCTGAGCTATTGCGGCAGGAACGGTCCGTGCGCGGCCCGTTCGGGTGCTGGCTCTAGCGGTCCGGCCGCGTCTTGGCAAGGCGCATCGGCCAGAGGTCTCGCCGCCGGCCGATGCCCGGTTGCAACGCCGAACCGCCGGAGACCGGCGCCGTGCGGCCTTGTCCTTGACGGCACGGTCGTGGCCCGGAACTGTGCCGTCGACCCCCGCGGGAGCACGTCATGTCGCTCGTCTCACGTCTGCGTGCCTATGCCGCCGAGGCCTTCGGTCTCGCGGAACGACCCGAGCCCATCGACGATACCCATCTCGCCGCGACCGCGCTCCTCGTCCACGTGGCGCGCGTCGACGGCATCCTCGCGACCGCCGAATCCGACCGTCTGGCCCGGCTCGTGCTCGGCCGCTATGCCCCCACACCGGAGGCGGCCAGCGCCCTGATCGCCCGCGCCAGCGCCTTCGATGCCGAGACGCGCGACGTGGCGAGCCTGGTCGAGATGCTGCCGCACGCGGCCGACGCCGCCGAGCGGACGCGGCTGCTCGCCATGGCCTGGTCCGTCGCGGGCGCCGACGGCACCGTCGACGAGTTCGAGGAGGCCCTGGTCTGGCGGCTGGGCCGGCTTCTCGGCCTCGACGAGGCTGCGATCGGCGAGGCCCGCGCCGAGGCGGCGGGGCGGGGCGAGGCGACCGCCTGAGAGGCGGCCCACGCCGATGATCGCGAGCCTCACCCTCATCCTCCTGGCCCAGCTCATCGGGGAGGCCGCGGCGCGCGGCGCGGGCCTGCCGGTGCCCGGTCCCGTGCTCGGCATGGCGCTGCTCCTCGGCTTCCTCATCCTGCGCGACAGCGGGCCGCCGGCCCTGCTGCGCCTGATGCCGCGGCCCCTGACCGACGGCACCCTGGAGAGCACCGGCAAGGGCCTGCTCGCCAACCTGTCGCTGATGTTCGTGCCGGCGGGTGCGGGCATCGTCGGCCGGCTGGACGTGGTGCAGGCGCAGGGGCTGAAGCTCGCCGTCGTCATCGTCGCCTCGACGGTCGCCGCCCTCGCCGTGACGGTGCTGGTCTTCGTCGGCGTCGAGCGCCTGGTCGGCCGCGGGGGCGGCGAGCGATGAGCGGCGAGTTCGCCCTCTGGGTCTATCTCTCGCGGACCCCCCTCCTCTGGCTCACGGTGACGCTCGCCGCCTATCTCGTGGCCGACCGGATCTCGGCGGCCACCGGGCGCCACCCGGTGGCGAACCCGGTGCTGATCGCCATCGCCATCACCGGGAGCGTGCTGGCGCTCACCGAGACGCCCTACCCCACCTATTTCGCCGGCGCGCAGTTCGTGCACTTCCTGCTCGGCCCCGCGACGGTGGTGCTGGCGCTGCCGCTCTACGAGCACCGGGCCACGGTGGTGCGGGCCTTCCTGCCGATGCTGGCGGCTCTCGCGGCCGGCTGCACGGCCGCCCTCGTCACCGCGATCGGCACCGCACGGCTGCTGGGCATCCCCGAGCCGGTGATCGTCTCGCTCAGCCCGAAATCCGTGACCTCCGGCGTCGCGATGGGCATCTCGGAGGCGCTCGGCGGCGACCCGACCCTGACCGCCGTGCTGGTGATGACCACCGGCATCGTCGGGGCGATCCTCGTGACCCCGCTGATGCAATTGATGGGCATCCGCGACATGCGGGCGCGCGGCTTCGCCGCGGGGCTCGCCGCCCACGGCGTCGGCACCGCCCGGGCCTTCCAGGTGAGCGAGGTGGCGGGCACCTTCGCGGGCATCGCCATGGGCCTCAACGCCTTCCTCACCGCGATCGTGGTGCCGCTGGCCCTGCATCTGCTGTCATAATCAGGTCCGGGATCCCGAAGGGGTCACCCCTTCGGTGGGGTGTCGGGGCGAAGCCCTGACGGGCCTTCCCAGGGCTCCGCCCTGGACCCGCGAGAGGGGTGACCCCTCTCGACACCCGGGATCAGGCCTCCAGGCGGTCGGCGACGTCCTCGGCCAGGGAGAGGCTGGAGGTGAGGCCCGGGCTCTCGATGCCGAACAGGTGGACGAGGCCGGGCAGGCCGTGCTCGGCCGGGCCGTCGATGCGGAAATCGGCGGATCCGCCGCCGGGTCCGGTGAGCTTCGGCCGGATGCCGGCATAATCGGGGACCAGGGCGCCGTCCGGGAGGCCGGGCCAGTATCGGCGGATCGCGTCGTAGAACAGCGCGGCTCGGGCGGGATCGACCCGGTAATCGAGGCTGTCGATCCATTCCACATCCGGCCCGAAGCGCATCCGCCCGGCGAGGTCCAGGGTGAGATGGATGCCGAGCCCGCCATCGACCGGGGCCGGGTAGATCAGGTGCCGGAAGGCCGGCCGGCCCGTGCAGCCGAAATAGTTGCCCCGCGCGAGGACGAGGGGCGGCACGCGCTCGGGCCCGTAGCCGTCGGTGGCCCGGGCGAGATCCTGCGCCCCGAAGCTCGCGGCATTCACCACCGCATCGCAGGGAAACGCGCCGGGCGTCGCGCCGCCGAACCGGGCGAGCCAGCGGCCGTCCGACCGCGCCAGGGACTCGACCGGCGTGTTCAGGGCGAGCATCCCGCCACGATCCTCGATCTCGCCCAGCAGCGCCAGCATCAGGCCGTGGCTGTCGACGATGCCCGTGCGCGGCGAGAGCAGCGCGGCGGTGCAGGCGAGGTTCGGCTCGAGCGTCCGCGCCGCGGTGCGGTCGAGGAGCACGAGGTCCTCGACGCCGTTCGCCACGCCCTGGTCGCGAATCGCCGCGACCTTGTCCGCCTCCGCCTCGTTCACCGCCACGATCAGCTTGCCGCAGGCGCGGTGCGCCACGCCGTGGCTCTCGCAGAAGGCGTAGAGCATCCGCCGCCCGGCCACGCAGTGGCGCGCCCGGAGCGAGCCGTCCGGATAGTACATGCCGCCGTGGATGACCTCGGAATTGCGGGCGGAGACCCCGGTGCCGAACGCCTCAGCCGCGTCGGCCACCACCACCTCGTGCCCGCGCAGCGCGAGCGCCCGCCCGACCGCGAGACCGACGACGCCCGCGCCAACGACGAGAATCTCCATCGCAACCGACCTATCCGTTCATGCCGGCCCGTGCCCGGACGCGCGGAGCCGTGAAATCCACTTGTTCCTGAGAGACATGTGGCGCATTTTCAAGCAAGAATCGGTCATCCCGCGCGCAAGCGTGCGCGGCAGCTCGGCGGCGGCGGCGCATTGCACAAGACCGCGCCGGGGCGCCGATCCGACGGAATCTCTACACCCATATCAATTCAATCGGAGGTAGAAGAATTCGGCAAATTATGCCATTGTAAGATGCAATCGCATGCGGCTGTTCCCGCAGTGCGGGTGTCATGACCATGGGGGGAAGTCGATGCAGCCGGAACCCGATGTCTTCGAGCTCGCCGCGAAAATCGTCATCGCCTACGTCGCGCATAACAGCGTACCCTCGGGCCAGTTGCCCGACCTCGTCAGCACGGTGCACCAGTCCCTGCGCACCCTCGGGGCGCCGGCGAAGGAAGAATTGAAGAAGGCCACCGACGCGCAGATCCGCGCCTCGATCCGCCCCGACAGCATCATCAGCTTCGAGGACGGCAAGCCCTACAAGGCCCTGCGCCGGCACCTGACCCTGCGCGGCCTGACCCCGGAAGCCTACCGGGCGAAATGGGGGCTGCCGATCGACTACCCCCTGGTCTGCGCCACCTACAGCGCGGAGCGCTCGCGGATTTCCCGCGCCATCGGCCTCGGGCAGAAGCTGCGCAGCGCCGCGACCTGAGAGCGGGACAGGCCCCGGCCCGCCGACCGCGCTCGGGCCGGGAAGCCTGTTCGACGGAGCCCCAAACCCAAGGACTCGGCTCAGACCGGCTCCGAGGACGCTCGATCGGACAGGCCACGCGCCGCCGGCGCACGGCGCCGGATCAGGAAGCGGTCGCGCTCCTCGCGAAACCGCTGGGTGATGAAGGCCCGGCAGGCCGCGACGCGCCGGGCCTCGTGGCTGTCGGGATGCGACATCAGCCAATAGGTCCGCTCGAACGCCGTCTCCGGCAGGACGCGTACGAGATCGGGGCAGTCGGCCGCCGCGAAGTCGTGCAGGATGCCAATCCCGGCGCCGGCCCGCACCGCTTCCAGCTGCCCGACCACGCCGGCGCAGCGGAAGACGCGCTGGGCCCGATCCTGCAGGAAGGCGGCGTAATCGAGGGCCGAGGCGTAGGCATAGTCCTCGACGCCGATCACGGCGGCATGCGCGGCGAGGTCGGCCTCGCAGGTCGGCTCGCCCGCCCGGTCGAGATAGTCGCGCGCCGCGTAGAGGCCGAGGCTGTACTCGGACAGCTTCGAGAGGATGAGGCGTCCATGCGCCGGCCGGTCGAGGCCGATCGCGAGGTCGGCCTCCCGCCGCGACAGCGAGAAGGAGCGGGGCAGCGGCACCAGTTCCACGACGAGGTTGGCGTAGCGGCTCGCGAACAGACCGAGCTCGCGCGCGAGGAACAGGTTGCCGAGGCCGTCCGGCGCGCCGATCCGCACCGTGCCGCTGGGCTCCGCCTCCTGCGCCCGCATCCGGGCGGTGGCCGCCAGAACCTCGGCCTCGATCCGCTCGGCCACCGGAACGAGATGCTCGCCGGCCTCCGTGAGCGCGGAGCCGTTCGGCCGGCGATGGAACAGGACGGTGCCGAGGGCGCCTTCCAGCGCCTCGAGCCGGCGCGCCACGGTGGCGTGGTTGAGGCCGAGCCGACGGCCGGCTTCCAGCATCTGCCCGTGGCGCGCCACCGCCAGGAACACCTGCAGATGATCCCAGTTCATGGCTGATCCGGCCTCATGGCTGATCCCGATGTCCGGGCATCAAATCCCGCACATCGGTTCAGCGGGATCGGTCATTGAGCTTCGATTTCCGTAGGCCGAAAACGAGCCGGCGACAATCGGCGGTTTGCCGGGACCGTGCCCGTTTCCGCTGATGCGGGGGCGGCCTCCAGGGCCCAGGCCCGATGCGCGCCCGGGGCCGGGCGCCGTCACCGCCGCGACAGGGAAACGGAGATGCCCATGCCCACCGAGATCCCCCATTTCGTGAACGGGACCCGCGTGTCCGGCCGATCGGGCCGCACGGCGCCGGTCTTCAACCCCGCCACCGGCGAGGAGACCGGCGCGGTGGCGCTGGCGAACCGCGACGAGGTCGAGGCCGCCGTGGCGGGCGCCCGCGCCGTCTTCCCGGCCTGGGCCGCGACGCCGCCCCTGCGGCGCGCCCGCATCCTCAACAAGTTCCTGGCGATCCTGGAAGAGCGCATCGACACGCTCGCCGCGCTGATCACCGCCGAGCACGGCAAGGTGCTGTCCGACGCCAAGGGCGAGGTCCTGCGCGGCCTGGAGGTCGTCGAGTTCGCCACCGGCGCGCCCCAGCTGCTCAAGGGCGAGGTGACCGAGAATGTCGGCACGCGCGTCGATTCCCACTCGCTGCGCCAGCCGCTCGGGGTGGTCGCGGGCATCACGCCGTTCAACTTCCCCGCCATGGTGCCGATGTGGATGTTCCCCGTCGCGCTCGCCTGCGGCAACTGCTTCGTGCTGAAGCCCTCCGAGCGCGACCCTTCCGCCGCCCTGCTGATCGCCGAGTGGCTGACGGAGGCCGGCCTGCCGGACGGCGTGTTCCAAGTCGTGCAGGGCGACAAGGAGGCGGTCGACGCGCTGCTCCACAGCCCCGGCATCAGCGCCGTGAGCTTCGTCGGCTCGACGCCGATCGCCCGCTACATCTACGCGACCGCCACCGCCCAGGGTAAGCGCGCCCAGTGCCTCGGCGGCGCCAAGAACCACATGATCGTGATGCCCGACGCCGACATGGACCAGGCGGTCGACGCGCTTATGGGTGCCGCCTACGGCTCGGCCGGCGAGCGCTGCATGGCCGTCTCCGTCGCGGTGCCGGTGGGCGAGCGCACCGCCGATGCCCTGATCGAGCGGCTGATCCCGAAGATCCGCGCCCTCAAGGTCGGCCCCGGCACCGATCCGGATTCCGAGATGGGCCCGCTCGTCACGAAGCAGCACTACGAGAAGGTGCGCGGCTACATCGACCAGGGCGTCGCCGAGGGTGCCGAGCTGCTGGTCGACGGGCGCGACCTCAAGCTGCAGGGCTACGAGGGCGGCTACTTCCTCGGCGGCTCGCTGTTCGACCGCGTGACGCCGGAGATGCGGATCTACAAGGAGGAGATCTTCGGCCCCGTGCTCGCCGTGACCCGCGCGCCCGACTACGCGACGGCGGCCCGGCTCATCAACGAGCACGAATTCGGCAACGGCACCGCGATCTTCACCCGTGACGGCGACGCGGCGCGCGAGTTCGCGCACCAGATCGAGGTCGGCATGGTCGGCATCAACGTGCCGATCCCGGTGCCGATGGCCTTCCACTCCTTCGGCGGCTGGAAGGCCTCGCTGTTCGGCGACCACCACATGCACGGGCCCGAGGGCGTGCGCTTCTACACGCGCCTCAAGACCATTACGACCCGCTGGCCGACCGGCATCCGCGCCGGCGCCGACTTCGTGATGCCGACCATGCAGTGAGCGCCCGGCCGCGGGGAGGCGCGCGCCTTCCCGCTGCCTGAAGCCGCGTACCCTCTGGAGCCGGATCCGATCAGGTTGCTTCAACCTGATCGGTGAATCCGTCTCTAACCCAGTGATAGAGAACGCGTGATCCGATTGGATTGCGGGGCAATCCAATCGGCGCGTGCTCTAGCGGCCCAGCGTGTAGAACTCGTCGTTCGGCCGCATGCCCGTCACGTTCGCCATGCGGTTCGACAGCGCGAAGAAGGCCGCGATCGCGGCGATGTCCCAGACGTCGTCCCGGCTGAAGCCGGCCTCCGCGAGCGCAGCGAAATCCGCCTCCGCGACCAGGTGCGCCTCGAACGCGACCTTGAACGCGAAATCGAGCATCGCCCGCTGCCGCTCCGTGATGTCGGCCTTGCGGTAGTTGATCGCGACCTGATCGGCGATCAGCGGATTCTTGGCACGGATGCGCAGGATCGCCCCGTGGGCGACCACGCAATACGGGCACTGGTTCCGGCTGCTCGTCGCGACGACGATCATCTCGCGCTCGGCCTTGGTCAGGCCGCCCTCCTTGTCCATCAGCGCGTCGTGATAGGCCATGAAGGCGCGGAACTCGTCGGGACGGTAGGCGAGCGTCAGGAACACGTTCGGGATGAAGCCCGACTTCTCCTGCACGCGGATCAGGCGGTCCCGGATGTCGGCGGGCATGTCCGCGAGATCGGGGACGGGAAACCGGCTGATCGGAGCCGGCACGGATTGCGCCATGGCGGGGGTTCTCCCTACGCGAAGCCTGTCTGGGCGGGGATGCCGATCGGAAGGCACCCGCCGATCCCTACCACGACCGCGTCGGGCGGCGCCTCGCGTGATCCCGACGCCGACCCGAAGACTGGTTCGGCAAGAGCGCGCGACACACCACGGGCCCACGTCATTGTTTCGATGCGCTCTCTTTCGCCGAGCCGGCATCCACGTCGGCTTAGGAGCGCTCGAACCTCGCGCGGTGACCGGGCCGCCCGAAACCCGACGAGGTGCGCGTCAGCACAGTCGTCCACGCGCGGACCGTCTACAGATCCGGGCCTATCGGGGGGATGGGAGGTGATCCGTGCAGATCATCCGTCATCCGCAATCCGGCGACAGCGTCGCGGCCTCTCTCGCCTTCGCGCTGTCGCTCCTCGGCCTCCTGCTCGCCTGGGCCGCGTTCGAGCGTGTCTACGAGGCTGAGGCGTGCCAGCTCGAAGGGGCCATCGGCCGGCTTCGGGCGGCTTCCTGACCGGCCGAAGCGGCCGATCCGCACGGCACCGGCAGCCTCGGGGCGGGCATCCCGCCCGCGAGGCGAGAACATCCGGGCCTTCGTCTTGGGACCGAGCGTGACAACGCGACATCCGAGCGCGGAGGCGGGCATGTGGACAATGCTTCGATATATGCAGGCGTGGCGGCGCGCGCGTTGCGCCTGCCGGGAACTGGCGCGTCTCAGCGACCGCGAGCTGGAGGATATTGGCCTCAATCCCTGCGAGGTCGTCTCCCGCAGGATCCGCGCCTAGAGCATTGTCCGCGGGCGCAAGCCTCAGGCGGCCTCCAGGGCCGGCGCGGCGTCCGCCGGCACGACGCCTCCGGATCCGAGCGGCCCGGTATGCAGGCGGGCCACCAAGGCGGCGATCTCGTCGGGGAAGGCCGGCTCGCCCTCGATGCCGAAGGCGAGGTCGAGGAGCGGGGCGAGGCCCTGCAGCAGGGCTTCGGCAGGCCGGGGCTCGGCCCCGGATCGTCCGTCCGCGCACCGAGGGCTCGAGCCGATGGCGAGAGGCGCGCGAGAGGGCATGGGGTCCTGATCGATCGAACCGCGCGTGGCCGGCCCGAGGTTCGGGCGCCCATCCCTGCGAGGTCAGCCAAGCTAGGCCGTGCCAGTTGAACGGCACCTGAAAACCGCTGGACGGCTCCCGTTCAGAATGCGCCCGGGCGGGCGCGCGTAACGCATCGTTAACCATGTGCGGCGAGGGTCTTCCGGTTCGGAGGTGCCGCCATGAATCGACGCAGGAGCCGCGATTTCGGAGCCCTGACCGAGGCCCAGATCCGGGCGAACCGGATCGAGCCTCGCCGTGTCGACGCGTCCGGCCTGCTCCGTCCGGCCGAGCCGAAACGGATGGTGGACCTGCTCGACGCGATCCAGCAGGTCGAGGAGGCCGCCAAGGGCGAGCGCAGCTTCCTGCACCGGCGCGGCTAGCGCATCGTCCGCGGACGTGGTTGCCGGTTCCGCGAAAGAAAATCCTTTTTATTCAATCCTTTAGAGCATCTTCCGTGATCCAAGGATCACGGAGAACGTTCTCGCGCGCTCAAGCCGACGGGGGCACCGGTTCGGCGAAGCAGAGCGCGTCGCCGCAAGGATTGCGGTGCTGCGCCGTCCGGCCCGGTCCCGATCCCCGAAAAGCCCCGCCGCCCGGATCCTGATGGGATCCTTATACGATCGCCGTCCGCTCCCTCTCGAACGCTAACGCGGTTCGGGCCGACACTCCGGCCGGGCCGTGGAGGGCGCGAGGTCGCGTCCGTCCCGGCCGAACGGACCGGACGCACCATGCTCGACATCCTCTTCCTCGCCGGCGGCCTCGCCTTCTTCGGCCTGTCGGCCGGCTACGCCGCCCTCTGCGCGCGTCTGTGAGGCACGCCGCCATGAGTCTCGACCTCGCCCTCGGCGCCCTCGTGACGGCCGGGCTCCTCGCCTACCTGACCTACGCCCTCGTCCGCCCCGAGCGGTTCTGAGCGGCCCCTGACGGACCTCCCCCCATGACCCTCGACGGCTGGATCCAGATCGCGCTGTTCTGCGCGGTCGTGCTGGCGCTCGTGAAGCCGCTCGGCCTCTACATGACCCGGGTCTTCACCGGCGTGCCCACCCCCCTCTCGCCCGTGCTCGGCCCCGTCGAGCGCGGGCTCTACCGCCTCGCCGGCATCGACGCGGATCACGAGCAGAGCTGGCTCGGCTACGGGCTCGCCATGCTGGCCTTCCACGCGCTCGGCTTCGTGCTGCTCTACGCGGTGCTGCGCCTGCAGGCGGTGCTGCCCCTCAACCCGATGGACCAGGCGGCGGTCGCGCCCGATCTCGCCTTCAACACGGCGGCGAGCTTCGTCACCAACACCAACTGGCAGAACTACGGCGGCGAGAGCACGCTCTCGTACCTGTCGCAGATACTCGGCCTGACCCACCAGAACTTCCTCTCGGCGGCCACCGGCATCGCGCTCGCCGTCGCCCTGATCCGCGGCTTCGCCCGCGCCTCGGCGCGGACGGTCGGCTCGTTCTGGGTCGACCTGACCCGCTGCACCCTCTACCTGCTGCTGCCGCTCTGCGCCGCGCTGACCCTGTTCTACGTCGCGCAAGGTATGCCGCAGACGCTCGCGCCCTCCGTCGCGGCGACGACGCTGGAGGGCGCGCAGCAGACCATCGCGGTCGGCCCGGTCGCGAGCCAGGTCGCAATCAAGATGCTCGGCACCAATGGCGGCGGCTTCTTCAACGCCAACGCCGCGCATCCCTTCGAGAATCCGACCGCGCTGGCGAATGTCGTGCAGATGGTCACGATCTTCGCGCTCGGCGCCGGGCTCACCAACGTCTTCGGCCGCATGGTCGGCGACGAGCGGCAGGGCTGGGCGATCCTCGCGGCCATGATGCTGCTGTTCGTGGCCGGCACCGCCGTGACCTACTGGGCCGAGGCCGCAGGCAGCCCGGTGCTGAACGGGCTCGGGCTCACGGGCGGCAACCTGGAGGGCAAGGAGGTCCGCTTCGGCATCCCGGCCTCGGCCCTGTTCGCGGTGGTGACGACGGCCGCCTCCTGCGGCGCGGTCAACGCCATGCACGACTCGTTCACGGCGCTCGGCGGCCTCGTGCCGATGCTCAACATGCAGCTCGGCGAGATCATCGTCGGCGGGGTCGGCGCCGGCCTCTACGGCATGCTGGTCTTCGTCGTGGTGGCGATCTTCGTGGCGGGGCTGGTGGGCGGCCGCACGCCGGGATATCTCGGCAAGAAGATCGAGGCGCGCGAGGGAAAAATGGCCATGCTCGCCGTCCTCTGCCTGCCGCTGATGATGCTGGGGCTGACCGCGCTCGCCACCGTGCTGCCGGCCGCCCCCGCCGCCCCCGCCAATGCCGGCCCGCACGGCTTCTCGGAGATCCTCTACGCCTTCACCTCGGCGGCGGCCAATAACGGCTCGGCCTTCGGCGGCCTCACCGGCAACACCCTGTTCTACAACGTGACGCTGGCGCTCGGCATGCTGGTCGGCCGCTTCTTCGTGATCCTGCCGGCGCTCGCCATCGCCGGCTCGCTCGCGGCCAAGAAGCGCGTCCCGGCCTCCGCCGGCACCTTCCCCACCGATGGCGGGCTGTTCGTCGGGCTGCTCGTCGGCGTCATCCTGATCGTCGGCGGCCTCACCTTCTTCCCCTCGCTGGCGCTCGGCCCCGTGGTCGAGCACCTCGCCGGCGCGGCGGGCCAGACCTTCGCGACGGGGGGCTGAGATGCCGCGCACCCTCGACCTCCGCCGCGCGCGGCACCTGCTCGCAGAGGAGCGGCTCCGCCACCGGGCGCACGGGCCCGGCCCGCGGCCGGTGCGCACCTCCGACCTCGTGCTGGCGCTCCTCGCGGTGGCGATGCTGGGCGGCCTCGCCCTCACCGCAGCCTTCGCGCTGACCGCCGGCACGGCCGGGCCCTAGAGCCCTCGCGCGCAGAACGCCGAGGACCCGGGCCCTCCCCCCGGGTCCCCTCGCCTCTCCTTCCGGACACGAAAGACCCATGTCCCGCAAGACCCCATCCCTGTTCAGCGCCGCCCTCGTCGGGCCGGCCCTCGCCGGCTCCGTCAGGAAGCTCGATCCGCGCGCCATGATCCGCAACCCGGTCATGTTCGTGGTCGAGGTGGTGGCGGCGCTCACCACCGTCCTGTTCCTGCGCGACCTCGCCGCCGGGGGAAGCGACCTCGCCTTCTCGGGCCAGATCATCCTCTGGCTCTGGTTCACCCTGCTCTTCGCGAATTTCGCCGAGGCGCTGGCCGAGGGCCGCGGCAAGGCCCAGGCCGAATCGCTGCGCCGCACCCGCACCGAGATGACGGCCAAGCGCCTCACCGGCCAGGATGGCCGCTACGAGACCGTGCCGGGCACGAGCCTCCGGGTCGGCGACCGCGTCCTCGTCGAGGCGGGCGACCTGATCCCCTCCGACGGCGAGGTGGTCGCGGGCGTGGCCTCGGTCAACGAGGCGGCGATCACCGGCGAATCCGCCCCCGTGATCCGCGAATCGGGCGGCGACCGCTCGGCGGTGACCGGCGGCACGCAGGTGCTCTCGGACGCGATCACGGTGCGCATCACCGCCGAGCCCGGCTCGACCTTCGTCGACCGCATGATCGCGCTGGTGGAGGGCGCGGCGCGCAGTAAGACCCCCAACGAGATCGCGCTGAACATCCTGCTCGCCGGCCTCACCATCGTGTTCGTCTTCGCGGTGGCCTCGATCCCGAGCTTCGCGCGCTATGCCGGCGGCACGATCCCGGTGATCGTGCTGGTGGCCCTGTTCGTGACGCTGATCCCGACCACGATCGGCGCCCTGCTCTCGGCCATCGGCATCGCCGGCATGGACCGGCTGGTGCGCTTCAACGTGCTCGCCCTGTCGGGCCGCGCCGTCGAGGCGGCGGGCGACGTGGACACGCTGCTCCTCGACAAGACCGGCACGATCACCCTCGGCAACCGCCAGGCCACGGCGTTCCGGCCCGTGCGCGGCGTCTCCGAGCGGGATCTCGCCGACGCGGCGCAGCTCGCCTCCCTCGCCGACGAGACGCCGGAGGGGCGCTCCATCGTCGTGCTCGCGAAGGAGGCCTACGGGATCCGCGCCCGCGACATGGCCGCCCGCAACGCCACCTTCGTGCCCTTCACGGCGCAGTCGCGCATGTCCGGCGTGGATCTCGACGGCAGCGCCATCCGCAAGGGCGCGGTGGAGGCCGTGATCGCCGCCGTCTCGACCCGGCCGCTGGCCCATCGCGGCTCGAACGCCGCCCTCGCCTACGCGCCGGAGGCCGAGAGCGAGGCCGTGGCCGAGATCCGCGCCATCGCCGAGGAGATCGCCAAGGGCGGCGGTACGCCGCTCGCGGTGGCCCGCGACCATGCGCTGCTCGGCGTCGTCCACCTCAAGGACATCGTGAAGGGCGGCATCCGCGAGCGCTTCGCGGAGCTGCGCCGCATGGGCATCCGCACGGTGATGATCACCGGCGATAACCCCATGACCGCAGCCGCCATCGCGGCCGAGGCCGGGGTGGACGACTTCCTGGCCCAGGCCACCCCCGAGGACAAGCTGGCGCTGATCCGCCGCGAACAGGCGGAGGGCAAGCTGGTGGCCATGTGCGGCGACGGCACCAACGACGCGCCGGCGCTGGCCCAGGCCGATGTCGGCGTCGCCATGAACACCGGCACGGTGGCCGCGCGCGAGGCCGGCAACATGGTCGACCTCGATTCCGACCCCACCAAGCTCATCGAGATCGTCGGCATCGGCAAGCAGCTCCTGATGACCCGCGGGGCGCTGACGACCTTCTCCATCGCCAACGACGTGGCGAAGTACTTCGCGGTGCTCCCGGCGATGTTCCTCGGGCTCTACCCGCAGCTCCAGGCCCTGAACGTCATGGGGCTCGCCTCGCCGCAGAGCGCGATCCTGTCGGCGATCATCTTCAACGCCCTCGTCATCGTGGCGCTGATCCCGCTCGCGCTGCGGGGCGTCGCCTACCGCCCGGTCGGAGCCGCCGCGCTCCTGCGCCGCAACCTCCTCGTCTACGGGCTCGGCGGCGTCCTGGTGCCCTTCCTCGGCATCAAGGCGATCGACCTCGCCGTCAGCGCCCTGCACCTCGCCTGATCTTCGCCTGCCCCCAGCCCGGACCCACCGCCATGCTCACGCATCTGCGTCCCGCCCTCGTTCTCCTCGTCGCCCTGACCGGGCTGACCGGCCTCGCCTACCCCCTCGCCATGACCGGCCTCGCCGGGGCGATCTTCCCCGCTCAGGCCGCGGGCAGCCTGATCACGCGCGACGGCCGGGTCGTCGGCTCCAGCCTGATCGGGCAGAGCTTCACGGGGGCGGGCTACTTCCACGGCCGGCCCTCGGCCACCACCGCGGCGGACCCGGCCGATCCGGCGAAGACCGTGCCGGCGCCCTACAACGCATCGAACTCGATGGGCTCGAATCTCGGGCCGACCAGCGCGGCGCTGGCCGAGCGCGTGAAGGCCGAGCGCGACGCCCTGCAGGCGGAGAATCCCGGCCGGCCGGTGCCGATCGACCTCGTCACCGCGAGCGGCTCGGGGCTCGACCCCGACATCTCGCCCGAGGCCGCCCTGTTCCAGGTGCCGCGCGTCGCCCGGGCGCGCAACCTGCCCGAGGAGGGCCTGCGCGCCCTGGTGACGGCGCAGATGCGGGGCCGGACGCTGGGCCTCCTCGGCGAGCCCCGGGTCAACGTCCTGGCGCTCAACCTCGCGCTGGACGATCTCGCCCGGCGCTGAGCGCGCCGGTAAGATCGCGCATGCCCGAGACCGGCCGAGACCCGAACCGCCCCTCGCCCGACGCGCTGCTCGATGCGGCGCGCCGGGAGGCGCGGACGCGTGGCCGGCTCAAGGTCTTCCTCGGCGCGGCCCCCGGCGTCGGCAAGACCTACGAGATGCTGATGATCGGGCGCGCCCGGCTGAAGGCGGGCGCCGACGTGGTGGTCGGCGTGGTCGAGACCCATGGCCGGGCCGAGACCGAGGCGCTGCTCGACGGCTTCGCGGTGATCCCGCGCCGCAGCGTGCCCTATCACGGCACCCTCCTGCAGGAGATGGATCTCGACGCGCTGCTGGCCCGCCGGCCGGAGATCGCGCTGGTGGACGAGCTCGCCCACACCAACGCGCCGGGCTCGCGCCACCCCAAGCGCTACCAGGACGTGGAGGAGTTGCTCGATGCCGGCATCGACGTGCTCACCACGCTCAACATCCAGCACGTGGAGAGCCTGAACGACGTCGTCGCCGCGATCACCCGCATCCGCGTGCGCGAGACCGTGCCCGACGGCTTGCTCGACCGGGCCGACGACATCGAGGTGATCGATCTCAACCCGGACGACCTGATCCAGCGCCTGAAGGACGGCAAGGTCTACGTGCCGGACCATGCCGAGCGGGCCCTGAGCCACTATTTCTCCCGCGGCAACCTCACCGCCTTGCGCGAGCTGGCCCTCCGGCGCACCGCGGACCGGGTGGACGACGAGCTCCTGAGCCACATGCGGGCGAACGCCATCGCCGGCCCCTGGGCGGCCGGCGAGCGGGTGCTGGTCTGCGTCAACGAGGATCCGCGCGGGGCCGGACTCGTGCGCTACGCCAAGCGCCTCGCCGACCGCCTGCACGCCCCCTGGACCGCGCTCTTCATCGAGGGCGCACGCTCGGCCGCCTTCAGCGAGACGCAGCGCGACCGCATCGCCGAGGCGCTGCGCCTCGCCGACCGGCTCGGGGGCGACGCCGTCACCTTGCCGGGCGGGCGGCGCATCGCCGACGACATCCTGGCCTATGCGCGCTCGGCCAACGTCAACCACATCGTCGTCGGCAAGGCGGCGCGGTCCTGGGCCTTCGAGCTGGTCCACGGCTCGGTGGTGCACGACCTCGTGCGCCGCAGCGGCACGATCGGCGTGCACGTGGTGCCCGGCGAGGCCGCGCCCGGCGCGATCCCGGCGCGGCGCGGCGTCGCCAC
>NZ_CABFPH010000002.1 GCF_902141845.1 Methylobacterium symbioticum | reverse complement strand
ACCGCGTGGCGCCACCCGATGAGCCTTGCCCGGGCGTCGGACGGCGCATGCCGGACGATGAGCGCAACCCCGGGCAGGACGCGAGCCGGACGAGGCCGGCCCCGTGGGCGATGGCCTGGTCGAGGAGGGAGAGCGCGTCGCGCACCGAACCCTCGGCGGCGCGCACCAGGGCGCCGAGCGCCTCGTCCTCGACCGCGACGCCCTCCGCTCCGCAGATGCGCTTGAGATGGGCGGCGAGCACGTCGGCCTCGACGCGGCGCAGGTCGAAGCGCTGGCAGCGCGAGAGGATCGTGACCGGGACCTTGCGGATCTCGGTGGTGGCGAACACGAACTTGGCGTGAGGCGGCGGCTCCTCCAGGGTCTTCAGGAAGGCGTTGAACGCCTTCTCCGAGAGCATGTGGACCTCGTCCACGATGTAGACCTTGTAGCGGGCCGAGACGGGGGCGTAGCGGATGCCGTCGATGATGCCGCGCACGTCGTCGATGCCGGTATGCGAGGCGGCGTCCATCTCCAGCACGTCCATGTGCCGGGATTCCATGATCGCCTGGCAGTGCAGGCCGAGTTCCGGCATCGTCACGGTGGGGCCGGTATCGGGCGCGCCGGTACGGAGATAGTTCAGCCCGCGGGCGAGGATGCGCGCCGTGGTGGTCTTGCCGACGCCGCGCACGCCCGTCAGCATCCAGGCCTGCGGGATGCGGCCGGCTGCGAAAGCGTTGCCCAGCGTGCGCACCATGGCGCCCTGGCCGATCAGGTCGTCGAAATTCTGGGGCCGGTACTTGCGCGCGAGCACCCGGTAGGGCGCGGCCGCGGCGGGCTTGGCGCTGAATCCGGGAAGCCCCGGCGCGTCGTCAGGGGTGCCGGTGCGCGCGTCCATGCGACCAATCGTGGGCGCCGGGCGACCGCCTCGGACCGCGCTCGGCCGGGCGGTCCGCGATGCGCGGCGCATCGGAGAAAGGGTGGGAGGCTGGACGAAGACCCGCTCGGTCTCGTTAGGGCTGCTTCCTTCCGGACCTGACCCGGTTGGCGAGTGATACGTCCCTCGCCAACCCCCCGCCGCCTATATGGCCGGATGGCCGCGCGGATGCAAGCCGATGGGCGGCGCGATGCGCGGCCTGCCGCTCACTCCGCCTTGCGCTTCACGATGGCGAGCGTCTTCGGGTCGAGCTTGAGGTCGAACTGCTTGCCGTTGGCGTCGATGGCATCGTCCACCTCGATCATGCCGTCGTCGAGCTCGATCTCCTTCCACTTGGTGAAGCCCTCCTGCTTGAGCATGGCCTCGACCTTGGCCTGCTGGTCGGGCGGAAGCTTCTCGTCGGCGCGCGCGGTCGCCGTGAGGGCGAGGCCGAGGGCGAGGGCGGCGAGAACGGGGATCGGACGCATGACGATTTCCTCCTGGGACATCGGACTTTGCCGGACAGGCGTCCGATGAACAGACGGGGGCGGAGCTGGTTCCAAGGCCAAGCTCAGGTTGTCAGAGCTTAGTCCCACCCTTAGGCTCATCGTCCCGGCCTGAGGATTATTCGCGCATGGTCATCCGCGTCGCCACCGTCGCCTTCGAAGGGATCGAGGCGCGGGCCGTGGACGTGCAGGTGCAGATCATCCCCGGCGCCGTCCATTTCGCCGTGGTCGGCCTGCCCGACAAGGCGGTGGCCGAATCGCGCGAGCGGGTGCGCGGCGCCCTCATCGCCTCGGGTCTGGCGCTGCCGGCCAAGCGCATCACCGTGAACCTCGCCCCGGCCGATCTGCCGAAGGAGGGCTCCCATTACGACCTGCCGATCGCGCTCGGCGTCATGGCGGCGATCGGCGCGATCCCGGCCGACGCGCTCGCCGGCTACTGCGTGCTCGGCGAACTCGCCCTCGACGGCGCGATCACCGCCGTGAACGGCGTGCTGCCCGCCGCCATCGGAGCGGCCGCGCGCGGGCTCGGCCTGATCTGTCCCGGCCCCTGCGGCCCGGAAGCCGCCTGGGCCGGCGGCGACCTCGACGTACTGGCTCCGCGCTCGCTCATCCAACTCGCCAACCACTTCAAGGGCAGTCAGGTCATGGCCCGGCCGGAGCCGGCGATCGCCGCACCGGCCGGGTCACTCCCCGACCTTGCCGACATCAAGGGCCAGGAGGGCGCCAAGCGCGCCCTGGAGATCGCGGCGAGCGGCGGGCACAATCTTCTGTTCAACGGGCCGCCCGGAGCCGGCAAGTCGATGCTCGCCGCGCGGTTGCCTTCGATCCTGCCGCCGCTGTCGCCGCGCGAGCTTCTCGACATCTCGATGATCCAGTCCGTGGCGGGGGAACTCCGCGAAGGGGCGCTCTCGAACCGGCGTCCCTTCCGCCAGCCGCACCATTCGGCCTCGATGGCGGCGCTGGTCGGCGGCGGCCTCGGTGCGAAGCCCGGCGAGGCCTCCCTCGCGCATGGCGGCGTGCTTTTCCTCGACGAATTGCCGGAATTCACGCCGCAGGTGCTGGATTCCCTGCGCCAGCCCATGGAGACCGGCGAGGTGATGATCGCGCGGGCCAACCACCGCGTGGTCTACCCGGCCCGCTTCCAACTCGTCGCGGCCATGAATCCCTGCCGCTGCGGGCAGGCCCTGGAGCCGGGCTATGCCTGTCGGCGCGGGCCGAACGCGCGCTGCGCCGCCCAGTACGGCGCGCGCATCTCGGGCCCGCTCCTCGACCGGATCGACCTGCGCATCGAGGTGCCGGCGGTGAGCGCCGCGGACCTGATCCTGCCGCCCCCCGCCGAGGGCTCGCGCGAGGCCGCGGCCCGGGTCGCCGCGGCGCGCGCGGCGCAGGGCCAGCGCTTCGCGGCCCATGGGCTGCCCGCCTCGACCACCAACGCCACCTGCCCGGCGGCGCTGATCGAGCAGGTGGCGAGCCCCGATGCGGAGGGTGCGGCGCTCATCCGCACGGCCGCCGACTCGTTGCGGCTCTCGGCCCGTGGATTCCACCGCACGCTACGCGTCGCCCGCACCCTGGCCGATCTCGACGGCGAGCCTCGCGTGCGCCGGGTGCATCTCGCGGAAGCGCTGTCCTATCGCGGGCGGAGCGAGCCGGTGGCGGCCTGAGCCGTCGCCTCCGGCGGAGCCGGCGCCTGGTCCACCGGGACGGACGAGGTGCCGGTCTCCGCTCGCTCGGGAGAGGCGGCGCATCGTGCCTGATCCCCGGTGTCGTGCTCCGCCAAGCCGCGATCCGGATGCCTCAGGGCGTACCCACCACCCGCTTCACGAGGTCCCGCAGCTGATCGAGGTCGGCCTCGCCGATCCCGTCCCGGTAGGCATCCTGCACGCCGCGCCAGAGCGGGAGCGCGCGCGCGAGCATCGCCCGGCCCGCTTCCGTGAGGATCACCCGGCGCGCCCGCCTGTCCTCGGCATCGGGCTCGATCGCGAGCAGGCCGCGCCGGGTCAGCGGCTTGAGATTCGCCGTCACCGTGGTCCGGTCCATGTCCAGCTGGTCGGCAAGCCCCGAGATGGTCGGAGGCACGGCGCGGTCGGTCGCCATCAGCAGCGTGAACTGCCACCCCGACAGGCCGAGGGGGCGGAAGGCGGTGTCGTAGCGCCGGCCGACCGCGCGCGCGAGGCGCTGCGACGCGAGGCCGATGCAGCAGGCAGCGACCGTATCCGCGACGGAGGGGTCGTCGCCCATCCTGTCCTCCCAATTACGTTCATATCAACCGATGTGCGCAGCGGCACGTCATTCCAATCAAATTAGGTGCATATCAACCCTGTCGCAAGCGAGCGACCGGGGGCTGCCTCGATCGAGAGACGCTTCCCGATCACGGAATGGAGATGGATCATGAAGACGCGCATCCTCACCGGCCTGGCCCTCGGTGCCTTCAGCCTCGCCGCCCTCGGCACGGCGGCCAGCGCCGGAGACTCTCGCAACGTGGCCACCCAGGCCATCGCGGCGGAACGTACAGGCTCGATCGTGGTGCCCCATGCCTACACCGCGGGCCGCAGTGCCGCGGCGGTGGCGGAGCAGGCCGCCGGTGCCTATGAGAACACGCTGCACCTCTTCGGTGCGCGCACCGACAACGCGCCGTTCTGAGGCGCATCGGCTCCACGGGCCCGGTCCATCGCGACCGACCCGTGGGCCCGGATCAGGCCTCGAACTCCGGGTAGCGGCGGAAGATCCCCTGCTCGTTGAAGGGCAGGCGCCGCGGGCTCGCGAGATACGTGGCGATGCGCGGGCGCTGCCGCACCGCATCGTGCAGGCGCGCGACCTGTCTGGACGCGCCGAGGACGCCCCCCATGGTCTTCGGGAAGGCGTAGAGTAGTCCGTCCACGAGCTGGAACAGGGAAAGGTCGGCGTAGCTCAGCTGGCCGCTGACCAGATGGGATCCTCCGGCCCGGCCGAGCAGGTGTTCGAACCAAGCCAGGAATTCCGGGATGCGATTGCGGCAGAAATCCCCGGCGCGCCGCGCTGCCTCCGGCGTCTGCTTCTCGTAGGTCAGGCTGAGCGCGACCGGATGATGGGTGTCGTGCGCCTCGGCGACCATGTCGGCGATGGTGAGCTGGATCTGGTGCGTCCAGAGCCGGTCGGCCGGATCCACACCGACCAGGCCGAGTTTCGGTCCGAGTTGGAGCAGGATGGCCGCCGTCTGGCCGACCATCAGGTCGCCGTCCTTCAGGAATGGGCAGGCGAAGGGTGGTCGTGGCCGGTCCGGATCTTCCAAAATCCGCATCATCGCCGGACGGCCCGCCTCGCGGGCGACGTCCACGTAATCGGCGTCGGCCTCCTCCAGGGCGAGGCGGACGAACTCGCCGCGCCCCTGGATCGTCGGCCAGTCATAGAGCTCGTAAGCCATGGCATCCTCCACAGCCGTCAGGCCGGGGAGGGCGACCGGGTTCCGCGCAACGCGTGAGGCGCTGCGGCGCTAATGCGCCGCTTCTTCCTCCACCGCGGCCTTCTCGGCCGGGGGCTCGGCGCTCGCCACGGCCTTGCGCTCCAGCATCGGCTGGATGCGGGCGGCGAGCTGCTGGTCGAGATGCTTGGCGTAGGCGCCCTTGAAGTAGCGCTCGCCGGTGCCCGGCCCGAACAGCCGGTCATGCGCCACCACCATGGCGTCCACCTCCGGCCGGCAGAGGAAGCCGATCACGCCAGCGGCCTGATACCAGCGGCCGGCGCGGGCATGGTTCATCGCACCGGGATTGGACATCACGGTCTCGGCGAAGCAATCGGTGGCGGCCTGACGCAGCGGGGCCAGCGTGGCCTCGGCATCCGGCCGCGCGCGCGGACGAGCCTCCGCGGTGGTGACGAGGGTGAGGACGGCCAGGGTTCCGAGCAGGGCGGTCTTCATGCGGGCTCTCGATCGGGGCGCGAACAGGCCGAGTATTCCTCCGCGATTGCGTCGGGAACAGGGCTTGAACGCGGCGTCCCTGCCGCGATGCAGTATTCCGGCCATATTGGCCGGCGCTTGTCGCCTCCAGGGCACACCGCCCAGGAACAGCGCCCATGCGCCGGTCGGAGAACCGTCCCGCCGGGTCCGTTCAGCCGCGCCGTTCGGCGTTCCAGCGCCCGCTGCACTGGTTGGAGCCGCTGGCCGTCCAGGTGCCGTTGCCGTAGCCGCCCGCCGCGAGCCGCCCGACCACGTTGGCACTGCCCAGGCTGTTCGAGATCGTGGCACGCACCGTCCCGTTCGGCGCGACCCGTCCGCTGATCTGGAAATCGCCGCCCGGATAGCTCGCCTGTCCCTGCTCGATGCGCACGCCGTAGCGGTAGGCCCGGTCGCAGCTTCCCGATTCGGTGATCACCTCGATGCTCCAATTGCCGTCGAAGCGGTTCGGCACCTGAGCCTTCCGCGTCGCGGCCTCGGCGGCGCCCAGGCTCGCGGCGAACAGCGGCAGGGCCGCGAGGAGGGGGAGGGCCTTCATGGCGTTCTGCTGTCCCGTTACGCTTGGCTCGACCCGGAAACTCGCCAGCGCCGCAACGGTTGCACTGCGGGAACGCGGCGCGCCCGGAGCGGAACCCGGGACCCCCCCCTCGCGCACCGGAGAGGGGGGCCGTGCCCTGTCCTGCAGGCTCTCAGTCCATGCCCGCAAGGCGGACGGGACCGGCGTCCGGCCTCAGCCCGTCACGGCTCGCCGCAGCGCTTCGTTGAGGAGGGCGAGGAGATCGCAGCCCGCGAACAGGAAGGCGTGAACGCCCGCCTCCTTCAGCGGCTCGGCGAGGTCGCCCGGCTTGCCGGCGAGGTAGATCGTGCCGGCCCCGGCCTCCTTCAGAGCCTGGGCGGCGGCGACCGCGCGCTCGGCGTAGATCGCGTCCGAAGAGCAGAGACAGGCGAGGGCGGCGCCCGATGCCTTGAAGGCCTCCGCCAAGGCGGCGTCGTCCGCGAAGCCCTCGGTGCCGAGCGCCTCGATGCCGCCAGCGGCGAAGGCATTCGCCGCGAAGGTGGCGCGGGTGTTGAAGGCGGAGAGCGGTCCGAGATTGGCCAGGAACACGGCCGGACGCCGCCCGCTCTTGGCGAGCACCGCGTCGGAGGCGTCGCGCAGGGCCTCGAAGGGCTCGGCGAGGCGTTGCGCGGGCAGCGCGTCGCAGGCCACCGCCGCGCCGGCCCCGAAATTCGAGGTCGCAGCCGGCGCGACCGGCGCCACGTCGAGGACGGCCACCGGCTTCTCGGCGAGGAACGGGAACTCGGTCGCGCCGGTGAGCGCCTCGCGCCGCGTCGCGATGTTGCGCGCCCGTGCCTCGCGCACGGCCTCGATCCGCCGCTGCAGCTTGCCGACGCTGAGGGAGGCGACGATGCCGCCCTCGCGCTCGATCGTCTGGAAGGCCTCCCAGGCTTTCTCGGTGAGATCGGCGGTGAGCGCCTCGAACCCGCCCGCGCCGGCCGCCGGATCGGAGACGCGGGCAAGGCCCGATTCCTCCAGCAGGACGATCTGGCTGTTGCGGGCGACGCGACGGGCGAAGGCATCGGGCAGGCCCAGCGCCTGGGTGTAGGGCAGGAGCGTCACCGAATCGGCGCCGCCGAGGCCCGCCGCCGTGGCCGCCATGGCGGTGCGCAGGATGTTCACGAAGGGGTCGCGCCGGGTCATCATCCGCCACGCGCTCTCGGCATGCAGCCGCAGCGGCTTCGGGTCGAGCCCGCAGGCCTGCTCGACCCGGGCCCAGAGGCGGCGCATGGCGCGGAACTTGGCGATGCCCGCGAACTCGTCGGCATCCGCCGCCAGCAGCACGCCGATCGCGTCGCGGGCGCGGCCGAGGTCGTGGCCCTCGGCTTCCAGGGCGCGCAGATAGGTGACGGCGGTGGCGAGCACGGCGGCGAGCTCGTCCACCTCGCCCGCGCCGCCCTCGTGGTAGGGGCGCCCGTCCGCGAGCAGCGCCCGGCCGGTGAAGCCGGCCTCATCGAATGTGCGCAGGGTCGCGCCGAGCTTCGGCACGATGTCGGTCCAGACCGCGCCGAGGCTGCCCGTGCCGGCGAGCCGGCCCACGGGATCGATGCCGAGGTCGATGTCGAGGGCCGCGAGGTCGTCGCCGCGCTTGGCCGCCAGGCCCTTGAGCAGTTCGGCCGCCTCAAGCGCCTGGCCGCCCGCATCGAGGCGCAGCGCGATCAGCGGCAGCATCACGCCCGAAAGCGCGGCGTCGAGATCGTCAACGCTGGTGGCGGTGAGGCCGTAGCCGCGCGCGGCCGGAGCGCCGGAGAAAACGAGGGTCAGCGCGTCGGCGCCGCCCTCGAGATCGGCGAGCGCCTGCCGGTTCGCCGAAGCGGATTCCGGATGGTCGACCCGCTGCGCCACCCGCCAGGGGCCGGGGGCGCGTACCGGCTGCGCTGTCGGCGCGGCGGGATCGTAGAGCGGTTCGATGCGCAGGCCGTCCGCGGTCTTCGAGACCAGCCGCTTCTCGAAATCCGCGCCCTTGAGCACGCCCTCGACGAGGCCGAGCCAGCGCTCGCGCGTGGCAGGCGCGAAAAGGTCGGCGAGCGGTCTGTCTTCCATGCGCGTAAGCCCCCTCGAGTCCTCTGGCCGGCGGTTACACCCGCCCTGTCTTCGTCACCTGCCCTGGCACAGCCTCTTGGGCCTGGCAATCGGGGCGAAGGTCGAAGCCGGGGGGCCGGGGCACCGGCGGGGCGCGCCTCACCCGAAGATGATCAGCCCGGCAAAGCCCAGCGAGCCGACGATGATGCGCCACCATGCGAACAGCCAGAAGCCGTGCCGAGCCACGTAATCGAGCACGGTGCGCACCACGATCAGCGCCGAGATGAAGGCCACCACGAAGCCGATCACGATCAGGCCGACATCGTCGGCGTGGAGATTCTTGTAATTGTCGAGCAGGTCCTTGGCGAAGGCCCCCGCCATGGTCGGCATCGCGAGGTAGAACGAGAACTCGGTGGCGGAGCGCTTGTCGGCGCCCATCAGCATGGCGCCAACGATGGTGGCGCCCGAGCGGGAGACGCCGGGTATCATGGCGAGGCACTGGAAGATCCCGATCTTCAGCGCCATCGGCAGGCTGAAATCGTAGACGTCGGTCTTCTTCACCTCGAGGTCCGTGTCGTCGAGGACGAGGAGGACGAGGCCGCCCGCGACCAGCGTCGCGCAGACGATCCACGGATTGAACAGGTAAGCCTTGATCACCTTCGAGAAGAGGCCGCCGACGATCGCCGCCGGCAGGAAGGCGAGCAGCACCGCGAGCACGAAGCGCCGCGCGTTCGGATCATTGGGCAGCGCCAGGGCCACGCCCAGCAGGCGCCGGAAATAGACGGCCAGAATCGCCAGGATGGCGCCGAGCTGGATCAGCACCTCGAAGGTGTTGTTGGGCGAGTGGAAGTCGATGAAATGTCCGACGAGGAGCTGATGCCCGGTGGACGAGACGGGGATGAACTCGGTCGCGCCCTCGACGACGGCGAGCACGACCGCTTTCGCGATGCTCATCGCATCCATCATCATCCACCTCGAATCGTGCTTGAGCGGGCCGCGCGGCTTCGGCGCGGCATCGGATTGTGCACCGCGGGCTGCACAGCAAGCCTTCGGCCATCGTGGTTGACGGGCGGTTACCGGAGCCGGCGGAGCGTGTTAAGGGGGCGGCAAGGATCGGGCAATATGTCTCAAGGTCGCTCGATTGCGCGAAATTCAGTGCGGGGCTCCCGCGCGCTGCCCCGCCCCCTCGCACGGCCTCGATGGCGACGCTCTATCACTTTCCCTTCTGCGCCAATTCCCGCTTCATCCGGCTCGTGCTGGCCGAGATGGGCATGGAGCCGGTCCTCCTTGAGGAGAAGCCCTGGGAGCGGCGGGACGACTTCCTGCTGATCAACCCGGCCGGCTCCACGCCGGTGATGCTGGAGCAGAGCGGGCTCGTCATCCCGGGCGCCGGGATCATCGCCGAATATCTCGACGAGACGCGGGGGCTCGGTCTCAGCGGCCGGCGCATGATGCCAGAGGGCACGGCCGATCGCGTCGAGGTGCGCCGCCTGCTCGAGTGGTTCCTCGTCAAGTTCGAATCCGAGGTGACGGGCTACCTCGTCACCGAAAAGATCGCCAAGCGCTTCATGTCGATGGCCGAGGGCGGCGGCCCGCCGGACATGCACGCGATCCGCGCCGCGCGCACCAACGTGCGCTACCACCTGAAATACATCGGCTACCTGATCGCCCGGCGGCGCTGGATCGCCGGCGACCATCTGACCTATGCGGATCTCGCCGCGGCGGCCCATCTCTCCTGCGTCGACTATCTCGGCGACGTGCCCTGGGACGAGGACGAGACGGCGCGGGATTGGTATGCGCGGGTGAAATCCCGCCCCTCCTTCCGCAGCCTGCTCGCCGACCGGGTGCCGGGCATGGCGCCGGCGGCGCATTACGCGGACCTGGATTTCTGACCGCACGACGGACCTACGAAGGGGCGGAGCTCAGGCGGCTGGTCGAGGATCGGGCCCGCACGCTCGGCTTCTGCGCGCTCGCCATCACCCGTCCGGAGGCCGTGCCGCTCCTGCCCGGGCGCCTGCGCGCCTGGCTCGAAACGGGCGCCCAGGGCGACATGGCCTGGATGGCGGAGCGGGCCGACCAGCGCGGCAGCCCGCCGGTGCTCTGGCCGGAGGTGCGCAGCATTCTCGTCCTCGCCATGAGCTACCGGCCGGAGACGGATCCGCTCACCCTGCTCGAGGCCCGCGACCGCGGCGCCATCGCCGCCTATGCGCAGCGGCGGGACTATCACGACGTGTTGAAGGGCAAGCTCAAGGAACTCGGCGGCTATGTCTCGGCCAAGGCCGGGCGGCCGGTGAAGGTGTTCGTCGACACCGCGCCCGTGATGGAGAAGCCGCTGGCGGAGGCCGCCGGCCTCGGCTGGCAGGGCAAGCACACGGTGCTGATCTCGCGCCAGCACGGCAACTGGCTCCTGCTCGGCGCGATCTACACGGCGGCCGCGTTCGAGCCAGACGCGCCGGGTCGCGACCATTGCGGAACCTGCCGGGCCTGCCTCGATGCCTGCCCGACCGACGCCTTCCCCGGCCCCTACCAGCTCGATGCGCGGCGCTGCATCTCCTACCTCACCATCGAGCATGCCGGCCCGATCGCCCCGGAATTCCGGGCCGCCATGGGCAACCGCATCTTCGGCTGCGACGATTGCCTCGCGGTCTGTCCCTGGAACAAGTTCGCCCGTGACGGGGCGGAGGCGCGGCTGGCGGCGCAGGACGACCTCGCGAGCCCGCCGCTCGCGGACCTCGCCGCCCTCGACGATTCGGGGTTTCGCGCGCGTTTCGCCGGCACGCCGATCAAGCGGACGGGGCGGGACCGGTTCCTGCGCAACGTCCTGATCGCCATCGGCAATGCCGGCGACCCCGCGCTCTGCGCCGCGGCGCTGGCGCGTCTCGACGATCCGTCGCCGCTGGTGCGGGGCATGGCGGTCTGGGCCGCTTCGCGCTACCTCGACGCCGACGCGCTCACCGCGCTGCACGCCCGGCACGGCGCCACCGAGGCCGACCCGCATGTGCGCGCCGAGTGGGACGCGGCCCTGTCTGCGGAGCCTGCGGCATGAATCTGTTCGTCTTCGGCCTCGGCTTCTCGGCCCGGCGCTTCGCCGAGAGCCGGAGGGACCGTTTCGATGCGGTCCGGGCGACGGTCACGGAGCCGGACAAGGCGCGGGCGCTCTCCGCGGAGACCGGCTTCACGGTCCGTGTCTTCGGGCCGGACGGCGCCGATCCCGACATCGCTGCAGAGCTTGCCGACACCGATGCGCTGCTCGTCTCCGTGCCGCCCGATGCCGAGGGCGATCCGGTGCTGCGGACCTACCGCGCGGCCATTGCGGACAGCCGCATCGGCTGGATCGGCTATCTCTCCACGATTGGCGTCTATGGCGACCATGGCGGCGCCTGGATCGACGAGGCCACCGCGCCCGCACCGCTGAGCGTACGCTCCAAGCTGCGGCTCGCCGTGGAGACGGCGTGGCTCGACCTCGGCCGCGAGACGGGCAAGGCGGTGCAGGTCTTCCGTCTCTCGGGCATCTACGGGCCCGGTCGCAACCCGATCGTGAAGCTGCGCGAGGGCCGCTCGCAGCGCATCGTCAAGGCGGGCCAAGTCTTCAACCGGATCCATATCGACGACATCGCCGCGACCCTGGCCGCCTCGATCGACCGCCCGCGGGCCGGCGCGGTCTACAACGTCACCGACGACGAGCCCGCGCCCCCGCAGGTGGTGACGGAATACGCGGCCCGGATCGCCGGCCTGCCATTGCCGCCGGAGATCGATTTCGAGACCGCCGATCTCAGCCCGATGGCCCGTAGCTTCTACGGCGAGAACAAACGCGTGCGGAACCGGCTGATCCGCGAGGAATTGGGTGTCACGCTCACCTTCCCGACCTATCGCGAGGGCTTGGCCGCGCTGAAGGACCAGGGGTAGCGCGCGAGCGCAGGGCCCAAGTCCAGGCTCTCCCTCCCCCCTCTGCGGGGGAGGGTGGCCCGCGAAGCGGGTCGGGAGAGGGGAGCCCGGCTTCAGGCTTTGGTACAACGTCGATGTCGAGCGCATCCTGTACCGTCGCACCCCTCTCCCGACCCCTGCTGACGCAGGGGCCACCCTCTCCCGCAGAGGGGAGAGGGAGAGTGTAGCGCTCCGGCCCCTTCACGCCGCGTGGCGGTTCGCCGCCGGGCCGAAATGGCCGAGATAGCGCGCGGCGATCGCCTCGACCGGGAGCACCACGAACACGTCCGTGGTGCCGAACTGGTGATCGACCACCGCCCCGTCGCCGAAGGTGGCGCCGACGCGCAGATAGCCCTTGATCAGCGGCGGCAGCGCCTGCAGCGCCGCCTTCATGTCGACCGCGTCGCGGGCGAGGCGATCCATCGGCACGTGCCGGCCTGGCAGGGCGCGGGCGCACCAGCCCTCCGGGGCGCGGGCATGGTGGTGGAGGAAGCTGAGCGGCAGGGCCAACCGCTCGGGGTCGGTCCCCTCCAGGCTGGCGCAGCCGATCAGCGCATCGATGCGGTGGTGCTGCAGGTAGGTGTAGATCCCGGCCCAGAGCAGCTCGACGGTGCGCTTGGTGCGGTAGGGCTTCAGGACGCAGGACCGGCCGAGCTCCAGGATGCGCTTGCCCGCCTGCGCTGCCAGGACCGGCGCGAGGTCGTACTCGCCGGCCGAGTAGAATCCGAAATGGCGCTCGGCCACCTCACCGCGCAGCAGCCGGTATGTGCCCACCACTTTCGGCCGTGCCTTGCGGAAGGGCTTGGCCTCAACCGCCGCGTGGTCGATCACGAGGAGATGGTCGCAGAGCGCGTCGTACTCGTCGGCGTCGCGACGGGAGAAGGCGGCCATCCCGGTCGGGATCGCCGACATCTCCTCGTAGAACACGCCGTAGCGCAGGCGCTGGGCGCGCCGCACCTCGGATTTCTTCACCGCGAGCCGTACCTCCAGCGTGCCGAGGCGGCCGAGGCTCGGGCCGAGGCCGGGCGTGGCGAACGGCGCCTTGAAGCGCTCGGGGAAGCGGATCGGGGTGGCGCCGGGCGGCACGAGGCTGCGGCCGCCGAAGCCCGGCAGGCCGGCCTCGGCGCTCTTGCGCTTCAGCTTGGCGATCGGCTCGGCAACCCCGCGGTTCCAGCCGCTCGCCCAGGCCGCGCCGGCCCCACGCGTGAAGTTCGCGACCATCGTCGAAAGCCTGCCCTCAAGGCCCCCGGCCGCCATCCCCCGGATGGCGAGATCCGCGCCTCGTGAGCCCACTCAAGATCACGAAGCGCGAACGGTTTTATGACACCCGGCGGCCGGATCGTCGCCGACTGCCTGGCAGCCGGTTCAGACGAACTGGTTGAGCCCCGGGATCGACCCGACGATCGGACCCATCACGTCCTCGCCCGCCTTCTCACGGCCGAAGGCGAACAGCTCCTGGCCGAGCGGCTGCATCTGGCCCATCGGCACGCCGGCCGACATCAGCTTCTGGCCAAGCGCCATCACGCCGCCGCCCATCATGCCGCCGAGCATGCCCATCAGGCCGCCACCGCCCTCGCCCGCGTTCGATTCGGCGACGAGCGCCTCGGAGCCGGGCAGCGCGGCCATGAGCTGGCTCACCTCCGTGGCCGGTCCCTCCTTCTGCAGGAAGGCCAGGATATGCCCGATCGCGGTCTGCGCCGTGGCGGCGTCGAGACCGGTGCGGCTGGTCACGCGGGCGATCAGTTCTTCCATGGGATCCGGCTTTCGCGAGAACGTGAGACCTGCGGTCATTCAGGCCTGCAGCCCTGGAAATCAAGCCGGGCCGCGTCTGGAAAACGTTACGCCGCACCGGCATAACCGTGGCTGAGCTATGCTCCGGAGCGGAACCGGTCTTCGGGCCGACTCTGGGGCGATCGAGCTGAGGATTCGGGCGATGGCGGACGACGGCACCCTCCTGGTCGGCAAGAGCACCGGACCGAGCCCGAAGCCGGAGGTGCTGACGCTACACCTCGCCAACCGGCATGGCCTGGTCGCCGGTGCCACCGGCACCGGCAAGACCGTGACGCTGCAAGTCCTGGCCGAGGGCTTCTCGAATGCCGGCGTCCCGGTCTTCGCCGCCGACATCAAGGGCGACCTCTCGGGGATCGCCGCGGCGGGCGAGGCGAAGCCGGTCTTCGTGAAGCGCGCCGAGGAACTCGGCATCGCCTACGAGCCCGATCGCTTCCCCACCGTGTTCTGGGACCTGTTCGGCGAGCAGGGCCACCCGATCCGCTGCACCGTGACCGAGATGGGCCCGCTGCTGCTCGCGCGCCTCCTCGAACTCAACGACACGCAGGAGGGCGTGCTCAACATCGCCTTCCGCGTCGCCGACGAGAACCAGTGGCCGGTCATCGACCTGAAGGACCTGCGCGCGCTGCTGACCTTCTGCTCGGAGAACCTGAAGGAGATCTCGGGCACCTACGGCAACGTCTCGGCCGCGAGCGTCGGCGCGATCCAGCGCCAGCTCCTCGTGCTGGAGAACCAGGGCGCCGACAAGTTCTTCGGCGAGCCGGCGCTGAACCTCGACGACTTCATGCGCAAGGACCGCGAGGGCCGGGGCTTCGTCAACATCCTGGCCGCCGACAAGCTCATGCAGCGGCCGAAGCTCTACGCCTCGTTCCTGCTGTGGATGCTCTCCGAGCTGTTCGAGCAGCTCCCCGAGGTCGGCGATCTCGACCGGCCGAAGCTGGTCTTCTTCTTCGACGAGGCGCATCTCCTGTTCAACGACGCGCCGAAGTCGCTCCTCGACGCCGTCGAGCAGGTGGTGCGGCTGATCCGCTCGAAGGGCGTCGGCGTCTATTTCGTGACGCAGAACCCCCTCGACGTGCCCGAGACCGTGCTCGGCCAGCTCGGCAACCGCGTGCAGCACGGGCTTCGCGCCTTCACGCCGCGCGACCAGCGCGCGGTCCGCGCCGCCGCCGAGACCTTCCGGCAGAATCCGGGCTTCGACGTCGCGCGGGCGATCACGGAACTCGGCGTCGGCGAGGCGCTGGTCAGCTTCCTGGAGGCCAAGGGTACCCCCTCGATGGTGGAGCGGGCGCTGATCGCCCCGCCGCAGGGCCGGGTCGGGCCGCTCACCGCGCAGGAGCGTGCCGAGATCATCGCGCAGAGCCCGCTGCGCGGCCGCTACGACGAGACGGTCGACAACGAGAGCGCCTACGAGATGCTGGCCAAGCGCAAGGGGCTCGACAGTGCCCCCGCCGAGGCCGCCGGCCAGAGCGAGGGCGGTCTCGGCGGCCTGCTCGGCGGGATCCTCGGCAACGTCCTCGGCGGCGGGGCGGCGCCGAAGGGCCGCGGCGGCCGTCGCCCGCCGCCGAGCCTCGTGGAGCAGGTGGTCTCGAACGCCGCCCGCTCCATGGCCCGCAGCGTCGGCAAGCAGGTCGGCGACGCCATCCTGCGCAACGTGCTGGGCGGGTTGACCAGGAAATAGCCGGGGCGCCCTCCGCTCGCTCTGCGGCGTGGGAGAAGCGACGGGAGCCGGATTGCACGCGGGCGTCCTCTCCCGATTGCGAGAGGGGGCGCGTCAAGGGTCCTGCGCGAATCCTCTGATGATCCCCCGAAAGGCGAAGCCCGCGCCCGGTTGAGTTTCCGCGCCGGCTCGCCCAGGCTCAGCGAAAGATCCCGGGAGGAAGACGATCATGGCGGACCTCAAGACCCTGCGCGGCCTGTCCGGCCTCGGCACCGATCCGGCGCCGCTCAAGGGCTCGGCGCTCTTGATGATCGACCTGCAGGAGACCTACCGCGACGGCGTGATGCGTCTCGAGAATGTCGAGCCCGCGATCCGCGAGGCCGCCGCGTTGCTGGAGCGGGCGCGGGCGGCCGGCACTCCGGTGTTCCATGTCCGGCACGATGCCGGGCCGGGCACGCCCTACGACGTCGCCGCCGCCATCGGCCAGATCAGCCCGGAGGTGGCGCCTCAAGGCGGGGAGGCGGTGATCACCAAGGCCTACCCGAGCGCCTTTGTCGGCACGGATCTCGAGGCGCAGTTGCGCGCGGCGAACGTGCAGGACGTGATCATGGCGGGCTTCATGACCCATATGTGCATCAACTCCACGGCCCGCTCGGCCTTCAGCCTCGGTTTCCGCCCGACCGTGGTCGCTGCCGCCACCGCGACCCGCGCCCTGCCGGCGCCGGACGGATCGGTGGTCCCGGCCGCCGCCCTCCAGGCCGCGAGCCTCGCGGCCCTGGCCGACCTGTTCGCGGTGGTCGCGCCCCGCGGGCAGGACATAGCGGGCTGACCGAAGCCGGCAGGAACCTCGGCGGCGCGGGGGTGTTCCGGCTCGGGGGCCACCGGGAGCCGGACCATGCGCATCACCAACGTCGCCGACCTCGTCGTCGAGACCCTGCAGGAAGCCGGCGTGCGCCGCATCTACGGCGTGGTCGGTGATAGCCTGAACGCGATCACCGAGGCGATCCGCGCGCGCGGCGTGATCGACTGGATCCATGTGCGTCACGAGGAGGCGGGCGCCTTCGCGGCCGGCGCCGAGGGGCAGATCAGCGGTGAACTGACGGTCTGCGCCGGCTCCTGCGGGCCGGGCCACGTCCACCTCATCAACGGGCTCTACGATTGCCACCGCTCCGGCACGCCGGTGCTCGCCATCGCCGCGCATATCCCCTCGGCCGAGATCGGCTCCGGCTATTTCCAGGAGACGCACCCGACCGAGCTGTTCCGCGAGTGCAGCCATTACTGCGAGCTGGTCTCCGACCCGGCGCAGCTTCCGTTCGTGCTGGAGAACGCCATGCGTGCGGCGATCGGCCAGCGCGGCGTCGCGGTGGTGGTGCTGCCCGGTGACGTGGCGATGAAGGAGGCGCCGAAGCGCGCGGTGACGCCCCGCGCCGGCCTGATCCCGCCCCGGCCCGTGGTGCGCCCGGCCGATGCCGATCTCGACGCGCTGGCCGGCCTCCTCAACGGGTCGCAGCGCGTGACGCTGCTCTGCGGACGCGGCTGCGCGGGAGCCCATGCCGAGCTGATGCAGCTCGCCGAGGCGCTGAAGAGCCCGATCGTGCACGCGCTCGGCGGCAAGGACCATGTCGAGTTCGACAACCCCTACGATGTCGGCATGACCGGCCTGATCGGCTTCTCCTCCGGCTACGCGGCGATGATGGGCTGCGAGACCCTGCTGATGCTCGGCACCGCCTTCCCCTACAAGCAATTCTATCCGCAGGACGCCAAGGTGGCGCAGGTCGACATCCGCGCGCACGAGCTCGGTCGCCGCTGCCGGATCGATCTCGGCCTCGTCGGCGATGTGACGGCGACGATCCGGGCACTCATGCCGAAGCTCGCGGTCAAGGACGACCGGCGCTGGCTCGATGCCAGCCTGAAGCACTACGTCAAGGCACGCGAGGGGCTGGACGAGCTGGCCGAGGCCAAGCCCGGCAGCACGCTGATCCACCCGCAATACCTCACCCGCGTGCTGAGCGAGATGGCTGCGGACGACGCCGTCTTCACCGCCGATGTCGGAACGCCCACCGTTTGGGCGGCGCGCTACCTCACGATGAACGGGCGCCGCCGGCTGATCGGCTCCTGGGTGCACGGCTCGATGGCGAACGCCATGGCCCAGGGCATCGGCATCCAGGCGTCGCAGCGGGACAGGCAGGTCATCGCGCTCTCCGGCGACGGCGGTTTCTCGATGCTGATGGGCGACTTCCTGACCCTGCGCCAGCATCGCCTGCCGCTGAAGGTCGTCGTGTTCAACAACGGGTCGCTCGGCTTCGTCGAGATGGAGATGAAGGCCGCGGGCTATCTCGAGACCGGCGTCGCCCTCGACAACCCGGACTTCGCCGCCATGTCGCGGGCCGCCGGCATCTTCGCGCTGCGCGTCGAGGAGCCGGGCGAATTGCCCGGCGCGGTGCGCGAGTTCCTGGCCTTCGACGGCCCCTCGCTCCTCGACGTGCGCGTGGCGCGCAACGAGCTGTCGATCCCGCCGAAGATCGGCGGCCAGCAGGTGAAGGGCTTCAGCCTCTACATGCTGCGGGCGGTGATGAGCGGGCGCGGCGATTCCGTCCTCGATCTCGCCAAGACCAACCTGATCCGATAGAGCGCGCTCTATCGTATTGTGGCCGCATGACGAGGCTGCTGAACCGGCTTCCACTGCGCCGCCTCATGCTCTAGACCCGACCCTGTAACGGTTCCAGAGACCGCCGCGGCACCACAAGCGGCGGCTCGTCGGCGCGCAGGCGAGGACGCGGTCATGGCCACGGACGCGGTCACGGCGACTGAACGGCAGGTCTGGCGTCTGCGGCGCCGCCCGGTGGGCGAGATCCGCGACGGCGATCTCACCCTGGAGCGCGAGGCGCTGCCGGAGCTGGCAGACGGCCAGTTCCTCCTCAAGATCCTCTACATCTCCCTCGACCCGACGAACCGCATCTGGATGAGCGATGCGGAAGGGTACATGCCCCCGGTCGGGCTCGGCGAGCCGATGCGCGCGCTGGTGGCCGGCCGCGTGGTGGCGAGCCGCAAGCCCGGCGTCGCGGAAGGCCAGATCTATTCGGGCCTCGGCGTCCTCGCCGATGCCATGATCACGGACGGCCAGGGGCTGAACCGGCTCGACCTGCCCAAGGGCCTGAGCCTCGCCACCGCCTTCGGGGCGCTGGGCATGGTCGGCCCAACCGCCTATTTCGGGCTCCTCGATATCGGCCGCCCGAAGGCGGGCGAGACCCTCGTGGTCTCGGCGGCCTCCGGCGGCGTCGGCCAGGTCGTCGGGCAGATCGGCAAGATCAAGGGTTGCCGCGTCATCGGCATCGCCGGCGGCCCCGAGAAGTGCCGCTACATCGTGGACGAGCTCGGCTTTGACGCGGCGATCGACTACAAGAACGAGGATGTCGGCGCCCGCCTCGACGCGCTGGCGCCGGACGGGGTCGACATCAATTTCGAGCAGGTCGGCGGCGCGATCATGCAGGCCGTGGTCGCGCGCCTGCGCCGCTTCGGCCGCATGCCGCTCTGCGGGCTGATCTCCGGCTACAACGACGTCGAGCCGGCTGACTGGCCCGGCAAGTGGGGTCTGGTGCTGATGCGGCGCCTGACCATCCAGGGCTTCATCATCCTCGACTATGTCGACCGCTACCCCGAGGCGATCCGCGATCTCGTCGGCTGGATGGCGGAGGGCAAGCTGAAGACCCGCCAGGACGTGCGCGACGGGCTCGACCGGGCGGTGGAGCACCTCAACAGCCTCTATACCGGCGGCAATTTCGGCAAGCTGCTGGTCCGCGTGAGCCCCGACGCCGAGGGCTGAGAGAGATCCATGCGTATTGGACTGTTCGTCCCCTGCTACGTCGATGCCTTCGAGCCGGAGGTCGGCATCGCCACCCTGGAGCTGCTGGAACGCTTCGGCCTCGACGTGCACTACCCCTACGACCAGACCTGCTGCGGCCAGCCGATGACCAATACCGGCTGCCACCAGGAGGCGGCCGCCACCGAGGCCCTGTTCGTGAAGAACTTCTCGGGGTTCGACTACGTGGTCGCGCCCTCGGGCTCCTGCGTGCACCAAGTCCGCGAGCATCTCACCGCGATCCCGCAGACGGATGCGGTGCGGAAAGTCCGCGAGAGCACGTTCGAACTCGTGGAGTTCCTGCACGACGTGCTGAAGGTCGAGGCGCTGCCCTGGGCGCGCTTCCCGCACAAGGTCGCCTATCATGCCAACTGCAACGCGCTGCGCGGCATCGACCATGCCCGGCCGTCCGAGCTGAACCTGCCGTATTTCTCGAAGCCGCTGAACCTCCTGAAGAAGGTCGCGGGCGTGGAGCTGGTCAACCTCGCCCGGCCCGACGAGTGCTGCGGCTTCGGCGGCACCTTCTCGGTCTTCGAGCCGGCGGTCTCGGCCAAGATGGGCTACGACAAGGTGGCCGACCAGAAGCGCGCCGGGGCCGAGTACGTGGTCTCGGCCGATTCCTCCTGCCTGATGCATCAGAAGGGCTGCGCCGAGCGCCTCGGCCTGCCGCTGAAATACATCCACATCGCCCAGGTTCTGAACGGAGCCGCCGCATGAGCGCCGAGGATCTCCACCCCCGCGAGCGCGAGGGCGTCGTCAACCCGGTCGTCCGGGCCGCGACCGACGAGAGCGAGCGCGGCCAGGACGGGCGCCGGCTCGACCATGCCGAGGGCACCTCGAAGCCGATCAAGGCGCCGCCCGTGCGCGAGCCCCAACCCCGCGGCGCCAAGATCCGCGGCGACCGGCCGATCGACCAGGCCGAGGCCGCCGAGCGCTTCCTCGCCGCGCCCCTCCACGCCGCCGCCCATGACGAGCGCCTGTGGGATCTGCGCAAGAAGCGGGACGCCGCCGCCTTCGGCATCCCCGAATGGGAGGAGCTGCGCGAGCTCGCCTCGCAGATCAAGACACATACCCTCTCCCATCTCGACCTCTACCTCGAGCAGTTCGAGGCGGCCGCGAAGGCGAACGGCGTCCATGTCCACTGGGCGCGCGACGGGGCCGAGCACAACCGCATCGTGCTCGGCATCCTGCGCGACCACGGCGCGCGGACGATCGTGAAGTCGAAGTCGATGCTCACCGAGGAATGCGGCTTCCGTCACTTCATGGCGGGGGAGGGGATCGAGATCATCGAGACCGATCTCGGCGAGCGCATCCAGCAGCTCGACGACGAGGAGCCGAGCCACATCGTGGCCCCGGCCGTGCACAAGACCCGCCTCGACGTGGCCGAGGTCTTCGCGCGGACGCTCGGCACCGACCCCGACAACGACGACGCCCACTACCTCGCCGAGAGCCAGCGCGAGACCACGCGACCCCATATCCTGAATGCCGATGCCGGCATGACGGGCTGCAACTTCGCGATCGCCGAGACCGGAACGGTGGTCACCTGCACCAACGAGGGCAATGCCGATCTCTCCGGCAACGTGCCGAAGCTGCAGATCCACTCGATCGGCATCGAGAAGCTGATCCCGCGCATCGAGCATCTCGGCGTGTTCATCCGCCTGCTCTCGCGCTCGGCGCTCGGCTCGCCGATCACTCAGTACACCTCGCATTTCCGGAAGCCCCGGGCCGGGACCGAGATGCATATGGTGCTCGTCGATAACGGCCGCTCGGCCCGGCTCGGCATGGAGGAGTTCTGGACCTCGCTCAAATGCATCCGCTGCGGCGCCTGCATGAACACCTGCCCGGTCTACCGGCGCTCGGGCGGGCTCTCCTACGGCGCCACCTATGCCGGGCCGATCGGTCTCATCATCGACCCGACCTTCAACAAGCGGAAATACTCGACGCTGCCGTTCTCCTCGACCATGAACGGCTCCTGCACCAATGTCTGCCCGGTCAAGATCAACATCCACGAGCAGATCTTCGCCTGGCGCAAGGTTCTCGCCGAGGAGCACCAGATCCCGCTGCTCAAGCAGGGCATGATGAAGGCTGCGGGCGCGGTGCTGGCGCGGCCGGCCGCCTATCGGGCGGCGATCGGCGCGGCGGATTCCGCCCTGAAGGTGCTGCCGCGCTTCGCCGTCTACAACCCGCTCAACACCTGGGGGAAGAAGCGCGAGATGCCGGACGCCCCGCGCCAGAGCTTCCACGCCTGGTACAAGGAAAACCGCATGAAGGACGGCGCGAAATGAGCGCGCGCGAAGCCATCTTCTCCGACCTCCGCCAGAACCGGCCGGCGGGCGAGTTTCCGCTGCCGGAGGTGCCGCTGTTCCCGCCGCTCGTCGGCGACGACCTCGTGGCCGAGTTCGGCGAAAGGCTGGTGCGCATGGGCGGACGCGTCGCCGAGCCCGGCGCGGACGACGTCTTCGCGGGCGTGCGCGAGCGCCTGGCCGCCGCGACGGTGGTCGCGTCCGCCGTGCCCGAACTCGAGGGCACCCTCGACCTGCGCGCGGTCTCGCGTCCGCAGGACGTGAACGACGTGGACGTGGCGGTAGTCCGCGCCGTCTTCGGCATCGCCGAGACCGGCTCGGTCCTGTTCACGCAGGACCAGCTCATCGTGAACGCGGTCGCCTATCTCGCCCAGCACCTCGTGGTGCTGCTCGATCCCGCCGACATCCTGCCCAATGTTCAGGCGGCCTATCGCCGTCCGGAATTCGGGCAGGCCGCCTATGCGGTGCTCCATACCGGGCCCTCGGCCACGGCCGATATCGAGGGCGTGCTGATCCACGGGGCCCAGGGCGTGCGCTCGCTCACCGTGGTGCTGCAGCCGCGGGCAACCCCTTAAGCCGACGACGCTTTTTCGGGCAGGCCGACCGGGAACCGGCGCGGGTCCGCAAGCTTGTGCTGGTGGCCGGAACGGCCCCAGCGAAAGTCCCCCGATGCGCTACACCCTGGGCTGCAGCCTGTCCTACAACATCCTCGCGGAAACGACCTTCATCTTCAATTTCGAAGTCGCGCGGCTGAGGAGCGTCGAGATCCTGAACGAGAGCCTCGTGCTCACGCCGGACCTGAAGCGCGAGGTCTACGTCACGCCCGATCTCAAGAACCGCTATCTCGGCGTCAACGTGCCCGTCGGTCCGTTCGCGGTCGAGTACAACGCCGAGGTCGACCTCACGGTGCACCGCGCCGACCCGGCGGCCATCAACGAGACGCCGATCTCGGCCCTGCCCATCGACATCCTGCCCTTCCTCCTGCCGAGCCGCTTCGTCTCCTCCGATCGCCTGACGCCCTTCGCCCAGGCCGAGTTCTCGGCGCTCCCGAAGGGCCATCAGCGCGTCAACGCGATCTGCAACTGGATCCACGACCACATCGCCTACGTGCCGGGCGCCAGCGACCAGGAGACCACGGCCGACGAGACCCTGCTGAAGCGCGCCGGCGTCTGCCGCGACTTCGCCCATCTCGGCACCGCCTTCTGCCGGGCCCTCGGCATCCCGGCCCGGTTCGTGAGCTGCTACGCGCACGGCCTCGTGCCGAGCGACTTCCACGCGGTGTTCGAGGCCTATCTCGACGGGCGCTGGTGGCTGTTCGACGCGACGCGGCAGGCCGATCTCGACGGGCTGGTGCGGATCGGCATCGGCCGGGACGCCGCCGAGATCGCCTTCTCGACGCCCTACGGCAACATGCAGCCGGTCAACCAGCAGATCCGGATCCAGCGCTCGGACGGCATGGGCAGCCCGATGCCGCGCACCGTCGACGCGATCTCGACGGAGGAGCCGGCGCCGCATGCCGGCGCGCTGTGAGGGGATCCCGTCATCCTGTGATCCTGTGCGCCTGCGCTTCGCTCGCCCGCAGATTGGGGAGGCAAGACACGGGATCTGATATGATCGCACCACCTCGATCCTCGACAGGGTGACCGGATGGCCTATCGCCACGTCGTCGGCCCGCGCAGCTGGGCCTTCGCCGACCTCGCCACGCTGATGGCGAAGGCGACTCCGCCGCGCTCGGGCGACCGGCTCGCCGGGATCGCGGCGGAGTCGGCCGAGGAGAACTGGGCGGCGCGCTGGTGCCTCGCCGAGGTGCCGCTCAAGGAGATCCTGGCCCGGCCGCTGATCCCCTACGAATCCGATGACGTCACCCGCCTGATCCTCGACACGCACGATCAGGGGGCCTTCGCCGAGATCGGGCACCTGACGGTCGGCGATTTCCGCGAGGTCCTGCTCACCGCCTCCCCGGAGATCCTGGCCCGGATCGCGCCCGCGGTGACGCCCGAGATCGCGGCCGCCGTCTCAAAGATCATGCGCAACCAGGACCTGATCCTGGTCGCCCGGAAATGCCGCGTGGTCACCCGGTTCCGCAACACGATCGGCCTGCCCGGCACCCTGGCCGTGCGCCTCCAGCCGAACCACCCGACCGACGATCCCGCCGGCATCACCGCGGCGATCCTCGACGGCCTCTCCTACGGCTGCGGCGACGCCGTGATCGGCATCAATCCGGCCTCCGATTCGGTCCAGGCGCTGGGCGATCTCCTCAAGCTCCTCGACGAGTTGATCCAGCGCCACGCCATCCCGACGCAAGGTTGCGTGCTGACCCACGTCACCACGACCCTCGAGGCGATGGAGCGCGGCCTGCCGGTGGATCTCGTCTTCCAGTCGATCGCCGGGACGGAAGCCGCCAATGCGGGATTCGGCGTCACGCTGCCGCTGCTGAAGGAGGCCCACGCGGCGATGCTAGCCCTCAAGCGCGGCAGCCTCGGCGACAACGGCATGTATTTCGAGACGGGTCAGGGCTCCTGCCTCTCGGCCGACGCCCATCACGGCATCGACCAGCAGACGCTGGAGGCGCGCGCCTACGCGGTGGCCCGCCCCTTCCGGCCGCTGCTCGTCAACACCGTGGTCGGCTTCATCGGGCCCGAATATCTCTACGACGGCAAGGAGATCATCCGCGCCGGCCTGGAGGACCATTTCTGCGGCAAGCTGATGGGCGTGCCGCTCGGCGTCGACGTCTGCTACACCAACCACGCCGAGGCCGATCAGGACGACATGGACACGCTCCTGACGCTGCTCGGCGCGGCCGGCTGCACCTACGTGATGGGCGTGCCCGGGGCCGACGACGTGATGCTGAACTACCAGTCCACCTCGTTCCACGACCAGCTCTACCTGCGTGAGGTGCTCGGCCTGAAGCGGGCGCCCGAATTCGAGGCCTGGCTCGAGGCGATCGGCCTCACGGACGGGCAGGGCGCGCTGCTCGCCGGCGCGCCGAACCGGCTGCTCGCCGACGCCTCCGGCATCGCCGCATGAGCGACCAGCGGGAGATCTGGGCGCGGCTCGCCGGGCTGACGCCCGCCCGGATCGGCCTCGGCCGGGCCGGCAGCGGCCAGACCACGCGGAGCGTGCTCCGGTTCGGCCTCGCCCACGCCCAGGCCCGCGACGCCGTTCACGCGCCGCTGGATGCGCGGGCGCTCGGCGCCGGCATCGAGGCCCTCGGCCTCGCGACCCTGGCCGTCGCCTCGCAGGCCGGAGACCGGGCGGCCTATCTGCGCCGGCCCGATCTCGGCCGCCGCCTCGTGCCGGACGACCGGGACCGGCTCGCCGCCGCCGCCGAGGGGTCTTGCGACCTTGCCCTCGTCGTCGCGGACGGGCTCTCGGCCCGCGCCGTCCATGAGAACGCCGTGCCCGTTCTCGACGCCTTCCTGCCCCATGCGGCGCGGGCCGGCTGGCGCCTCGCTCCCGTGGTGGTGGCCACGCAGGCTCGCGTGGCGCTGGGCGACGCCGCCGGCGAGGCCCTGCGGGCGCGCGCGGTGGCGGTGCTGATCGGCGAGCGGCCCGGACTCTCTTCGCCCGACAGTCTCGGCATCTACCTGACCCTCGACCCGCGCCCCGGCCGCACGGATGCGGAACGGAACTGCATCTCGAACGTGCGCGCCGCCGGACTGACGCCGGACAAGGCCGCGTTCAAGCTCGCCTGGCTGCTCGGGCAGGCGCTGTCCCGCGGCCTCACGGGCGTGCGCCTCAAGGACGAGAGCGACCGTGCCCTGGAGGCGAAATCCGCCGCGCCGCAGCTCCGCGCGGACGGATCGTCTCCGCCGCCCCGGGCGGGGAGCGAAGCTTAGCTGTGGCGGGGTCGCAACACCGCGAAAGCATCCCGGGTTTGCCCCGAGCGCTGCCACGATCCGCCGCGTTCCCGCCATAAACCGGGACCACCTCAGCATCGGCGGCAAACGACAATTCCTGCAACGCTTTACCGCCGGGTTGCGAACGATTCCGGACAGGTGTTTCGAGGCCCCTCGCGCGTCGTCGCCAGGCGATGTGATGGGGCTCTGCGCACCCCATCTCTGGCATCTTCGAAGAGTACGACGGGACCTGGGTCATGGACGCGCGCGTGAACGACAAGTCGAAGCTGCCGAGCCGGCATGTCACGGAGGGGCCCGACCGCGCCCCGCACCGCTCCTATCTCTACGCGATGGGCCTGACCCGCGAGCAGATTCACCAGCCGCTCGTGGGCGTCGCCTCGTGCTGGAACGAGGCCGCTCCCTGCAACATCTCGCTGATGCGCCAGGCGCAGGCGGTGAAGAAGGGCGTCGCCGCCGCCCACGGCACGCCGCGCGAGTTCTGCACCATCACCGTCACCGACGGCATCGCCATGGGCCATGGCGGCATGCGCGCCTCGCTGCCGTCCCGCGAGGTCATCGCCGACTCGGTCGAGCTGACCATGCGCGGCCATGCCTACGACGCCCTCGTGGGCCTCGCCGGCTGCGACAAGTCGCTGCCCGGCATGATGATGTCGATGGTCCGCCTCAACGTGCCGTCGATCTTCATCTATGGCGGCTCGATCCTGCCCGGCTCCTTCCGCGGCAAGCCGGTGACCGTGCAGGACCTGTTCGAGGCCGTCGGCAAGGTCGCGGTCGGCGACATGAGCCTCGACGACCTCGACGAGCTGGAGCAGGTCGCCTGCCCCTCGGCCGGCGCCTGCGGCGCGCAGTTCACCGCCAACACCATGGCGACGGTCTCCGAGGCGATCGGCCTCGCACTGCCCTATTCGGCCGGCGCGCCCGCCCCGTACGAGATCCGCGACAAGTTCTGCGCCGCGGCCGGCGAGAAGGTGATGGAGCTCATCGCCAAGAACATCCGCCCGCGCGACATCGTCACCCGCAAGGCGCTCGAGAACGCCGCCGCCACGGTCGCGGCCTCGGGCGGCTCGACGAACGCGGCCCTGCACCTGCCGGCCATCGCCCACGAGGCCGGCATCGAGTTCACCCTGTTCGATGTGGCCGAGATCTTCCGGCGCACGCCCTACATTGCCGACCTGAAGCCGGGCGGGCGCTACGTCGCCAAGGACATGTTCGAGGTCGGCGGCATCCCGCTCCTGATGAAGACCCTGCTCGATCACGGCTTCCTGCACGGCGACTGCCTGACGGTCACCGGCCGCACCATCGCCGAGAACCTCGAGAAGGTGGCCTGGAACCCGGACCAGGACGTGGTGCGCCCGGCCAACAACCCGATCACGCCGACCGGCGGCGTCGTCGGCCTCAAGGGCAACCTCGCCCCTGAGGGCGCCATCGTGAAGGTCGCCGGCATGTCGGCCGACAAGCAGGTCTTCACCGGCCCGGCCCGCGTCTTCGACGGCGAGGAGGCTTGCTTCCAGGCGGTGCAGACCCGCGCCTACAAGGAGGGCGAGGTCCTGGTGATCCGCTACGAGGGCCCGCGCGGCGGCCCCGGCATGCGCGAGATGCTGTCCACCACCGCCGCGCTCTACGGCCAGGGCATGGGCGACAAGGTCGCGCTGATCACCGACGGCCGCTTCTCGGGCGCGACCCGCGGCTTCTGCGTCGGCCATGTCGGCCCCGAGGCCGCGGTCGGCGGGCCGATCGGCCTGCTGCGCGACGGCGACATGATCACCCTCGACGCGATCAAGGGCACCCTCGACGTGGCGCTCTCGGATGCGGAGCTGGCCGAGCGCCGCAAGGCCTGGGCCCCGCGCCCGAACACCGCCACCTCCGGCTATCTCTGGAAGTACGCGCAGGGCGTCGGCCCGGCTGTGAATGGTGCCGTCACCCATCCGGGCGGCGCCAAGGAGACGCAGAGCTATGCGGACATCTAGGACTGACCTCTGCCGGCCGATGCGGCCGGCCGGGGCCGATCCGGGTCGGCTCCGCAGGCGTCTGGGCCGGCTCGGTGTCCTGCGCAGCTCGGTCTTCGCGGGGCTCTGCGCCGCGCTGACCCTGGCTGCGCTGCCTCCGGCCCCGCGGGCGCTCGACGCCGCCGCGCGCACCCCCGTGCCCGAGCGGAGCTACCGCTCGGCCAAGGACGCGCTGCGGGCGGGCGTGCGCGAGTACAATGCGGGCGACAAGGAAGGCGCCGCCCGCGCCCTCGAATACGCCGCCGGCCAGGGCCACGCCCTCGCCCTGTGGAAGCTCGGCCGCATGTACGCGGACGGGGACGGCGTGCCGCACGACGACCTGAAGGCCTTCGAATACTTCTCGCGCATCGCCGATTCGGGCACTGCGGATGGCCCGGACGCGCAGATCTCCGGGGTGACGGCCGCCGCCTTCACCGCGCTCGGCACCTATTTCCTCGACGGGATCAAGGGCACCTATGTGCGCCCGAACCCCGAGCGCGCCTACGACATGTTCAACTACGCGGCCTCCTATTTCGGGGATCCCAACGCGCAGTACAACCTCGCCCGGCTCTATCTCGACGGCAACGGCGTCGACGCGGATCCGAAGCAGGCGGCGCGCTGGTTCAACCTCGCCGCGGAGAAGGGCCACCATCCGGCCCAGGCGCTGCTCGGCGACATCCTCATCAACGGCCTCGGCGGCGTGCCGGTGCAGCGCGTGCGCGGCCTGATGTGGCTGGCGCTCGCCCGCGAGGGCGCGCAGGGCCGCAAGGACGACTGGATCGTCACCCTCTACGAGAAGAACTGGGCCGGGGCGAGCGAGGACGACCGCAGCGAGGCCCAGTCGCAGATGCAGACGGTCGGCTCGATCAAGCGGCGCCGCTGAACGCCGCCCGCATCGGCGAATGCCGGTCCGGCGTCCGGACCGTGGATTGGACCACGGGTCCTGAAGACAGGACGATGATCTCCTGCTCCTCCCCGACGAGGTCGAGGAGAGCTTTGTCAGGTTGACAATGTTCCTGTTTTGTGCTCATTTGCTTGCACCTGCCGTCCGGCATCGCAGGGGTGATCCTGCGCTGCCTTTCGGGGGCCCGTCCCGGGGACCGACCGGGAGGGGCGCGGACGGCGGGGCGGTGCCCGCGTCACCGGCCTCGGATCCGGCCGGTGCCCCGGGCGGCGTGCCGACGCAAGGTCTGCTCGGATCCGGGCGGTGAGGCGGGCTGAGGAAATGCGCCCGTCCCGACCCGGTTCTGGGGGATCGCCAGAGACTCGCCGGCCCGACCCACTACGAGGCGGGCCTCGCGCCGGACGGGCGTATGTCAGCGTGCACGGGGTTCCCGTCCCGCTAGGGACCGGACCCGGCCAGCGGCAGTCGCGAGGTCGGAGGACGCCGGGACAGACACCGCGACGACAAGACGGATGGGCGGGCTGGGTCTCAGCCTCTCAGCCTCTCATCCGCGGGACGCCGGGGAGCCGGCTTGTGCAACGTTGCGTTTCGGGCTCCGCGGCGTCCCGCGTCACCCCGACCGCGCCAGCCATGCCCCCGGCGGATGATCCGCGCGGGGCCGAAAGCATGTGCGCACCACGACAGGCCCCCTCTCCCGTTCGGGAGAGGGGACCCGCGCCCCGTCCGGAACCGTCGCTCCCCTCCGGAATGAGGGGCCCGCCGGCGCGCCGATCGGCGAGGCAGCGCGTCCTGCACGACTGACGTGTTTCCGGATATGTCCGCTGCCGCCCGGGAAACGTGCGGTTACAATTGTCCGGCCCGCCCCATCTTCCGGATACGGCCCGGGCCGGGCCATAACCGGGCTATGCTCGCGACCGAAACCTCCGCGATGACCGCGCTTGCCACGCCCCATATCCTCGTCGTCGAGGACGATCGCGAGATCTCGGCGCTCGTCGCGCGCTATCTCCGCGGCAACGAGTGCCGGGTGACGCTCGCCGGCGACGGGCGCGAGATGGACCGGGTGCTGGGCGACGCGAAGGTCGACCTGATCGTCCTCGACCTGATGCTGCCCGGCGAGGATGGCCTGAGCCTGTGCCGGCGCCTGCGCGGCCATTCGCAGATCCCCGTCCTGATGCTGACCGCCAAGGGCGAGGAGATCGACCGCATCATCGGGCTCGAACTCGGCGCCGACGACTATCTCGCCAAGCCCTTCAACCCGCGCGAGCTGCTGGCGCGGATCCGCGCCATCCTGCGCCGCAGCGCCGCCAACGGCACCGACGAGGACGGGGTGCGCCGCCTTCACTTCGCCGGCTGGACCCTCGACGTGTCCCTGCGCCAGGTGCTCAGCCCGGAAGGTGCCCGCGTCGCCGTCACAGGCGCGGAATTCGATCTGCTTCACGCGCTCTGCCTCCGGCCCGGCCGGGTGCTCTCCCGCGACCAGCTCCTCGACCTCACGCAGGGGCGGGCGGCCGGGCCGTTCGAGCGCAGCATCGACGTGCTGATCAGCCGGATCCGCCAGAAGATCGAGCGCGATTCGCGCAACCCCGAGATCATCCGCACGATCCGCTCGGGCGGATACCTGTTCACGCCGGAGGTCACGCGGGCATGAGCGGGCTCGTGCACCGCCTCCGCGCCCGGCTGCGGCCACGCAGCATCGGCGGGCAGATCGCACTCCTCGTGGTGGCGGCGATCGCCGCGGCCCATGTGGTGGCGACGCTGGCCTTCTTCCTCCTGCACGAGCCCTGGCGGCCGGAGGATCGGCCCGCCGTCCTGACCGGGCGCCTCGCCACCGTGGCGCGGCTGCTCGACGCCTCCGCGCCGGAGCTGCGGCCGGACCTCCTCGCCAGCGCCGCCCGCACCCTTCCGATCCTCGACATCGCCCCGTGGAACGGCCAGGGTGGCGACACCGGCACCGACAAGCCGGTGGCCCGGCGCCTGCGCGACAGCTTCGGCCGCGGCCTCACTGTCGCGAACCTGACGCCGCCATCGGCCCCCGCCGGACACAGCCTGCGCCTCGGCCTCGCCACATCCAACGGCGCGATGCTCCAGGGCACGCTGCCGGACGATCCCCTGCGTCCGCCGCGCCAGGGCGCCATCATCTTCACCTTCGTCTTCCTGGGCCTGACCCTCGCGCTTCTCTCCGTCTGGGCGACCCGCGCGCTGACGGCGCCGCTGGCGCGCCTCGCCGGGGCGGCCGAGGCCTTCGGCGCCCGGGACGACCACGTCGCCCTGCCGCAGGCCGGCCCGAAGGAGGTGCTCGCCGTCTCCCGGGCGCTCGACCGGATGCGGGCCCGCGTGCGCCGCCTCATCGACGACCGCACCCAAATGCTCGCCGCGATCAGCCACGACCTGCGCACGCCGATCACCCGGCTGCGCCTGCGCGCCGAGTTCATCGAGGACGAGAACGCCCGTGCCTCGACCCTGCGCGACCTCGACCAGATGAACGCGCTGGTCGAGGCGGCCCTCTCCTTCGTGCGCGACGGCCAGGGGCGGGATGTGGGCAGCCAGTCGCTGGTCGATCTCGCCTCCGTCGTCCACACGGTCTGCGACGGCTTCGCCGATGTGGGCGCGCAGGTCTCGGTGGAGCGCAGCCGCCACGTTCTGGTGCGCGGCCGGCCCGACGAGCTGCAGCGCGCGATCACCAACCTCGTGGACAACGCCGTGAAGTATGGCGGCAGCGCCAGCCTGTTCATGGACGCGATCCCGCGCGGCACCCGCGTCGAGGTGCGCGACCCGGGCCCCGGCATCGCCGAGGCCGAGCGGGAGGCGATGCTCCAGCCCTTCGTCCGTGGCGACCGGGCCCGGAACCTCAACGAGGCCACGGGGTTCGGTCTCGGCCTGTCCATCGTGCAGGCGATCGTCGAGGCCCATTCCGGCCGCCTGATCCTGGAGAACCGCCCCGAGGGCGGCTTCAGCGCGGTGATCGAACTGCCGCTGGCGGCACAGCCCGCGCCCGCCCCGCCCGAGCAGAGGCCGGCGCCGCCAATGGACCGCGCCGCTTGATCCGTCGGCGCCGTCGCGCTCTATGCGCGATGCGGAGCGAGAGCGGAGGAGACTGCGCATGGATGTCGGATTCATCGGTCTCGGGCGCATGGGCCGGGGCATGGTCGCGAGCCTGCTGCGGGACGGCCATAAGGTCCGGGTCTGGAACCGCTCGGCCGGTGCCGCCGAGGGGCTCGACGGTGCGACCGTGGTCGAGAGCGCGGCGGAGGCCTTCCGGGGCGAGGCGGCGATCACCATGCTCGCCGACGATGCGGCCCTGCGCTCCGTCATTGTGGAGGGCGGGCTTCTCGACGGCGCAGAGCGCCCGGGCCTGCATCTGAGCATGAGCACCATCTCGGTGGCGCTCTCCCGGGACCTCGCCGCAATCCACGCGCGAGCCGGCGTGCCCTACATCGCCGCCCCGGTCTTCGGCCGACCGAACGTCGCTGAGGCCGGCGAACTCAACATCGTCTGTGCCGGCCCGGACGAGGCCGTTGCCCGCGCCGCGCCCCTTCTCGACGCGATGGGCGCCAAGACCTGGCCGTTCGGCCCGGAGGCGCCCCGCGCCAATGCGGTCAAGCTTGCCGGCAACTTCATGCTGATCTCGGCGATTGAGGCGATGGGCGAGGCCTGCGCCTTCGCGGAGGGGCACGGCGTACCGGGCGCCGACCTCCTCGACCTCCTGACCAACACGCTGTTCGCCTCACCCGTCTACAAGGGCTACGGCGCGTCGATCGCGGCGAACCGCTACGAGCCGCCAGGCTTCAATCTGAAGCTCGGCGCCAAGGACGTGCGCCTCGCGCTCCAGGCGGCCGAGGCGGTCGGGGTGCCGATGCCCTTCGCCAGCGTGCTCCGCGACGGCCTGATCGAGGCCATGGCCCACGGCGATGCCGACAAGGACCTCGCGGCCCTGGCGAAGGTCTCGGCCCGGCGGAGTGGGCGGGGATAGCTACAGCGCCCCTTCGCGCACCGCGCCGGGATCGGCGAGTACGTGCAGCAGCCGCGCCGCGCTGTGGGCGAAACGGAGCGTCACTGCCTTGCGGCGGGCGCCGCTCAGCGTGTGCTCGGCGGGCTCGCGCAGGATCGCCGCACCGAAGGCATCGGCGACGATGAGGCCGCATTCCTCGGGGATCATCGTTTCCGGCACGGTGTCGGAGATCGCGAAGTAGAAGCGATCGCAGAAGTCGCGATAGTCCGGCCATTTCCGGTCGGCCCGGAAATCCGCGACGCTCGACTTGATCTCCACGATGCTGAGCTTGCCCGCGCCGCACAGGGCGATCACGTCGGCGCGCCGGCCGTTCGCCAGGGAGAATTCGGGCAGGCTGACGCAGCCGAGCTCCGAGAACAGGCGGCGCACCCCGCGCTGGATGCGCGCCGCCGTCGGCGACTGGCGGCGATCGGGCGGCAGGAGTGTGTCGGAGGTGGTGGCGAGGGCAGGGGGCATCGGGCCAGGGAGCATCGGGCGAAGCGTTCCGTTTCGGAACACTCTGCCCGGCTCGGGGGCTGCTTGTCACCTGCGGCGCGTGCGCCGGGCTCTCAGCCCTGGAGCCAGCTAAGGAGCCCGGCTCCGGGAGCGAGCAGCACGAAGGCCCAGACGAAGCCGGACAGCCAGTTCGCGACCTGGAAGGGCAGACGCTCGACCGCGAAGATGCCGGCGATGAGCGGCACCACCGCGCGGGCCGGCCCGAAGAAGCGCCCGACCGCCACCGACGCCGCGCCCCAGCGCTTCAGGAAGCTCTCGCCGCGGGACACCATCTCCGGGTAGTTCCGCATCGGCCACATCGCCTTGGCGTTCGGGCCGTAATAGCGGCCGAATTCGTAGGAGATCCAGTCGCCGAGCCCGGCGCCGATGCCGGCGGCGGCCACCACCGGCCAGAGCGGGATGTCGGCGGCACCGATCATCGCGCCGATGCCGACGAGGATCACCGTCGCGGGCACGAGGAGCGACAGGAAGGCGATCGATTCGCAGAAGGCGAGCACGCCGGTGATCAGGGGGGCCCAACTCTTATGGGCCTCCACGAAGCCGAGGGCCGCGATCCGCAGGGCTTCGAGATCCATCTGTCTGCTTCGTCCTGATCCCAAGGAGCGTCGGATCTGGGGCAGTGCCAGCATTCGCGCAACCCGGCCCCGGGCCGGATGCAGGATGCGGCCTCACGGGAAACCCGCTAACAGTCCAGCCGCCCCAGTTCGGAGGTGAGAACCCGTGCAGGTCCTGTCGATCCAGTCCCACGTCGCCTACGGGCATGTCGGCAACGCCTCGGCGGTTTTCCCGATGCAGCGCCTCGGCGTGGAGGTCTGGCCGATCCACACGGTGCAGTTCTCGAACCACACCGGCTACGGCGCGTGGCGCGGACGAGTCTTCGATGGGCCGGCGATCGAGGAGCTGGTGGCCGGCATCGGCGAGCGCGGGGTGCTCGGCACCTGCGACGGCGTGCTCTCCGGCTATATGGGCTCGGCCGATATCGGCACGGCGATCCTGCACGCGGTCGCCGCGGTGCGCGCCGTCAACCCGAAGGCGCTGTATTGCTGCGACCCGGTGATGGGCGATATCGGCCGCGGCGTCTATGTCCGACCCGGCATCCCGGACTTCATGCGCGACCAGGCCGTGCCGGCCGCCGATATCCTGACGCCGAACCAGTTCGAGCTCGACGCCCTCACCGGCCTGCCGACCGGCACCCTGGCCGAGGCCAAGGCGGCGGTGCTGGCGCTTCAGGCGCGCGGCCCGCGCGTCGTCCTCGTCACCTCCCTGATCACCGATGCGACGCCCGCCGACGCCATCGATTTGCTCGCGGGGGAAGGCGGCGCGTTCTGGCTGTTGCGCACACCCCGCCTCTCGCTGGACGTGAACGGGGCGGGCGACTGCATCGCAGCCTTGTTCTTCGTGCACTATGCTCGAACCGGCTCGGCGACGCTCGCCCTCGGCATGGCCGGCGCCTCGGTCTACGGGCTGCTCCGGCGCACGGCCGAGGCTGGATCCCGCGAGATCCTGACCGTTGCCGCTCAGGACGAGTTCGTGAGCCCGAGCGAGACCTTCCCGGTCGTGCCGGTCTGACCCAGTTCCTACCAGTCCGCCGGAGTTCGACGAGGCGACGCCCGCCTCGCCCGCCCGCAGAGGAGCCCCCATGCCCCGCCGCTTCGTCATCCTCGACGTGTTCACGCAGACGCCGCTTGCCGGAAATCCGCTCGCCGTCGTCCTCGACGCGGACGGGCTCGACGGCGCGGCGATGCAGGCGATCGCCCGCGAGTTCAACCTGTCGGAGACGGTGTTCGTGCTGCCGCCGACCGAGACCCGCCACCGCGCTCGGATCCGCATCTTCACGCCCACCCGCGAGCTGCCCTTCGCGGGCCATCCGACAGTGGGCAGCGCCGTGCTCCTCGCCTTGCAGGACCGACGCGCCGACCTCGCCGACGCGGTCGCCTTCGGCCTCGAGGTCGAACTCGGCGTGGTGCCGTGCGTGGTCGAAGCCGACGAGAATCGGGGCCGCGCGCGTTTCAAGCTGCCGGTGATGCCCGACTTCCGCGGCGACGGACCGGACCCGGTGCCTCTCGCTGCCGCCCTCGGACTCGAGCCCGGCGACATCGGTTTTGGCCGCCACCGCCCGAGCCGGCACGCCGCGGGGCCCGAATTCACCTTCGTGCCCGTGGCGAGCCGTGCGCGCCTCGATGCCGCGAAGGCCGGCGCGGGCCTGCCGGAGATCGCTGATGCGGTCTATCTCTACACACCCGATCCGGAGGGGCTCGGCCTGCGCTTCCAGTCGCGGATGTTCGCCCCGGCCCTCGGCGCACCGGAAGATCCGGCTACCGGCTCGGCCGCGGCCGCCTTCGCCGGCGTGCTCATGCAGTTCGAGGCGCTGGGCGAGGGCACGCACGACGTCGCCATCCGCCAGGGCGTGGCGATGGGCCGCCCGAGCGAGATCGACCTCCAGATCGAGCTGGCCGCGGGTGCGCTGCGCTCGGTCGAGATCGGCGGTGCGGGGATCGTGGTGGCCGACGGGACCCTGCATGTCTGAGGGCCGCCCCTACGGGTTCGAGGTTCTGTCGCTCGCCCGTATCGAGGCGCGGCTGGTGACCTATGATTGGGCCTGGGCCCGCGACAATGCCGAGCGTGTCGCCCAGAACTGGGAGCGGCGGCGGGCGGCGCGGCCGGCGCTCTTCGACGGGCCGGTTCTCCTCGCCTGCGACTGTGCCGTGACGGAGAGCGGTTGCCGGGTCGACTTCTTCGAGACCACCTATTCCCGCTTCATCGCCTATCGCGACGGCGGCTCGCCGGACGGCCACGTGGCCAACGCCTTCGCGGCCATCGTGCCCTGGAGCGCCGACGGCGCGGTGCTGATGGGCGAGATGGGGCCGCAGACGGCCAATGCGGGCCAGATCTACTTTCCCTGCGGCACGCCGGACCGCGATGATGTCCGCGGCGACGCGGTCGACCTCGCCGGCAGCGCCGGCCGCGAACTCGGGGAGGAGACCGGCCTCGATCTGCCGGAGGATGCCGGCGAATCCTGGGTGCTCCTGCGCGGCGACGGGCAACTCGCCTTCCTGCGCCCGGTCCGCTTCGGGGAGACCGCCGCGCAGTTGGGAGCCCGGATGGAACGGCACCGCCGGCAGGAGGCGGATCCGGAGCTCGCCCGCGTCGTCACCGTGCGCGGGGCGGCGGATATCGATGGGGGCCGGATGCCGCCCTTCGTGCGGGCCTATCTCGCGGCGGCCTTCGCGGACGGTTCGGCCCTGACGGGCTGAGCCGTCCCTCACCCGCACCATCTTGCCGCGCCGCACGCGTCGGCACAGGTAATGTGCCCGAGGCCGCAGACCCGACCGCCACGGAGCTTTCATGACCCTGACCTCCAAGACCGCCGTCGTCACCGGCTCGACCAGCGGGATCGGCCTCGCCATCGCCCGCGGCTTCGCGCGCGAGGGAGCCAACGTCGTCCTCAACGGCTTCGGCAAGCCGGAGGACATCGAGCGGGCGCGTACCGGCATCGAAGCCGAGTTCGGCGTGACGGCACACTACTCTAGCGCCGACATGACCAAGCCCGAGCAGATCGCGGCGATGGTGCGCGAAGCCGAGGAGCGCTTCGGCTCGGTCGACATCCTCGTGAACAATGCCGGGATTCAGTACGTCTCGCCGATCGAGGAGTTTCCGGGCGAGAAATGGGAGCAGATCATCGCGATCAATCTCTCCTCGGCCTTCTATGCCATGCAGGCGGCGATCCCCGGCATGAAGACGCGCGAATGGGGGCGGATCATCAACACGGCCTCGGCGCACTCGCTCGTCGCCTCGCCGTTCAAGTCGGCCTACGTCGCCGCCAAGCACGGTATCGCGGGCCTCACCAAGGCGGCAGGCCTCGAACTCGCGCCCTATAGGATCACGGCGAACTGCATCTCGCCGGGCTATGTCTGGACGCCGCTGGTCGAGGCGCAGATCCCCGACACGATGAAGGCGCGTGGGCTCAGCAAGGAACAGGTGATCGAGGATGTGCTGCTGAAGGCGCAGCCGACCAAGGAATTCGTCACCGTCGATCAGGTCGCAGCGCTCGCGGTGTTCCTGTGCTCGGACGCAGCGAGCCAGATCACCGGCGCCAACCTGTCGATGGATGGCGGCTGGACCGCGCAGTAGCGGCCCGCACGCGGGATCGCGGACGCTCGCCCAGGAGCGTCCGCGAAAAATGCCTCTAGCGGCGGCCGTGCAGCAGCAGGGCGAGGCCGTAGCCGACGGCGCCCGCCAGGAGGAGGGCGATCAGAGGGTTCTCCTCCACGCGGGAGCCCACCACCTGACGCCCATCGCGCAGATAGTCGCCGCTGCGGTCATAGGCGTCGCGGGCGTAGCTGCCGGCGTTGTCGGCGACGTCGCGCAAGGTGTCCTTGGCCTGGCCGTAGAGATTCTGCGCGGTTCCCTGTGCCTCGCGGAAGCGGCCCTCCACCGAGTCGCGGTTCGAGCCGACGAAGTCGCCCGCCGCGCCCTGGGCGCGTCCGGCGAATTCCTTCGCGCCGCCGACGATGCGATCCGTGTCAACCATATGATCTCTCCGTTCTCGAAGCGGGACGCCGGGACCCCAGCGGATTGCCCGGTGCCGTCCGTAGTCCGATGAACGCCCGAGATCGCGATTGGCCCCGCCGCAGACCGACAATTCGTGCGGAGAATCACCGCACGCGAGGGCGCTGCGCGGGTTTCGCGAAGGACACCGACCTGCCGCGCCGGCCGCACACCGCCATCAGTCCGGCAAGTTCGGCGAGGGCCCTGACCTGGCGGCCCATCGCGGCCTGCGCCGTGGCCCGGCTCAGGGGCCGCGCCGTGCGCGGCACCGGGGGGATGTGCACGAACAGCACCGGGGCATCCACGGCGAGCGCCGCGTAGTAGCTCGCGTTGCAGAGATAGCGACCCGCATCGTTCGAGGCGCGCGCGTCGAGCCCGTGGCGGCGCAGGATGGCCACCGCCTGCGCGGCCACGGCGCTGCACCGGGAGGCTGGCCCGTCCGGATCGAGATCGAGCCGCGCGGAAATGCGCCCTGCTGCGTCGGGATAAAGGCGGCTCGCCCGGTTGCGGGAGCGGATCTCGACGCGGATCCGCTTGGCCCGCGAGGCGACGCCGAGCATCAGAACGGCGGCGGGTTGGTCGGCGAGCGCCGGCAGCAGCGCGCCGGGGATCGAGGCGTAGGCGGTGCGCAGGACGAGGATGCGAGGAGCCGGGCCGGCGCGGCGGCGCAGGGCCGCTCCGAGGGCTCGGGCGAGTGCCGCGCTCGGGTTGCGCGGCATGCCAGGAAACGGGCCGAAGGCGGTGATGAGGAGAGGCGTCACAAACCGATCAGCTCGGCGATCAGCGCCGCGCCGGCAGCCGGCGAGTGCGCCCCTCCCGCGACCGCAGCCTCGGCCTCGGCGGTCTTCGCCCGGACCTCGGCGGTCCCGACGAGGCGCTGGTGCAAACGCTCGTGGACCAGCGCCCACATCCATTTCACATCCTGCTCACGCCGGCGCTGGGCGATCTCGCCGGTGGCGGTCAGGCGCCGTCGATGGTCGACGACCTTCTCCCAGAGCGCGTCGAGACGCAGGTTGTGGTAGCCGGAGATCGTCACCACCGGCGGCGTCCAAGTGGCGGAAGCAGGCGTCAGGATGTGAAGTGCGGCTCGATACTCGGACGCCGCTGCATTCGCCCGGCGCTCGGCCTCGCCATCGTCCGCCTTGTTCACCGCGATCATGTCGGCGAGCTCGAGGATGCCCTTCTTGATGCCCTGGAGCTCGTCGCCGGCACCGGGCAGCATCAGCACGAGGAAGAAGTCGGTCAGGTCGGCCACCGCCGTCTCGGACTGACCGACGCCCACCGTCTCGACGAGGATCACGTCGAACCCGGCCGCCTCGCAGAGCAGCATGGTCTCGCGGGTCTTGGCGGCGACGCCGCCGAGGGTGCCCGAGGACGGGGACGGGCGGATGAAGGCGTTGGGATCGAGGGCGAGGCGCGCCATGCGGGTCTTGTCGCCGAGGATCGAGCCGCCGGTGCGCGTCGAGGACGGATCGACCGCGAGCACCGCCACCTTGTGGCCGGCCGCCGTCAGGTTCGAGCCGAGCGCATCGATCGTGGTCGATTTGCCGACGCCGGGCACTCCGGTGATCCCGACCCGGATCGCCTTGCCCGTCTGCGGCAGGACGGTGTCAATGAGGTCGCGCGCCAGCGCCCGGTGGTCGGGCCGCTTCGACTCCGCCAGCGTGATCGCACGGGCCAGCGCCGCGCGCTCGCCGGCGAGCAGCCGCTCGCGAAGGGCATCGAGGTCAAGGGAGGGAGAGGCCATGTGCCCTACATGACCGGCCGTGCGGCGTTCGTCGAGGGGTCGGATCCGCCCTGGCAAAGGCTCCTGTGCTCCGCCGACCACATCGCACCTCCTGCCCGCAATCCACACCCGTCACGGCCACGCTTGTGCCCCGTCATGGTCACGATCCTGCGGCACAGGCTGTCGCATCGGTCCGGGCCCTCCCGCCCGGCCGCATCGGACGCGACCCCGGATCATGCTGCGCCAGCCTCCCACCCGACGCTCCCTGATTCGCCTCGGCGCGCTCGCGGGCGCTTCCGCGCTGGCGCCCGCGCTCGGTGCCTGCGTGGCGGACGGGCTCGTGCCCGGCACGGCGGCGATCCCTGAGAAGCAGTCGGCTCTCGATGTCATGCCGGTCCTGCTGGTGGCGACCACCCGCAAGCCCACGGCGGCGACGCCGCGCGCACCCTATTTCACCAGCGAGCGGGGCCGGGGCCTGAGCTTCGCCGAGGTGCGCCTGTCGCCGCCGGACCGCTCCCTGATCGGCAAGGTCTCCGCCGTTGTCACCGGCGACTGGACGATCGGCGCGGTGCCGAAAGTCGAGACCGGCGCCGGCGCGGCCGACGCCTTCGCCCAGGCGGCCCTGGGCCGCGATGTGCTCATCTACGTGCACGGCTACCGCGAATCCTTCGAATCGGCGGCCGTGAGCGCGGCGCGCCTGTCGGACGGCATCCGCTTCCGCGGCGTCTCGGGCCTGTTCACCTGGCCCTCGGCCGCGGCGACCTTCGACTACGGCTACGACCGCGAGAGCGCCCTGTGGTCACGCGACGCCTTCGAGGACCTTCTGAAGGCTCTCGCAGCCTCGCCCAGCGGCGGACGGATCAACATCGTGGCCCACTCGATGGGCACGCTGCTGACGCTGGAGACCCTGCGCATGCTGCGCGCCGAGGCCGGCGAGGCAGCGATGGCGCGCATCGGCGCGGTCGTGCTCGCCGCCCCCGACATCGATTTCGATCTCTTCGCCAACGGCGTGCGGCGGCTTGGGCCGGACGTGAACAAGATCACGGTGATCTCATCCACGAACGACCGCGCCCTCGAACTGTCGAGCACCATCGCAGGCGGCGTCGTTCGAGCCGGCGCGGCCGACCGCGAGCGCCTGGAGGAACTGGGTGTGCGGGTGGCCGATGCCTCGGATTACGGTGGCGGGCTGATCAACCACGATCTGTTCCTCTCGAATCCCGAGGTGCAGGCGGTGGTCAAGCGGGCGATCGCCCGCAGCGCCGGCGCCTGACGCGCGATCGGCCGGATATCGCGGGGACAGGGTTGGCGGGCGCCCCGCCGACCCCTACAGAGGCGCCGCGCGGCGCCAATCTCACGGGCGCCGACTCGCGAGAAGGAAGCTGGTCATGTTCACCCTCGAGATCGACGGCACGGCCGTGGCTGTCATCAACGGCGACGAGGAGACCGCGCGCGACCTCTTCACCTGCGACGGCTTCAAGTCCGACATCCGGTCGATGACGAGCAGCGGCACGCCGCTCTGGAACGGCACCTCCGAGCTGAAGGTCCGCCCGGCCACGGAAGACGAGGTCGAGATCTTCGAGGACGCGCTCGCCGAGGATGACGGCTCGGGCGATTTCGAAGCCGATCCGCACCATGCCGACGCCGAATCCGGCGACGACGAGGACGAGGCCGACATCGTCTTCCTGGTGGACATCGACGAGGAGGACGAGGACGACGACGCCCTCGACGCCTGAACGCCCCGACATCGGCGCGGCGGTGAACCCGAGGCCCGTCCGGCGGGTTGCCGGTCCGGACCTTCGGGAGGAACGGACATGGCGGATACGCGACGGATCGTGGATGCTCTGGTGCGGGCACGGCGCGGCGGCCTCACCGCCGGGGCCGCGCTCGGCGGCCTCGCCCTGATCGGCAGCATCGCCTACCACGCCCTGCGCGGCACCGCCGTGCAGGGCGCCACCACACCCGACTTCAAGGACGTCCCCGAGGACGAGGCCCGCCTGATGCTGCGGGCCATGGTTGCCGCCACGCTGGCCGACGGCGTGATCGACGCGGCCGAGCGACGGCGCCTCGACGAGGCGGTGGCCGCCGCCGGCCTCGATCCCGACGGCCGCGCCTGGCTCGAGCGCGAACTCGAAAGCCCGGCCGAGATCGACGAGATCGCCGATTCGGTGAACGATCCCGAGGCCGCGACGCGGATCTACGCCGCGGCCCGCCTGGCGATCGACCTGGATACGGTGCAGGAGCGCCAGTTCTTCAAGATGCTGGCCGAGGCCCTCGACGTGCCGGAGCCGGCCGCGGAGCGGGTCGAGCGCGAGGTCGCAGCCTAGATGCGTCAGGCAGGTTGGCGCTCGGCGAGGAAGTGCCGCATCCGCTCCAGCGCGCGGCGGATGTTCTCGGCCGAGTTGGCATAGGACAGGCGGATATAGCCCTCGCCATGCACGCCGAAATCGGGACCGCCGATCACCGCGACGCCCGCCTCCTCCAAGAGCGTGGAGGCGAGCTGCTTCGCCTTCCAGCCGGTCCGGGAGACGTTGGGAAAGGCGTAGAACGCGCCCTTCGGCGTGATGCAGCTCACATTCGGGAGGTCGTTGAGGCCCTGGACGACGATCGCCCGGCGGCGGTCGAACTCAGTGACCATCTCGACCACGCAATCCTGCGGCCCATCGAGGGCCGTGACGCCGGCCCATTGCGTCGCGGCGTTCACGCAGGAATGCGCATTGACCGCGAGCTTGCGGGCGGCGTCGTAAAGGGGCTTCGGCCAGACCGACCAGCCGAGCCGCCAGCCGGTCATGGCATAGGTCTTCGAGGCGCCGTCGAGATAGATCAGCCGGTCGCGAATCTCCGGATAGGCGAGCAGCGAGTGATGCGCCTCCCCGTCATAGGTCATGGTGCCGTAGATCTCGTCGGAGAGGACGGCCACGTCCGGATGAGCGGCGAGGCCGGCCACCAGTGCGTCGATCTCGGCCTTCGGGGTCACGCCGCCGGTCGGGTTGGCCGGTGAGTTGACGATGAGCAGGCGCGTGCGCTCGGTGATCAGGCCGAGCGTCTCCTGCGCGGAGAAGGCGAAGCCGTTATCCTCGCGGATCGGCACCGGGACGGGCGTGGCGCCGGTGAACTCGATCATCGAGCGATAGATCGGGAAGCCCGGATCCGGGTAGAGGATCTCGGCGCCCGGCTCGCCGAACATCAGGATCGCCATGAACATGGTGACCTTGCCGCCGGGCACGATCAGCACGGAATCGGGCGAGACCTCGACTCTGTGTCGCCTGTGGATGTCGCGGGCGACAGCCTCGCGGAGCGGCAGGATGCCGGTGGCCGGGGTGTAGCCGTGATGGCCGTCGCGCAGAGCCTTGATCGCGGCCTCGACGATGTGCGGCGGCGTCGGCATGTCGGGCTGGCCGATGCCGAGATTGATGATGTCGCGGCCTTCGGAGGCCAGCGCGTTGGCCCGGGCCAGCACCGCGAAGGCGTTCTCCTCGCCGATACGCCCGAAGGCGGGGACGGTGTGGAGCATGCGGAGCCTCTCGAAATCGATCGTTGGCCTCGGACGATGAGCGCGGCAGCGCCATTCGCACGAGGCTGCGCCGCCCGGTACGCCGATGCAAGGCGCGGGCCTGCGGTGCGGCACGTGATGGGTGACCGGCACTGCGGCGCCCCGACGTGCCGCGGGCGGCGCGTCGAGACCGCTCCGATGTCGCAACGGATATCAGCGTAGCGGGGCGCCCGCGGCGGCCCGCCGACAACCCTCAGGGCCTGGAGCGCTCGGCCAGCCGGCTCGCACCGAAGGAGATCGCGGCGGCGATCACGCCGAGGATGATGAAGGTCTTGATCGTGGCCGTGATCAGGGACGTCTCGATGCCGGTATCGGTGCCGAGGACGAGAGCGATGGCGGCGATGGGCACGCAGACCAGGATGGAGAGCGGAACGAGCGGGTTCATGGCGGCACTCACGTGGGGCGGCACCCTTCCGGAGGCCGCGGCGCGGACAAGCGCAGCGTGCATAGCACCGCTTCCGCGCGATGGGGACACCCTGCCGCCAAGATTTTAGGCGGCGACCCATCCAGCGCGCCTGCCATCACGGGCAGTGCGTAAAATTGTCCGCAAATCCCGCATCGAACCGCAGCATCTCTCGTCCAATCTCAGATCGAATTGGAGAGTCCCATGCGTCTTCAAGCTGTAAAGCGGAGCGGTCCCGGCGCCCCGACCGATCCGGTCGGCGACCTCGCGTTGCAGATCGCGCGCCTCGTCGGCCATCGCGCCTATGTCCGGGAGCAGGTGGTGAGCGGGATGCTCCTGCGCTTCCTGCCGAACGGTCTGCGGCCCTGGCGGGGCCCGGACGATCTGCGGCAGCGCCTCGATGCCGCGCGCCTCGACCAGCGCGCGCTCGACTATCTCTTCGCCAATGTCGCCAGCGAGATCGCGATGGCGCACGCCCGCGGCTGACGCCTGCGGCGCGCGCAACCCGAATCAGGCCGGCACTCGCACCGTCGCCCGGAGGCCGCCGAGCAGGCTCTCGTGCAGCGTGACGTCGCCGCCATGTGCGCGCGCGATATCGCGGGCGATCGAGAGTCCGAGGCCGGATCCGCCCGCATCCTGCCGGGCGTCGTCCAGGCGCACGAAAGGCTTGAACACCTCCTCGCGGCTCTCTGGGGGGATGCCGGGGCCGTCGTCGTCGATGGAGACGAGAAAGCTGCGGGCTTCTCGCCGGCCTGAGATCATCACGGTCTCGCCGTAGCGCGCGGCGTTGGCGGCGAGATTGAACAGGCAGCGACGGATCGCGTCGGACCGCACCGTCACCGTCGTGTCGCCCTCGAGATCCACCTCGGCGACGTGGGCGCCGAGCCGTTCCACGTCGGTGCGCAGATCCTCCAGCAGGGCGCGCATGTCGGTCGGCGCGGCCACCTCCGCCGAATCGCCGCGGGCGAAGGCGAGGTAGCCTTCGAGCATGCGGCTCATCTCGTCCACGTCCCGGGTGAGGTCCTCGACCTCCGGGGTCTGCTCGATCAGGGCGAGCGAGAGCCGGAACCGGGTGATGATGGTGCGCAGGTCGTGCGAGACGCCGTTGAGCATCGCCGTCCGCTGCTCCATCGCCCGCTCGATGCGCCGCTTCATCTCGATGAAGGCATGACCGGCCTGCCGGACCTCGCGGGCGCCGCGCGGGCGGAATTCGATGTCGCGTCCCTTGCCGAACCCCTCGGCCACGGCGGCGAGGCGCAGGATCGGCTTGATCTGGTTGCGCAGGAAGAGGATCGCGACGCCGAGCAGGACCATCGAGGACCCGGTCATCCACACCAGGAAGATGTGCGAGTTGGACGCGTAGGCCTGGCTGCGCCGCGCGGTGATCCGCATCACCCCATCGGGGATCGCCACGCGGATCTCGATGAGGTTCGAGCGGCCGACCGTGTCGATCCAGAATGGGCGGCCGATCTGGCGCTTGATCTCGTCGGAGAGGGCCTCGTCCAGGATCGAGAAGAAGGGCCGCGGACCCGAGGACGGAATCTTCGCGCCTTTCAGGATGTCGAGGTCCAGGCTGAGGCGATTGCCCGCGATCCGCGTCAGGGTCTCGGCGTCCTTGTCCTGCGGATAGCTCTCGTAGATGTCGATGAGCGCGGCGATGTCCGAGGTGACGGCCGAGGAGAGGCGCCGCGTGACGAGCTGCCAGTGCCGCTCCATGAAGGTGTATGCAATCACCGATTGCAGCAGCACCACCGGCGCGATGATGATGATCAGCGAGCGCGCGTAGAGGCCCTTGGGCAGCGCATCGCCGATCGCCCGCGCCACCCGCTTCCAGGCGGTGCGCAGGGGCGAGAGCGGGGTGCGGGCCGGGGCAGGCCGGTCCGCATCTGCGATCCGGGTGGTCTGTGTACCGTCCATCCCCGATGGGTCCGCGAGAGCGGCGCCCCTTATGGCACCGCCCGGCGCAGGGTCCAAGGAAGCGTGATCGGGCAGGTCCGCATCCTCAATCTGCCCGGCGCTCGGTGGGGTTCACCGTACGGTCGACGATCCGGCCGCGGCCGGGCTCGCCGAGAATGCGGCCTTCCTCGGCGACGATCTCGCCCCGGCTGATCGTCATCACTGGCCAGCCGGTGACCGCGAATCCCTCCCACGGCGTGTAATCCGAGCCGTGATGCAGGATCTCCTGGCGGATGGTCTCGCGACGGTTCGGGTCCCACAGGGCTAGGTCGGCGTCGAAGCCGGGTGCGATCGAGCCCTTTCGCGGATAGAGCCCGTAGAGCTTGGCGTGATTGGTGGCGGTGAGGGACACGAAGGTGTTCAGCGATATCCGCCCCTTCGAGACGCCTTCCGAGAACAGGACGGGGAGACGGGTCTCGATCCCCGGGATTCCGTTCGGGATCCAGCGGAAGGAGGTTCTCGCGCGCGGATTCAGCTTTCCCTGCGGGTCGTCGTAGCGGAAGGGACAATGGTCGGAGGAGACGACGTCGAAGACGCCGCGCTGGATGCCGGACCAGACCGCCGCCTGGCTCGCCGCATCGCGCGGCGGAGGCGAGCAGACATATTTGGCGCCCGCCATGTCGTCGGGGTCGCCGATCCCCTTCATATCCTCAGCGGTCAGCGTGAGATATTGCGGACAGGTCTCGGCGTGGATCTTGAGTCCGCGGGCGCGTGCCCAGGCGATCTGCTCCATAGCCTCGTTCCCCGAGACATGGACGATCACGATAGGCACGTCGATCAGCTCGGCGTGGCTGATGGCGCGATGCGCCGCTTCGCGCTCCACCGTCTGCGGCCGCGAGAGCGCGTGCCCGTAGGGCCGTGTCTCGCCCGCCCGCTCCAGCTTCTCGCTGAGAAAGCGGATGGTGTCATAGCCTTCCGCATGCACCATCACCCGCGCGCCCTCGCGCCGGGCCACCGCGAAGACCTCCAAGAGTTCGCGGTCGTTCAGCACGAGGTCGTCATAGGTCATGAAGACCTTGAATGAGGTGTAGCCGTCCGCCACCAGGGCCGGCAGCTCCTGGCCGAGCACGGAATCGGTCGGATCGGAGACGATGAGGTGAATCGCGGCGTCGATCAGACATTGCCCATCCGCCTTCGCCCGGTAGGCGTCGACGGTGGCGCGCAGGCTCTCGCCGCGAGGCTGCAAGGCGAACGGCATCACGCAGGTATTGCCGCCCGCCGCCGCGGCGCGGGTCGCCGAGGCGAAGTCGTCAGCCATGACGATGCCGGGCCCCGAGGGCTGGGCGATGTGCACATGGCTGTCGATGCCGCCCGGCAGGACGAGGAGGCCGCCAGCGTCGATCTCGCGCGCTGCCCCCTCGACCCGGTCGGCGACCGCAACGATGCGCCCGTCCCGGATGCCGATATCGGCCTGGACCGTGTCGCCGGCGGTGACGACGGTGCCGCCCCGGATCGCGAGGTCGAATTCGGGCACGCTGATCTCCCTGTGGGCCCCCAAGAGGCACGCTCGGCTGCGTTCATGCATCTGCCGGGCCGAGGCCTGCAAGCGGCGGCGGATCGGAAGCCACGACGTCCCGCTTGTGGCGGGGCCCGCTTCGGTCTAACGCTCGCGGCCCCGAACACCGGCCCGCACGAGAGGCCGTGACGGCGCGCGGATACGCCCTTCCTCCCCCGCTTCGGGTCACGCTTCATGGTTGGACACAGCCGGGCGGCGTTAGCCGCCACACAAGTTCCAGGCGCTCGCATCCTCGTGGTCGAGGCGCGCTTCTACGATGCGCTCGCCGACGAGTTGCTTGCAGGCGCCCGCGCGGCGATCGAGGCCGCCCGCGCCGAGGCGACCGTGGTCACCGTGCCTGGTGCCCTCGAGATCCCGGCGACGGCCGCGATCCTGCTGGATGCAGCCGAGCGCGCGGGCCGGCCCTACGATGCCGTCGTGGCCCTCGGCTGCGTCATCCGCGGCGAGACGGGCCATTACGACATCGTCGCCGGCGAGAGCGCACGCGCGCTGATGGACCTGTCCGTCGATCGCGGCCTGCCCCTCGGCAACGGTATCCTGACCGTCGAGACGGAGGCGCAGGCCTTCGCCCGCGCGCGGGTCTCCGAGATGAACAAGGGCGGCGGCGCGGCGGAAGCCGCCCTTGCCGTCCTCGCCCTGAAACTGGCGGCCGAGGGAGCCTGAGCCCGTGACGAAGCTCGAACAGCGCGCCGGTGCGCGGCTCGCCGTGGTGCAGGCGCTCTACGACATGGACATCTCCGGCAAGGGCGTCCTCGACGCGCTCGCCGAGTTCGAGGCCCACTGGATCGGCCGGGAAATCGACGGCGTCGCCCATCCACCGGCGGAGGTGGCCTTCTTCCGCGACCTCCTGCGCGGCACGGTGGAGGAGCAGCGCCAGATCGATCCGCAGATCGACCAGGCCTTGACGCAGGGCTGGCCGCTTCGGCGCATCGAGACCGTGCTGCGCGCGATCCTGCGTGCCGGCACCTACGAGCTGATGTTCCGCAAGGATGTGCCGCCGCGCGCCGCGATCTCGCAATATGTTGACGTGGCGCACAGCTTCTACACCGGCGACGAGCCGGGTCTCGTCAACGCGGTGCTGGACCGGATCGCCCGCAAGGTCCGCGGCGACGAGTTGACCACCCAGAAGCGCGGGTGAGCGGGGCCGGACCCCGCGCCTCGGAGGAGGCGCTGATCGCCCGCTACTTCGCTCCCATCGCAGGCGACGGGGCGGACGGGCTTCGGGACGATGCGGCACGCCTCACACCGTTGCCCGGCCACGATCTCGTTCTCACCGCCGACGCGGTGGTGGCCGGAATCCACTACTTCCCGGACGATCCGCCGGACTCGATCGCCGCCAAAGCGCTCGGCGTGAATCTGTCGGATCTCGCCGCCAAGGGTGCGTCACCGCGCGGTTTCCTGCTGACGCTGGCTCTCGCCGCGGACTGGAGCGAGGACTGGCTCGCCGCCTTCGCCCGCGGCCTCGGCGAAACGGCGGCGCGGCACGGCTGCCCGCTTCTCGGCGGCGACACCGTGAAGGCCGGCGGTGCCACTTTGATCGGTGTGACCGCTCTCGGCGAGGTGCCGGCCGGCGCCATGGTCCGCCGCCAGACGGCATCCGCGGGCGATCGCATCTGCGTCAGCGGCACGATCGGCGACGCCGCGCTCGGCCTGCGCCTGCGCCTCGATCCCGTCTTCGTTGGCAGCCTCGACGAGGCGGCGCGTGCCGCGCTCACCGACCGCTACCTGCGGCCCCGCCCGCGCCTCGCCCTGGCTCCCGTGCTGCGCCGGTTCGCCAGTGCCGCGATGGACGTGTCGGACGGGCTGGCCGGAGACCTAGCCAAGATGCTGAAAGGCACGGGCCTCACCGCCACGGTCGAGACCGGAGCGGTGCCCCTGTCGCCGGTTGCGGGCCGCGCGGTCGCCGATCGGCCCGCCCTGCTCGACGTCGTCCTCACCGGAGGCGACGATTACGAGATCCTGTGCACGGTGCAGCCGGATCGCCTGAACGCCTTCCAGGCGGCGGCGGCCGAAGTCGGCGTGCCGGTCCACGCGATCGGGAGCGTGGCGGTGGGCGAGGGCGCGCCGATCTTCCGCGATGCGGACGGCCGGCCCCGCGCCTTCGCGAGCGCCGCGTTCAGTCACTTCTGAAAACCGGCCCATCGCGACGACACAGCAGTTCGATGTGAACTGCCGTGCTTGCGCTGCAGTGCAGCGAAAACTTGTGTTCGCCCGTCCAAAGTGGCGTTTGCTCTCAACCGCGAAGTTTGGCAAGCAGAGCGGGCACTTCTGGGAGGAAATGCACCTTTCCGAGCACTGCGTCCCACGGCCCCACCCGGGTCGAGCTCGGTGAAGGCCAAAAGCCAAAGCCAGGCCCACGAACAAGGACGGACGAATGACCGCATTGCTGCTGATCATCCTGGGCGGGCTCTGCGCCGTCGCCTATGGCATCGTCACGATCAACGACGTGATGAAGCGCGACGCCGGCACCCAGCGGATGCAGGAGATCGCGGGCGCCATCAGCGAAGGCGCCCAAGCCTATCTCAAGCGCCAATACGCCACCATCGGCATCGTCGGGATCGTCCTCTTCGTCGCGCTCGCCTACTTCCTCGGCCTCAAGGTCGCGATCGGCTTTCTGATCGGCGCGGTGCTCTCGGGCGCGGCCGGCTTCATCGGCATGAACGTCTCGGTGCGCGCCAATGTCCGCACCGCGCAGGCGGCGTCCTCTTCGCTCGGGAGCGGGCTGGAGGTCGCCTTCAAGTCGGGCGCCGTCACCGGCATGCTGGTGGCGGGTCTCGCCCTGCTCGGGGTGGCCCTCTACTACACCTACCTCACCCGCGGCGCCGGTCTCGCTCCCTCGAGCCGCGAGGTCATCGACGCGCTCGTGGCGCTCGGCTTCGGCGCCTCGTTGATCTCCATCTTCGCCCGTCTCGGCGGCGGCATCTTCACCAAGGGTGCGGATGTTGGCGGCGATCTCGTCGGCAAGGTCGAGGCCGGCATACCGGAGGATGATCCGCGCAATCCCGCCACCATCGCCGACAATGTCGGCGACAATGTCGGCGACTGCGCCGGCATGGCGGCCGACCTGTTCGAGACCTACGCCGTCACCGTCGTCGCCACGATGGTGCTCGCCGCGATCTTCTTCGCCGGCAGCGGACCCGTGCTCGAAACGATGATGCTCTACCCGCTCGCCATCGGCGCGGCCTGCATCGTTACCTCGATCGCTGGCACCTATGCGGTGCGGCTCGGGGCCAACCAGTCGATCATGGGCGCCCTCTACAAGGGCCTGATCACGGCGGGCGTGCTCTCGATCGTGGCGATCGCGATCGTGAACTACACCCTCCTCGGTGGCTTCTCGACGAGCTTCACCACGACGACGGGGGTGACCTTCACCTCGGCCGGCCTTCTCGGCTGCGCCGTGATCGGCCTCGCGATCACGGCGCTGATCGTGGTGATCACCGAGTACTACACGGGTACGAACTTCCGTCCCGTGAAGTCGATCGCCAATTCCTCGGTCACCGGCCACGGCACAAACGTGATCCAGGGGCTCGCCATCTCCCTCGAATCGACGGCGCTGCCGGCGATCGTGATCGTAGCCGGCATCATCACCACCTACGCGCTCGCCGGCCTGTTCGGCATCGCGATCGCGGTGACCGCGATGCTGGCGCTCGCCGGCTTCGTCGTAGCCCTCGACGCCTTCGGCCCGGTCACCGACAACGCGGGTGGAATCGCCGAGATGGCGGGCCTGCCCTCAGATGTGCGCAAGTCGACGGACGCCCTCGATGCGGTCGGCAACACCACGAAGGCGGTGACCAAGGGCTACGCGATCGGCTCGGCTGGCCTTGGCGCGCTGGTTCTGTTCGCTGCCTACACTTCGGACCTGAACTACTTCATCGCGAATGCCAGCGACACTCAGTACCGCTTCTTCAAGGGCGTCAGCGTCGATTTCTCGCTGTCGAACCCTTACGTCGTCGTCGGCCTGCTGCTCGGCGGCCTCATCCCCTACCTGTTCGGCGGCATCGCCATGACCGCGGTCGGCCGTGCGGCCGGTGCCGTGGTCGAGGAGGTGCGTCGCCAGTTCCGCGAGAAGCCCGGCATCATGGAGGGGCGAGACCGGCCCGATTACGGCCGCGCCGTCGACATGCTGACCCGCGCCGCGATCAAGGAGATGATCGTTCCCTCGCTCCTGCCGGTGCTCTCGCCGATCGTGCTGTTCTTCGTAATCCAGGCGATCGCCGGCCGCTCGCAGGCCTTCGCGACGGTCGGCGCGATGCTGCTCGGCGTCATCATCACCGGCCTCTACGTGGCCATCTCGATGACGTCCGGCGGCGGTGCCTGGGACAACGCCAAGAAGTACATCGAGGACGGCCACCACGGCGGCAAGGGCTCGGACGCGCACAAGGCGGCCGTGACCGGCGACACCGTCGGCGATCCCTACAAGGATACGGCCGGCCCCGCCGTGAACCCGGCGATCAAGATCACCAATATCATCGCCCTGCTTCTGCTCGCGATCCTGGCGCATAGCTGAGCGGTAGGCGCTGCGCCCGACCGCGATACAGTCGGGCGCAGCATCAAGGCGGTCAGCGAGCGACCAGCTCAGCCGAGCCGATGAGATGCCGTCCGGCAGACCCAGCGATTGCGGCCTCGATCATGGCCTGGGCGATGACCGCGGCTGGGTTGATCCGCAGGCTGCGCGGCAGAACAGGGGCGAGAAGCGTGAAGGCGGCGACGGCGAGGCGTTCGCCCGGCCGGTTCTCCTGACGCTGTCCGCCGATCAGACCGGGCCGCACGAGCGTCAGCGAGGGAAAGCGCAGCGTTTCGAGATCGCCTTCGAGTTCACCCTTCACCCGGCTGTAGAAGACCCACGACGACCTTTTCGCGCTCATCGCCGAGTTGAGCACGAAGGTCGGCGTTCCATGGCTGCGGGCGAGGCGCGCAACGGCCAGCGGATAATCGTAGTCGACTTTCCGGAATGCCGCCCGGGACCCCGCCGTGCGCAGGGTCGTTCCGAGAGCGCAGATCACCGCATCGGCCCGCCACCACGAAGCCCCCTGCGGCAGCGCGTCGAAATCGACCTCCGGCGCCAGCAGCTTCGGATGAGCCGCTAGCGGCCGGCGCACCGGCGCGGTCACCAACTCGACCCGGTCGTCCGCCAGCGCCTTGCCGAGGACATGGCTCCCAACGAGGCCGCTCGCACCGACCAGCAGCAATTTCATGCGTGTTGTCCTTTTCGCCCGTCGCGCCGACCGGCGGACGCGGATGCCGACTCAATGAACGGAGGGCGCCGTTCCATGCCCGTTCCGCTCACGCCACTGATTCGGCGTGACGCCCTCCCAGTCCCGGAAAGCTCGGTAGAACGAACTCGCATCCTGATAGCCGAGCAGGCAGGCAACCTCGTCGATCTCGGCGGACGGATCGGCGAGCAATTGCCGGCCAAGTTCCTGGCGCGCCTCGACGAGAAGCTCGCGGAAGGTCGTGCCCTCGTCCGTGATTCGGCGCTGGAGGGTGCGCTCGCTCATGCCGAGTTCCCGGGCGAGATCGGAGAGTTCAGGTCGGCCGCTCGCTAGGCTGCGTTTCAGCACGACCTTCACCTGCTCGCGCGTGGAGCTGCGCGCCTGCAACTCGCCGAGGGCGGAGGCGAGGGCGGGCGTCAGCATGTCGAGGAGCTCTGGATTGTGCCCCGGGAACGGCCGGTCGAGGTCTGCACGTTTCAGGATCAGCGCGTTGCGCGCGGCCCCGTAGCGGATCGTGCAGCCGAAATAGCCCGCATGCACGTCCTCGGTAGGGGCGGGCCGCATGAATTCGACGCGGCGAGGCGTTAGCCGCTGTCCGGTGCCGCGCCGCCCCAGCTCGACCAGGGTCGCGAAGGCCACATCCGTGGCGACCGCCGGCTCGGGCTCGTCGGCGTGCAGCCACGCGACGGTGACCGTACAATCCTCAGCCTCCTCCACGATATGGAACTGCTCCGGCGTGCACAGGCGCTTGAATCGCGCGATCCGGTGCAGACCGTCGCGATAGTCCCGAGCGTAGAAGGCAGCGAGGCTCGAGGGCGGATGTGCCGCGGTCGCCGCGCCCTCGACCAGCCTGATCCCGAGCGCCGGATCCCCGGCCAATGTCTCCAGCGCCCGCCACAGGGCGAAGTACTGTGCCGTGGTGACGAGGGATTGGCCGCCGAGATGGAGGGTGGCCGGCAGGCGCGCCTGCCGCAGCAGCGCCGGAGGCGGCAGGCCGAGGGCGTCGACCGCGCGCCAGAAGGCTTGCGGCACTTTGCACCGGTCGGGAGGCATTCCACTCATCGCCGGGTCCTATCGCATCTGGCTCATGATCACGCGGTCGAACATGCGGTCGCCGAACCATTTCCGGATGGCGATCATCGGCTTGGCATATTTGCCGGCGACGTAGCGTGTCTTCGGCCGGCGCGTATGCACGGCCTTCGATACGACCTCCGCAATGACGGCAGGATCGGTGCCACGACCCTGGCCGTAGGCGCCCCTGGTCGATTGCGCGACGGCCTGCGTCATCGTCGCATAGGCGCCGACGCCCGAGCGCGTTACCAGGCCTTCGGCCAGCACGTCGCCAAAGCCGGTCTCGATCAGACCCGGCTCGATCACGACAACGCGGATCCCGAAAGAGGCGAGTTCCAATCTCAGGCTGTCTGACCAGCCCTCCAGGGCATGTTTGGTGGCGTGGTACCAAGCGCCGAGCAACGTGTAGATCTTGCCGCCCATCGAGCTGATGTTGACGATGGTGCCGGCGCCCTTGGCGCGCATCGCCGGCAGGAGCAACTGCGTGAGGCGGGCCGGGCCGAAGAGGTTGACCTCGAATTGGTAGCGCGCCTCGTTAAGGCCGACATCCTCGACGGGACCGTAGAGTCCGAAGCCTGCGTTGTTCACGAGCACGTCCACGCCCCCGGCCTCGGCGAGGATGATATCGACGACAGCGCGGATGTCGTCCTCCTTGGAGATGTCCATCTGTAGCGGCCGGGCGCCGAGCGCTGCCAGATCGCTCATCCGATCGATCCCACGCGCGGCGACGTAGACCCGGTAGCCGTCGTCGAGCAGGCGCTCGGCGATCGCCCGGCCCATCCCGGAGGACGCCCCCGTCACCAACGCCGTCTTCATTCCAGTCTTCGTTCCCTTGGCCGACATCGTGTCCTCTCCGTGTACCAGGCGGACGTTAGGCTGGTGATCGGGGGCGAGCAGTGACGGTCGGCGCCATCCGGGTTGCAGATCGCGCCAACCGGCCAAGGGTGGTTGGCGAAGGCTGCGTGGCGGATGGCGCCGACACGGGGCGCCTCAGGGCATGCGATGGAAAGTCTGCGTCTGGCCGAGGGCGGGCACGCCGAGATAGCCGCGGACATGCAGCTTGCCGTCTTGCATCTCGGCGCGGCAATTGTAGGTGCGTCCGGACGAGGCATCATAGATCGAACCGCCCGTCCACTCGCCGTCCGCCCAGCGTAGGCCAGTTACGAAGACGATGTTCTTCAAGGAGCGACTGCGCAAAGCAGGGTCAGGATTGTTGAGATCTTTCTTGAGCGTGACGTTGTCGGCCTCCACGATCTTGTTGCCGTAGAGGAGCCGGGCCTGGAATTTGGACCCGGCCCGGAACAGGTCGAGCTTCACGCTGCCGTCGTCGGCCTCCCACTTCCCGACGATGGCGTCGGACGAAGCCGGCTGCGCCTGGGCGGCCGACATGGAGGCGATGGTGATCGGGGCGAGCGCGAGGGCGAGGGCGAGCATCGCCCGCCGCGTGCGAAGGGACGCGTTCATTCTTGATCCTCGGTTGATGAGCGGCGGCGCGGGGGCCGTATCGCGATCGATGGATCGGGATACGGTGCGCCGCTTCCGCGGTAGACGCGGCCGCCGGTTGCCATGACGGGCTCCGAGTGCCGGGCCCGTCGACGGATCGAACCCTAGGCGGGGACCACGAGCAGGGCAGTGACCGCGCGCGTCATTCGCTTTGCAGATTCCGCCATTCCGGATGGTCGCGGGTCCGGGCGTCCTCATCGCGACTTCATGTGCGGCGCCGCACGAGGCCCGCGTGCAGCGCGGGATGAGGCCCTGGTACGAGGCTATGGGCCGACCACCTATGCGCTCGGAGTGTAACCGGGCGCGGCCGCGAGCGGCGCGCCATGAGACGGGACGACCATGCCCTCACTGTTCGATCCGATCCGCATCGGCGCCATCGAGGCCCCGAACCGCATCTTCATGGCCCCGCTCACCCGCGGACGCGCCACGAAGGAGCACGTGCCGACGCCGATCATGGCCGAGTACTACGCGCAGCGCGCCGGCGCAGGTCTGATCCTGTCCGAGGCCACCGGCATCAGCCGCGAGGGGCTCGGCTGGCCCTTCGCCCCGGGCCTCTGGTCCGACGAGCAGGTCGAGGCCTGGAAGCCCGTCGTGAAGGCGGTCCACGACAAGGGCGGCCGGATCGTCAGCCAGCTCTGGCACATGGGCCGGATCGTCCATCCCGATTTCCTCGGCGGCGAGAAGCCGGTCTCGGCCTCGGCCACCACCGCGCCCGACCAAGCCCACACCTATGCGGGCAAGAAGCCCTACGCGGAGGCCCGCCCGCTCGAGATCGACGAGATCCCGCGCCTGCTCGCCGATTACGAGCGCGCCGCGCGCAATGCGCTCGCCGCCGGCTTCGACGGCGTGCAGATCCACGCCGCGAACGGCTATCTGATCGACCAGTTCCTGCGCGACGGCACGAACCACCGGACCGATTCCTATGGCGGCTCGGTGGAGAATCGCATCCGGCTCCTGCGCGAGGTCACGCAGGCGGTGGCGAACGTGGTGGGCAAGGACCGCACGGGGGTCCGCCTGTCGCCGAACGGCGCGATCCAGGGCGTCGACGACTCGGATCCGGATGCCCTGTTCGGCGCCGCCGCAGCGGCGCTCGACGAGATCGGCATCGCCTTCCTTGAGATGCGCGAGCCCGGTCCGAACGGCACCTTCGGCAAGGCCAACCACCCGCCCGTCGCGCCGGTGATGCGCAAGCGCTTCAAGGGACCGCTCGTCCTCAACTCCGATTACGACCACCGCAGTGGGCAGGCGGCCCTCGATTCCGGGGTGGCCGACGCCATCGCGTTCGGGCGCACCTTCATCGCCAATCCCGACCTTCCGGATCGATTCGCGAAGGACGCGCCCCTCAACAAGGACGACGCCAAGACCTGGTACTCGCAGGGCCCCGAGGGCTACGTCGATTATCCGGTTCTGTCCGCCGAGGCCGCCTGACACCACGGTCGGCGCCCCGAGCGATCGTCCGGGGCGCCGGCCCGCTCCGTCCAGGCCCCGTGATGTTCGGATCTGGTCGGCAACGAATACCGGGTTCTTCACGAAATCGGGGGATGCCCGCAGGTCATCCCTGTTCGGGATCGGACGGCACCCCTATTTGAGCGGTGAATCATGGCTCCGCTCATTCCACCCGCGATCACGCTCGCTCCGGCGAGCCCGCCGAAGCCGGGCGAGTCCGAGCGGGTCGCTGCTCTGCACGCCGCGCGGATCCTCGATACCGAGCGTGAGGCCGCCTATGACGACCTCGCCCAGGTCGCGGCCTATGTCTGCCGAGCGCCCGTGGCTCTCGTCAGCTTCGTTGATACGACACGCCAATGGTTCAAGGCGGAGATCGGCCTCGGCGGCTGCCGCGAGATGCCGATCGAACTCTCGATCTGCGCCCATGCCATCCAAGAGGACAGCCTCCTGGTCGTTCCCGACCTGACCGCGGATCCGCGAACCGCCGAGAATCCGCTGGTCACCGGCCAGGATCACTTCCGGTTCTATGCGGGCGCGGTGATCCGGTCCGCTGCCGGTGTGGCATATGGATCGCTCTGCGTCCTCGACCGGGTGCCGCGCCCGGACGGGCTGTCGCCTGAGCAGGCGGCGACGCTGCGCACCCTGGCCAATCAGGTCTCCACCCTGATTGAGCACCGGCTCACTCTGACGGAAGTCGCGGCCCGGGAGGCCGAACTGGCCGCGAGCGAGCGGCGCTTCCGTGTGATGACCGGGGCGATGCCGCAGATGGTCTGGACGACCCTGCCAGACGGCTTCCACGACTACTACAACGACCGCTGGTACGAGTTCACCGGCGTGCCCTATGGCTCGACCGACGGCGAGGGCTGGAACGGGATGTTCCACCCGGACGATCAGGAGCGCGCCTGGACGCGTTGGCGGCACTCCCTCGCCACGGGCGAGCCCTACGAGATCGAGTACCGGCTGCGCCACCGCTCCGGCGCCTATCGCTGGACCCTCGGCCGGGCCCTGCCGATCCGCGATGCGGACGGCCGCATCGAGCGCTGGTTCGGCACCTGCACCGATATCGACGACCTGAAGCGTGCCGAGAGCGAGGCGCGCCAGCTCGCCGCCATCGTCGAGACCTCGAAGGACTTCATCGGACTCGCCGACGAGGAGGGCCGCACGGTCCACCTCAACGCCGCCGGCCTCGCCCTCGTCGGGCTTCCCGATCTCGCCGCAGCCCGCGCCCTCACGCTCCCCCAGTTCTTCACGCCCGAGAGCCGGACGGTGTTCGAGAGGACGGTGATGCCGGCCGCCCGCCGGGACGGCTGGTGGGAGGGCGAACTCGCCTTCCATCGGATCGATACCGGCGACGCGGTCCCCGTCCAGTTCAACATCTTCCCGGTGCGGGATTCGACGGGCGCGAAGGTCGGCTACGGAACGGTGACGCGCGACCTGCGCGAGGCCAAACGCTCGGAAGAGGCCCGCGACCTCCTGATCCGCGAGCTCTCGCACCGCATCAAGAACATCTTCGCGGTGGTGGGCGGCATCGCTGCGCTGACCGCGCGCGGCAACCCGGAGGCGCGCCCCTTCGTGGACGCCTTCCGTGATCGCCTGGGCGCTCTGGCCCGGGCGCACGAATATGTCCGTCCCCATTCCCCGGAGAGCGCGCCGCCCCTGTCCGGTCAGACCGTGCTCGGCCTGATGCGGCTGATCATGGCGGCCTACCGCGAGGATGGCCATGACCGGGTCGCCATCGCAGGCGACGACACGGAAATCGGCGAGCGGAGCGCCACCGCGCTCGCGCTGATCATGCACGAGCAGGCGACGAACGCGGTCAAGTATGGGGGCCTCTCGGCGCAGGGTGGCACCGTCACCCTCACCGGCTGCCGCGAGGGCGACCAGTACCGACTGGTCTGGGCCGAGCAGGGCGGACCGGCGGTCAAGGCCGCGCCCGCGCGCAAGGGCTTCGGCACGGTGCTGGCCGAGCGCAGCGTCGCCGGCCAGCTCGACGGCGTTCTGGAGCACGATTGGGCCCCGAGCGGCCTCGTGATGCGGCTCGACGTGCCGATCGCCAATCTGAGGCTGTAGGTTCGTGTCGCCTTACACGCTCGTCGTGCTCGATTTCGACGGGACGCTGGCCGACAGCTTCGACTGGTTCTGCGAGGTCCTGAACGGCGTGGCCGACCGCTACGGCTTCCGCCGCGTCCACCCCGATGAGACCGAGGCCCTGCGCGGCCTCTCGGCCTCGGCCATCGTCCGGCACCTCGGCGTGCCGCGCTGGAAGCTTCCGGCGATCGCCCGCCACATGCACGCGCTCGCCGCCCGCGACATCGACCGGCTGCACTTGTTCCCGGGCGTGCCGGAGATGCTGGCTGATCTCGCGGCCGGCGGCGTGGCCCTGGCGCTGCTCAGCTCGAACACGCAGGGGAACGTGGAGCGCGTGCTCGGTGCGGAGAACGCGGCGCGGATCGCGCATTACGCCTGCGGCGCCTCGCTGTTCGGCAAGGCGCGGCGGCTCGAACGACTGGTGGGGCGCGTCGGTGTCTCACCGGCGCAGACACTCTGCATCGGCGACGAATTGCGCGACCTGGAGGCGGCGCGCGCGGTCGGCTGCGCCTTCGGAGCGGTGAGCTGGGGCTATACGCGGGCCGAGGCGCTCGCCGCCGCCGGCCCCGATCTGATCTTCGCGGATCCAGCCGCGATCACCGCGTCCCTCGGCCTCGCCGGCCGACCGCTCGCACCCGCCTGAGGGCCCCGTTGTGAGGCGCTTTCAGCCTCTCAAGACCGACGCGGGGCGGCAGCCTCGACGGAGACAGCATGAGGGTACGAGCCGAACGCTCGCGGGACGATCGCTCGCTCCCGCTCGAACGGGCAGGGGCGCCGAGCCTGAGCCCGTCATCCCCGCAGGATCACATGCCGCGGTTGGCGCCCGGGACGAGGCTGCCGGCGCCGCCGCCGAAGGGCTCGTAGCGGGTCAGGCCGCGGAAGAGCTGGCTGAGGAAGGCGCGGTCCTGGCCGCTGGTCGGCGTGGTGCGCTCGATGAAATCGAACACCTTGCCGTCCTGAAGGCCGTAGAGCGCCACGCGCTCGACCTTGAATGCCTGGTTGAAATAGACCGCCGTGACCTTCTGGTCGTCGACGCGCTCGCCGAGGAACATCACCGTGCGGCTGGTGTTCTGCGAGATGTAGTACCAGGACTTGTTGCCGACCGTGGACACGGTCGAGGGCGTGCCGAGCGTCTGCAGGACCTGCTCGGCGCTCATGCCGGGTTTCACCGCGGCAAGCGCCGCCTGATCGACCTGATAGCCGTGACGCAGTTCCTCGCCGATGCAGCCGGACAGAGCCAGGCCGAGGCCTGCGAGGAGGGCGCCACGCGCCAGAGACGAGACGAGACGGCGCGGCATCGGCCCCCCGGAAAACCTGTGTTGACGACGTGTCGCGCAGCCCCGCGCTTGCGGGCGGTTTGCGGCAGCGCTTGCACCTTGACCGTGGGTTGCCGTACCGCGGGGTTATGGCTTTGACAAGGCAAGCCCGGACACAGCCCCGGGGAGAAGCGGGACCGGCCCGGGGGAGGGCGGCATGATCGCCCGGTTCTTCCGCCGCGGCAGCGAGCGCCGCCGTACCATCGAAACACTGCACTTGGCGATCATCGCCGCGAGCCGGGCGCCCGCGCTCTACGAACGTCTAGGTGTGCCCGACACCGTCGAGGGCCGTTTCGAGTGCCTCGTGCTCCACACCGTGCTGGTGCTGCGCCGCCTGAACCGCCTGCCGCCGCCGGCCGCGGACGTGGCGCAGGACCTCGTGAACTCGGTCTTCCTCCAACTCGACGCCTCACTGCGCGAACTCGGCATCGGCGATTTCGGCGTGCCTAAGCGCATGAAGAAGCTCGGCGCTGCCTTCTACGGCCGGGCCGGGGGCTACGACGCCGCCCTTGACGCGCGGGACGGCGAGGCCCTGCAGCTCGCGCTCGCGCGCAATGTTCTGGGGGCCGACGCCGCCGCCGCGACGCCCCAGGCGGCGGGGCTCGCGGCCTATGTCACGGCCGCGGATGCCGCCCTCGACGGGTCGGACCTCGATCGTCTGCTCGCGGCAACGCTTGATCTTCCCGATCCGGCGGGCTTCGCGGCGGATGCAGGAGACAGAGTATGAGTCACGCGGACAAGGTCGGGCCCCTCTCGCGGATCGTTGACGTCTCACGCCTGCCGCCGGGCCGCGGCGGCGTGACCGTGGAGGCGACGCAGGCGGAAGCCGAGGCCCTCGCCAAGGATTTCGGTATCCCGGGTCTGCGCGACCTCGTCGGCCATTTCGACATCTCCGGCCCGACGACCCGGCTCATCGTCACAGGCCGGGTCGAGGCGTTGGTCACCCAGATCTGCACCGTCACCCTGGAGCCCTTCGAGGCGAAGGTGAGCGAGCCGGTCGAGGTCGAGTTCACCGATACCGACCGGCTCGCGGGGACCGATGCCGAGGATGCCGAGGTGCCGGACCCGATCGTTGGCGGCCGCATCGATTTCGGCGTGCTCACCGCAGAATTCCTGGCGCTCGGCCTCGATCCCTATCCGCGCAAGCCCGGCGTGAGCTTCGAACCCGTTCAGGTTGGCCAGGATGCGGGCCCCTTCGACGCGTTGCGTGCGCTGAAGGACGGCGACGCATGAAATTCGAACGCTCGGGATTCGGAGGCGCGCCTCGCCGCGTCGCGGACGCTCCGAGCGGCCGTGGTTGAGAAAACGTTTGCCCGGCGGGGAGGGATCGCTATTTTCCGCCCCGCTCCGCGCCCCATCCTCCGCCGGGCGGTCGCACACGCCGACACGTCCCGGCTCCCCAGAGGCTTAGCCCCGCATCCACCATGTCCCAACCCGTGTGCATCTCGCTCGACGCCATGGGCGGCGATCATGGCGCCTCGACGGTCGTGCCGGGGGCGGCGATCGCCCGCGAGCGCCATCCGGAGACGCGTTTCATCATGTTCGGCGACGAGGCCGTGGTGGGTCCGCTCGTCGAGGCCGAGCCGCGCCTGAAGGGTGCCGTCGAGATCCGGCACACCACCATGTCGATCGCCATGGATGACAAGCCGAGCCAGGCGGTCCGCCAGGGCCGCGGCAAGTCCTCGATGTGGCAGGCGATCCAGGCGGTGCGCGACGGGCACGCCCAGGCCGCGGTCTCGGCCGGCAATACCGGCGCCCTCATGGCGATGTCGAAGATCTGCCTGAAGACCATGGCTGGCATCGAGCGGCCGGCCATCGCCTGCCTGTGGCCCACGGTGCGCGGCGAGAGCGTGGTGCTCGATGTGGGCGCCACCATCGGCACCGATGCCGAGCACCTCGTCGAGATGGCCGTGATGGGCTCCGCCATGGCCCGCATCGTACTGGACCTGGAGCGCCCGACCGTCGGCCTCCTCAATGTCGGTACCGAGGAGATGAAGGGTAACGAGGCGGTCAAGGAAGCCGCCCGGCTGCTACGCGAGCACGATGCGGCGAATTTCGCCTATCACGGCTTCGTGGAGGGCACCGATCTCGGCCGCGGCACCGTGGACGTGGTGGTGACCGAGGGCTTCACCGGCAACATCGCCTTGAAGACCGCCGAGGGCACCGCCAAGCAGATCGGCACCTATCTGCGCTCGGCCATGACCCGCACCCTGTCGGCCAAGATCGGTGCGCTGTTCGCGCGGCAGGCCTTCAAGGCGCTCAAGGACAAGATGAACCCGAGCCGGGCCAATGGCGGCGTGTTTCTCGGCCTCGAGGGCATCGTCATCAAGAGCCACGGCTCCGAGAATGCGCAGGGCTTCGCCGCGGCGATCGACCTTGCCCACGACATGGCCCGCCACGACCTGATGCGGACCATTCGCGACATGCTGGACGAGACGCCGACCACGATGGCGCGGGTCTGAGCACGGCGCGCCCAACGACGTGCGCCGGTTCGGCGCACGGGGCGCAGGTCGCAACGAGTGAAGGTCGGGCCCGCCCGGGCACGGCTCCCGACGGCGTAGAGGATTGAGGAACGCCAGGACGGATCCGCGGGCAGAGCTCGCGCGTTCCGGAGCGTTCCGGGAAGGGACACGATGACCAGCCTGCGTTCCGTCGTCGTCGGCACAGGGTCGAGTCTGCCCGAGCGGGTGGTGACGAATGCCGAGCTCTCCGAGCGGGTCGACACCTCCGACGCGTGGATCGTCCAGCGCACCGGCATCCGCCAGCGCCACCTCGCTTCTCCCGAGGAGACCACCTCGGTGCTGGGCACGCGTGCGGCCCGCGCCGCTCTCGACGATGCGGGGCTCGGCCCCGACGACATCGACCTCGTGATCTGCGCGACCTCAACGCCGGACCACACCTTCCCCTCGACGGCGACCCAGATCCAGGCGGCTCTGGGCATCCGGCAGGGCGCGGCCTTCGACCTGCAGGCGGTCTGCGCCGGCTTCGTCTTCGCCGTCTCGACGGCCGACCGCTTCCTCACCACGGGCGGGGCGCGGCGCGCCCTCGTGGTCGGGGCGGAGACCTTTTCGCGCATCCTCGACTGGGAGGACCGCACCACCTGCGTGCTGTTTGGGGACGGGGCCGGGGCGATCGTGATGGAGGCGCGTCCCGATTCGGAGGCGCAGGGCCGCGGCGTGCTCTCGGCGAGCCTGCGCTCCGACGGGCGACACCGGGAGAAGCTCTACGTGGATGGCGGACCGGGCTCCACCGGCACGACCGGGCATCTGCGCATGGAGGGCCGCGAGGTCTTCCGCTTCGCGGTTGGCTCGGTCACCGACGTGATCGTCGAGTCGCTGGAACGGGCCGGCGTCACCGCCGACGACCTCACTTGGTTCGTGCCGCACCAGGCGAACCGGCGCATCATCGAGGCCTCGGCCGACAAGATCGGCATCGCACGCGAGAAGATCGTGCTGACGGTTGACCGGCACGGCAACACCTCGGCCGCCTCGATCCCGCTCGCCCTCGATGTCGCCCGCAAGGACGGGCGCATCCGCGACGGCGACCTCGTGATGATCGAGGCGATCGGTGGCGGCTTCAGCTGGGGCGCGGCCCTGATTCGCTGGTAGGCCCAAGCGGACAATTTGCGGCGGAATACCGGCCTTGCGGTTGACCCGGGCCGGAGCGCCGATTAGCGTGCCGGATCATAGGGATACGTCGTGCAGACGATCCTCGAAAAAGCATTCCTTGGGGGTGGAGCATGACGGGGAAGACGGTCACACGCGCCGATCTGAGCGAGGCCGTCTATCAGCAGGTCGGCCTCTCGCGCACGGAATCCGCGGCTCTCGTGGAGACGGTTCTCGGCGAGATCTGTACCTGTCTCGCCGAAGGCGAGACCGTGAAGCTGTCGTCGTTCGGCTCGTTCGTGGTGCGCAGCAAGGGCCGCCGCGTCGGCCGCAATCCGAAGACCGGCGTCGAGGTGGCGATCGAGCCGCGTCAGGTCATGGTGTTCAAGCCCTCGAACGTGCTCAAGGCGCGGATCAACGGCCTGAACGGGGCTGCGCTGGAAGCGGACGACTGACCGCGTTCCGCACGATTCGGCGCGGCCGGATCAGCAGCCGCGGCAGATCGAGCCCAGCGTGGTGCGCATCTTGGCGTCCCAGGCCTTGTCGCGGGCGGCGGCGGCCTTCTGCGCCTTCAGCATCTCAGCCTCGTTGATCGGCTTCATCGGCGCCGCGGCGCCTCCGCCCGGCGGCTTGGTCTGGCCCGTCGTGGTGACGCTGCGCGCGGCCTTTGGACCGGCCGTCCCCGGCGCCGAGTCGGGTGCCTGCGCTGCGGCATGGCCTGCGGCCAGCGTCAGGCCGAGGATGAACGCGGTGAACCCCACACGCATGGACGAGATCTCCCTGGGCTTGCCCGCGCCGGCCGGCTTCGTTCTGTCCACGGCACGCAAGTCGATGCGGAGTATGGCAGGTTGGGCGCGGATTGGGAAAGCGCCGGAGGCGTCGTGAGCGGCCGACAGGACGGCAACGGGATCAATCGGCGCGCGGCCGTGGCCGCGGCGCTGCAGCGGCTGGCGCCGCGCCTGCCCGACTTCGAGGCCGAGGCGGTGGTCGACAAGGCGCTCGCCAGCCCGGGCCTGCGCCGCGCCGCGCCGGAAAACGCGGCCTGGCTCGCCCTGGTCGCCTTCGCCCGCCACACCTTCACCGATTATGACGACCTCCTTGAGGACGGCTACGACCGCGATAGCGCGCGACACTTCGTGCTCGACGATCTGAACGCGGTCCTGGTCGACTGGGGGGCCCGGCCGATCTCCGAGGAGCTTGCGGAGCCCGAGGAATCTGACGACCGTTGAAATGCCGGACGGGGGGCGCGGCGCTATATCGGCGCCGATGCCAGTCCGCCGGCCCCGGGAAAGACCCGATGAAGATCAGCGCGCGCAACGTCCTCAAGGGCAAGGTCGTCTCCGTCGAGAAGGGGGCGACGACGGCCCATGTGAAGATCGAGATCGCCCCTGGCCAGGTCGTGACGGCCGCGATCACCAACGAGTCGGTCGATGCCCTCAAGCTCACCCCCGGCTCCGAGGCCTACGCCGTCGTCAAGGCGTCCGACGTGATGGTCGCGGTCGACTGATCGCGTTGCGGTCCCACGGGCGGCCCGGATACAAGGGGCGCCCGTCAGGACCGAACTCTCCATGAACATTCTCGGCATCGAGACCACCTGCGACGAGACCAGCGCCGCGATCGTCGGCGCGAACGAGGATGGCGCACCGGTCCTGCGCGCGAACGAGGTGCTGAGCCAGATCGCCGAGCACGCCGCCTATGGCGGTGTCGTGCCCGAGATCGCTGCTCGCGCCCATGTGGAGGTGCTGGACCGGCTGATCGAGCGGGCACTCGCCAAGGCCGGTATGCGGCTCGCCGACCTCGACGGCATCGCCGTCGCGGCCGGGCCCGGCCTGATCGGCGGGGTGCTGGTCGGCCTCGTCACTGCCAAGACGCTGGCCCTCGTCGGCCGCAAGCCGCTCATCGCCGTCAATCATCTCGAGGCGCACGCCCTGACGGCGCGGCTGACCGACGGGTTGAGCTTTCCCTACCTGCTGCTCCTTGCCTCGGGCGGCCACACCCAGCTCGTCGCCGTGAAGGGGGTCGGGCAATATGTGCGGCTCGGCGGCACCATCGACGACGCGATCGGCGAGGCCTTCGACAAGGTCGCGAAGCTGCTGGGCCTCGGTTATCCCGGCGGGCCGGAGGTCGAGCGCATGGCCGAGAGCGGCGATCCCGAGCGCTTCGCCCTGCCGCGCCCGATGCTGGGGCGCCGCGAGGCCGACTTCTCCCTCTCCGGACTGAAGACCGCGCTCCGCGTCGAGGCCGAGCGGATCGCGCCGCTCGCCGAACGGGACGTGGCGGATCTCTGCGCGGGCTTCCAGGCGGCGATCACGGATGTGGTGGTCGACCGTGCCCGGGTGGCGCTGCGCAGTTTCGCCGATGTCGCCGGCCACCCGACCGCCCTCGTGGCCGCCGGCGGCGTCGCGGCGAACGGCCCGATCCGCCGGGCGCTGGCCGCGCTCGCAGGGGAGGCCGGCCTCGCCTTCGTGGCGCCGCCGCTGGATCTGTGCGGCGACAACGGGGCCATGATCGCCTGGGCGGGGCTGGAACGGCTGCGCCTCGGCCTCGTGGACGACCTCACCGTGCCTGCGCGCGCGCGCTGGCCTTTCGCGGAGAGGCCCGGCGCCGCGGCGGTCACCGGGTGAGACCGCCCGGCCGCCTCGTGCTGCCACGCGGCAATTACAGCGACGCCCGTACCGAGCCCCTCCGCCCGGTCCCACCCGCCGATCCTCAGACGCGTTGGCGCGACCTCGTGGACCGGCGCCTCCCGGAGGCTGCGACGGCGCGTCCGGACTGGCCGGTGCGCCTGAACCACGGCTTCGCGCGCATCCTCCTCGACAACGCCTGCGGCGGCTCATGGCGCGACAGCGTCCGGCCACCAGCCTGGGCGAACATGCCGCCCGAACGCCTCGCCGCGGCGATCGAGCTCGGCGAGGCCGTGATCGACGGGCGCGCGGACCTCGCGCTGCTCGACCGGCGCTCGATGCTGTGGCGAGGCAGGCGCAGCGCACCGTCGGCCCCCGACGCGCTTGCCTGCGGCGGCCTGCAGCTCCGGCGCTGGCAGCGCGGCGACGATGCGGCTTTCGCCGCCCTCAATGCGGACCCGGAGGTGATGGCGCATTTCCCGGCACTGCGCAGCCGCTCCGAAAGCCTCACCGAGGCCCGCGCGCTCGACCGGCGCTTCGATGCCGACGGGTTCGGTCCCTGGGCCGTGGCGGAAGGCGGGCGCTTCGTCGGGTTTGTCGGCGGGATGCGCATCATGCGGCCGATGCCCTTTGCCGGCGGCGAACGGCCGGGCGATTGCGTTGAGATCGGCTGGCGCCTCGCCCGCGACGCCTGGGGGCGCGGCATCGCGACCCGCGCCGCGCGGGCGAGCCTCGCGGACCTGTTCGGCCGTTGCGGGATCCCCGCCGTGGTGGCCTATACGGCGCTCGGCAACGCGGCCTCGCGCCGGGTGATGGAGCGGCTCGGCATGGCGCCGGGCGGGACCTTCGCGCATCCGGGCCTGCCACCCGACCATCCCTTGAGCGTCCACGTCCTCTACCGGCTGGATGCATTCGAATGTCCGGGAGGATCCGCATGAGCGAGACCGAAACCGTCGCAGTCGTAGGCGGCGGCTCCTGGGGCACCGCCCTGGCCAATGCGGTGGCCGCGCGCCACGCCGTGACCCTCTGGCTGCGCGACGGCGCGGCTGCCTCGACGATCGAGGCGAGCCGCGAGAATGCCCGCTACCTCCCGGGCGTGCCGCTCCACGAACGGATCCGGGCGACGGCCGATCCGGCGGCTTTGCGGGATGCGGCGGCCGTCCTTCTCGTCACGCCGGCCCAAACCGCCCGCGCGGTAATCGGACAGCTCGGGCCTGACCTGCCGACGGGGGCGCCAATCGTGCTCTGCGCCAAGGGCATCGAGCGCGGCACGGATGCCTTCATGAGCGATGTCGCCGCCGAGATCCTGCCCGCCGCCACGCCGGTCGCCGTCCTGTCCGGCCCGAGCTTCGCGGCGGACGTCGCCCGCAACCTGCCGACCGCAGTGACGCTCGCCGCCGCCGATGCCGAGCGCGCGGCCGCTCTCGCGCGGCTCCTCTCCGGGCCGACGCTCCGCCTCTACCACACCGACGATGTGCGCGGCGTCGAGATCGGCGGGGCGGGCAAGAACGTGCTCGCCATCGCCTCGGGGATCGTCGCCGGCCGCGGCCTCGGCGAGAGCGCCCGCGCCGCCTTGATCGCCCGTGCCTTCGCCGAGCTGATGCGCTTCGCCCGCAGCTATGGTGGCCGGCCGGAGACGCTGATGGGCCTGTCCGGGCTCGGCGACCTCGTGCTGACCGCCTCCTCGTCGCAATCGCGCAACTTCGCCTTCGGAGAGCGGCTCGGGGCCGGCGCCTCGCCGGAGGAGGCCTCCGGCGGCAAACTCGCCGAGGGCGCCTTCACCGCCGCGGCCCTGGTGGCCCTCGCCCGGGCCCGCGATGTGGAGATGCCGATCGCCGAGGCGGTGGCGGCCATCGTCTCCGGCGCGGCACGGGTCGAGGAGATGGCGGCACGGCTGCTCGCCCGCCCGCTCAAGGGAGAGACCGAGTGAGCGGGCGCATCCACGCCTTCCTCGCGGGCACGGGCCGCGATGGGGCCGGGCGGCGCCTTGCCGACGTGCTCGCCTTCGACGACATCCGCATCGAGGGCGTCCACGACTTCATCCAATGGTGCTTCCCCCTGCGGGAGGCGAGCCGCGCCGTGCCGGGGGCGCCCGTCCTGACGGCCGCCGAGGCGGAGGCGATCCGCATAGACCCCGCCGCGCGGGAGGGACTTGTCGCGTCCCGCGACCGGATGCGCCGCTTCTACGCGGAGACCGATTTCTGGCTCTGCCCGCACGACCACAACCACCTGCGCATCACGCGCATCCTCACCGCGCTTCGGGACCTGCTCGGCGACGGCTCGGCCGAGGCGTTCCACGCCTTCGTCACGGCGCGCAACGCGGCGGCCGGGGGCCCGATCAATCCGGGCAGTCTCCATTTCTGGGCGAGGGCGCTCGGGCGGGACGGCGGCACAGGCTAGAGCGCTCTCCGTCGAGGTGGATGACGGTTCGGCGCGAGAGCGCGCGTCGAAACAATGACTTGGAGCCGTTCCCGGTGGCAATGCGATCGGGAAAGGCACTCACGGCCGGCCGAGCCGCTTACGTCAGGTTAAGCATCCCCGCGCAGGGTCCGAGCTTCGGGATGCTGTCCGGATCGCGTGCGAGGGAGGCCGATGGCCAAGCAGATCGTCATCACCGTGCCGCACAGCCTTGGGACCGAGGAAGTGCGCAGCCGGCTCGACCGGCACACGGATTGGGCGAAGCGTCGCCTGGAGAAGGACAATATCGCGATCATCATCGACGATTGGCAGGGCAATGCGCGCGGCTTCGCGGCCCGCGCCCTCGGGCAGAGCGTCAGTGGCACCCTCGACATCGCCGAGGATACGCTGCGCCTCACGGCTGCCCTGCCGCTGACGCTCGGCCTGTTCTCGCCCGTGCTGGAGGCCGCGGCCCGGCACTACGCGAGCGAACTCCTGGCCTGAACGCCGATCACCCGGGCGCCTCGCTGCCGTCGAGGACGACCGCGCGCACCGCGGGCAGGCAGGGATTGGCGCTGTCGCGCCGCCAGGCGAGCAGAAGCTCAGGCCGGGCCGTCGCCGGAAGCGGGATCGGGCGGAGCGCGACCTCGGCCATGCGGATGCCGCGCGCGCCCTCGGGGACCAGGGCGATGCCGAGGCCGGCCCCGACCAAAGCCAGCATGGCATGGACCTGATTCACCCGCTGCACGATCCGTGGCCGCACGCCCCCGGATTCGAATAACGCCTCGAGGAGATCGATGAAGTAGCGCCCGCCGCGGGGCGACCAGGTCACGAAGGCCTCCCCGTCGAGATCCTGCAGGGTCGGGGCCCGCGCGCTTGCCAGGGCGTGCCCTCGCGGCACGGCGAGCAACAGGCGCTCGCGGGTGAGCGAGGCGCTCGCGATCAGGGTGTCCTCGTCGAATAGCCGCGCGGCCGGCCGCAACAGGGCGAGATCGATCCGGTTGCTGTCGAGGGCATGGATCTGCTCGTCGGAGACCATCTCCTCCAGAACGAGGTCGATCTCGGGCAGCTTCGAGCGCACCTGCGACACGAGGCGGGGCAGCGAGCGATAGGCCGAAGCCGCCGTGAAGCCGAGGCGCAGCAACCCGCTCTCCCCGCGCGCCGCCCGCCGCGTGATCCGCGCCGCGCTCTCGGCGGCGGCGATCACCCGGTAAGCTTCCGCCAGGAAGGTGCGCCCTGCCGGCGTCAGCCGCACGGCCCGGGTAGAGCGCTCGAGCAGCGTCACACCGAGGTGCTGTTCCAGCATCTGGATCTGCCGGGAGAGGGGCGACTGGGTCAGGTTCAGCCGCGCGGCGGCACGGCCGAAATGCATCTCCTCGGCGACGGCGATGAAACTGCGGGCATGGCCGAGTTCGAACATTGATGCAGGATCAGGGATAATCCAGCCAAAATCAACGTTGGACGCATTTAAGGGGCGGTCCTATCCCGGATGCAACGCCGAACGGGCGCACAATCAGGGAGTGAGACAGATGCCGAGGATGACCCCCGTCGAGATGGTCCGCACGCTGGGTTCCGGCCTGCTGTCCTTCCCGGTCACGCACTTCAACGACGACTTCAGCTTCAACGAGACCGCTTACCGGGACAACCTCAACCGTCTGGCCGACTACAAGGTCTCCGGTCTGTTCGCCGCTGGCGGAACCGGCGAGTTCTTCTCGCTGACCCCCACCGAGATCGACCGCGTGGTGCGCGCCTGCGTCGAGGAGACCCGCGGCCGCGTGCCTGTGATCGCCCCGACCGGCCAGGGCACGGCGCTCGCCATCGAGCTCGCCAAGGCCGCCGAGGCCGCGGGGGCCGACGGCCTGCTGTTGCTGCCGCCCTACCTCGTCGGCTCGGAGCAGGCCGGCCTCGCCGCCCATGTCGAGGCGGTGTGCAAAGCGACCTCCCTCGGCGTCATCGTCTACAACCGCGCCAACGCGCAGCTCAACGAGACCACGCTGGCCGGCCTCTGCGCGCGCAACCCGAACCTCGTCGGCTTCAAGGATGGCGTCGGCGACGTCGAGCTGATGACCCGGATCTATGCCGGCCTGGGCGACCGCCTCACCTATGTCGGCGGCCTGCCGACCGCCGAGACCTTCGCCCTGCCGTATCTCGAGATGGGCGTCACCACCTACTCGTCGGCGATCTTCAACTTCCTGCCCGAATGGGCGCTGTCCTTCTATGACTCGGTCCGCGGCCGCGACCGGGACGCCGTCTACAAGGAACTGCGCGACTTCGTGTTGCCCTACATCGCGATCCGCAACCGCAAGCGCGGCTACGCGGTCTCGATCGTCAAGGCCGGCATGACCGCCGTCGGCCGCCATGCGGGCCCCGTCCGCTCGCCGCTCACCGATTTCGATGCCGGCGAACTCGCCGAGCTCAAGGCCCTGATCGGCAACCGCCGCTGAGGCGGCCCCGCGAACCAAGCCCCATCCGAGAACGACGAGCCCGCCGATCCAACGGCGGCACGATCCGCCGCCCGGACTCAACCGGACGGCCCTCACCCAGGGAGAACGTCCATGAGTGCCACCTCGAGCGGCACGACGAGCCCCACGCTCGTCGGTGCCGAGGCGGCGCGCCGCACGCGCGTCCGCCTCCTGATCGTGCTGATGCTGTTCGCCGCCACCACGATCAACTACGCCGACCGCGCCACCATCTCCATCGCCGGGCCGGACATGGCCAAGGAGCTCGGTCTCACGCCGGTGCAGATGGGCTACGTCTTCTCGGCCTTCGCCTGGTCCTACGTGCTGGCCCAGATCCCTGGTGGCTGGCTGCTCGACCGCTACGGCGTCAAATGGGTCTATGCGGCGGCGATCGCGCTCTGGTCCGGCTTCACTCTGGTCCAGGGCGCCGTCGGATTCTTCACGGGCATGACCGCCGTGGTGATGCTGTTCGGCCTACGTCTCGCCGTCGGCCTCACCGAGGCGCCGGTCTTCCCGGCCAATGCCCGCATCGTCGCCGCGTGGTTCCCCACGCGCGAGCGCGGCATGGCCTCGGCCTTCTTCAACTCGGCGCAGTATTTCGCGACCGTGCTGTTCACGCCGCTGATGGCCTGGATCGTTCACAATTTCGGCTGGCACCATGTCTTCACCAGCATGGGTATCCTCGGCATCGCTTTCGCCCTGCTCTGGCTGCAGGTGATCGACAGCCCGAAGAATCACCCCATGATGAACAAGGGCGAGCGCGAGTACATCGAGGCCGGCGGCGCGCTGCTCGACATGGACGGGCAGGGCACCAAGAAGCAGGCCAATGCCGGCAAGACCCTGCGCGAGCTGCTCTCCAACCGGATGCTGCTCGGCATCTATATCGGCCAGTACTGCATCACCGTGCTGACCTACTTCTTCCTGACCTGGTTCCCGGTCTACCTCGTCAAGGAGCGCGGCCTGTCGATCCTGCAGGCGGGCTTCGCGGCGGTGCTGCCGGCTCTGTGCGGCTTCATCGGCGGCATCCTCGGTGGCGTCATCTCGGACATGCTGCTGCGCCGCGGCTACTCGCTCACCGCGGCCCGCAAGATCCCGATCGTGGGCGGCATGCTGCTCTCGATGAGCATCATCGGCTGCAACTACGTGCAGGCGGATGGCCTCGTGGTCGGCCTGATGGCGCTCGCCTTCTTCGGCAAGGGCATCGGTGCGCTCGGCTGGGCGGTGGTCTCCGACACCTCGCCGCGGGAGAGCGGCGGCCTGTCCGGCGGCCTGTTCAACACCTTCGGCAACACCGCCGGCATCACCACTCCTATCGCCATCGGCTACATCGTGCAGACGACGGGCTCGTTCAACGGCGCCCTGGTCTTCGTGGGCCTGAACGCCCTGGTGGCCTGCTTCTGCTACCTCGTGGTGGTCGGCGAGATCCGCCGCGTCGAGCTGAAGAGCGTCTGACGCCTCCGCGCCCGGGCCGGCCTCTGCGGCTGGCCCATCCCGTTCCACCATTCTTGCCCGAGATCCTACCCCGCGAGCCCGGCCGAGCCCGGCCGCGCGGCCCTTTCCCAGACCGATCGCAGGAGGACACGCCATGTCGCTCGACCCCCGTCACGCCGCGCGCAACACCCCGACCGTGACCGAGATGAAGGTCGTGCCGGTCGCCGGCCACGACAGCATGCTCATGAACCTCTCGGGCGCGCACGGCCCCTTCTTCACCCGCAACCTCGTGGTGCTCACCGATTCCACCGGCACCACCGGCCTCGGCGAGGTCCCGGGCGGCGAGGGCATCCGCAAGACGCTGGAAGATGCGCGCGACCTCGTGGTCGGCCAGCCGCTCGGCGCCTGGAACGCGGTGCTCAACACCATGCGCACCCGATTCGCCGACCGCGATTCCGGCGGGCGCGGCCTGCAGACCTTCGATCTGCGCATCACCATCCACGCGGTCACCGCGGTCGAATCCGCCTTTCTCGACCTGCTCGGCCAGTTCCTCGACGTGCCGGTGGCGGCTCTCCTCGGCGAGGGCCAGCAGCGCGACGCCGTCGAGATGCTGGGCTACCTGTTCTACGTGGGCGACCGCCGCAAGACCGATCTCGGCTATCGCGAGCCGAAAGCCCGCGACGGCTGGTTCCGGCTCCGCGATGAGGAGGCGCTGACGCCGGAGACCGTGGCCCGCCTCGCGGAGGCGGCCTACGAGCAATACGGTTTCAACGACTTCAAGCTGAAGGGCGGCGTACTGCACGGCGAGGAGGAGATCGCCGCCGTCACCGCGATCCACGAGCGTTTCCCCAAGGCGCGCGTCACCCTCGATCCGAACGGCGCCTGGTCGCTCGCCGAGGCAATCCGCCTCTGCAAGGGGCGGGGTGACGTGCTCGCCTATGCCGAGGATCCGTGTGGGGCGGAGAACGGCTTCTCGGGCCGCGAGATCATGGCCGAGTTCCGCCGCGCCACCGGCCTACCCACCGCCACCAACATGATCGCCACCGACTGGCGCCAGATGAACCACGCGATCCAGCTCGGCGCCGTCGACATCCCGCTCGCCGACCCGCATTTCTGGACGCTCGCCGGCTCGGTCCGCGTGGCCCAGCTCTGCCGCGACCACGGCCTGACCTGGGGCTCGCACTCGAACAACCATTTCGACGTGTCGCTTGCCATGTTCACCCACGTGGCCGCCGCCGCCCCAGGCACCGTCACGGCCATCGACACGCACTGGATCTGGCAGGACGGCGAGCGCCTGACGAAGGAGCCGCTGGCGATCCGCGGCGGCCTCGTGCGGGTGCCGGAGCGGCCGGGCCTCGGCATCGAGCTCGACTGGTCGGCGGTCGAGGAGGCGCACGCCCTCTACCGCGACCACGGCCTCGGCGCCCGCGACGACGCGCAGGCGATGCAGTTCCTGATCCCCGGCTGGACCTTCGACAACAAGAAGCCCTGCCTGGTGCGTTGAGACCGCGAATCCGGGACCAGCCGCACGGCCGGCCCCGGGTTTTGATCCGATGACGATGTGTGGCGGTTCGGAATCGGCAGCGTCTTCGGCCAAGACCCGAGCACCGCTCTGACGGGCCAAGACCCTGACCCTGGCGACGAATCGAATGGGAGCCACAGCATGACCTTGAGCAGCGACAACCTGATCGGCGGCGCGCGCGTAACGGGCGCCGGCACGCCCTGGCACGCGGTCGCGGCCACAAGCGGCGCTGCAATAGAGCCGGCCTTCGTCTCTGCCACGGCCGAGCAGGCCAAGCGGGCCTGCCAGCTCGCCGAGGAGGCCTTCGACGCCTACCGCGAGACGGCGCTGACTGCCCGTGCCGAGTTCCTGGAGGCGATCGCCCGCAACATCCTCGATCTCGGCGACGATCTCGTCACGCGCTGCATGGAGGAGACCGGCCTGCCGCGCCCCCGCATCGAGGGCGAGCGCGGCCGCACCGTCGGCCAGCTCCGGATGTTCGCCGACGTCGTCCGCCGCGGCAGCTTCCTCGGCGCGCGGATCGACCCGGCCCAGCCCGAGCGCAAGCCCCTGCCGCGGCCGGACCTGCGCCTGCGCCAAGTCGCGGTCGGTCCCGTCGTGGTGTTCGGCGCCTCGAACTTCCCGCTCGCCTTCTCGGTGGCCGGCGGCGACACGGCCTCGGCGCTCGCCGCCGGCTGCCCGGTGATCGTGAAGGCCCATCCCGCTCATCCCGGCACCTCAGCGCTGGTCGGCGGCGCCATCCAGCGCGCGGTCGCGGAATGCGGCCTGCCGGCCGGCGTGTTCGCCCTGCTGTTCGACGACGGAATCGCCATAGGCCAGCAGCTCGCCGCCGATCCACGCGTGGCGGCCATCGGCTTCACCGGCTCGCGCCGCGGCGGAACCGCCCTGATGCGCACCGCTGCCGAGCGTGCGGTGCCGATCTCGGTCTATGCCGAGATGAGCAGCATCAACCCGGTCGTCCTATTCCCGGCGGCGCTCGCCAGCAGGGGCGCCGAGATCGGGCGCGCTTTCATCGCTTCGCTGACCCTCGGCTCGGGCCAGTTCTGCACCAATCCAGGTCTGGTGCTCGCGGTCGACGGCCCTGGCCTCGACGCCTTCCTCGCTGCCGCCGCGGAAGCGCTGCCGGGCGTTGCCGCCGCGACCATGCTGACGCCCGGCATCCACAAGGCCTATTGCGTCGGTGTCGCCGCGCTCGAGGCCAACCCCGCCGTCACCCGTGTTGCGCAGGGCCAGCCCGGCAGCGCCCACCAGGGCCAGCCGGCCCTGTTCGCCACCACCGGCGCGGCGTTCCTCTCGGACAACCGCCTCGCGGACGAAGTGTTCGGCGCCGCCTCCCTCGTGGTGCGCTGCGCCGATGCGGCGGAGCTGCACGCCGTGCTCGCAGCGCTCGAGGGGCAGCTCACGGCCGCGCTCCACATGGACGAGGCCGACCACGGGCAAGCCCGCGCCCTGCTCCCGCTCCTCGAGCGCAGGGTCGGCCGGATCCTGGTGAACGGCTTCGGCACGGGCGTCGAGGTCGGCCATGCCATGGTCCATGGCGGCCCCTATCCCGCCACCTCGGACGGGCGCACCACTTCGGTCGGCAGCCTCGCCATCGACCGCTTCCTGCGTCCGGTCAGCTACCAGGACCTGCCCGACGCGCTCCTGCCGGCGGCCCTCGTGGAGGCGAACCCGCTCGGCGTGCCCCGCAGCGTCGACGGCGGGCCGGCCGGCGTCTGAGGAGGTGCGCGATGAACCCGACGCGGCGCCATCTGATCGCCGGGGCCGGGGCGAGCCTCATCGCCCCCGCTCTGCCAGGCCGGGCCGAGGCGCAGGCCTTCCCCTTCCGCCCGAACCAGCGCTACCCCGATCCGGCTGTGCAGATCCTCGATCCGAGCTTCGCCCGGTATCGGATCTACAGCAGCACTCTGGAACAGGTCGCCACCGGCATGCGCTGGGCGGAAGGGCCGGTCTATTTCCCTGAAGGCGGCTATCTGCTCTGCAGCGACGTGCCGAACAACCGCATCATGAAGTATGACGAACGGGACGGCAGCTTTACCGTTTTCCGCGCGCCCGCGAATTTCGCCAACGGCAACACCCGCGACCGCCAGGGCCGGCTGATCACCTGCGAGCACTCGGTGACCCGCCGCGTGACACGCACCGAAGGCGACGGCGCAATCACGGTGCTGGCCGACGGGTTCGAGGGCAAACGCCTGAACGCGCCGAACGACGTGGTGGTGCGCTCCGACGGCTCGATCTGGTTCACCGATCCGCTCTTCGGCATCAACGGCGAATGGGAAGGCGACCGCGCCAAGCCCGAGCAGGGCACGACGCATGTGTTCCGGATCGCGCCTGACGGCACGCTGGCGGCGGTAATCAGCGACATCGTCAACCCGAACGGCCTCGCCTTCTCGCCGGACGAGTCGAAGCTCTACGTGGTCGAGTGGAAGGGCACGCCGAACCGCAGCATCTGGAGCTACCCGGTCCGGCCCGATGGCAGTGTCGGCACGCGCACCAAGCTCGTCGACGCCACCGACCAAGGTGCTCTCGACGGCTTCCGGGTCGACCGCGACGGCAATCTCTGGTGCGGCTGGGGCAGCAACGGCGCGCTCCGCGAGGAGCCGGAGACCATCGACGGCCGCGCGGTTTATCCGCTCAAGGGCCGGCCGGAAGACCTCGACGGGGTGAAGGTGTTCAATCCCGAGGGTAAGGCCATTGGCTTCATTCGCCTGCCGGAGCGCTGCGCCAACCTCGCCTTCGGCGGTCCGAAACGGAACCGGCTCTACATGGCGAGTTCTCACTCGCTCTACGCGCTCTTCGTGGAGGCGCATGGCGCCGTCTGAGGCCGGCTCCGGGCCACCCGTTCTGGCGCAGTCAGGCCCGAGTGTTCTCCACAGAGTCGCGCGCGCTGCCTTGGAGACAGCCAAGTTTCGCCATGATCCGTTCGCACGGTGATACAGTCCGCGTGTGCGGACGCACTGTCATAAAGGCGGCGCTAACCAATCCTGCAGGAAGCTCGAATCAGAGAAGACGGCACGCATCAGCTGCAGAGCGACCTGTACGGGGCTTCGGAGGCCACCATGACCGTCACCGTCCTCGACCCGATCACCGGACAATACGTAGTGATTCAGGTCCCGGGGCCCCGTCCTCGGTAATCGCAGGCGCAGTGGAGCCGCGGCCGAAGCCGCGGCTGGATCACAACTCGTTCCAGTATCCGGCGAACCACTTGAACCGGGCGGTGGCCGAGGTGGCGTAGGTGGTCACGTCCCGGCTCTTGGTCATGAACCCGCCCGCGCCGCCGGCGACGCCGGACTGATTGATGTCCCGGATCGTCCCGCTGTCCTGGAACTGGATCACCCGCTCCTCGCCGAGATAGCCGGGGCTCAGCATCCGATCGATGGTTCCGCGCTTGTAGCAGAAGTACATCGGCTTGCCGTAGGGCACCGAGATCGTCGCCGCGGCGACGAAGTAGTTCGACGGGCCCTGGCCTCCGCGGGCGATGATGTCGCGGATGCTGTTCGTCCCGTCGCCGTACAGGCCCGGGATCACCTCGCCGCGGATGTTGTAGTAGTCCGCGCTGCGGATGATGAAGCCCTTGTTGTTCGAGGTCTCCTCGTTGCGGATCAGGTTCAGCGTCGCGTTGCCCGACACGCGCTCGATCTTCGTGCCGACCGCCGTGGACTGGATGCCGACCACGGCGCCGGACTTCGCCTCGCCGGAGACGGGATAGTCCGCCACCTCGAGATCCTGGATCGTGCTGTACTGGCCGCCGTCGAGCACGGCGTCCGCCCCGGTGCCCGAGATGCCGATCTGCAGCCCTTTGACGATGGTGTTGAGGCTGTCCTCGCCGATGCGGATCGCCGGCAGGCCGTAGGACGAGATCCAGGCGCCCGAGCCGCCGACCTGGCTCGACACGACGGCATCCATGCGCACGACGCCGGCGCCGCTGATCGTGGCCTCGGCATTCGGGTTGACGACGAGGTTCAGGCCGTTGTTGTTGCGGTTGTCCTTCGTGCCCTTGAAGTAGATCAGGTAGCCCTTGTAGCGTGCCGCCTTGATGTTGTAGATCCACTGCGCCGAGAAGTTGTCCTCGAAGTACAGCACCCCGTCATTGGCCGGGTCGCTCGAAACGCCGTTGACGTTGGTCGCGTACCAATAGTCGAAGGTGTTATCGACCACCGGGCCGCCGACCGCGCCGCCCCCGGCCGTGCCGCCCCTGGCGTAGACGGCCCGCTCGCGCACGTCATCGACCGTGACGTCGCGCGACATCCCCCGCCCGACCGAGACGAGTTCCAGGCCGCGCCAGACCTTGTTCTCGCCGTAGATGCGGATGGCGTTGAAGTCCCAGTAGAAGACGTTCTGCAGCTTGAGCACCGCCCCGGAGGAGGCCGCGGCGTCGCGCGCCAGGGAGCAGTTCTCCACCCCGAAGCCGTAGGACATGGTCGAGGTGTTGCCGACGATGCCGTGATAGGCGTCGCTGCCGTAGAGCTTGAGCACGACGTTCCGGCGCGCGTCGCAGTGGAGGTAGAGCCCGGCATTGGGCAGCTTGAAGCTGCGCTTGAGCGGGTACTCCGCTTGCGTGCCGGGGAAGCGGACATCCATCACGCCCTTGGCCGCCGCCCGCTCGATGGCGGGGGCGTAGTCGCCGTTATCGGTCGGATCGACGAAGTCCTGGATGGTCGGCAGCTCGCCGAGCTTCACCGCCAGCGAACGCTGGACCCCGCGCAGGGTGACGTTCGAGCCCGACGCGTCCCCGGTGATCGCGTCCGGGGTCAGGATGAGCCGGCCGTTCTGGCGCTTGCCGAGCTTCAGCCCGCCGAACACCACGTCGCCCGCGTTCGGGCCGGCGTCGAGGATGCGCCCCTGCGGCAGGACCTGGTCGGCGCGGGCGGGCGCCGCCGGGCCGAGGGCGGCGAGGGCGAGGGCCATGACGAGGCGGAGGCGGCGCATCAGCAGACAGTCCACAGGTCGGAGCCGTTGGAGTGGAAGGTGAACTTCGACGGCGCGGTCATGGTGACGGAGGCGGCCTTCGTCCCGAAGCCGATGATCTGGTCCGAACCCGAGGCCGAGATCGTCAGCGTCAGGTCGAAGGACACCGCGTCCGTCCCGTGCCGGTGCGGTACATCAGCAGTTCCCTCATACTTCCGACAAGAACGATCAGCGGTGGTGGTCGCGTGGTTGGAACCCAACGCTGGTACCCGCCGCCAGGGTTGCTCATGATACCGCGCGGGCCCTTGGTATGGTCAGCTTTGGAGCTCTCGATAAGGCAGATGCCTACGACTGGGTGGAGCGGCTTCAAAAACTCCCCCTTCCGAGCGGCAATGCATATGAGCGGGTGTTGTCAGCCAGGTTGCAAACGAGGCTGAATGCTCGTTTGATAGCCCATCATCGAAGGGTTGTCGGCGCCGATGCAACAAAGTGCTCAGAAATTCAACAGCAGCGAAAATTGGGCTTGGCTGCTCCCGTGAGGTCATGTTTAGCGAGAAAAGACTTTTCAAATTGCTGAGCTAGCCGCCTGAAATCTGCTCAGCTGGCGTCCGATGCTTTGCCCGCGAGCGGGTGCAATTTGGGTCAGGACAGGAGGCTGGGCGAGCAGGGAACCGGTTGCACGTTGGTGCAATTGACGGTTGCAATTGCATTCGATTTAGGCAGCCCGTGCTCATTGGCTCGACAGGACTTTGGTCCTCGAATCTATCGAGCGGGTACATCCCCCTGTCGGGAAGCCCCGAATTCCGCGTTCTGGCAACTGTAAGTTTCAGATCAAGAGAAGCCCCGGTGACCGCTGATCGTAGACAGATAGCCATCCTCATTGCGGAGACGGACGTACTCATCCGTATGGTCACAGCCGACATGCTGGCGGATGTGGGCTTCCAGACCATCGAGGTCCGCACGGCCGCTGAGGCAGTAAAAGTGCTTGAAGGATCAGCTCTCGTGCGCATGCTGATCATCGGGCGGAACGTTGTGGGCGACGGTATCGCCTTGGCCCACTTCGTTGACCACCGTTGGCCAACAGTCGGTATCATCGTCACCTCTGGAGGTCAGGTGGATCCCGAGCGCGAGCTTCCATCGCGCGCACGCCTTCTCAGGAAACCATATGACTTCGCGGACCTCATCCGTGAGGTAGAAGCTGGCCTTGAGCCGGTGAGCGACGAATCTTCAGCAGCGCCAGTCTTGCCGAGCGGCGCACCGCCTCACACGGGCGTAGACTTGAGCAACGGAGTTGGAGCGGTCGCGGCTGCCACAACGCAGCCGGACAAGACCTAATGGCTGTCTTGCCACATTCCGCCTTTCAAACCGAGCTGATCTTGAACGATAGCCCGTTGATGACCGCTATCGAGAAGACTGGGCAATGTCCGGAATGCTGAAATCGGGTCGGAGACGGAACGTCCACCTGCGGGCGTGCCGGCGGAGCGCGCCTTCCGCCCTGCGCTGGCTCGTTCGTTTGGGGGCGAGCGTCAGATCTGAGCCACTAGCTTCCGGCAGCCTGCCGCTTCGCGTTCCCGTAGGCCGTCTTCAGCGAGTGATGCTGCCCGCACAGGCACTGCCCGTTCGCCGGGCCGAGGGCCAGGCCGCCGTCCTTTCGCTCCATGATGTGGTCGGCAAACATGCGGCGTCGCGGCGCGGCCTTGCTGCAGCCGCCCGGCCACTGGCGGCGGCCTTCGGCCCGGGCGATGACCGCAGCGCGCCAGGCGTGATGCTCCGGGGTCAGGTAGTGCGGATCGGCCGCCTTCGGCGGCGGCTTGGCCCGCCGGGGATCGAGCGTGGCGAGGCGCGGCTTGACTCAGCCCGAGGCGGCCTATCAGGCGGGCGTGACGGCGAGCATGGCAGGAGCATGACACGGTGCCGGGGTGAACCTCAGCATCGGCCGACAGTGAAGCGCCCCCTCGGTTACCCTCACGTAGTCTGCGTTCGGTCCAGGAACCATCACCGCGATCGGGGTGGATCAACCTGCGAGGATCGGGGAAAGCGGGCACAGCGTAGCAGGGCGACGCCGATGCTTCGAGATGGTATTCCGCTACTACCCTCGGTTGAGCTTGCGCCTCGCGAGACGTGCCCGTACGAGCGTCGGTTGCCGCCTCTCAGCGGGCCAACGATCAGCCTCACGCCGCGTCAGCCAATGACACTGTGCCGACAGCTGAGTTGCTCGCAGACAGGCGGACCTTCCCGTCCGCAGGTGTGTCCACATGACGCCAGTGTCCTCCCAGCTCGAACCGAAGCTTCTGCTCAAGAGCCTTCGGGCATTTCGCAGAGGGGACTTCTCCGTCCGCTTGCCGCTTGACCTGACCGGAATCGATGGTGAGATCGCCGAGGCCTTCAACGACATCGCCGAGCTAAATCAGGGGCTTGCCAAGGAGCTTGACCGCGTGGCGCGCGCCGTCGGCAAGGACGGCCGGATCGGCGAGCGCGGCAAGCTTCCCGCGGCAACTGGCGGTTGGGTCGAGTGCGTGGACTCGGTCAACTCGATGATCGGAGACCTGGTGCAGCCGACCACCGAGGTTGCCCGGGTCATCGGCGCCGTCGCCAAGGGCGATCTCGGCCAGACCATGCAGATTGAGATCGAGGGCCGTCCGCTCCGGGGCGAGTTCCTGCGGATCGGCAAGGTCGTGAACACGATGGTGGATCAGCTCAACTCTTTCGCCTCCGAGGTGACGCGTGTCGCCCGGGAGGTGGGGTCGGAGGGCAAGCTCGGCGGTCAGGCCCAGGTTAAAGGCGTGGGCGGGACCTGGAAGGATCTCACCGACAACGTGAACCTAATGGCGGCCAACCTCACCGGTCAGGTGCGCAACATCGCCGAGGTCACGACGGCGGTCGCCAACGGCGATCTCTCCAAGAAGATCACCGTCGACGTCAAGGGCGAAATCCTAGACCTGAAATCCACCTTTAATACGATGGTCGACCAACTGAACTCCTTCGCCTCCGAGGTGACCCGCGTCGCCAAGGAGGTGGGCACGGAGGGCAAGCTCGGGGGGCAGGCCCAGGTAAAGGGTGTTGGTGGCGTCTGGAAGGACCTCACCGACAACGTGAACATGATGGCCGAGAACCTCACCGGTCAGGTGCGCAACATCGCCGAGGTCACGACGGCGGTGGCGCGCGGCGATCTCTCGAAGAAGATCACCGTCGACGTGAAGGGCGAGATCCTCGCCCTCAAGCTCACAATCAACACGATGGTCGACCAGCTGAACTCCTTCGCCTCCGAGGTGACGCGCGTCGCCCGCGAGGTCGGCACGGAAGGCAAGCTCGGCGGCCAGGCCCAGGTAGAGGGCGTCGGCGGGACCTGGAAGGACCTGACCGACAACGTGAACATGATGGCGGCCAACCTCACCGGTCAGGTCCGCAACATTGCGGACGTGACGACCGCGGTGGCCAACGGCGATCTCTCGAAGAAGATCACCGTCGACGTGAAGGGCGAGATCCTGGAGCTGAAGAACACCATCAACACCATGGTGGATCAGCTCAACTCCTTCGCCTCTGAAGTCACGCGCGTCGCCCGCGAGGTGGGTTCGGAAGGCAAGCTCGGCGGCCAGGCCCAGGTAAAGGGCGTGGCAGGGACCTGGGCGGACCTCACCGACAACGTGAATCTCATGGCCGAGAACCTCACCGGTCAGGTGCGCAACATCGCGGACGTGACGACCGCGGTGGCCAACGGCGATTTGTCGAAGAAGATCACCGTCGACGTGAAGGGCGAGATCCTGGAGCTGAAGAACACCATCAACACCATGGTAGATCAGCTCAACTCCTTCGCCTCCGAGGTGACCCGCGTCGCCAAGGAGGTCGGGTCGGAGGGTAAGCTCGGCGGTCAGGCTCGTGTCGAGGGGGTGGCCGGAACCTGGGCAGACCTGACCAACAACGTGAATCTCATGGCCGAGAACCTCACCGGTCAGGTGCGCAACATCGCGGACGTGACGACCGCGGTGGCCAACGGCGACCTGTCAAAGAAGATCACCGTCGACGTGCGCGGCGAGATTCTGGAGCTGAAGTCCACCATCAACACCATGGTAGATCAGCTCAACTCCTTCGCCTCCGAGGTGACCCGCGTCGCCCGCGAGGTTGGCACGGAAGGCAAGCTCGGCGGCCAGGCCGAGGTGAAGGGTGTCGGCGGCGTCTGGAAGGGCCTCACCGACAACGTGAACATGATGGCGGCCAACCTCACCGGTCAAGTGCGCAACATCGCCGAGGTGACCACAGCGGTGGCCAACGGCGACCTATCGAAGAAGATCACGGTCGCGGTCGAGGGCGAGATCCTGGAACTAAAATCCACCATCAACACCATGGTGGACCAGCTCAACTCCTTCGCGTCGGAGGTGACACGCGTCGCCCGCGAGGTCGGCATCGAGGGCAAGCTCGGTGGCCAAGCCCAGGTACGCGGGGTCGGCGGGACCTGGAAGGACCTCACCGACAACGTGAACATGATGGCGGCCAACCTCACCGGTCAGGTCCGCAACATCGCCGAGGTCACCACAGCGGTGGCCAACGGCGACCTGTCGAAGAAGATCACCGTCGACGTGCGCGGCGAGATTCTGGAGCTGAAGTCCACCATCAACACCATGGTAGATCAGCTCAACTCCTTCGCCTCCGAGGTGACGCGCGTCGCCCGCGAGGTCGGCACGGAAGGCAAGCTCGGCGGCCAGGCCCAGGTGAAGGGCGTCGGCGGGACCTGGAAAGATCTTACCGACAACGTGAACATGATGGCGGCCAACCTCACCGGTCAGGTGCGGGGCATCGCCAGCGTCGTGACGGCGGTGGCGCAGGGCGATCTCAAGCGTAAGCTCTCGGTCGACGCCAAGGGCGAGATCGCCGCGCTCGCCAACACCGTCAACGAGATGATCGAAACGCTCGCGACTTTCGCCGATCAGGTGACGAACGTCGCTCGCGAGGTGGGCGTCGAGGGCAAGCTCGGCGGCCAGGCGCGGGTGCCGGGCGCGGCCGGCCTCTGGCGCGACCTGACCGACAACGTGAACCAGCTGGCCGCAAACCTCACGACCCAGGTTCGCGCCATCGCGGAGGTCGCGACCGCCGTGACTAAGGGCGACCTCGCGCGCTCGATTGCGGTCGAGGCCTCGGGCGAGGTCGCGGCGCTGAAGGACACCATCAACGAGATGATCCGCAATCTGCGGGACACGACGCTGAAGAACGCCGAACAGGACTGGCTGAAGACCAACCTCGCCAAGTTCACCCGCATGCTGCAGGGCGAGCGCGACCTCGCCACCGTCTCGAACATGATCCTGTCCGAGATCGCTCCACTGGTGAGCGCCCAGCGCGGCGTGTTCTACATGGTCGAGGACGATGCGGGCGAGCCGGTGCTCGACCTCGTAGCGAGCTACGCCTTCACCGAGCGCAAGAACCTCTCGAACCGCTATCGGATGCGGCAGGGTCTCGTCGGGCAATGCGCCTATGAAAAGAAGCGCATCTTGCTCACCAACGTGCCGGGCGACTACGTCACCATCGGCTCGGCGCTCGGCGAGGCGGCGCCACTCAACATCATCGTGCTGCCGGTCCTTTTCGAGCAGGAGGTGCGCGCGGTCATCGAGCTCGCCTCGTTCAACCGGTTCAGCGAGACGCACCAATCCTTCCTCGACCAGCTCACCGAGTCGATCGGCATCGTGCTCAACACGATCGCGGCGAACATGCGCACCGAGGGGCTCCTCAAGCAGTCCCAGTTGCTCACGGGCGAGCTGCAGAGCCGCCAGGAGGAACTGAAGAAGACCAACGACCGGCTGGAGCTTCAGGCCGCCTCGCTCCAGCAATCCGAGGACCTGCTCAAGAACCAGCGCGAGCGCCTGCAGCAGACCAATGAGGAGCTGGAGGAGAAGGCGCGCCTGCTGGAGATCCAGAAGCGAGAAGTCGAGGGCAAGAACCGCGAGGTCTCCGTCGCCAAGACGGCGCTGGAGGAGAAGGCCGAGCAGCTGACCCTGACCTCGCGCTACAAATCCCAGTTCCTTGCCAATATGAGCCACGAGCTGCGCACGCCGCTCAATAGCCTGCTGATCCTCTCAAAACTCCTCTCCGAGAACCGGGACGGCAACCTCACGGACAAGCAGCGGGAATTCGCCAAGACGATCAACGCGGCCGGAACGGACCTCCTGTCGCTAATCAACGACATCCTCGATCTTTCGAAGATCGAGTCCGGCACCGTGTCGCTCGAGATCGGCGACGTCGCGCTGCAGGACCTCGTGGAGAACCTCAACAGGACCTTCCGGCAGCTCGCCGAGGAGCGGCATCTCGCCTTCGAGATCGCGGTCGAGCCGGGTTTGCCGCGATCGGTGCGAACCGATTCGAAGCGTCTGCAGCAGGTCCTGCGTAACCTGCTCTCCAACGCCTTCAAGTTCACCGAGACGGGTAGCGTCTCCCTCAAGATCGGCTCGGCCGAGGGCACACCGCTGCGAGCGGGAAGCCAGTGGATGGCCCTGTCGGTCACCGACACTGGGATCGGCATCGCCGAGGACAAGCAGCGCATCATCTTCGAGGCGTTCCAACAGGCCGACGGGACCACGAGCCGCAAGTACGGCGGCACGGGCCTCGGCCTCGCGATCAGCCGGGAGATAGCGCGCCTTCTGGGCGGCGAGATCGTAGTGGAGAGCCGCGTCGGCGCGGGCAGCACCTTCACGCTGTTCCTGCCCTTCGTGCCGCCGGCGAATACCGGCGCGGGTCGGGCTCCGGAGATGCCGGAGTGGAGCGGAACATCCGCGGTGATCGGACGCCAGCCGAGCGGAGCGATGGCGCTCTCCGCCTCAGCGGACGACCGCCATGCCATCCATACGGGCGACTACATCGTGCTAATCGTCGAGGACGACGCAATGTTCGCCTCGGTCCTCCTGGAGCTCGCGCGCGAGCGCGGGTTCAAAGGCCTCATCGCGCAGGATGGTGCCGGAGCGCTGAGCCTCGCCCACCGGTTCAAGCCGCACGCCATCACCCTCGACATCGGGCTACCAGACATGGACGGCTGGGCGCTCCTCGACCTCCTCAAGAACGATCCGCGCACTCGGCACATCCCGATCCACGTCATTTCCGTCAACGACGAGAAGAAGCGCGGACTGCGCGCGGGCGCGTTCGGGTTCCTCGAGAAGCCGGTCGAGCGCGAAGGCCTATTGCGGGCCCTGGAGCGCTCGAGGGAGTTCATTACACGACCGGTGCGAAACCTCCTGCTCGTCGAGGATGACGAGAACCAGCGCGCCAGCATGTCGGCGCTCCTGAGCGAGGAGGACGTGAAGATCTTCGCGGTCGGCACCGCCTCGGCGGCCCTCGAAGCCCTGACCGGCGGGCGGTTCGACTGCGCGATCGTCGATCTCGGTCTGCCCGATCTCGGCGGTTCCGAGCTGATCGAGCGGATCCGTGCCTCGCAGGACGGGGAGGAGCTGCCGATCATCGTCTACACAGGCCGCGAGCTGACCGGTGCCGAGGAACAGCACCTCAGGCAGACCGCATCGACCATCATCCTGAAGGACACGCGCTCGTCCGAGCGGCTCCTCGACGAGACCGCGCTCTTCCTGCACCGAGCCATCAGCCGCGTCCCCGTCGATGATCAGATCCTGATCGAGCGCACGGACCCAGCATGCCTACAGGGATGCCGGGTCATCCTCGTAGACGACGACCTCCGCAACATCTTCTCGCTGACGAGCGCGCTGGAGCAGCACGGACTCGAGGTGCTGTTCGCAGAGAACGGCCGGGACGGCATCGCGCTCCTCGAAGCGAACCCGATCATCGATGCGATGTTGATCGATATCATGATGCCGGGGATGGACGGCTACGAGATGATCCGGGAGATCCGGGCCAGGACCGCCTTCCGGAGCCTGCCGCTCATCGCGGTCACCGCGAAGGCGATGAAGGGCGACCGCGAGAAATGCCTTGAGGCCGGTGCCTCCGATTACGTCTCGAAGCCGATTGACATGGACCAGTTGCTGGCCGTGCTCCGGGTCCAGCTGGAGCGGCGCAGCGGGACAGGGAACGGCGCAGCGGTCAGGGAGGGTGCGCACGAATCGGCGCGCACGGCACAGTGATCGGGCGACCGGAGGCATCCCCTTCAATGGGCGCGAACGCTGGAGACGGGTCGGAGGCCGCGTTCCCGGAGCTGCCTCCGGTCAGGGCGAAGATCCTGATCGTCGACGATGACCGGCGCAATCTGCTCGCCGCCTCCGAGATCCTCGCCGACCCGGCGCTCGATCTCGTCCTGGCGGCCTCGCCGGAGGAGGCTCTGCGCCGGACGCTGCGGGAGGACTTCGCTCTCATCCTGCTCGACGTCCAGATGCCGCGCATCGACGGCTACGAGGTCGCCGCTATGATCCGCAGCCGCTCGCGCAGCTCCCGCGTTCCGATCCTGTTCCTGACGGCGCACAACAAGGACGACATGCACGTCTTCCGCGGCTACTCCGCGGGAGCGGTCGACTATGTCTTCAAACCCATCCAGCCCCTCGTCCTCAAGTCGAAAGTTGAGGTTTTCGTCGATCTTTACCGGAAGACCGAGGAGATCAAGCACAAGGCGGCGGCCGAGAAGCGGCTCCTGCTTGAAAACCTGCGCGTGCGCGGCGAGAAGCTGGAGGCCGAGCAGGCCCTTCGCAGGCGCGAGGAGCACCAAGCCGCGGTGCTGCGCAGTCTGCCGATCGCGCTCTACACCGCCCCGCTCGGCGAGGAAAACCGACGGCTTCACTTCACGAATGACAGCATCGAACGTATCACCGGCTTCTCGCGCGAAGCTTTCGCGACCGCGAATCTCTGGGAATCCCGCCTCGATCCCGATGACACCGACCGCGTGTTCGCGGAGCTACGCAGCGTATCGGAAGTGGGTGCGGTGGCGCTGGAATATCGCTGGCGCAACGCCGACGGGGCGGATCGGCACATCCTCGATCAGGTTGTGGTGCGCCGCGGCGAGGGTGACACGGCCGCCGAACTCTTAGGAATGTGGTTCGATGTCACCGAGCGGAAGGAGCTCGAACTCAGCCTGCAGCACGCCTCGAAGCTCGAAGCGGTCGGCCGCCTGACCGGCGGCATCGCGCACGACTTCAACAACATGCTGAGCATCGTGATCGGCAACCTCGACCTCGTGAAAGGATCACTGCAGAGCGATGAAAGGGTCCTCCGCCGTCTCGAGAGCGCCATCGAGGGGGCGCATCGCTGCGCCGAACTCACCAGCCGTCTACTGGCTTTCTCCCGGCGTTCTCCCCTGCAGCCCAGGGCCCTGGAGTTCACCTCCTTCATGCCGGGTCTGGTCAAGCTGCTCGAGCGTACGCTCGGCGAGCGGATCACGATTTCCACGGACTTGGCGGAGGAACTGCCGGACGTCTGCGTCGATCACGCTCAGTTCGAGGCTGCGATCATCAACCTCGCCGTCAATGCGCGGGACGCGATGCCGAACGGAGGCAGGCTGGACATCCGCATACAGCGCCGCGCCCCCCCTGAACAGGACGGCCGTGAGGGCACTCGCTTCGTAGAGATCTCGATCGTTGACACCGGCAGGGGCATGTCGCCCGCTGTCCTCGCTCGAGTGTTCGAGCCTTTCTTCACGACGAAAGAGGTTGGCAAAGGCACCGGCCTCGGCCTCAGCATGGTCTACGGCTTCGTGCAGCAGAGCGGGGGCATCATCACGGTCGACAGCAGCCCCGGCCAGGGCACCCGCTTCGTCATCAGCTTGCCCGCGCTCGCCAAGCAGGGCTCTGCCTCGGAGACGGTCGACCAAGCTGCGAGAGTTGAAACGACGGGTGCCGTGGACGGTGCAGGCCGTGCCGTTCTCGTCGTCGAGGACGATGCCGACGTCCGCTATACCGTCACCTCTACCTTCGAGTCGCTCGCCTTCAAAGTCCTCAGCGCGCATGATGGTAGCGAGGCCATGCGCATACTTGAGAAAGAGCCGAACGTCGCCCTCGTCTTCAGCGACGTGAACATGCCGGGCGCGATGACTGGTATCGAATTGGGGCACACCATTCGCCAGAAATGGCCGCAGATACCAATTCTGCTGGCTTCCGGATACCTACAGGAAAATCAGGATACAAATGGTTTCGAGTTGCTACAGAAGCCCTACCGCGCGACGGACCTGATCGAGATGTTAGGCGTATTGCTGAACGACCCTGAGCAGAGTAGTGACGGTCATGACGCGGATTGACCTGCCAAGGCTGTCAGCCAGCGTAAAGATTCCTTGCGGCCTATGAGCAGCCTCAATCGCAGTCTTTGGACGGGCCGTGCGCAGGCTTCTCGCTCACGGCCGGAAGAGATAAATGTCCACAGCCGCAAGCGCGTCGTGGAGCTCCGAAGCTAGGCAAGTCGGCGATCCTGTGCGAAAAACAGCTCTTCTGGGCGCCGCGGCCACGAATGCTGGTCCCGATGGCTGTCTCCAGCCATAGTCAAACGTGAATGAGACCGCTTCCTCTCGGAGGTGACCTGGCATTGCATCTGCTTGATTACAGGCGGGACTTCAGGTCCGGCTGTGGAACAGCGCAAAGGAGATCAACAAGCGCGTTCGGGTTGGTGAGACCTCTTCGGCGCTATGTCTGCTCCAGAATTTGAAGCGGACCTCCCGAGGCGGGCGGTGGAACATCCGCAATGGGTCAGGACATGGCGAAAGCGCAATCCCGGCAGTGCCGCGTGATAGCGGACCCACCACGTAACGTCATGCCAAGCTAGCTGACGTTTGCCACCTTGTCCGCCACTCGTAATGCACCGCTCACCGGCGCCTCGGTTGGCGTCACAGGCCGCTGTGGCACGGTGAAGCCCCACAGTTCGGCGAGCCCACCAAGTCCGCGGCGCAGCCTGTCGAGCGCCACTGCCGCCGCGGCCATGCGGTTGCCGAAGCCCACCGCGCCGCCGGCCTCCCAGAGCCCCTGCTTGAGAATGACGATGGCCCGCACAACCTGCCATGCGTCGGGGTCCAGGGCCCATTCCGCAGCCCGCAGCGCACGCTGGTTGCGCTCCATCGTCTCGGTAATCGGCGGCGCGTCGCCCGGTCGCTCGGCCCGGTCCGGCTCAGGTCGTTCGCGGGAAAGCCCGACAGACCCGCGAGGTAGTGGTGGTGGCGCAGCTTCTGCCCGGCCTCGAACAGCTCGCCGTTGCGTCGGCCCTGCACCGGGTCGAGCTGCCCGCGGGCGTGCAGCCGATCGGGCTGAAGCACTTGGGCCCGATGATCTAGACGTGGCCCGTCCCGAGCTGCATCGCGACCGGGTATCCCGCCGGCATCAGGCGTTTGGGTGTCGGATCCATGTCCCGGCTCAGCGTCTGCGTCGGGATCTCGGACAGTACCCGCACAGTGGCGAGCGTCACGGATGGTGTCTTGCGCCGGCGTGCCACGGTCCCGTCCCCCTCGGCCTGTGATCGCGTTTCACTCTGAACCAGATCGGCAACCTGCTTCGGGTCTCGCTGTGGTTGTGCACGTGCCAAGAGAGGACCGCAGGCAGGCGCGCTCTCCGCTCCTCTCGTCGCCACCAAGCCCGTCGACGATGATGTCGATGGCCCAGGTGATGAGGTTGAGGGCGGAGCGGCGCTTCCAGCCGCGGCGGGGGCAGGGATCGCTGAAGCCTTCGCCCTCGGTCTGCGCTCAGATCCAATCGAACAGGTAGCGCTGCGCCTCGGCAGTCCTCGGATCTGCCGGCGCAGGAACAACCCCGGCCAGTCGAGGGCGCTTCGAGCGGACGAGGCCTCCAGCGTCCTGTCGGCGCCGCGCCGAGGGCGCCGTCCGGCCGACCAGGCCGCCATCATCCCAAGCTTGACCCGCTTGTGGGTCCTGACCGGCTTCGCATCGTGGCTGCCGACGACACGGTTGGGCAGGAGGAGGCCCGCTTTCAGACTTCACGGACGCTGTATCAGCCGGTCGGACCGGCGTTTCCCGGAGCGCTTCGCCCTGGCGGACGATCTGGGAACAACGAGTTCCCTCTCACGCCGGCACGCCTGCCGGGGCAAGGCGCTCGCGAATCACCAGCCCTCGGCGCGCTGGCTGTCGAAGCGGACGGGCGTCGGCATCGGCCAGCTGAGGCGGCGGTGGTGTTCGGCCCAGGCGTCCCATTTGGGGGAGCCCTCGCGGACGAAGACCTTGGCCGGGCGCGCCTCGGAGGCCAATCCCGCCGCGCCGGCGGGAACTCGGCCGCACTGACGGAGACCAATCCGGCGCGCGACGTGCCTTATCTCCAGGGGTGCACCGACGGCTTCCACACCTGGAGCCTGGACGAGGTTACGCAGTTCATCGCCCGGCACCCGCCCGGAACCAAGGGCTACCTTGCCCTCGCCCTGCTGCTGTTCACCGGCTGCCGGCGCTCCGACGTGGTCGCCCTCGGGCGTCAGCATATCCCGGCCGGCTGGCTCCGCTACACGCAACACACGAATCGGAACCGCGCCCCGGTCACGCTCGACCTGCAGGTCCTGCCGGTCCTGCAGGCGGCGATTGACACGATGCCCGCGCGCCCGGCTGTCCACGAGACGGAGCTTGCCTTCCTGATCAGGCAGTTCGGTCGGCCGTTCACGGCCAATGGGTTCGGCAACTGGTTCCGGAAACGGTGCGAAGAGGCCGGGCTCATCGACTGCGACGCGCATGCCTTGCGGAAGGCCGGGGCGACCCTCGCCGCCGAGAGCGGCGCGACGGAGTTGCAGCTGATGGCAATCTACGGCTGGCGCAATCCAAAGCAGGCTGCGGTCTACACCCGGAAGGCGCGGCAGACGATCCTCGCCGGCGGCGCCTTGCACCTGATCCGGCTTGATCCGGTGGGGATCGTAGCGTGTCCCACTTCAACGGAGATACCGTCCGGTGGGACAAATTCGGTTTTTAAATGATTGGAAAGTATGGAGCCTAGAAAGGCTGTGGTGCCCAGGGGCGGAATCGAACCACCGACACTGCGATTTTCAGTCGCATGCTCTACCAACTGAGCTACCTGGGCGACATCCGCGCCGCAGGGCGGCGTCGGATGGCGGGGGTATAGAGAGCGGAAACGGCGCTGTCCAGTCTCTCCGAAGCCTCCCGTCACGATTTCTTCGTCGGGTCGGATTCGGGCTCGGACAGGCTCGGTTCGCCGTCATCCTCGCCGGGGATGACGTAACGGTCGCTGAGCCAGCGGCCGAGATCGATGTCGGCGCAGCGTTCCGAGCAGAACGGCGCGAGGGACGGGACCGCCGGCTTGCCGCAAATCGGGCAGGGCGCGGTCTTCGCTGTGGCCTTGCGCGCCGCGCTCACGCCATCGCTCCCCAGCGGGCGCGCACCGGGAAGCCCTCGCCCTCGAGTAGGCTCATCGTCTCGTAGAGCGGCAGGCCGACCACCGCGCTGTGCGAACCGACGAGCTTCACCACGAAGGCTGCGGCCAACCCCTGGATCGCGTAGCCTCCGGCCTTGCCCCGCCACTCGCCCGATCCGAGATAGGCCTCGATCTCGCGGCCGGAGAGCCGCTTGAAGCGCACCCGGCTCTCGACCACGCGCTCCCGCCGGCCGCCGCGCGGCGTCAGCAGGCAGACCGTGGTGAAGACGCGGTGCTGACGCCCCGAGAGGAGGCGCAAGCAATCGGCCGCCTCGTCGGGCGTCTCGGCCTTGGGCAGAACGCGCCGGCCCACCGCGACCACCGTGTCGGCGGCGATCAGCCATGCGGGCACGGTCTCGGAGCGGTGCATCGCGGCCTCGGCCGCAGCGAGCTTTTCGCGAGCGAGCCGCCGGGCGAGGTCGCGCGGCGCCTCGGCCTTGCGCGGGCTCTCGTCGATATTGGCCGGCAGCAGCGCGTCCGGCTCGATGCCGATCTGCTGGAGCAGGGCGAGGCGGCGCGGCGAGGCCGAGGCGAGGATCAGCCGGGCCTGCGGCAGGGGCGCGATCTCGGTCGCCGCCTCGGCGGCGCTGGTCTGTGCTGTCATGATGTCCCGGTGCGCGCCGCCCGCGACGTCCGGCGCCGAGGGCTCCTCAAATCCGTGCGGGTGTTCCCGGCGGGTGTTAGCGAAACGCTGCTCCGAAGGAAACAACCGCCGGGTGCCCCCTGGCGCGGGGCCCGCCCTGTCGCTACATGAGGGCGGCGGGGCTGCAGAGTTCGTCAGGAGCACTTTCCCCGGGGCCTTATCGACTCCCCCGGGAGCTGTTCCTGGCCTCGTCCGTGGACTTGGCCAACACGGCGCCCACCTACGCTGTAGGTTTCCCGGGATCGATCCTCCAACGGCTCACGTGGCTCCGCACCCTCCTTCATCGGCCGAGAAGGCCGCCCTCCGCCGGGACGCCCTCTCGCGGCGCGACGCCCTCTCGCCGGAGGCGCGCCAGGCCGGCTCGCTCGCGGTGGCCCGCAGCGTGCTCGCGATGGAGGCGCTCGCCGGCGCCCGGCTCGTCGGCGCCTTCTGGCCGATCCGCAGCGAGATCGATCCACGCCCGATCGCCGAGGGGCTGTTCGCCCGCGGCCAGCGCGTGGTGCTGCCGCAGGTAACGCCGTCCGGCCTCGTCTTTCGCGAGTGGCGGGCGGGCGAGGCCCTGGTGCCGGGCTCTTTTGGGCTCAGCGAGCCGCATGCCGACCTGCCTGCCCTCGATCCCGACGCGCTGATCGTGCCGCTCGCGGCCTTCGACCGCAGCGGGCAGCGCATCGGCTACGGACGCGGCTACTACGACGGCGCGATCACCCGGCTCGCGCCCGTCCTCACGGTGGGCATCGCCTTCGCCTGCCAGGAGGTGGATGCCGTGCCGGCCGAGCCGCACGACCGGCCGCTCGACCATGTGGTGACCGAGGACGGGCCGGTTCCGCTCGCGCGCGAACGCGCCTAACCTTCCAGAGCCTCTCTTCCCACGCGGTCGCGGTCCAGCATGCGTCTTCTCTTCCTTGGCGACGTCGTCGGGCGTCCCGGCCGTCAGGTGGTCGGCGAGCACCTTCCCGGCTTGCGTGAGCGCTGGCGGCTCGATTGCGTGGTGATCAACGGCGAGAACGCGGCGCACGGCTTCGGTATCACCGAGGCGATCTGCGACGAGCTCATCCAGGCCGGCGCCGACGCGGTGACACTCGGCAACCACAGCTTCGATCAGCGCGAGGCGCTCGTCTTCATCGAGCGGCAGCCGAAGCTGATCCGGCCGGCGAACTACCCGGCCGGCACGCCGGGCCGCGGCGCCTGCATCGTGGAGACGGCTGCAGGCGCCCGCGTCCTCATCGTCAACGTCATGGGCCGCGTCTTCATGGACGCCCTCGACGATCCCTTCACCGCGGCCGACCGGCAGGTCTCCGCCTGTCCGCTCGGCGAGGCCGCGGACGCAGTCATCGTCGACATGCACGCCGAGGCGACGAGCGAGAAGCAGGCGCTCGCCCATTTCCTCGATGGCCGGGTGAGCCTCGTCGTCGGCACCCACACCCATTCCCCCACCGCCGACCACCGTATCCTGCCGGGCGGCACCGCCTATCTCTCGGATGCCGGCATGTGCGGCGACTACGATTCTGTGCTCGGCATGCAGAAGGAGGAGCCGGTGCGCCGCTTCATCCAGAAGACGCCGGGCTCGCGCTGGGAGGTGGCCACGGGGGAGGGCACCCTGTGCGGGCTCGCCGTCGAGACGGGGCCGGACGGGTTGGCGACCGGCGTGTGGCCGGTGCGGCTCGGTCCGCATCTGGAGGAGACTTGGCCACGGCATTGGGATTAGCGTCAGATCTCGATCCCGCCCGGAAGGGGGGCGCCGGCCGCGGCCCGGCGCCGCCGTGCGACGAGGGCAAAACGACCGTTCGCGGCATCTGCGCCGCTGGCGAGGCCGCCGAGACAGATAGGCCGTCGGGATTGAGAATCCGGGATGATCGGAGTGCTTCCGGTCCGGATCCGGCGCCTCGACTGGCCGAACGACACATCCGATCGCGACGGCCGCGTCGCCGTCAAAGCCGGATGTTAGGAATCTTTGACCGTCCGTCTCGAGCGTGGCAGGGTCCAGTCATGTCCAGCAAGTCGACACGCATCGCCGTTGTCACGTTCGCCTCAAGCCTACCGTTGGAGCGCATCTGCGCTACGGGAGCGCCGTCATCGTCCGCGCGATGAGTATGCCCGGACGCGACTTGTCGGCTCCCCACGACTTCCGAATCGATTGTCTCGCCGTCCAGAGCATCCCGTCCGTACCGACGATCCTGGATGTCGTCTGCCGCACCACCGGCATGGGCTTTGCCGCGATCGCCCGCGTCACCGAGGACCGCTGGGTCGCCTGCCAGGTCAGGGACGACATCGCCTTCGGTCTCCGACCCGGCGACGAGCTGGAGATCAGGACGACGATCTGCAACGAGATCCGCCAGAGCGGAACGGCCGTGGTGATCGACCACGTCGCCGCGGATCCGGCCTTTTGCGGGCATCCGACCCCGGCGCAGTACGGCTTCCAGAGCTACATCTCGATGCCGATCAAGCTGCCGGACGGCACGTTCTTCGGGACGCTCTGCGCCATCGACCCGAAGCCGGCCGTTTTGAACACGCCCGCCATCATCGGCCTGTTCCAGATGTTCGCGGACCTGATCGGCTTCCATCTCGATGCCAACCAGCGCGTGGCGTCGAGTCGGGAGGCGCTGCGGCTCTACGAAAACATCATCCAGTCTCACGTCGCTCCGATCTGTGCCTTCGACCACGATTATCGTCTCATCGCCTTCAACAAAGCCCACAATGACGAATTCTTTCGGGTGAACGGCTTCTATACCGAGATCGGTGACGTCTTCCCGGACCTGCTCATTCCGGATCAGGCCGTCATCATGCGTGCGAACATGCGTCGGGCGTTGAGTGGCGAAACCTACACGGCCGAGGTTGTCTTCGGCCGACCGGAATTCGGGCAGCCCTGCTGGGAGATCACCTACACACCGCTGCGCAACGAGGCGGGGGAGATCATCGGTGCCTTCCATCAGGCGCACGATATCAGCGCGCGGCTGCGCGCTGAGACCGAGCTTCGGGAGGCTCAGGAAACGTTGCGTCAGTCGCAGAAACTGGAGGCGGTGGGCCAGCTCACCGGCGGCGTCGCCCACGACTTCAACAATCTGCTCACCATCATCCGCTCGTCCGTCGACTTCCTGCGCCGGCCCGACCTGCCAGAGGCGCGGCGCACCCGCTACGTGGACGCGGTCTCCGAGACGGTCGATCGCGCCGCCAAGCTCACCGGCCAGCTCCTCGCCTTCGCGCGGCGGCAGACGCTCAAACCCGAGGTATTCGAAGTCGGGCCCGTGCTCCGTTCGGTGGCCGACATGCTCGATACGGTCACAGGCGCCCGCATCCGGGTGGTGACGGACGGCCTGGACACGCCCTGCTTCGTGAAGGCGGATATCAGCCAGTTCGAGACCGCACTCGTGAACATGGCGGTGAATGCCCGCGACGCGATGGATGGCGGTGGAACGCTCACGCTGCGCTTGATCGGCTCCGCCATGCTGCCGCCGATCAGGGGCCATGGCGGTGCGGCCGGCCCCTTCGCGGCCGTGTCGCTCACCGACACGGGCAGCGGCATTGCGCCCGACGTGTTCGGGCGCATCTTCGAGCCATTCTTCACGACGAAGGAGGTCGGCAAAGGCACCGGACTCGGCCTGTCGCAGGTCTTCGGCTTCGCCAAGCAGTCGGGCGGCGACGTCGATGTGGCAAGCGTGCAGGGGCAAGGCACGACCTTCACCCTCTATCTGCCGGAGATCGCAGCCGAGACGGATCCGAAGCCGGTCGAAGAGCTGAAGAGCGACGGCTTCCCGATGGGTCACGGCCAGTGTGTGCTGGTGGTGGAGGACAACATCGAGGTCGGCCGCTTCGCCACGCAGATCCTGGAGGATCTTGGCTACCGGACGACCTGGGTGATGAATGCCGAGGAGGCCCTGGAGACGCTCGGTCCGGACGGGTCCGGCTTCGCCGCGGTCTTCTCCGACGTGGTGATGCCCGGCATGGGCGGCATCGCCCTGGCGAAGGCTCTGCAACACCGCCTGCCGCACCTCCCGGTGGTGCTCGCCTCCGGTTACAGCCACGTGCTGGCTCAGGAGGGGCCGCGTGGCATCGCGTTGCTGCACAAGCCGTATTCGGCGGATCAGCTCGGCGGCATCCTCGGCCGCATCATCCGGCAGCGATCGACCGCGCCTGCGGGCTAGCGGGTGCTTCGCCGCACCGGCCCGTCGGGACGTGCCTGCACGCCGCCATCCCGCCGCGCGTAGCGCGCGCGACTTGATCGGGGCCGAGCCTGCCGCCACAGTGCCGCCGGAACCGCCGCGGCATGCCCGTCTCGGGCTGTCGGTCCCGTGGAATGCCACGCCAGTCAGTGAGTCGCGACCGATGGCCGCCCCTCCCGCGTCCCCGCCCCGCACGAGACCGGTGGGCAAGCCCGGCATCTTCCTCGTCCGGATGCTGGTTTTCCTCGTCCTGGTCGGGTTCCTGGCCTTCCTTCTGTTCAAGCAGATCACGCCAGCCTTCCTGGCCAATCCGGGCCTCAACGGCCTGATCCTCGGCGTCCTGCTCATCGCCGTGCTGATCGCCTTCGGGCAGGTGATCCGGCTCTACCGCGAGGCGGCCTACGTGAATGCGGCCGCCACCGGCGAGGTCGCCAAGGACGCGCCGAGCCTGCTGCGCCCGCTCGCCCCAGCGGTCGAGGCGCGGGCGAGGGGGGCGACCCTGCCCGGCACCCGCGCCTTCCTCGACACGGTGGCCGCGCGCCTCGACGAGGGCCGTGATATCCTGCGCTACATCGCCGGCATTCTCATCCTGCTCGGCCTGCTCGGCACCTTCTGGGGCCTGATCGACACGCTGTCGGCGGTGGGCTCGGTGATCCGCTCCATGCGCGGTGGCGGCGACGCGGCGGTGATGTTCGACGAGCTGAAGAGCGGGCTCGCGGTGCCGCTGTCGGGAATCGGCCTCGCCTTCTCGGCTTCGCTCTTCGGCCTCGCCAGCTCCCTCGTCGTGGGCTTCCTGGACCTGCAGGCGGGCCAAGCCCATGCCCGCTTCCACAACGAGCTGGAGGACTGGCTGGTCTCGGGCATGGAAAGCGGTGCGGCGGCACCGGTCGCGGCCGGATCGCCGGCCTCGGCGCGCGAGCTGCAGGAGGCGGTGGACCGTCTCACCGCAGTGATCGCGGACGGCGCGAACGGCCGCGCCGCCACCCAGGCGATGGCCAACCTCGCGGAGGGTATCCAGGGGCTCGTCCAGCACATGCGGGCCGAGCAGCAGATGATCCGCGACTGGGTTGAGGCGCAGGCGAGCCGCGAGCGGGACCTGAAGCAGGCCCTGGACCGGCTTGGCCGGGAGCGGGTCTGAGATGGCCTCGCGGGTGGCCCGGCGCGAGCGCGGGCTCAACGTCTGGCCGGGTTATGTCGACGCCCTGGCGACGCTCCTGCTCTCGGTCGTCTTCCTTATGACGGTCTTCGTCGTCGGCCAGTTCTTCCTCTCGCAGGAACTGTCGGGGCGCGACACAATGCTGGCGCGCCTGAATCGCCAGATCGCCGACCTCACCGACCTCCTCGCCCTGGAGCGCTCGAACCGCCGCACGGATTCGGCGACGATCGATTCCCTGCGCTCGTCGCTCACCGCGATCGAGACCGAGCGCGACCGCATCCGGGCCGAGGCCGCCGGCAGCGCCGCCCAGCAGGGCCAAGCGAGCGAGCTCGACCGCCAGCTCCAGGCCGAACGCGGCGCCACCAAGCGGGCGCTGAGCCAGGTCGATCTGCTGAACGAGCAGATCGCCGCCATGCGCCGGCAGCTCGCCGCCCTCGAGGATGCGCTGGCCGCCTCCGAGCAGCGCGACCGAGAATCGCAGGCCCGCATCGCCGATCTCGGTAGCCGCCTGAACGTGGCGCTCGCCCAGAAGGTGCAGGAACTCGCCCGCTACCGCTCCGACTTCTTCGGCCGCCTGCGCCAGATCCTGGGCTCGCGCTCCGATATCCGCGTCGTCGGCGACCGTTTCGTGCTGCAATCCGAGGTGCTGTTTCCCGGCGGCTCTGCCGCGCTGAAGCCGGAGGCTGCGCCGGAGCTCGACCGGATCGCTGCGGCGGTCGGCGAACTCGCCAAGCAGATTCCCTCGGACCTGCCCTGGGTGCTGCGGGTGGACGGGCATACGGACGCCCGCCCGATCGGCAGCGCCCAGTTCCCCTCCAACTGGGCGCTCTCGGCGGCACGCGCCATTGCGGTGGTGCAGTATCTCGTCGGCAAGGGCATCCCGCCCCAACACCTCCTCGCCGGCGCCTTCGGAGAGTTCCAGCCACTCGACGCGGGCACGAGCGAGGACGCCTATGCCCGCAACCGCCGCATCGAGATGAAGCTGACGGAGCGGTAGCCTCGAGCGCACTCCGCCGAAGTGGACAATGGTTCGGCGCAAGAGAGGGCGTCGAAACAAGAGTCTGGAGCCGTTCCCGATTGCAACGCGATCGGGAACGGCTCTAAGCGTCCGAGAAGATCCCGAGGAAGAGCGGCCGGGCCAGGAGATCCGCGGCCGCCTCGGCCTCGACGCCGGGGCACCAGCGGTCGAGGTCGGAGGCCGAGTCGATCATGCTACTCACCACCTGGGCGGCGATCGAGGAATCGACCGGCCGGATCGAGCCGTCCGCGATTCCGTCGCCGATCGGGAAGGCGAGGCGCTCCCATAGGCGGGCCAGGGTCGAGGGCACCTCGGCACGCAGCGCCTCTGGCAGGGCGCCGACGGCGGCGCAGCGGAGCAGGGGCCCGGTCTCCGAGAACTGGTGGCGCACTAGAGCGCGGGCGCAGCCGGTCAGCCGCGTCCAGCCGCTGCCGCCGCGCGCCTCCGCCGCGTCCTGCTCGCGGCGCAGGATGTCGAAGGTGCGCGCGAAGCAACTGGCGACGAGGTCGTCCTTGTTGTCGTTGTGGTGGTAGAACGAGCCCTTGGTCACGCTGAGCCGGGCGGAGATCTTCTCCACCGAGGCGCCGCGGTAGCCCTCCTCGTTGATGAGGGCGGTCGCTGCCCGCAGGAATGGCTCGGTCGGACCGGTGAGGATCTCGGCGAGCGGCGGCTCGGCCTCGGCCCAGCGGCTCCCCGGCCCGGAGAGGCCCCGGAGCAGCAGATCGGCGATGCGGGCGCTGACGCGCCCGAAATCCTGCGGCTCGTAGCGGTCGATCCAGGCCCGCGCAGTGTGGATGATCGAGAGCATGAGATGGGCGCGGGCGCTGCGTCCCGCCCGGTCGAGCCCCGGCACGGCCTCCTCCGGCACGAACAACCCGCGCGCCCGCCGGAACAGGTCGTTATAGGCTGTGAACACCGCCTCGCTCTGAGGGCTCGGCAGGGCGCGCAGGTCCGTGAGCCGAACCTGGGGCCGCTGTCCGCCCGTCCCGATGGCGGCCAGATCGGCGAAATAGGCGTCGAGGAAGGCGCGAAGCCGCGCCTGCGGGTCGGCCAGGGGCTCGACGCGGTCGAGCAGTCCCTGGTGCCAGCGCAGCGTGCGCAGATAGCAGGCCGCCGCGAGATCCTCCTTGCGGCGGTAATAGTAGGTGATGCTGTTCGTCACGAGCCCGACGCTGCCGGCCACGTCGTTCAGCGAGGTTCCACGGATCCCGCGCGCATTGAAATGCCCGACCGCGGCGTCGAGGATCGCGTCCCGCTTGGCGGCATAGCGCTTCGTCTGCTGCGGGACGGTTGCGGCTCCATCGATCATCGGCGCGGATTGAGCATGCCCCCCAGCCCGGTGGCAAGCGCGCTCGGCGCATCGACGGAGGCATGGCAGCCCTATCCCCAGACGCGAGTGATTATAAGAAACTCAATCTTTGATTGAATTTGATTCGTCGAATCGTCGCCGGTATCCGACGCATGTCCCGCTCGCCGAACACGGACCGAAGCCGGGACCCGATTCAGTTTGGAATCCGCGGTATCGTTGCCCGCGATCCACACACGGTTCAGGCGCGGGAAATTTCTCGAAGCCGAGCCGCACGATGGGAGGCCGATCCTCCCATACCGTCTCGCCTTCCAGGCGTTCCGTTCCCGTGCGCACCCCCTAAAAGTCCGGTGCGCGAAAGCCACAATCAACGGTGTTTCTAATTTTTTGCAGTTGCGGTGCGGAGTCGCCGAACTAACCTGCCTTGACCATGTTGATGCAGCCCAAAGCGGCGTTCACGCCGTCCCCAGCAACCCTGTCCGCCGGTGCGGCGCGACGGCCTCACGCGACGGACCGTCCCATGATGTACGACGCGTTCCAGGCCCAGGCCGATATCGCCGACCAGACCCGCTTCTGGGGCCGGCTGATCAACGACGCAGTCTCCCCCTGGACCGCGCTCGGCGAGCCGCTGACCTGGTGGTCCGCCGGCGCCCGCATGATGATGCGGGCGGGCCTCACCTTCGCCCGGCCGAGCTTCAATATCGGCGTCGTCACGGTCGGGAACCGCGAGGTGCCGGTCACCGAGGAGCCGGTCTACGCCACGCCCTTCGGCACGCTGCTTCGCTTCCGCAAGGACGTGGACACGCCCCAGCCGAAGCTGCTCGTGGTGGCGCCGCTCTCAGGCCACTTCGCAACCCTGCTGCGCGGCACCGTGCGGGCGCTGCTGCCGGATCACGACGTCTACATCACCGATTGGCACAACGCCCGCGACGTGCCGCTCTCGGCGGGCCGCTTCGGCTTCGACGATTACGTCGACCATCTCGTGCAGTTCATGGGCGTGATCGGCGAGGGCGCGCATATGCTGGCGGTCTGTCAGCCCGCCGTGCAGGCGCTCGCCGCCGCCGCGTGGATGGCGCAGACCAAGGATCCCGCCGCGCCCCGCAGCCTCACGCTGATGGCGGGGCCGGTCGATTGCCGCGTCAACCCGACGGTGGTCAACGAGCTCGCCACCTCGAAGCCGATCGAGTGGTTCGAGCGCAACCTCCTCGCCACCGTGCCCCGGCGTCACAAGGGCGCGGGGCGCAGGGTCTATCCCGGCTTCGTGCAGGTCTCGGCCTTCATGTCGATGAACATGAAGCGCCACATGCAGGGCCATGCGGACCTGTTCTGGCACATGGCCAACGGCGAGACCGAGAAGGCCGCTGTGATCGAGAATTTCTACGACGAGTATTTCGCCGTCCTCGACCTCGCGGCGGAGTTCTACATCGAGACGGTCAAGACCGTGTTCCAGGACTACACCCTGGCCAAAAACGAACTCACCCATCGCGGCGAGCCGATCGACACGCGGGCGATCCGGCGCACGGCGCTGATGACCGTCGAGGGCGAGCGCGACGACATATGCTCGGTCGGCCAGACCATGGCGGCGCACGACCTCTGCACGGGCCTCGCCCCGCACATGAAGAGCCACCACCTGCAAGCCGGGGTCGGCCATTACGGCGTGTTCTCGGGCAAGCGCTGGGAGACGCAGATCTATCCGCAGGTGCGCAACTTCATCGCCTCGCACGCGTGATATCGCGCGCTCCCTTTCCCACAGAGGGGGAGAGCAAGCTCGCCCTGGGCGGATTTGACCCGCTGGCCCCTGCCGGCCACCATGCTAGCCTGACGGGCCGCCCTTTCGGCGGCACAGGCCTTGCGCCATTCGGTTTCGGAGCGGCGGGACGACGACGGCGTGGGCAGCGAACCCTCCCATCCCGCCCGCGCGGCGGGATCCGCGGTGACGGCGCGGCTCGACCGGCTGGTGGCGCAGGCGCGCGCGGCCGGATTGTGGGAGCGGGCCTGGCCGCTGCTCTGGCGCGGCCTCGGACTCCTCCTGCTCTTCGCCGCACTCTCCTGGCTCGGCCTCTGGCTGGAGGTCGGCCCGGAATGGCGCATGGCGGGCGTTGGCGCCTTCGTCCTCGCCCTCGCCGTATCGCTACTGCCGCTGCTGCGCCTCGCCCGCCCGGATCGACGCGAGGCCCTGTCCCGGCTCGACCGCGACGCGGCCGCGCGCGATCCAACCCTGCGGCATGGGCCGGCCTCTACGGCCGAGGACCAGCTCGCCGTCGGTCTCGCTGACCCGGCGGCCCGCGCCCTCTGGGCCCTCCACCAGCGCCGCGCCGCCGAGGCCGTCGACCGCCTGCGGGTCGGCCTGCCACGCCCAGGCATGCCGCGGCACGATCCCTTCGCCCTGCGCGCGGCCCTTGTCGTCGCCGCCGTGGCGAGCCTGTTTGTCGCCGGCACCGAGTGGCGCGAGCGGATCGGCAGCGCCTTCGACTGGCGGCACCCGCCGGCGCCCGGCCCGAACTACCGCATCGACGGCTGGATCGATCCGCCGCTCTACACCCGCACGCCGCCGCTTCTCGTCACCCTGTCGGAGCCCGAACAGCGGCTGCGCGCGCCCGTGAATTCGCGCCTTGTCGTGCGCATCGCGGGCGAGAACAGTGGTGCCGCTCAGACGGCGCTGACGCCGAATGCCGGGCTGAAGCCCGAGCCCGGCAAGGAGGGCCGACCGGACCTACGCGAGGAGCGCTTTCAGGTCCTCGGCCCGCACGCGGACCTCACCGTGGCGACGCCCGCCGGCACGAGGCGCCTCACCGTCGAGACCATCCCCGACTCGCCGCCCGAGATCCGCAGCGTCGGCCTGCCGGAGACGAACGGACGCGGCACGTTCAACCTGACCTACCGCGCCCGCGACGATTACGGCCTTGCCTCGGCCGAGGGCATCGTCGAGCCGGTCGGCACCGGGCGCAGCCTCGTCCCACCGCCGCGGATCGGCCTCGCATTGCCGCCGGACACCAGCGGCGAGTCCGATGCGAAGACTCTGGTCGACCTGACTGACAATCCCTGGTCGGGGGCGAAGGTGCGCTTCAGCCTGCTCGTGAAGGACGAGGCCGGCCAGGAGGCCCGCTCCGCTCCGGTCGAGATGGTGCTGCCGGCGCGGCCGTTCCGCGACCCGCTCGCCCGAGCGCTCGCGGAGGAGCGCCGCCGCCTGATGACGGCGCCGGACGAGAGCCGCCGCCGCGTGCAGACCGCCCTCGACGCCCTGCTGATCGCGCCCGAGACCTTCACGCCGCAGCCGAGCATCTTCCTCGGCCTGAAGACGGCGGGCCGCCGCCTGCGCCGCGCCGAGACGGATGCCGACCTCACCGAGGTGGCCGACCTGCTCTGGGAGATGGCCCTCAAGATCGAGGACGGCGATCTCTCCGACGCCGAGAAGCAGCTGCGGCAGGCACAGGACCGCCTCAAGGAGGCGATCGAGCGCAACGCGCCCGACGACGAGATCAAGCGCCTGACGCAGGATCTCAAGCAGGCGCTCGACAAGTTCCTGAAGGAGATGGCCGAGCGCCAGGGCCGCGAGCCGCGCCAGCAACAGCAGCAGAGCGAGCGCAACGGCCAGTCGAAGAGCGTGACTCCGGAGGATCTCGACAAGATGCTCCAGGATATGGCCGAGGCGATGAAGCGCGGCGACACGGCCGAGGCGCAGCGCCTGATGGACCAGCTCCGCAATATCCTGGAGAACCTCCAGACCGCGGAACAAGGCGGCAAGTCCGACCCGACCGCCCGCGAGATGCGCAAGCAGATGCAGGAGCTCGACCAGATGTCGCGCGAGCAGCAGGGCCTGCGCGACGAGACCTTCAAGGAGGGCCAGGATCGGCGCAATGCCGAGCAGGGACAGCGCGGACAGCGCCCCTCGAACCGCGGGCAGAAGGGGGCCGAGCAGGGACAGCAGCCTGGGCAACAGGGCCAGCAGGGGCAACAGGGCGGCCAGGGTCAGCAGGGCCGCGAGGGGCAGCGCGGCCAGCAGCAACAGGGGCAGGGCGGTGTCGGCGAGCGCCAGCAGGCCCTGCGCCAGCGCCTGGAGGATCTGCAGCGCCGCATGAAGGAGAACGGCATGAAGGGCGAGGAGGGACTCGCCGATGCCGAGGAGGCCATGCGCGAGGCGGAGGGCGCCCTGCGCCAGGGTCGCGAGGGCGACGCCGTGGATGCCCAGGGGCGCGCTCTCGATGGGCTGAAGCGCGGTGCCGAGGGGATGCAGCAGCAGATGCAGCAGATGGCCGAAGGGGAGGGCCAGGGCGAGCAGCCCGAGGGTCAGCAACCCGGCCAGCAGGGGCAGGCGGGCTCCCGCGACGACGATCCGCTCGGTCGTCCCACCCGTGGGCGGGACATGTCGGACGGACGCGTGAAGGTGCCGGGCGCCGACGAATCGGCGGTGCAGCGAGCGCGGCGGATCATGGAGGAGCTGCGGCGCAAGCTCGGCGACCCGACCCGTCCGCGCGAGGAGCTGGATTATTTCGAGCGGCTCCTGCGCCGCAACTGATATGAGCCCAGGCTTCGGCCCCGATAGAACGCGAACCCGATGTCCGCAAACACCCTCGTCCTTGTCGCCTGCCTCGCCGTCGCGGTGGTCCTGCTTCTCGGCCTCGCGAATATGTTGCGCGGCGGCAGCGCGAATCTCTCTCAGAAGCTCATGCGCCTGCGCGTGCTGCTGCAATTCATCGCCATCCTGATCATCATGGGCGTTGTCTGGTGGCGCACCGCTTAGAGCGTCCCTTAAACGAAGCAGAACTTGATTCGGCGAAAGACAGCGGATCACCACACGGCCTCGGAGATCTGTTCCGTTGCGACGGAGCTGAGGACTTTTCTTAGGCACCCGCTCGGCCGGATCCGTGCGGGGCTGCCGAATGCTAAAATCCAGCAATGTCCCAAGCATCTACACGGCCGATCGCGGACTCGGTGTGATGCGGCAGTCAAGCCGGCCTTGCCCGGCACCGGTGTGACCGGAGCGCCGCAGTCCGGCGCATTCCATCATTCAACGGATGATTTGGGCCCTCGCTCGGGGTTGCCGCAACCGCGGCGTGCTAGACATGGCCGGCTCAACCGGACGGTCCCCGCATGCCCAAGATCCGTAGCCTACTCGCCGGCGCCACCGCGCTCGCCGCGGTCTCGCCCGTCCTGGCGGCGGATCTCGGCGCTGCGCCGCCGCCCGCGCCCGTCTACGTCGCCCCGGCCCAGCCGCTGAGCATCGTCTCCGAGCTGCGCATCGGCGGCGCGATCCAGGATCCGGGCAGCGCCGAGGGCAAGGCCCGGGGCTTCGCCAAGGAGAACGTCAACGGCGAGATCCTGTTCGCCAAGCCGGTGGTGAGCGCGGATCCGTTCTGGCAAGCCTTCGTGCCTCGTCCGACGGTGGGCGGCAGCTACAACACCGGCGGCCGCACCAGCTACGCCTATATCGGCGCGACCTGGACGGTGGACCTCTTCCCCGAGACCTTCAACCGGCGCCTCTTCCTCGACGGCTTCTTCGGGGCCGCGGCGCATGACGGCTATACCGGCCCGAAGGCGGGCACGCCCTACGGCTTCAACACGCTCGGCTGCAGCCCGCTCTTCCGCGAGGCGGCCGCCCTCGGCTTCCGCATCACCGAGCATTGGAGCATCATGGCCACCGTCGAGCACATGTCGAATGCCGGCCTGTGCGCCAACAACCGCGGCCTGACGAATTACGGCGGCAAGATCGGCTACACGTTCTGACGTCGTTCGGAGAGCACCGTGGTCAAGCTCAACCGGATTTACACGCGCACTGGCGATAAGGGCACGACCGCGCTCGCAGACGGCCAGCGCCGCTCGAAGGCGGATCTGCGCGTTGAGGCCTACGGCACGGTGGACGAGGCCAACGCAGCGATCGGCCTCGCCCGGTTGCACACGACGGGCGCGCTCGACGCGATGCTCGGCCGGATCCAGAATGACCTGTTCGACCTCGGCGCTGACCTTGCCACGCCGCCGAGCGCCGAGCCGTTGCCTTACGAGCCCCTGCGCGTCGTCGCGGGCCAGGTCACGCGGCTGGAACGGGATATCGATGCGCTGAACGCGGCGATTCCGCCGATCAAGTCCTTCGTGTTGCCCGGTGGTACGCCGGCTGCCGCGTATCTCCACCTCGCGCGCACGGTGAGCCGCCGGGCGGAGCGCCTCGCCGTCGAGCTCGCCGCCACCGAGACGGTGTCGGCGGAGGCGCTGCAATACCTCAACCGGCTGTCGGACCTCCTGTTCGTGGCGAGCCGGGCCGCCAACGCCAACGGGGCCGACGACGTGCTCTGGGTGCCGGGGCAGAATCGCTGAGGCGATGCCGCCGCGGCGCGGTCCCCCGGAGGCGGGCGGGCAGCATACCGCAGCCCCGAAATTCCACCGCAAGAATACCTTGACCACGCCGGAAACGCTTTTCGAAAGGCGGCGGGTTCCGGTGCGTTGACAAGGCGGAAATGTGGCCGTTACGGTCCGCGCCCTGTGAGAGCGGGCGCGCGTCCGTGCGGATGACGCGCGCCTGGCGTTGCGCCTTCGAGAAGAGTCCGTGCGGAGGAAAGAGGCCCCATGAAGGTCCTGGTGCCCGTGAAGCGGGTTGTCGACTACAACGTGAAGATCCGCGTCAAGGCCGATGGTTCGGGCGTGGAGCTCGCCAACGTCAAGATGTCGATGAACCCCTTCGACGAGATCGCCGTCGAGGAGGCGATCCGCCTCAAGGAGAAGGGCAAGGTCACCGAGATCGTGGCCGTCTCGATCGGCCCGCAGCAGGCGCAGGAGACGCTCCGCACCGCGCTGGCCATGGGCGCCGACCGCGCCATCCTGGTCAAGACCGACGTGAGTTGCGAGCCGCTGGCGGTGGCCAAGCTGCTCAAGGCGGTCGTCGAGAAGGAGAGCCCGCAGCTCGTCATCCTCGGCAAGCAGGCCATCGACGACGATTCCAACCAGACCGGCCAGATGCTCGGCGCGCTGCTCGGCTGGCCGCAGGGCACCTTCGCCTTCAAGCTCGAGGTGGGCGAGGGCAGCCTCGACGTCACCCGCGAGGTCGATGGCGGCCTGCAGACGGTGGGTCTGCAGCTCCCGGCGATCGTCACCACGGATCTGCGCCTCAACGAGCCGCGCTACGCGTCGCTGCCCAACATCATGAAGGCCAAGAAGAAGCCGCTGGAGGAGCTGGCGCCCGACGCACTCGGCGTCGACGTCACCCCGAAGCTGAAGGTCCTGAAGACCGCCGAGCCGCCGGGACGCTCGGCCGGCATCAAGGTCGGCTCGCCCGCCGAGCTCGTCCAGAAGCTGAAGGTCGAGGCCGGCGTTCTCTGACGCGGCCGACGAGGCGGCCCCCGGGGCCGCCTCGAGATTGTCCCTTCCCGGCTCGCAGGCAGCCTTGAGGCGCCGCGCCGCATACAGGATCCCGCCATGACAACGCTTCTCTACGTCGAGCACGCCAACGGGCAGGTGAAGGACGCCTCGCTGAAGGCGCTCACCGCCGCCAAGGAACTGGGTGCCCCGGTCCACGCCCTGGTCGTGGGCTCCGGCTCGAAGGCCGCCGCCGAGGCCGCCGCCAAGCTCGAGGGCGTCGAGAAGGTGCTGAACGCAGAGGATGCGGTCTACGACCACGACCTCGCCGAGCCGGTGGGCGCGCTGATCGCGGCGATCGCGGAGCCCTACGCGGCGATCGTGGCGGCGGCCACCACCACGGGCAAGAATGTGCTGCCGCGCGCCGCCGCCCTGCTCGACGTGGCCCAGGTCTCGGACATCATCAAGGTGGTCTCGCCCGACACCTTCGAGCGGCCGATCTATGCCGGCAACGCCATCCAGACGGTCCAGGCGCCGGGCCCGAAGACGGTGATCACCGTGCGGACCGCCGCCTTCAAGCCGGCCGGCGAGGGCGGCTCGGCCTCAGTCGAGGCAGTGTCGGCGGCGGCGCCCCAGGCCGGCGGCTCGACCTTCAAGGGCGAGGAGATCGCCAAGTCCGACCGTCCGGAACTGGCCTCGGCCAAGTTCATCGTCTCCGGCGGCCGCTCGCTCGGCTCGGCCGAGAAGTTCAAGGAGCTGATCGAACCGCTCGCCGACACGCTCGGCGCCGCGGTCGGCGCCTCGCGCGCGGCGGTCGATGCGGGCTACGCCCCGAACGACTGGCAGGTCGGCCAGACCGGCAAGGTGGTGGCGCCCGATCTCTACGTGGCGGTCGGCATCTCCGGCGCGATCCAGCATCTGGCCGGCATGAAGGATTCCAAGGTGATCGTCGCGATCAACAAGGACGAGGACGCGCCGATCTTCCAGGTGGCGGATTACGGCCTCGTCGGCGATCTGTTCCAGATCGTGCCGGAGCTGCAGGGCGAGATCGCCAAGGCCAAGGGCTAAGCGACGCGCGGGCAGGAAGACGCTGCCGAGGGGCGCGGAGGGGGGTTCTTCGGTCCGCAAACGCGGGCTAGAAGGTTTTGAATGCGCTGCGAACGGCCGGCCGTCCTCTGCCGTGCGGCCGCACTGGACAGGTCGGCCGCCGGACCGGCGGCCGACGATGGGGCTCGGATCGAGACATGGCTATCGACATCACTCGTGTCGGCATCATCGGCGCCGGACAGATGGGCAGCGGGATCGCGCAGGTCTGCGCGGCCGCCGGCCTGGACGTCCATCTGAACGACCGTGAGGCGGCGCGCATCGAGGCGGGCCTCGACGTCATCGATGCGAGCCTCGCCAAGCTCGTGTCCAAGGGCACGATGGACGAGACGGCGAGCCGCGAGGCCCGCAAGCGCATCGTCCCGGCCCGGACCTTCGCCGATCTCGGCGATTGCGACCTGATCATCGAGGCGGCCACCGAGAACGAGGCGACGAAGCGCGAGATCTTCACGAGCCTGTGCAGCGGGCTGCGGCCCGAAACGCTGGTCGCCACCAACACCTCGTCGATCTCGATCACGCGGCTGGCCGCGGCCACCGATCGGCCGGAGCGGTTCATCGGCATCCATTTCATGAACCCGGTGCCGGTGATGCAGCTCGTGGAGCTGATCCGCGGGATCGCCACCGAGGACGCGACATACGAGGCCTCGAAGGCCTTCATCGCCAAGCTCGGCAAGATCTCGACGATGTCGGAGGACTTCCCCGCCTTCATCGTCAATCGGATCCTGCTGCCGATGATCAACGAGGCGATCTACACGCTCTACGAGGGCGTCGGATCGGTCGAATCGATCGACACCGCCATGCGCCTCGGCGCAAACCATCCGATGGGTCCGCTGCAGCTTGCCGATTTCATCGGGCTCGATACCTGCCTCTCGGTCATGCAGGTGCTCTATGACGGATTGGCGGATTCGAAATATCGCCCATGCCCGCTGCTGGTGAAGTACGTCGAGGCCGGCTGGCTCGGCCGGAAGACCAAGCGCGGCTTCTACGATTATCGCGGGCCGACCCCGATTCCGACCCGCTGACCGTTCCCTCATCGAATCGAAACGGCCGGAGGCGATGAACCTCCGGCCGTTTCGTTTGCGGCAAACGTCCGAGCCGCCGATTACTTCGGCTGGTTCGGATTGGCGCTCGGCTGGGACTTCGCGGGATAAGCCGGGTTTGCGGCCGGCGTCCCGCCGGAGTTCGCCGAGGACGGCGCGTTCGACTGACCGCTGACCGAGCCGGTCACTTCCTGGCGGGCGGCATCCTGGCTCTGGCTGGCATAGTCCTTCGGCGCGTTCGCACCGTTCCAGGTCAGCAGACCGATGGTCGCCACCACCAGTAGTGCCAGGCTCGCGAGCAACACCCACAGGACCGGCTTCCCGCGCTCACCCTGGCGCGCTTCCTCGTTGTTCAACTTCTCGACCATGAAGAACCCTCGTCGGTGACGCCGGAGGCGACAGCGGGCTGCCGGCGCATGTGGAACGTCATGGCCGGCCAACGCGTCGCCGCTCGGGCGGGTTCCTGCCGAGGTCGAGCGCTCGAGCCGGATCCGATCAGGTTGCTTTAACCTGAGCGGTGAATCCGTCTCTAACCCAGTGATAGAGAACGCGTGATCCGATTGGATTGCGGGGCAATCCAATCGGCGCGTGCTCTAGCGGCCCGTCAACAGCAGGATCTTGCCGAGATGGGCGCTCGATTCCATCAATTCATGCGCTTCCCGCGCCTCCTCGAAGGGGAAGGTCGCGTGGATCACAGGCTTGATCGAGCCCGCGTCGAGCTTGGGCCAGATGTCGCGGGCCAAGCCTTCGGCGATCGCCGCCTTGTCCGCCTTCGGGCGCGGGCGCAGCGTCGATCCGGTGAAGGTCAGACGCTTCAGCATCACGGGCGTGATGTTGAGCCCATCGACCTTGTAGCCGCCCATGAGCGCGATCATCACGAGGCGCCCCTCGACGGCCAGCGAGCCGAGATTTTTCTGGAGGTAGCTGGCCCCGATCATGTCGAGGATCACGTCCACCCCCTTGCCTGCGGTCAGGCGCTGGATCTCCTCGGCGAAGTCGGCCTCGCGGTAATTGATCGCGGCATCCGCGCCGAGATCCTCGCAGAAGCGGCACTTCTCCGCCGAGCCGGCCGTGGCGAAGACCTGCGCTCCTTGCGCCTTGGCGATCTGGATCGCGGTGGAGCCGATGCCGCTCGATCCGCCATGGACGAGGAAGCTCTCGCCGGAGGCGAGCCGGCCGCGCTGGATGACGTTCGAATAGACGGTGAAGAAGGTCTCCGGGATGCCGCCGGCCTCGGCGAGCGAGAGCGGCTTCGGACGTGGCAGGCAATGGCCGGCCTCGGCGACGGCGTATTCGGCGTAGCCGCCGCTGATCACCAGGGCGCAGACCTCGTCGCCGAGCGCGTGGCCCGACACGCCGTCGCCGAGCGCGACGATGCGGCCGCCGACCTCCAGGCCGGGAATGTCCGTCGCGCCCTTCGGCGGCGGATACTTGCCCTGCCGCTGCATCAGATCCGGCCGGTTGATGCCGGCGGCCACCACCTCGATCAGGACCTGGCCCGGCCCCGGCTGCGGTACGGGCGCGGTCTCCAGGGCGATCACCTCCGGGCCGCCCGCACCGGCGTAGCGGAGCTGGCGCATGGTCTCGGGCAGGGTCGCGGGCATGGGCGTCTCCTCGTCTGTCTCGTTCGGCAGCAGGGCAAAAGCCCGTCGGGTCAGCGCGTGCCGTACATGCGGTCGCCCGCATCGCCGAGGCCCGGCACGATGTAGCCGTGGTCGTTAAGATGGCTGTCGATGCTCGCCGTCCAGATCGGCACGTCCGGATGCGCGGCCTGCAGGCGGGCGATGCCCTCGGGGGCCGCGAGCAGGCAGACGAAGCGGAGATCGTGCGCGCCGCGCTCCTTCAGGCGCTGCAGGGCAGCCACCGCCGAGTTCGCGGTCGCGAGCATCGGGTCGAGCACCAGAACCGTGCGGTCGGCGAGATCCGAGGGTGCCTTGAAATAGTATTCCACTGCCTCCAGCGTCTCGGGATCGCGGTAGAGGCCGACATGGGCGACACGGGCCGAGGGCAGCAGCGAGAGCATGCCGTCGAGGAAGCCGACGCCCGCCCGCAGGATCGGAGCCAACACGAGCTTCTTGCCCTGGATCTGCCGCCCCTCCATCGGCTCGAGCGGCGTCTCGATGGTCACGGGCTCGAGCGGCAGGTCACGGGTGACCTCGTAGGCCAGCAGCATGCCGATCTCATTGAGCAGCCGGCGGAAGCCCTGGGTCGAGCGCGCCTTGTCGCGCATCAGGGTCAGCTTGTGCTGCACCAGGGGATGGTCCACCACTGTCACCGAAGCTGCCATGCCACCTCCCGCGCACCGACCGGCAGATGGTGTGCCGAAGGCGAGGCCGGTGCGCAACGGCGCCGCGCGGCAAACGCGCATGAAAAAGGGCTCCCCGCCCGAAAGCGGGGAGCCCGGAACGCAAGCTGCGGCCGGAACGGCCCGGCGGTCAGACGCCCGTGGCGCCGTTGCCGCCATCGGCGCGACGCTTCGCCATGAAGGCGTCGAACTGCTCGCGGTCCTTGGCGCGCTTCAGTTCATCCACGAAGGCCGCGAAGGCGCGGCTCTCCTCCTCGAGGGCGCGTCGCTGAGCCTCGAGACGGTCGATCTCGTTCCGGCGATACTCCTCGAAGGCCCAGTTGCCGGTCGAGCGGCGGTTGGCCGCCTCGAAGGCCTGGGCGAAGCGCGAGGGCGCACGACCCGAGCGGGCGCGCTCCGCGAAGCCGCGCAACTCGGACAGGGCCGGGTAGCCGGCCACCTTCCAGGCGATCAGCGCGAGACCGATCGGCCACCAGTAGACGAAGGCCAGGACGATGGCGCCGATCTCGATCGAACGCCGCGGGAATGGGCCGGACTGGCAGACCTTGCCGGCAGCCCATGGGTTGGACGATGTGCTCACGAGTGCGCTCCGCCTGTCATGTGAACGCCGTTAACATGCGGGGGCGGATCCGGCCTTTCAAGACCCCGGCTCACGAAATCGGACGGCCGCTCGCGCCGTGGACCAGGGCGAGCACGCCCGCCCGCAGGAGCTCGTACTTGTCAGGGATGCCGGGGCCCTTCGGAAGGTGGCCGGCGGCCCCCAGCGTCGCGAGGCCGTGCGACAGGGCCCAGACCTCCAGGGCGATGAAGCGGGGCGCGACGCCGCCGAACCCTTCGGGAAAGGTGGATTGCAGGGCTTCGACCAGCAGGTCGAACGGACTCGGCCGACCATTCGCCGCGACCTCGACATGAAGGCCCCGCGTCTCGAAGATCGCCGCGTAATAGGCCGGCTCCTCCTCGGCGAAGGCGAGATAGGCCTCGCCCATGCGGGTGAAGCGTTCCAGCGCCGTGCCCCGGGAGGTCAGGGCGCGGGCGAGGCGCTCGGCGAGTTCGGCGAAGCCGCGGCTGGCGAGTTCCTCAAGGAGCGCCTCCCGGCCGCGGAAATGCCGGTACAGGGCGGCCGGGGTCACGCCCACGAGGCGCGCGGCGTCCACGAGGGTGAAGCCGCCGATGCCGCGCTCCGCGATGAAGCGCCGTGCGGCCTCGATCAGGGCCTCCTTGAGGTTCCCGTGATGGTAGTTGCGCCGGTCACCCGGTCCTTCGTGCCAGTGTCGCAATGACCGCTCCTGAAGGGCCGGGAGATCCTGTCGGACTCTCCCGGACCATCGCCTGATTAACAGACTCTGATGCGACTGGCAGAAACCGTCCAATGCGTGCGAATGCTGATGCCGGCAGGCGCGGCGGGACGGGCATGGCGTCGGCTCTGTAACATAGTTACATCGACGCCCTCGGGGATCGGTGGCGAGAGATTCGATGGCCTTCGTCAGTCTGAAAGCGTGGCGGGCCCGCTCGGCGGAGCAGGCAGCGTTGGCGGCGACGCTCAAGCGCGACATCGCGGCGGCGCTCGGCCTCGATCCCGTGGATTCCCTGACCGTCAACGAGATCGCCTGCCCGGATCCGGGCTGCCCGGACCTCGAGACCATCGTCCTCGTGATGCGGCTCGGAGAGCCGACGCGGGCCCTGCGCATCCGCCGCACCATGGATGCGGTCACGCCGGCCGACCTGGCGGGGCTGGCCGAGGAGGAGCGCGCGCTCCGCGCCGAGCCGCGATCCTGAGCCGCACGCCGGAGGACCGTAACCGCGGGCGCGCGTGCGGCGAACATCGGAGCGTCGAGGCAGGCCGCACGATCTGCCCGGAGGAACCGCCGAGAGCGCCGCCATGATCACCCGCCGCCACGTCGTCGCCCACGTCGTCACCCTCGTCGTCGCGCTCGCCGCACCCGCAGCCCTGCTCGGCGGTCCCGCGCGAGCCGGCGAGCCGGAACCCTTCTCGGCGGACGCGTTCGAGGCGGCCCAGAAGGCGGGGCGAGGCATCCTGGTGGTGGTCTCGGCGCCCTGGTGCCCGATCTGCCGCGCGCAGAAGCCGATCCTGGCGCGCCTCTCGGCCGAGCCGCGCTTCCAGGACCTCGTGATCTACGGCATCGATTTCGACAGCCAGAAGGATCTGCTGCGCCGATTCGACGCGCGGATGCAGAGCACGCTGATCGCCTTCAAGGGCCAGACCGAGACCGGCCGCTCGGTGGGTGAGACGCAGCCCGAATGGATCGAGGGCCTGCTCGACAAGACGTTGTGAGGACCGCCCTCAGCGCTTGAAGAAGGCGTCCGCCGCGCCGAGCGCCGCGACCTTGGCCTGGCGCGCCTCCTCCAGACGCTCGATCTCCTGGCGCAGCAGGACGATGCGCGCGGCGAGATCCTCGACCGACAGGGCGTCGAGCCGCTGGCCGATCTCGTGGGCCGTCACCGTGCGCGGCCTGTCCTCGTCGTCCCGCATCGCTGTCCTCACCACCAGGAAATGCCGTGCGCCAGCTTCGGCAGGCCGAGATGGCGCGCCACCGTCGCGCCGATATCGGCGAAGCTCGCGCGCCGGCCGATCGATCCGGCCTGCACATCGGGCCCGAAGGCCAGGACCGGGACCTGCTCGCGGGTGTGCTCGGTGCCGGTCCAGGTCGGATCGTTGCCGTGGTCGGCCGTGATCACGCAGAGGTCGCCCGGCCCCAGCGCGGCGCGGATCTCCGGCAGGCGCGCGTCGAAGGCCTCGAGCTCCGCGGCATAGCCCGGAACGTCGCGGCGATGGCCGTGCTCCGTGTCGAAATCTACGAGGTTCAGGAAGACGAGCCCGCCGTCCGGCAGGGCCCGGAAGGCGTCGAGCGCGGCGTCGAGGCAGGCGGCGTTGCCGGCGGGCTTGATCTCGGTGCCCGTGGCGCGGTGGGCGAAGATGTCGCCGATCTTGCCGACGCTGACGACCGCGCGGCCGGCCGCGAGATCGAGCAGGGTCTCGCCGGGCGGCGCCACCGAGAAGTCCTTGCGGTTGCCGGTGCGGCGGAACCCGGTCCCGGCCTCGCCGAGGAAGGGCCGGGCGATCACGCGGCCGACGCGGTAGCCGTCGCAGAGATCGCGCGCCACGCGGCAGAGGGCGTAGAGCCGCTCCAGGCCGAAGGTCTCCTCGTGCGCCGCGATCTGGAAGACGCTGTCGGCGGAGGTGTAGCAGATCGGCCGGCCCGTCCGCATGTGCTCGGGGCCGAACCGCTCGATCACCGGGATGCCCGAGGCGTGGCAATCGCCGAGAAGGCCCGGAATGCCGCCCCGCGCCACGAGGTCACGCGTCAGCGCCTCGGGGAAGGCGGGCACCGTGTCCGGGAAGTGGCCCCAGGGTTCGCGCATCGGCAGGCCGGCGATCTCCCAGTGACCGGAGGGCGTGTCCTTGCCGGCCGCCGTCTCGACGGCGTGGCCATAGGCGCCCTGAACCGCATTCGCGGGTTCGAGCCCCGGCGGAACGCGGCCGGTCGCGCCGGCCGCGGCGAGCCCGATTCCGAGGCCGGCGAGGTTCGGCAGGCGCAGGGGGCCGGCCCGCAGACCAGGGCGATCGCCATGACCGGCGGCACAGGCCTCGGCGATATGCCCGAGGGTGTCGGCCCCGGCATCGCCATAGGCGGCACCGTCCGGCGCGCCGCCGATGCCGACGGAATCGAGGACGATGAGGAAGGCGCGCGCCATCGGTTCAGGCCGGCTCGAGATCGGCGACGGTGTCGCTGCGCAGGTCGAAGGCGGCCGAGAACAGGGTGCGGGTATACTCCGTCTCGGGCGCGGCGAAGATCCGCTCGGCCGGCCCCGACTCCACCACCTGGCCGTGCTGCATGACGAGGACGTGGTTGGCCAGCGCGCGCACCACCTTCAGGTCGTGGCTGATGAACAGGTAGGCGAGGCCGCGCTCCCGCTGCAGGTCGCGCAGCAGGCCCACGATCTGCGCCTGAACCGAGCGATCGAGGGCGGAGGTCGGCTCGTCGAGGACGACGAAGCGGGGCTGCAGCACCATCGCCCGGGCGATGGCGATGCGCTGGCGCTGGCCGCCGGAGAATTCGTGCGGGTAGCGGTCCATCACCGCCGGGTCGAGCCCGACATCGTGCAATGCCTTGGCGACGATGGCGCGGCGCTCCGATCCCGAGCGGACCTGGCCCTGCACGATCAGCCCTTCGGCGACGATGTCGGCCACCGCCATGCGGGGCGAGAGCGAGCCGTAGGGGTCCTGGAAGACCACCTGCATGTCCCGCCGGAGCGGGCGCATGGCGCCGATACCGAGCCCGTCGATGGCCTGCCCCAGAAAGACGATCGGCCCATCGGAGGGGATCAGGCGCAGGAGCGCCAGTCCGAGCGTGGTCTTGCCCGAGCCCGATTCGCCGACGACGCCCACCGTCTCGCCGGCGCGCACGCGCAGCGACACGCCATCCACCGCCTTCACGTGCCCGGCCGCGCGGCGCAGGATGCCGGAGCGGATCGGAAACCAGACCTTGAGCGGACCGGCTTCCAGAAGGGTCGGCGCATCGGCCGGCACCGGGTTGGCGCGCCCCTTGGGCTCGGAGGCGATGAGGCGGCGCGTATACTCGTGCTGCGGCGCGCCGAACACGTCGGCGGCCGTTCCCGCCTCCACGATCTTGCCGGCGAGCATCACGCAGACCCGCGAGGCGATGCGCTGCACGATGCCGAGATCGTGCGTGATGAACAGCATCGCCATGCCGAGCCGCTTCTGCAGGTCGGCCAGAAGGGAGAGGATCTGGGCCTGCACCGTCACGTCGAGGGCGGTGGTCGGCTCGTCGGCCACCAGCAGGTCCGGCTCGCAGGCGAGCGCCATGGCGATCATCACCCGCTGGCGCTGGCCGCCGGAAAGCTCGTGCGGGTAGGCGCCCATGCGCCGGCCGGCATCGCGAAGGCCGACGAGTTCGAGCAGTTCGAGGATGCGCGCCCGCGCCTTGCGCCCGGTGAGGCCGCGATGGATGGCCAGCACCTCGCCGATCTGCCGCTCGATGGTGTGGAGCGGGTTGAGCGAGGTCATCGGCTCCTGGAACACCATGGTGATGTCGGCGCCGCGCACCGCGCGCATCGCGCGCTCCGGCAGGGGAACGAGGTCGCGGCCCTTGAAGCGGATCGCGCCGCCGAGCGTCGCGGCGCCGTCCACCAGCCGCAGGATCGACAGGGCGGTGACCGACTTGCCGGAGCCGGATTCCCCGACGAGCGCCACGGTCTCGCCCGGCTCGATGGTGAAGCTGACGCCGTCGACGGCGCGCGTGCCTGCGCCCGGAAACGTGACGGAGAGATTCTCGACGGAAAGCAGCGGCTCGGGCATCACACGCGGGTTCGGGCGGCGGATCGTCGGCCGGTTATAGCGCGGGCGCGGTGCCACGGCGAACGGGGCTTGTCATGGCGGCATGCGACTGTCTCCGCATCATCTGGGCGGCTCTCGGCGCTCCCGCCGCCGCGCTCGAGCGGGCAGCCTTCACCGGGGAGGGGGCGCTGCCGGCCCTGTTCGCGGTCACCGATCTCGCTGCCGGCTCGGTCGCCGCAGCCGGCCTCGCTCTCGCCGAGCTGGCAGCGCTGAGGAGGGCTGCGCCGGCCTCCGTCACGGTGGATCGGCGCCTCGCCGCGTTCTGGTTCGCGTCTTCGGTTCGGCCCATCGGATGGACCGTCCCCGCGCCCTGGGACCCGATCGCGGGCGATTACGAGACCCGCGACGGCTGGATCCGCCTGCACACCAACGCGCCCCATCACCGCGCGGCGGCCGAGCGGGTGCTCGGCACGCAATCCGACCGGGCCGGGATGGCGGCGGCGGTGGCGCGCTGGACCAAGGCCGATCTCGAAGCGGCGGTGCTCGCCGAGGGAGGCTGTGCCGCCGAGATGCGCAGCCTTGCGGCGTGGCTGGCGCACCCGCAGGGCGTGGCGGTCGCGGCCGAGCCGCTGGTCGCCGCGATCGGCGAGGCGGCGTCCGGCCGGACGCGGTGGCGCCCGACCCGGGAGCGCCCGCTCAACGGCTTGCGCGTGCTCGACCTGACCCGGGGGCTGGCCGGTCCGGTCGCGACGCGGTTTCTCGCGGGCTACGGGGCCGCCGTGCTGCGGATCGATCCGCCGGGCTGGGACGAGCCCGCTCTGGTGCCCGACATCACCGCCGGCAAGGCCTGCGCTCGGCTCGATCTCCGTGACGCCGAGGAGCGCGCGCGGTTCGAGGCGCTTTTGGCGGGTGCCGATATCCTGCTGCATGGCTACCGGCCCGGCGCGCTGGAACACCTCGGCTACGGCGAGGCCGCGCGGCGGGCGCTGGCGCCGGGCCTGATCGATGTGCGGCTCGATGCCTATGGCTGGACCGGCCCCTGGGCCGGGCGCCGCGGCTTCGACAGCCTCGTTCAGATGAGCGCCGGCATCGCCGAGGCGGGGCAGGCGGGGCGCGGCGCCGACAGGCCGGTGCCGCTGCCGGTGCAGGCCCTGGACCACGCCACCGGCTACATCCTTGCCGCGACGGCACTGCGCGGGTTGCACCGCCGGGAGGCGGAGGGCAGCGCGCTCACCGCGAGGCTGTCGCTGGCACGCACCGCCAAGCTCCTGACCGATGCCGGGCCCCAGGGTCCGGAACCGCCTCTGGCGCCCGAGACCGAGGCGGATCTCGACGCCGCGACGGAAGCGACCGCCTGGGGCCCGGCGCGGCGGCTGCGCTCCCCGCTCGTCGTCGGCGCGCTGCCGATGCGCTTCGCGCGTCCCGCCCGGACGCTCGGCAGCGCGCCGGCCAGGTGGGCCGATGCGGAGAGCGCGGATTGATCGCGCCGCCCGGAACACTAGAACCCGGGCCGTGACCGCTTTCCTGTTCCGGATCCTCGCCGCGCTCGGCGCGCTCCTCGCCGCCGGTGTCGCGCAGGCCGCGCCCTCCGAAGGGGCGACCGAGACCGTCGAGCAGGCGCTCTGCCGCCTCATCGAGGGCTCGGCCAAGACGCGCGGCCTGCCCGTTCCCTTCCTGACCCGCCTGATCTGGCGCGAGAGCAGCTTTCGCGTGGGCGTGGTCAGCCCGGCCGGCGCGCAGGGCGTGGCGCAGTTCATGCCGGGCACCGCCCGGGAGCGTGGGCTGCTCGATCCCTTCGATCCCGAGCAGGCGATCCCGCACGCCGCGCATCTCCTCGCCGACCTCAAGCGGCAATTCGGCAATCTCGGCCTCGCCGCGGCGGCCTATAATGGCGGCGCACAACGCGTGACGAACTGGCTCGCGGGCAGCGGCGGCCTCCCGGCCGAGACCCGCGCCTACGTGCTCTGGATCACCGGCAGCCCCGCCGAGGATTGGCGCGGCGGGCAGCGGGGCACGATCGAGTTTCCCGAGGGCGGCGAGCCCAAGAAGGACGCGGAGATCAAGAAGGACGCCGAAGCCAAGGATGCCAAGCAGGCGAAGGCCGAGATCCCGGCCGAGACGCACCAGACCTGCCTGCAGACCACCGCGGCCCTGCGCATCCCGTCCCGCGGCGACCGCTTCGCCATCGGGCCGAACGAGGGGCCGGCGGCGCCCTGGGGCATCCAGCTCGCCGGCAATTTCTCGAAGTCGCTCGCCCTGGCGAGCTTCCAGAGGGCGCGCACCGCCTATGCCAAGGCGATCGGCGAGGTCCGCCCGATGATCATCGGGACGCGCCTGCGCAACCGGGGCACGCGGGCATTCTACCGGGTGCGCATCCCGGCCGAGAGCCGGCAGGCGGCCGATGCGGTGTGCGGGCGGATCCGCGGCGCCGGCGGCGCCTGCATCGTCCTGAAGACCTAGAGTTGCCGCCGCATCCGCCCGCCATTGGCCGCCGCGCGTCGGTTTCCCCGTGAGCGCACGCATTCTTTGATCGGCCGCTGGGTTCGGCCGCTTTCGCGTCATGAATCCGCCCGGAGGACGGGCTTCCTTGGGGCAAAGGGGCAATCGGGCACAGCATGACACGCGTTCTCACCGCACTCGCCAGTCTGGTCTGCCTCGTTCTCGCGGCCTTCGGGATCGCGGCCGGGTCGCCGCTGTCGCTGTTCGACGCCATCGGGCCGCGCGATCCTGGCGGCCGGCAGGCTCTGCGCGACGAGCCCTTCGGTGAGGGCGACCGGCGCCGCCTCGACGTCTACGTGCCGGTGGGGGCGTCCGACCGGGCTCCCGTGCTGATCTTCTTCTATGGCGGTTCCTGGCAGAGCGGCACCAAGGACGACTACGCCTTCGTGGGCCAGGCGCTCGCGGCGCAGGGTTTCGTGACCGTGGTGCCGGATTACCGGCTGTTTCCCGAGAGCCCGTTCCCGGGCTTCCTGGAGGATGGGGCCCAGGCGGTGGCCTGGGTGCGCGACAACATCGCGGCCTATGGCGGCGATCCCCGCCGGATCGTCCTCGCCGGCCATTCGGCCGGCGCCTACAACGCGGTGATGCTCGGCCTCGACCCGAGCTATCTGCGCGCAGCCGGCGTCGATCCGCGGGTGATCCGCGCGGTGGCCGGCCTCTCCGGCCCCTACGATTTCGCGCCCTTCGACACCGAGACCTCGATCCGCGTCTTCGGGGGAGCGCCCGACCCGGCCGCGACCCAGCCCGTGACCTTCGCCGGCCCGAACGCGCCGCCGGCCTTCCTGGCGACCGGCGAGGCCGACACAGTCGTGCGCCCGCGCAACACCCAGAGCCTCGCCGCGAAGCTGCGCGCGGCGCATGTGCCGGTGCAGGAGCGGATCTATCCGCGCCTCGACCACAGCGACCCGCTGCTCGCTCTCTCCGTCACCTTCCGCTCCAAGGCGCCGGTGCTCGCCGAGATGGCGGCCTTCCTGAAGGGCCAAGCCCTCAACAGGCAGCAGGTGACCGTCGGAGTGCGGTAAGGACCCAAGGAACGGAGGGCCCCGCGCGATCCCGAACGATCTCCCTCTCCGGCAGAGGGGCGAGGGTGCGCCTTATCCGCTCACATCGCCGGCACCACCCGTGGCCGGCGGTCCGGCCCGATCGCCACGAAGGTGAAGATCCCCTCCGTCACCTTGCGCGTCGTCTCGCTCTCGCGCTCGCGCCGCCAGACTTCGACGTGGATGCGGATCGAGGTGCGCCCGACCTTCAGGATCTGCGCGTAGATGCTGACCTCGTCGCCGACGAAGACGGGGTGGTGGAAGGTCATCGCCTCCACCGAGATCGTGGCACAGCGCCCGCGCGCGCGGCGCGCGGCGACGTTGCCCGCCGCCAGATCCATCTGCGCCATCAGCCAGCCGCCGAAGATGTCGCCGGCCGGATTGGTGTCGGACGGCATCGCGATGGTCCGGATGACCGGAGCCCCGCGATCCTGCGGCTGAACGGCCTCGGCCAGCATCGTCTCTGCGCTCATCGATCCCCCGGATTGTCCGTGCCGAGAGCATCTTCCATGATCCCTGGATCACGGAAAACGCTCTATCTATCTGATCCTGCCGCGTTTTCTTTCGCGGAACCGGCGACCACGTCCGCGGAAAATGCTCTAATCAGGCAGCGCGAACACCACGAGAGCATCTCCCGTGCCGAAGCCGGACGCCTTGGTGAAGGACGCGCCGCCCGCGGCGACCGCCACATATTGCCGCCCGTCGAGGGCATAGGTGATCGCCGGGCCGCTGATGCCCGCTCCGCACTGGAAGCGCCAGAGGATCTTGCCGGTCTCGGCATCATGGGCGTCGAGATGGCCGTCCTCCTCGCCGGAGAAGACCAGGCCGCCCGCCGTGGCGAGCGTCCCGCCCGACAGGCGGCTGCCCGCGCGCGCCGACCAGGCGATGCGGCCGGTCCGGGCGAGGTCCACGGCGGTCAGCGTGCTGAAGCTCGGCTCGCCCTTGGCCTCGCTGGTCTCTGTGTAGCGGATCTCGGGACGGCCGGGAGCGCCGGGAACCGATTTCACCGTGTAGGTCGCGGCCCCGTGCCGGACCTGGATAAAGGCGAGGCCGCGGGCCGCATCGTAGGCGGTCGGCGGCCAGGAGACCGCCCCGAGCGGTCCCGGGCTCACCACCGTGCCCTCCGGGCTCGGCGGCTGGTACAGGTTCTTGTGGGTGATCAGCGGCTCGGAGCGCGCGAGCAGGGCGCCGGTCGCTCGGTCGTGCACGTAGACCCAGCCCGTCTTGCTCGCCGAGGCGACCGCCTTCACCGTGCGGCCATCGGCCGTGCGGTGATCGAGGAGCACGGGCGGGCTCGCCACGTCGTAGCCCCATTCCTCGTGCGGCACCTGCTGATAGTGCCAGCGCAGCTGCCCGGTGCGCAGGTCGAGGGCGACGAGGCTCATCGTGTAGAGGTTGTCGCCCGGCCGCGAGAGGCCGAAATTCTGCGGCGCCGGGTTGCCGGTGCCGAGATAGATCAGGCCGAGATCCGGGTCGTAGGCCGGCGTCATCCAGAGCGAGCCGCCGCCCACGCGCCAGGCGTCGCGGTTGGCCGGGGCGGCCGCCTTCTCGGCGGCGATGTCGCGATGGAGCGGCACGCCGTCGGCGGTCGCGGTGACGAAATCGCCTTCCCAGCCATCGGCCTTGGTGACGTACCAGCGCCAGCGCTCGGCGCCGGTCTTCGCGTCGTAGGCCGCGAGCCAGCCGCGCCGTCCGTAGCCGCCCTCGATGCCGACGACGGAGCCGCCGTCGAGGCCGCCGCGCTCGTCCTCCACATGCAGGCCGTAGCCCGCCCCGGTGACACCGACGATGACGAGGCCACCCGCCACCAGCGGCGGCATCTTGAAGCCCAGCCGGCTCGACCCCTGGACCGGCTTGCCGCCGAGCGTCTGCGCGAGCCCGGACGCCGTCTCGGTCTCACCCTCCTCCGGGCGCACAGCCTCGTGGTCCCAGGCGACCGCGCCGGTCTTCGCGTCGAGGGCGATCACGCGCCCGTCCATGGTCGCCTGAAAGACGAGGCCGTCCGACACGGCGAGACCGCGATTCGAGGGTGGCCCGAAGATCTTCTCCGTCCGCGCCTTGTGCGTGTAGGTCCAGACCACGCGGCCCGTGCGCGCGTCGAGCGCCGCGACGTTGTTGCCGGTGGTCGAGACGTAGAGCGTGCCGTCGACCATGATCGGCTGCGCCTGGAAGTAGCCGGTCACCCCGGTCTGGAACAGCCAGGCGGGGCGCAGCCGCGCCACGTTCCCGCGGTCGATCAGGCTGAGCCCCGAGAAGTTCGCGTTGCTGGCATCGTGCCCGAAGGCCGGCCAATCCGCGTCGGCGGCGCAGCCGGGACCGGACACGGACAGGCCGAGCAGACAGGCCAGCGACAGCGCCCGGCCGAGCGCGGTGGATCTCGCCGCCATGGTGTCCTCCCGATTGTTCGTCTTGGTCCCGGATCGCCGCCTCAGGGCTGCCGGCGCGGCGCCTGGGCCAGAAGGCCGGGTGTGGCCTGCGCGCCCATCGCCTGCGCCATCTCCGCGGCGGTCTTGCCGCCGGCGTCGCGGCGGTCCGGATCGGCGCCGCGCGCAAGCAGCAGCTCGACGATCTCGGTGCGGTCGAACATCGCCGCGACCATCAGGGCGGTGCGGCCGCCCTCGCCGCTGCCGTCCACGGCGGCGCCGTGGTCGAGCAGCATCCGGACGATCTCGACCTCGCCCTTGAAGGCAGCTCCGGCGAGCGGCGTCTGGCCGCGATCGTTGGCGAGCTCGGGATCGCCCCCGGCGCCCAGGATCACCCGCACCGCGTCGGGCTGGCCGTTATAGGCGGCGAGCATCAGGAGGCTGTCGCCCTTGTCGTTGCGGATATTGGCGGGAAGCCCCCGGCCGAACAGCTCGGCGAGCTCCTCCGCATGGCCCATCCGGGCGAACTGGAAGATGCGGCCGGCGAAGGCGAGCGTCTCGGCATCGAGGGCGGGCGGGGAGGGGGCGTCGGTCATCGATGATCTCGCGTGGCACGCACTGGAATGCCCGCGGGATCTGGCGCCGGGTGCCGGCGCTGTCCAGTCGTCAGGACTTGGTCGTCAGGGCCGATCCCACCGGGATCGCGGTCCGGGATCCCCCTTCAGGCGGCGGCCGGCACCTTCGGGTTGGTCAGCCCGCCGAACCGGCGGTCCCGGCGGCGGAACTCGGCCACCGCCTCGGCGAGGTCGCCCTCGCCGAATTCGGGCCACATCCGCTCGGTGAAGTGAAGCTCGGCATAGGCCGCCTCCCAGAGCAGGAAGTCCGAGAGCCGCTTCTCGCCGCCGGTGCGGATCAGGAGGTCCACATCGACTGGCGAGCCGTGCATCTCGCCCGCCACCATCTGGCCGAACCCGGCCCGTCCGATCTCCGGATCCTGCAACCGCGCGGCGGCTGCGATGATCGCGTCGCGGGCCGAGTAATCGACCGCGATGCGCAGATGCAGGCGCTCGCCCGCTGCGGTCGCGGCCTCCGCCGCCTGGATCGCCTGGGCGATGCCGTCGGGCAGGCGGTCGCGGCGGCCGATCACGCTGAGCCGCGTCCCGGTGCGGGCGAGCCGGGCGGTCTCGTTGCGGAGATAGGTGCGCAGCAGGCGCATCAGGCCGCCGACCTCGTCGGCCGGCCGCTGCCAATTGTCGGCGGAGAAGGCGTAGAGCGTCAGCGTGCCGATGCCGAGATCGGGGCAGGCCTCGGCCGTGACGCGGATCGCCTCAACGCCGCGCCGATGCCCGGCGATGCGCGGAAGGCCGCGCTGCGTGGCCCAATGCCCATTGCCGTCCATGATGATCGCCGCGTGCAGACCGGATCTCGCGGCGGTCGGGCTTTGCATCGTAAAGTCTCCGATCGGTCGGCTGGCCGAGGTAATGCGCCGCACGGGCGTCAGGCTGTCTTGGTCGAGAAATCGGGCGCGCGTTCGGCAGCTTTGGCGGTGTCGCGCACCACCTGCTCAAGAACGGCGAGATAGTCGAGGAAGCGGCTGCGCCCGGCCGGCGTCAGCCGGCAGACGGTCTGCGGCCGCTTCTGGGATTGGGCCTTCTCCAGGCTGACGAGGTCGGCCTCCTGCAGTACGGCGAGGTGGCGGCTGAGGTTGCCGTCCGTCAGGTTGCACAGGCGCTTCAGGTCGGGGAACGGCAGGCCTTTCGGATGGGCGACGAGGGAGGTTAGCACGCTGAGGCGCGCCTTCTCGTGGATCACCCGGTCGAGTCCCTCATAGGAGAAGCGACCGTGCTCGCGCTCAGAGATCGGCATCGCAGGCTCCCGCACGGTGAAGGATGAGGGCGAGCCAGCCCTGGCCGACCATGAAGGGCACGCCCATCAGCCAAGGCGACAGGCCGTGCGTCGCGCTGGCGAGCGCCAGCCCGGCGAGGCCCGCGAGCAAGTACCAGGCCGCCACCATCTGGACCCGGCGGGGCAGGATGCGGGAGGCGGCGAACAGGCCAAGCCCCATCAGCACCTGCCAGAGGCCGGGCAGCATCCACAGCGCCTCAGGCGCGAAGCGGGCCACCACGAGGCCGAGGCAGGCGCCCACGCCGGCGGTGGGCAGGAACACCTCGATGGCGTTCCCGATCATCGCGCCGGCGAGCCCCGAATGCAGGCGGCGCGAGCGACGCACCGCCTCGACGCCGACCAGAGCGAAGGCCAGGAGGGCCGCGCCGATCCAGAGAGAGAAGAACAGGAGCGGCCGAGCCTTCAGATCGCCGAGCAGCAGGGCCTGGCCGCAGGCGACCACCAGGGCGACGAGGCCCGTGGCCGCCACCGTCGCGGCGCCGAGGCCGCGGAAGGTGGTGTCGCGCGCGATCTGGCTGCGGATCGCGACGATGTCGGCCAACGCTCTGTCGAGCTCGTGCATGAACCCCACCCCCGGCGCGACGCGCTTTGCAATGCAAAGTATCGCGGAAGGCCTGCCGGGACAAGGCTGCTCCGTCAATTGCCGCAACGCAACAGCGAAGTGCCGATCGGAATCGCGAAGCCGGAATCTGTTTTCGCCGCTCAGGCCGCGATCAGGCCGCCGTCCTCGGCCACTCGACGCAAATGGTGGGGCGTGTCGCCGAACTGGTACTCGATCATCGCGAGGCGCTTGAAGTGATGGGCGCCGATATATTCGAGGGTCATGCCGATGCCGCCATGGAGCTGCACCGCCTCCTGGCCCACCAGGCGACAGGCCTTGTTGACTTGGACCTTCACGGCGGCGAGCGCGGCGGCGCGCTCGGCCGCGTCCGGGGCCTCGACCATCATGGCGGCGTAGAGGGCCATGGAACGGGCCTGCTCCAGAGCGATCATCATGTCGACGGCCCGGTGCTGGAGGGCCTGAAAGCTGCCGACCGGCACGCCGAACTGCTTGCGGGTCTTCAGGTATTCGACGGTCAAGGCGTGCAGCGCCTCCATCGAGCCGACCGCCTCGGCAGCGAGCGCCGCGATGCCGTGCTCGACCGTGCGGGCGAGGAGCGGCAGGCCGTTCTGCGGATCGCCGAGCACCGCATCCGCACCGATGCGGACCCCCGACAGGCTCACCTCGGCCGCGCGGCCGCCGTCCTGGGTGGGGTAGGGCTGGATCGAGAGGCCGGCGGCATCGGCGGGCACCAGGAACAGGCCGATGCCGTGCGGGTCGCGCCGCTCGCCGGCACTGCGGGCGCTGACCACGAGGAGGCCGGCGGCGTCGGCGTTCAGGACGACGCATTTCTGGCCGTCGAGCAGGTAGCCGTCGCCGTCGCGCCGCGCGGTGGTGGCGACGTCGTGGAGATCGTAGCGCGATTGCCGCTCGGTCTGGGCCAGGGTCAGCCGCAGGGATCCGTCGATCACGCCGGGGAGGAAGCGCGCGCGCTGCGTCGCGTCGGCGCCGAGGCGGAGAGCCGTGCCGCCGAGGACGGCACTCGCCAGGTAAGGCTCAACCGCGAGCGTCCGGCCGATCGCCTCCATCACGATCATGGTCTCGACCGGGCCGCCGCCGAAGCCGCCATCATCCTCGGCGAAGGGCAGCCCGAGCAGGCCGAGTTCGGCGAGGCTGCGCCAGCCCTCCTCCGGGAAGCCCAGAGAGGCGGCAATCCGCGCCTGCCGCCTCTCCAGGGACGGGTAGGCATCGGCGAGGGCGCGCGTGACGCTGTCGCGCAGCAGGCCCTGCTCCTCGCTGAAATCGAAATCCATGGATTTTACGTGCCCCATTTGATCCGGTTCTCGCTCTCCCGTGACGCGACCAGGTTCACGCATCGTCAGGGGAAGGGCGCGCTCTCCCTCCCCCCGCTGCGGGGGAGGGTGGCCCCCAAAGGGGGTCGGGAGAGGGGAACCCGACTTCCGGCACAGGCCCCGCGTCGATGCCGAGCACGCGCTTGCAGCGTCGCTCCCCTCTCCCGCCTCGCATCCGCGAGGCACCCTCCCCCGCAGAGGGGGGAGGGTTGGGTGCGTCACAACCCCAGCACGCCTTTGGCGATGACGTTGTGCTGGATCTCGTTCGAGCCGCCGTAGATCGAGACCTTGCGGTTGTTGAAGTAGCTCGGCGCGGCCGCATCGACCCAGTCGAAGCCGCCGGGCGGATCGTTGGCCCCGGCGCCGCGCTCGGGCGCGGCCAGGGCGAAGGGTCCCGCAAGCTCGACGAGCAGCTCGGTCGCCGCCTGCTGCAGCTGCGAGCCGCGGATCTTGAGGAGGGAGGAGGCGGGGTCGGGCTGAACCGAATCCGCGCGGCCCTGCCGCGCCGCCACACGCATCTGCGTGATCTCCAGCGCCTTCAGCTCGATCTCGACCTCGGCGACGCGGGTGCGGAAAGCGGGATCGTCCCACATGGTGCCGTCGCCCGCGGGCATCTCCTTCGCGAGCCGCTTGATGCGGGTGATGCGCTCCTTGGTCAGGCCGATCCGGGCGATGCCGGTGCGCTCGTTGGCGAGCAGGAACTTGGCGTAGTCCCAGCCCCGGTTCTCCTCGCCGACCAGGTTCTCGACGGGCACGCGCACGGAATCGAAGAACACCTCGTTGACCTCGTGCCGGCCCTCGAGCGTCAGGATCGGCCGCACGGTGATGCCGGGGCTCGTCATGTCGATGAGCAGGAAGGAGATGCCGCGCTGCTTCTTGGCCTCCGGGTCGGTGCGCACGAGGCAGAAGATCCAGTCGGCGTGCTGGCCGAGCGTGGTCCAGGTCTTCTGGCCGTCCACCACGTAGTGGTCGCCGTCGCGCACGGCCCGGGTCTTGAGCGAGGCGAGGTCCGAGCCGGCGCCGGGCTCGGAGAAGCCCTGGCACCACCAATCGTCGAGATTGGCGGCGCGACGCAGGAAGCGTTCCTTCTGGACCTCGCTGCCGAAGGTCGCGAGCACGGGGCCGAACATGTAGCAGTTGAATTGCTGCGGCAGCGGCACGGCGGCCTGCAGCAATTCCTCCGTGTAGATGTAGCGCTGGATCGGGGTCCAATCCTGGCCGCCCCATGCGCGGGGCCAGTGCGGCACGGCCCATCCCTTCGCATTGAGGATGCGCTGGGAGGCGACGATGTCGTCCTTGGTGAGGCCGCGCCCCTCCGAGACCTTGCGGCGGATCTCGGCCGGAATCTCGCTGCGGCAGAAGCTGCGCACCGCGTCGCGGAAGGCGACCTCCTCGGGTGTGAAGCGCAGGTCCATGCTCAGGCTCCGATCTCGAAGAGGCCGGCGCAGCCCTGCCCGCCGGCGACGCACATGGTGACGACGGCGTAGCGCGCCCCGCGGCGGCGGCCCTCGATCAGGGCATGGCCGACGAGGCGGGCGCCCGACATGCCGAAGGGGTGGCCGAGGCTGATCGCGCCGCCGTTGACGTTGACCCGGTCGGGATCGATCCCGAGCCGGTCGCGGCAATAGATCGACTGGGAGGCGAAGGCCTCGTTCAGCTCCCACAGGTCGATGTCCGAGACCGTGAGGCCGTGCCGCTCCAGGAGGCGCGGCACGGCGAAGACCGGGCCGATGCCCATCTCGTCCGGGCCGCAGCCGGCCGAGGCGAAGCCGCGGACGGTGCCGAGGGGGGCAAGGCTCCGACGCGCGGCCTCCGCGGCCGACATCACCACGCAGGCCGAGGCTCCGTCCGAGAGCTGGCTCGCATTGCCCGCGGTGATGAAGGCGCTCTCGCCGCGCACCGGCGTCAGCTTCGCCAGCCCCTCCAGGGTGGTATCGGGCCGGTTGCCCTCGTCCTTGGCGAGCCGCGTCTCCACATTGCGCGTCTCGCCGGTCGCCTTGTCGGTCACCGCCATCATGGCCGTGATCGGCACGATCTCGTCGTCGAAGCGCCCCGCCTCCTGCGCCGCGGCCGTGCGCTGCTGGCTGGAGAGGGCGAAGACGTCCTGTGCCTCCCGGGAGATGCCGTAGCGTTCGGCGACGATGTCGGCCGTCTCGATCATCGGCATGTAGATCGCGGGCAGGTGCTGCGTCAGCCAGTCGTTGCGGGTCAGCTCGCGCTGCACGCGGGGCTGCACGAGGCTGATCGATTCGAGGCCGCCCGCAACCGCCACGGGGACGCCGTCGAGCACCACGCGGCGGGCCGCGCTGGCGATCGCCTCCAGGCCGGAGGCGCAGAAGCGCGAGACGGTGACGCCGGCCGATTGCACGGGCAGGCCCGCGACGAGGCTCGCGTGGCGGGCCACGTTGCCGCCGGTGGCGTTCTCCGGATAGCCGCAACCGAGCACGACCTCCTCGATCTCGGCCGGGTCGAGCCGCGCCCGCTCCACTGCGGCCCGGATCGCGTGCGCGCCGAGGTCGGCGCCGCCGGTGAGGTTGAGTGCGCCGCGGAACGCCCGGCCGATCGGCGTGCGGGCTGTGGAGACGATGACGGCCTCGTTCATGGTGCGTCCTGTCCGGTTCTCGCGGCGTGCCCCGAGGCTTCCCTCACCGCTTCCTTGGCCGCCTCCTCTGCGACGAGCACGCTGGCGAGCAGCTTGCCGGCCGGGCTGCGCGGCAGCGCCTCTCGGAACTCGAGGGCGCGGGGAATCTCGTGCCGGCCGATCCGGCTGCCGAGGAAGTCCTGCAGGGAGTCGAGCGTGAAGGGTTCGGCTCCCGTCTTGAGGGTGACGAAGGCCTTGGCGGCCTGACCCCGATAGGCGTCGGGCACGCCGATGACGATGACCTCGGCCACGTCCGGATGCTCGTAGATCGCGCTCTCGATCTGCACCGGATAGACGTTGAAGCCGCCGGAAATGATCATGTTCTTGCGCCGGTCGACGATCTCGAACACGCCGCGCGCATCCACCCGGCCGAGATCGCCCGTCAGGAACCAGCCGTCGCGGAAGGCGGCCCGGGATTCCTCCGGCTTCTCGAAATAGCCGGCGAAGACGTTGGGCCCGCGGATGGCGATCTCGCCGGTCTCGCCCGTGGGGAGCGCGCGGCCGGGATCGTCGAGGGAGACGATCCGCATGGCCACGCCCGGCAGCGGGATGCCGATCACGCCGGGGCGCAGCTCCGCACCCTTCGGCAGGCGCGTGCCGGCCGGCGCCGTCTCGGTCATGCCCCATCCGACCGAGAGGCGCACGCCCATCAGCCGCGTCAGCCGGTTCATCACCTCGAAGGCGAGGGGCGCGCCCCCGCTCATGCAGGAACGCAGGGAAGAAAAATCGACCTGCTCGATGCCCGGCCGGTTGAGGAGCGCGATCCACATGGTCGGCACGCCGGGGAAGGCGGTGGCGCGGCGCACCGCGATATCCTCCACGATCTCGGCCGGATCGAAGCGCTGGCGCAGGAGGATGGTGTTGCCCGCCCGGACGCAGCGCAGGAGCACGGTGGTCAGAGCGTAGATGTGGAACAGGGGCAGCACGCAGATCACCCGCGCCGAGACCGCGTCATCGTCGCCGTCGTCGCACCAGAGGCGGTACATCGAGGCCGCCGCCGTCAGGTTCGCATGGGTCAGCATCGCGGCCTTCGGCAGGCCGGTGGTGCCGCCGGTGAATTGCAGCAGCATCACGTCGCCGGGCGCGCGCTCCGGCCACGCCTCCGGCGGATCCGCCTCGAGCGCGGCGAGCGGGATCACGCCGGACCTGTCCGGGATCGGCAGCGGCGCGGCGACGGCGGAGGGCCCCCATTCGGCATCGTCGCCCACAAAGAGGCGCTCGACCTGTCCTGCGTCGAGGAGCCCGAGGGCGACGGGCAGGAAGCCCGGCAGGTTGGTGGTCACGAGGGCCCGGGCCCGCGTGGTCGCGAGCTTGTGAGCGAGCTCGCGCGGCGCGTCGAGGCCCGAGAGATGCACCACGGTCAGCCCGGCCCGGGCCGCAGCGAAGAAGGCGACCGGGTGGAAGGGCGTGTTCGGCAGGTGCAGGCCGATGACCGTTCCGGGCACGAACCCCGCCGCGATCAACCCGGCGGCAAGCCGCTCAACCCGCGCAGCGAATTCGGGGAAGCCGATCGCCCGGCCGCGGAAGTCGAAGAGGGGGCCCCGCGCTCGGGCGAGACCACGCGCCAGCAGATCCGGGACGGTGACGCGCTCGATCTCGCCGTCCCAGCGGCAGGAATCCGGGAAATGCTGCCGCCAGATCGGCCGCGACTCCGGGCTCGCCGCACGTTCGCGCGCTGCATCCATCGCTCGGCCAGCCTCCCTTGCGGCCTCGGAGCGCGACCTCGGACGGGCCGCTATCTCCGGCTTCGAAAATTCGATATGTGCTCGGGCAAACGCCTGTCAACGGACCGTACCGTATTTTCGAAAATGCGGTATCGGCCGTGTCACGGACGAGTCAGGAGAGGAAGCGATGACGGCGCAAGCCGGTGCCGACCTGCCGCTTGAGGGCGTGCGCGTGCTCGATCTCTCGCGGGTCCTGGCGGGCCCGTGGTGCGCGCAGGTCCTGGGCGATCTCGGCGCCGCGGTGATCAAGGTCGAGCATCCCGAGCGCGGCGACGACACCCGGGACTGGGGCGTGCCGACGGGGGCGGGCGGCACCACCTATTTCGACAGCGTGAACCGCAACAAGCGCTCGCTCGGCCTGGACCTCGCGAGCGAGGAGGGCGCGGCCATCGCGCGCGACCTCGCCGCCCGCGCCGACGTGCTGATCCAGAACTTCAAGCGGGGCGGGGCCGACCGGCTCGGCCTCGGCTACGAGCGGCTCTCGGCCGAGAACCCGCGGCTGATCTACTGCTCGGTGGCGGGCTATGTCGGGGACGGTCCGGAAGCCGAGCGGCCGGGCTACGACCTCGTGGTGCAGGGCGAATCCGGCCTGATGGCCATGAACGGCCGCGCCGAGGACCCGCCCTTGAAGTTCGGCGTCGCCGCGGTCGACCTCTTCACCGGGCAATACGCCGCGCAGGCCGTGCTCGCCGCGCTCTATGCCCGCGAGCGGACGGGGCGGGGGCGCCATGTCGAGATGGCGCTCTACGATTCCGGGCTCAGCCTCACCTCCTATGTCGGGCTCGGCGCGCTGGCGCTCGGGCAGGATCCGGCCCGCGTCGGCAACGCCCACCCGGCGATCGTGCCCTACGGCGTGTTCGAGGCGGCGGACGGCCCCCTCGTCATCACGGTCGGCAACAACGCGCAGTACCGCCGCTTCTGCGCGGTGATCGGCCGGCCGGAGCTTGCCGAGAATCCGGACTATGCGACCAATCTCGGCCGCTCACGCCTGCGCGAGACGCTCGGACCCGTGATCGAGGCGGAGCTGGCGCGGCGCCCGCGGGCGCAGCTCATCGCCGATCTCCAGGCGGCCGGCATCCCCTGCGGCGAGGTGCTGGGCCTGCACGAGGCCCTGCGCTCGCCGCGCACCGCCGAGGCCGGCATGCTCCACGACGGACCTGCCCCGGTCCTGGCCCCACCCTACCGCCTCGACGGCGCCCGCCCGCCGGTGCGCCGCACGCCGCCGCGCCTCGGCGCCGACACGGAGGCGGTCCTGGCCGAGATCGGCCTCGACGCGGCGCGGATCGGTGCGCTGCGCGCGCGTGGCGTGGTGGCCTGACCGGATCCCCCTTCCAGACCTGCGAGGACAACGCATGAGCGACAGAACCGAGATGCGCCGTGAGGGCCGGGTGGCGGTGATCACCCTGGCGACCCCGCCGGTGAACGCGCTGGGCGCGAGCCTCCGCGAGAGCCTGGCGCGGCGCATCGCGGAGGCCGGCTCCGACCCGGAGGTCTCGGCCATCGTGCTCACCGGGGCCGGCAAACTGTTCTGCGGGGGCGCCGACATCACCGAATTCGGCCGGCCGCCACAGGGCATCGACCTCAACGGGCTCAACGCCGCGGTCGAGGGCTCGGCCAAACCCGTGATCGCCGCGATCCACGGGCAGGCGCTGGGCGGGGGCACGGAGCTCGCGCTCGCCTGCCACCATCGCGTGGCGACGCCCTCGGCCAGGATCGGCCTGCCCGAGGTCAAGCTCGGCATCGTGCCGGGCGCGGGCGGCACGCAGCGCCTCCCGCGCGTGGTCGGGCCGCGGAAGGCCTTGGAGATCATCACCTCGGGCAACCCGGTCGGCGCCAGGGCGGCCTTGGAGACGGGGCTCGTGGACGCGCTGACCGCCGAGGATCGTCTCGTTGCCGATGCGATCGCCTTCGCCGAGCGCCTGATCGCCGAGGGCCGGCCCTCTCCAAGGATCCGTGACCGCGACGACAGGCTCGCCGAGGGCCGCGACGACCCGGGCTTGTTCGATGCTTTCCGGGCGGAGAACGCCAAGCGGTTCCGCGGCTTCGAGGCGCCGGAGGCCTGCATCGCCTGCGTCCGGGCGGCCTGCACCATGCCCTTCGAGCAGGGGCTCGCCTTCGAGCGCGAGACCTTCCTGCGTCTCGTGGCGGGCGCCCAGTCGATCGCGCAGCGCCATGTCTTCTTCGCCGAGCGCGAAGCCGCCAAGATCCCGGATCTGCCGGCCGACCTGCCGCTCCTGCCCATCACCCGGGTCGGCATCATCGGCGCCGGCACGATGGGCGGCGGCATCGCCATGAACTTCCTCAACGCGGGCATTCCGGTGCGCATCGTCGAGGCGAAGGCGGAGGCCCTGGAGCGCGGCCTCGCGACCATCCGCCGCAACTACGAGGGCACCGCTCGGAAGGGCCGGATCAGCGCCACCGACGTGGAGACCCGGATGGGCCTCCTCGCGCCGGGCCTCGACGTCGAGGCGCTGGCCGACTGCGACCTCGTCATCGAGGCGGCCTTCGAGAATCTCGACCTCAAGCGAGAGATCTTCGGCCGGCTCGACCGGATCGTGAAGGCAGAGGCGATCCTCGCCTCGAACACGAGTTATCTCGATATCGACGCCATCGCCGCCGCGACCGCCCGGCCCGAGCGCGTGCTCGGCCTGCACTTCTTCTCGCCGGCCAACGTGATGCGGCTCCTCGAAGTGGTGCGCGGCGCGAAGACCGCGCCTGCCGTGGTCGCCACCGCGATGGCGCTTGGCCGCCGTATCGGCAAGATCGCGGTGTTGGCAGGCGTCTGCCACGGCTTCATCGGCAACCGGATTCTCGCCCAGCGCCAGGCCCAGGCGAACCGCCTGGTGCTGGAGGGCGCGACACCCCAACAGGTCGATCGCGTCATCACTGATCTCGGTCTGCCGATGGGCCCCTTCGCCATGATCGACCTCGCCGGGCTCGACCTCGGCTGGTCGCGCGAGACCTCGAAGGGTGAGACCGTGCGCGAGATCCTGTGCGAGCGCGACCGCCGCGGCCAGAAGACGGGCAGGGGCTTCTACGACTACGACGAGGCCCGCAAGGCCACGCCCTCGGCGGAGGTGGAGGCCGTGATCCGCGCGGTCGCCGCGCGCCAGGGCGTGACGCAGCGGGAGATCTCCGATGAGGAGATCCGGGAGCGCTGCCTCTACCCGATGGTCAACGAGGGCGCGAAGATCCTCGACGAGGGCAAGGCCCTGCGCGCCTCCGACATCGATATCGTCTGGATCAACGGTTACGGCTGGCCGGTCTATAGCGGAGGCCCGATGCATTGGGCAGACGGGATCGGCCTCGCCCGGATCGTCGAGCGCCTGCGCGCCCTCGAGGCCGAGCACGGGCCGGATTTCACGCCGGCGCCGCTCCTCGCGACGCTCGCCGCCGAGGGCGGCAGCTTCTCAGCGTTCGACAAGGCACGCCGCAAGGGCTGAGGCGAGGCTCCGTCTCTGCTGCGGAGGAGGGTGGCGCCCGAAGCGCGACTGGAGAGAGGGGATCCTCTTCCGGCCTCGCGCAGGATCCGCGACAGGCTCCCTCTCCCGTTCGGGAGAGGGTTGGGGCGAGGGATGAGAATTGTCCGGAGAGGTCGCGCCAGCGAAGCGGCTCCGGCTCCGCCCTTTCCTGAGAGTTCTCGACCCTCACCCTGTCCCTCTCCCGCACGGGAGAGGGGCTCCCCGCCTCGTCCGGAAGGCCGGTCCCCGGTCCCGCAACGGGGGAGGGGTGCGGCGCATGCACCGAAATTCGCGCGCGCCGCGCCCTTGCGAGCCTGTGGAAAACTCCGCATATAGGTGAGAACAAAACACGAACGAATGGTCAAGCTCGCGGGCTTGGCCAAGCCGCGAGGTGCAGCGCATGCGAACCGCCGACAAGCAGATCGCCGACACCCTCATCCGCTACGGCGAGCCTTTCGCCGGCAATGTCTGGCGGGTCCAGGGCACGGCGGTGATCTATCACAAGACCCTGGAGCGCATCGCCGCGCAGGCCGGCATCCGCTTCGAGCCGCCGACGATCATCCGCTCCGAGCGCGACGAGGCCGTGCTGCTCGTCACCGGCCACCTGCCGGGCGCCAAGGCCGGCGCCGAGCGGGTCGAGTGGTCGATCGGCGAGGCGCTGGTGAACGTGAACTACCGCGTCTCGGGCAAGCAGGCGGCCTATGTCTACGCGATGGCCGAGAAGCGGGCGAAGGACCGCGTCATCCTCAAGCTGATCGAGCTGCACGGGCTGGTCTATTCGGAGGAGGAGGCCGACGAGTTCCGCGGCGGCCGCCTCGCCGAGGTCCAGGCCGTGAGCGAGGATTTCGATGCGCCGCCCTTCGACGAGGTGACGGAGGCCGAGGCCGATCTGAAGCGGGCGATCGACGCCGCGGACACGATCAACGCCGTCACCGATCTGATGCTGGCCGGCGAGACGCAGCAGATCCTGGCCGGCATGCCCCAGGGCACCCGCGACGAGGTGCGCGACTACGCCAAGGCCCGCCTCGTGGCGCTCGGCTGGCCCGGGACAAAGGGCCGCCGCCGCGCCGCTTGAATTACCACGCCAGCCTGCGGCCCCCTCCTGAGGGGCCGGGCGGACCGATGACAGCCGCGGCCCTCGCGCCGCACCATCCGAAGGAGCCTTCGATGCGCCGTACCAACGACCGCCGTCAGGAGACCTACGTGATCGAGACGCTGAGCTACAGCCCGACCCGGCTGGTGCGGCTCGGCCGCCGCAAGGTCGCGATGCTGTTCCAGCCGGCCGAGCCGGGCGCGCCCTGGCAGCTCTACCCCCATCCGGACGCCTTCCCCGGGCTCACCTTCGAGGGGTTGCCGGCCCCGCTGCGACCGGAATTCATGAGCTTTTCCGATCTGGGCGCGGTCGAGGATTTCCTCGGTCTCCGAAAGGCCCCGAAGGCTGAGCCGATGGCGCTTGCGGCCTGACGCGGAGCCTTGCGCGGGGCCGTCGTGATCATTAATTAACCACTTGATATCATGGATTTTCCCGCGCGCTCGGATGGGCGCGACGCGATCCCGAGGGGTGCGACCCTGCGCGCGCCCCGCGTTCTGGACAGGTAGCCTTGGCCGAGACAAACGATCCGGGGGCCGGCGCGCCGCCGCCCGCCACCGACATTCGCCCCGTCTCCATCACCGACGAGATGCGCCGCTCCTACCTCGATTACGCGATGAGCGTGATCGTGAGCCGCGCTCTGCCGGACGCGCGCGACGGCCTGAAGCCGGTGCACCGGCGCATCCTCTACTCTGCCTTCGAGTCAGGGCACCTGCCGGAGCGCAAATACGTCAAGTCGGCGCGCATCGTCGGCGACGTGATCGGTCTCTACCACCCGCACGGCGACCAATCGATCTACGACGCCCTGGTGCGGATGGCGCAGGACTTCTCCATGCGCCTGATGCTCATCGATGGGCAGGGCAATTTCGGCTCGGTCGACGGCGATCCGCCGGCCGCCATGCGCTACACCGAATCGCGCCTGGCCAAGCCCGCGATTGCGCTGCTCTCGGATATCGACAAGAACACCGTCGATTTCGGGCCCAACTACGATGAGTCGCGCGAGGAGCCCAGCGTCCTCCCGGCGCGCTTCCCGAACCTCCTGGTCAACGGGGCGGGCGGCATCGCGGTGGGCATGGCCACCAATATCCCGCCGCACAATCTCGGCGAGCTGATCGACGCCTGCGTGGCGCTCCTCGACGATCCGGGCCTGTCGATCGAGCAATTGAACGAGATCGTCCCCGGCCCGGACTTCCCGACCGGCGGCCTCATCCTCGGCCGCGCCGGCACCCGGCAGGCCTACAATACGGGCCGCGGCTCGATCATCATGCGCGCCCGCTCGCATGTGGAGGAGCTGCGCAAGGAGCGCGAGGCGCTGATCTTCACCGAGATCCCGTTCCAGGTGAACAAGGCGACGCTGATCGAGAAGATCGCCGAACTGGTGAAGGAGAAGCGCGTCGAGGGCATCTCGGACCTGCGCGACGAATCCGACCGCTCGGGCATGCGCATCGTGGTCGAGATCAAGCGCGATGCCATGGCCGACGTCGTGCTGAACCAGCTCTACCGCTACACGCCGCTGCAGACCTCGTTCGGCTGCAACATGGTGGCGCTGAACGGCGGCCGACCCGAGCTGATGAACCTGAAGGACCTGCTCCAGGCCTTCAACGACTTCCGCGAGGAGGTCGTCTCCCGGCGTACCAAATTCCTGCTCGGCAAGGCCCGCGAGCGGGCCCACGTCCTGTGCGGCCTCGCCATCGCGGTCGCCAATATCGACGAGGTCATCCGCCTGATCCGCACCTCGCCGGACCCGAACGCGGCCCGCGAGGCGCTGATGGGCCGCGACTGGCCCGCCCACGACATCGCGCCCCTCATCGCGCTGGTGGACGACCCGCGCCACCGGGTGGCCGAGGACGGCACCTACCGCCTGTCCGAGACCCAGGCCCGCGCGATCCTGGACCTGCGCCTGCAGCGGCTGACGGCGCTCGGCCGCGACGAGGTCGGCGACGAGCTCAAGGTGCTGGCGGACGAGATCGCCGATTATCTGGACATCCTGCGCTCGCGCGCCCGCATTCAGGCGATCGTGAAGCAGGAACTGACCGAGGTGCGCGAGCAATTCGCGACGCCGCGCAAGACCGAGATCGTCGACTACGATTCGAGCGTCGAGGACGAGGATCTGATCGCCCGCGAGGACATGGTCGTGACCGTGTCACATGCCGGCTACGTCAAGCGCGTGCCGCTCTCGACCTATCGGTCGCAGCGCCGCGGCGGCAAGGGCCGCTCCGGGATGAGCACGCGCGACGAGGATTTCGTCACGCGGCTGTTCGTGGCCAACACGCACACGCCGGTGCTGTTCTTCTCCGACCAGGGTCAGGCCTATAAGGAGAAGGTCTGGCGCCTGCCGATCGCCGCGCCGAACGCCCGCGGCAAGGCGCTGGTCAACATCCTCCAGCTCCAGCAGGAAGGCGAGCGCATCACCACGATCATGCCGCTGCCCGAGGACGAGGCGTCCTGGGAAACGCTCGACGTGATGTTCGCCACCGCCTCGGGCAATGTCCGGCGCAACAAGCTGTCCGACTTCGTGCAGGTGAACCGCAACGGCAAGATCGCGATGAAGCTCGACCCGGGCGACCACATCGTCCATGTCGAGATCTGCCGGCCAGATCAGAACGTCCTGCTGACCACGGCGGAGGGTCAGTGCATCCGCTTCCCCGTGGAGGATGTGCGCGTCTTCAAGGGCCGCGACTCGACGGGCGTGCGCGGCATCAATCTCGGCGCCGGCGACAGCGTCATCTCGATGGCGATCCTCAACCATTTCGAGGCCACGCCGGAGGAGCGTGCCGGCTATCTGAAGATGCGCCGCGCGGTCATCGGCGACGGCGTCGAGGGCGAAGCCGCGGAGAACGGCGAGGCCGAGGAGGCGAGCGCCGCCGCGATCTCGTCGGAGCGCTACGCCGAGATGGGCGGCGCCGAGCAATTCGTGCTGACGCTCTCGGAGCGCGGCTTCGGCAAGCGCTCATCCTCCTTCGAGTACCGGACCTCGAACCGCGGCGGAAAGGGCATCACGGCGATGCGGGTGAATGCCCGCAACGGCAAGCTCGTCGCCTCCTTCCCCGTGGAGAGCACCGACCAGATCATGCTGGTCACCAATGGCGGCCAGCTCATCCGCGTGCCGGTGGACGACATCCGCATCGTCGGCCGCGCCTCGCAGGGCGTGACGGTGTTCAACACCGACAAGGCCGAGAAGGTCGTCTCGGTGGAGCATATCGAGGGCGAGGAGGATGGCGGGGAGGAGGCGGCCTGAGCGGCGCCTCCGGGCAATCTGGAAGCCGCCCCGCGCTCCTCGAGCCTATTCTGTTCGCCCATCGTATCGTGCCCGGCGTGCTCTTCCTCCCCCCTGCGGGGGGAGGGATCGCGCCAGTCCACCCGATCCGTGACGCGGCAAGGTCCGTGGTTTCGGCCGCGCCCGCCGGGGCGCAGGTTCCGTTTCCCATCAAAACGCGCTAGGTCCGGCCGCGATGAACCGCACAGCGCTCTATGCCGGATCCTTCGATCCGGTCACGAACGGCCATCTCGACGTGGTGCGCCAGGCGTGCCGGCTGGTCTCGCGGCTCGTCATCGCCATCGGCGTGCATCCCGGCAAGGCGCCGCTCTTCTCGGCCGACGAGCGGGCGGAGCTGCTGCGCGAGACCTGCGCCCCGCTGGCCCAGGCCGAGGGGACGGCGCTCGAGATCGCGACCTTCGACGACCTCGCCGTCTCGGCGGCGCGCCGCTTCGGCGCGACCCTGTTCATCCGGGGCCTGCGCGACGGCACCGACCTCGACTACGAGATGCAGCTCGCCGGCATGAACGGGGCGATGGCCCCCGAGGTCCAGACCGTGTTCCTGCCGGCCTCGATCCATGTCCGCCCGATCACCGCGACCCTCGTCCGGCAGATCGCCGCGATGGGCGGGGACGTCGCCCCCTTCGTGCCCGCCCCCGTGGCAGCACGCCTCGCCGCGCGCTTCACGCGGACGCCCTGATTTCCCGACTGAACGGAGACGCCCCATGAACCGACGCCACGCCGTCCTCGGACTCGCGCTCGCCGCCACGCTCGCGCTCGCCCCCGCGGCCCAGGCCGCCGGACCGGACACGGTCTATCTCGACACCAAGGACGGCCGCGTCACCATCGAGCTGCGCCCGGACCTCGCACCCAAGCACGTGAAGCAGATCAAGACCCTGGTGAATCAGGGCTTCTACAACGGCCTGAAGTTCCACCGCGTCATCGACGGCTTCATGGCCCAGACTGGCGACCCAAAGGGTAACGGCACCGGCGGCTCCAAGCTGCCCGACATCCCGGCCGAGTTCTCGCAGGCGCCGTTCCTGCGCGGCACGGTGGGCATGGCGCGCTCGGGGAACCCGAACTCGGCGAACTCGCAGTTCTTCATCTGCCTCGGCCCGGCGAACTTCCTCGATGGCCAGTACACCGTCGTCGGTGTCGTGACCGACGGGATGAACGTGATCGACAAGGTCAAGAAGGGCTCCAAGAGCGACAACGGCGCGGTCCAGGATCCCGACAAGATCGTGAAGATGCAGATGGCCGAGAAGGCCAACTGAGCGCTCGGTATGCCCTCGCGGCGCTCGCGGGCCTCTGCGCCCTGGCGCCGGGGGCGGCCAGCGCCTCGTATTACGGCGCACCGGGGCCGCCGCTGACCCTGCCGCAGACCCTGCGCGGCACGGTCGCGGTGCCTCTGCCGGAGAGGCCGGCGGAGCCTGCGGACACGCTGGCCGCGCTCTACCCGGTGCTGGCCGCCTGCTGGCAGCCGCCCGAGGGCGCGAGCGATCAGGAGATCGAGGTCACGGCGCGATTCTCGCTTCGGCGGGATGGCAGCCTGATCGCGGTGCCCCGCATCGTGTTCACGGCCGGCGTCTCGGGAGAGGGGCGCCGCCGCCTCGCCAAGGCGACGCTCGCCGCGCTGCGGGCCTGCACCCCGGCGCGGATCACGCCGGATCTCGGGCGGGCCATCGCGGGCCGGCCGATCGCGCTGCGCCTCATCCAGCGCCGGCGCGGTCCGTGACGGGCCCGGATTTGCCGCGGGCGCGTCCGGCGGGTACGCCCTCCGTCACGCCCGCCTGACTTCATCCCGTTTTCACCAACCAGGAGCGACTGACATGGCAGACACCGAGACCGTCGTGCTCGAGACCACCAAGGGCCGCGTGGTGATCGCGCTGCGCCCCGACCTCGCGCCGAACCACGTCGAGCGGATCAAGACGCTCGCCGCCCAGGGCTTCTACGACGGCGTGCCCTTCCACCGGGTGATCGACGGCTTCATGGCCCAGACCGGCGACCCGACCGGCACGGGCTCGGGCGGCTCCGACCTCCCCGATCTCAACGCCGAGTTCAACGCCGAGCCGCATGTGCGCGGCACCTGCTCGATGGCGCGCACGAACTTCCCGCACTCGGCGAACTCGCAGTTCTTCATCTGCTTCGACGATGCCCGCTTCCTCGACCGCCAGTACACGGTCTGGGGCAAGGTCATCGAGGGCATGGACGTGGTCGACACGATCAACAAGGGCGAGCCGCCGCGCTCCCCCGACAAGATCGTCAAGGCGACCGTCGCCACCGCCTGACACAGCGCGCGCCGCCCGGTTCGGCCGGGCGGCGCCGTCCTATCGCGTGACCGCGCCGACCAGCGGCCCGAGCGGGCGGCTGAGATCGTTGCGGCTCAGATTCGGCGCGTAGAGGCTCGACACGCTGCCGTCGAGGAAGAGCGCGTTGCGGCAGTGCAGGTCGTCCCGGAACAGCCGCGCGAAGGCGCCGAAGCTCACCGGGCGCTCCGAGATCGCGAACACCGCCGTGCGGCCGTCCTCGCGCACGCCGACGCCGTTGCGGATCTTCTGGGAGGGGCCATCCGCCGAGATCTTCGGGTGGATCTGCCCGTCGATCACCAGCATCGGCCCGGATTGCGTGGCGAAGTCCGGCTTCAGCTTGGCCTTGAGGTAATGCGCCGTGTCGAGCACGCCGGCGCGCTCGCCCTTCACGTAGAACACACCGTTGGGCTTGAGGTGGAAATTGCCCGGCCCGTTCGCGGTCGAGACGGGCTTCAGCTCGCGCCCCTCCTCGACATAGAGGCCCACCGGGGCCTGCCCCTTGTCGTACATGCCCGCATTCATGGCGAAGGTCAGCCGCGTGCCCTGCTTCTCGGCGAGGCTGCCGAGTGAGGCGTAGGGCAAGCCGTCCGGACCGAGCCAGAACAGGCGCACCCGCTGGCGTCGCAGGTCCAGCGTGCAGACCGTGAAGGTCTCGCCCTGGGCCTGGATCGGCGCGCAGGGGCCATCGACCGGCGCAGCGGGGGCAGGCCCCGCCAGGACCAGGGCGGTCGCGGCGACGAGAGCCCGCAATGCCGTCATCGTCATGGATCCTGACATCATGGGTCCTGACCGAACTCCGTATGTGGGCGCCGAGCGGGGCCGTTCTTCGCGCGAAATCCCGGGCGCTTTCAAGGCACCGCGCGGTCCAAGCCTCGGACACGGAACTTTGAGTGAACCGGACCGATCTGTCGCACGCGCTGGCCGAACAAGCGGCACTGTCCAAACGTTAATGAGTTGTTGGGGCATGTTCAGGTTGTTCTGGGAGAGTTTGAGATGAAGCGGGTTCTTCTGGCCTCGACTCTGATGGCCGGTGCGATGGCGATGCTGCCGGCGACCGCCGACGCGCGCGGCTTCGGCGGCGGCGGGTTTCACGGCGGCGGCTTCCATGGCGGTGGCTTCGGCGGCGGCGGCTTCCGCGGCGGGTTCGGTGGTGCCGGCTTCCGTGGCGGCTTCGGCGGCTATCGGGGCGCGGGCTTCGGAGGAGGCTGGCGCGGTGGCTACGGAGGCTGGCGCGGCGGCTATTACGGCGGCGGCTGGCGGCGTGGATACGGCTACGGCCTCGGCGGCCTGGGTCTCGGCGTGGGCCTCGGCCTCGCGGCGGGCGGCCTCTACGGCGGCTACGGCTATCCGGGCTATGGGTACGGATACGCCCCGGTCGGCTATGGCGCCTATGATTACGGCTATGGCGGCGGCTGCTACACGGTCCCGCGCGTCCGCTGGACGCCCTACGGCTACCGCCGCGTTCTGGTCGAGCGCTGCTACTGATGCATTCGGGGCCGGCCTGAACCGGCCCCGTTCACCCACCTCAACGCCGGGACCGCATCTCGTCGCGGCGCATCGGCATGGCGTCGATCGTGGCGAACAGGCGTTCCGGCGAGATCGGCTCGGACGCCGTGATCTTCGCCTCGCCGTCCTTGCCAACGAGCACGGCGCGGAACGTCGCATCGGGCAGGCCAAGCCGGCGCCGCAGGGCGACCGCCGCCTCGCCCGGCCCCACGGCATCGATCACGACGAGATCACGCTCGGTGAAGCCGGAGCGGGCCGCGGCCACGGCCTCCCGCTGCGCCCTCAGCCGCGCATCGGCGCCGTCCGGTGCGGCGACCACGAGGATGCGGGCCTGCCAGCGATGGGCGGCAAGCGGGTCCGGGGCCGCATGGCCCGCCGCGCTGCCCGCGACCGCCAGCGCCACGCCCCATCCGAGCGTTCCCGATCCGATCCGCATCGCACCGTCTCCATCCGTCCCAGGCGGTGAACGCGCGAGACGTTGGAGAGATCGCCCCGGATTTGCCGGATGCCGCGGGCGCGCCAGATTGCGGCGATCGGGAATGCCGACAGGAGATGTCCATGGCCGCCATGAACCGCCGCATCGTGCTCGCCGCTCGGCCGCACGGCGAGCCGAGCCCGGCCCATTTCCGGCTGGAGGAAGCACGCGTGCCGGTGGCGAAGGCGGGCGAGATCCTGCTGCGCACCCGCTGGCTCTCCCTCGATCCCTATATGCGCGGGCGCATGAGCGCAGCGAAATCCTACGCCGCGCCGGTCGCCATCGGCGAGCCAATGACCGGCGGCACGGTGAGCGAGGTGGTCGAATCGAACAATCCCGACTTCGCGGTGGGCGAGTTGGTCTCGGCCTTCGGCGGCTGGCAGGATTATGCGGTCTCCGACGGGCGCGGCGTTCAGCGGATCCCGCCGGGCGTCCCGCCGACCACCGCGCTCGGCATCCTCGGCATGCCGGGTATGACCGCCTATACCGGCCTTCTCACCATCGGCCGCCCCAAGGCCGGCGAGACCGTGGTGGTGGCCGCCGCGGCCGGCCCGGTCGGCTCCCTCGTCGGGCAGATCGCGAAGCTCAAGGGCGCACGGGCGGTGGGCATCGCGGGCGGCCCCGAGAAGTGCCGCTACCTCATCGACGAGCTCGGCTTCGACGCGGCGATCGACCACCGCGGCGACGACCTGCCCCAGGCCCTGGCGGCGGCCTGCCCCGACGGCATCGACGTGTATTTCGAGAATGTCGGCGGCGCGGTCTTCGAGGCGGTGCTGCCGCTCCTCAACGATTTCGCCCGGATGCCTGTCTGCGGCCTCGTCTCGGCCTACAACGCCACCGAGCTGCCGCCGGGGCCGGACCGTGCCCCGGCCCTGATGCGCACGATCCTGACCAAGCGCCTGCACCTGCAGGGCTTCATCGTCTGGGACTTCGCCGATCAGGCCGAAGCTTTCCTGCGCGATGTCGGCCACTGGCTGCGGGACGGCCGCGTGAAGCATCGGGAGGACATCGTGGAGGGGCTGGAGAAGGCGCCCGAGGCCCTCATCGGGCTGCTGAAGGGGCGCAACTTCGGCAAGCTGATCGTCCACGTTGCCTGAGATCGGGAAAATCCTCAGCCCAACCGGCGCCATTGCTTGCCGGAGGCTCCGAACAAATATAGAACATTCCTGGGCCCTTCCGGATTGTGTTTACCGGGAACAAGGACGGGGGCGGCGTTGCCGCCCCGGCCATCCCCGGTCATCACTGCCCGGCCCGGGCTCGAGAAACGAACGCCCAGTGAGATCGAACGGTAGGAGAGAGCGATGGCGGGCAGCGTGAACAAGGTGATTCTGGTCGGCAATCTCGGGCGCGACCCCGAGACGCGCCGGCTTGGATCGGGCGATCCGGTGGTGAATCTGCGCCTGGCGACCTCGGAGACCTGGAAGGACAAGTCCAGCGGCGAGCGCAAGGAACGCACCGAGTGGCACTCGGTGGTGATTTACAATGAGAACCTCGCCCGCGTGGCGGAGCAGTATCTGCGCAAGGGCTCGAAGGTCTATATCGAGGGTTCGCTGCAGACCCGGAAATGGACCGACAATTCCGGCGTCGAGAAGTACACGACCGAGGTGGTGCTGCAGCGCTTCCGCGGCGAGATGACGATTCTCGACGGCCGCGGCGGTGGTGGCGGCGACTTCGCGTCGGATGACGAGGGCGGCGGCCAGATCAGCCGGGGCGGCGATTACGGCGGCGGTGGCGGCGGTCGCAGCGATTTCGGAGGCGGGCGCGCCCAGGGTGGCGAGCGCCGTCCGGCCCCGAGCAGCGGCGGTGGCGGCGGCAAGGGCAATTACGACCTCGACGACGACATCCCGTTCTAGAGCCTGAGCCGAGTTCGGCACCGCCGGAGCGCTCTCCGGTGAAGCGGAAGCCGGTTCGGCAAAAGAGAGCGCGTCAACACAACGACACGGAGCCGTTCCCGATTGCGACACGATCGAGAGCGGCTCCAGAGACCGGTTCGAAGAGCAGGATCAGAGCCTCGGCTCTGATCCTTTTTCTTTGCGCGCCCGATGAGACACGAGCCGGAGTCAAGGACAGGCCCGTGCGACCCGGGTTTCGGTGACGGCGTCTCCCACCGCGTGCCGCCGAGAGATGAGGGGCGCCGCCCGGCGCCCTTCCGCGGCAACGGGGCCTCAGGCCGCCTTCCGACCGTTGCCCTTCGGCTCGACGGCCTCTTCGCCGTCGATCTCCGCGCCGGTACCCTCGACGTTGATGCGTTCGGCGATCTCGGTCAGGAGTTGGTCGGTCTTCTTCTCCTCCTGAAGCGTCTCGTCGAGGAGCTTGGCAGCATCCGGGTATCCGAGCTGTGCGGCCCATGTCTTGAGCGTGCCATAGCGCGCGATCTCATAGTGCTCGACCGCCTGCGCGCAGGCCGCCAGCACCGCATCGGCCGCCGGGCTGTCGCCGAAATCCTCCAGATCCTCCTCCATCTCGGAGGTCAGCCCCTGCATGGCCTCGCATGTCTTGGCGCGCGGGGCCTTTCCGATGATCTCGAACACCTGCTGCAGGCGCTCCACTTGGTTGGCGCTCTCCTCGGCGTGCGTCTCGAAGGCCGCGCGCAGCTCCTCGTGCTCGGCAGATTTCGCCGACTTCTTCAGAGCGCGAACAGACTGTTTCTCGGCATAATAGACGTCCTTCAGCGTCTCATAGAACGCGTCGTGCAAGGTTTTGCGCTTATTCGCCATCGTGATGCACTTTCCAGATCCGATCGACATGGGAGGCGTCTGAAACGCGCTCGTCCCATCTGTCTCTGAAACCCAGCACCACGCCGGCCGGATCCCGAAAAGTTGGGGTTGAGAACTGTCAAAAATTCGGGGACGCCCGCAGCCGCAGGAGGAACTTTCGTCGCTCCCGCGGATCCACGCGGTCCGACCGGATCCGCGGCCCCCTACGGGATCGGCCGCCGCGCCCGGACGGCGCTGAGCGCCGAGGCGACCTGCTCGGCCGAGTAGGGCTTGCGCACGAGCTCGAATCCATGCGCGTCGTTCCGCGCGAGTGCGTCGCTGTATCCGGTCGTCAGGATCACCGGCAGCTCCGGGTGGTCCGCCCGCAGGCGCCGCGCGAGCTCGACCCCGCCCATGCCCGGCATCACGACATCGGAGAACACGGCATCGAACCGGAACGGCACCCGCTCCATCTCGGCGAGGGCGGCCTCCGCGTTGTGCGCCCAGACCGTCGCGTGGCCGAGATCCTCAAGGAGCTGCGTGCAGAACCGGCCGACATCGAGGTTGTCCTCGACCACCAGCACGCACAATCCGCGCTCCGCGACCGGCGTCCCGATCCTCGCCTGTCGGGTGTCCGCGCTCCGCGAAGGCGGCTCGACCTCGGGCAGGAGGAGCGTGAAGATCGAGCCCCGGCCGAGCTCGCTCGCGACATCCACGTCGCCGCCCGACTGCTTGGCGAAGCCGATCACCTGGCTGAGGCCGAGCCCCGTGCCGTGGCCGACATCCTTGGTGGTGAAGAACGGCTCGAAGATGCGCCCGAGCAGCGCGGGTGCGATCCCGGTCCCCGCATCCGCGACGGCCAGGGCGGCGAAGGGGCCGGGCGCACCGGCATGGCCGCGGATGGGGGGCAGGGCCGCTCCGCAGGTCAGCCGGAGCGTCAGGACGCCGTCGCCCGTCATGGCGTCCCGAGCGTTCACCGCCAGGTTGACGAGGGCCGTCTCGAACTGGCTCGGATCGGCCAGGACGTAGCAGGGATTCTCCGGCACCTCGACGACGACGCGGATGCGCGCGCCGGTGACCGCGTTCAGCATGTCCGCCACGTCGTGAAGCCGGGCGCCCACGTCGAACACCTCCGGCTTGAGCGGCTGGCGCCGCGCGAAGGCGAGGAGCTGGCTCGTCAGGCGGGCAGCGCGGTCGACCGTGTCCGAGACGGCCCGGAGGTAGCGGGAGCGTCGCTCCTCGGCGAGGTTCGGCCTCTGCAGGAACTCGACCGAGGAGCGGATGATCGTCAGCAGATTGTTGAAGTCGTGCGCGACGCCGCCGGTCAGCTGGCCGACGGCCTCCATCTTCTGGGCGTGGCGAAGCGCTTCCTCGGCGCGGGCGAGCTGATCCTGGTTGCGCAGCCGCTCGGTGACGTCCTGCGCGTACTGGAAGGCGCCGATCCGGTGCCCGGACGCATCCCGCAGGATCGTGAACTTCAATTCGTAAGAGGGCCGCTTCCGCGCCGGATCGCCGAACTCCTCGACGACGGCGAACTCCTCGCCCGCGAGGGCGCGCGACCAGACGGTCCGTGCGGCCTCCCGCTGCGCGGGGTCCCGGGCCAGGAGGTCGAGAAGGCTTTCGCCGACCCGGGGAGTCACGCCGTAGATCCTCTCGAACTCTTCGGCATAGGCGCGGTTCACCGCCAGGAAGCGGTAGTCAAGGTCGAGGGCGGCGACCAGGGCATCGGTCGTCTCGAACACGTCGGCCCAGAGCTTGCGCTGGGCGAGCGCGTCTTCGGCGCGCCGCTCCAGCGTCTCGTTCATGTCCCGCAGACGCGCCTCCGCGAGCTTGCGGTCGTGCACATCCTCGACGACGCCGTACCAGCGGATGATGGCGCCGGCCTCGTCCCGCCGCGGCTGGGCGCGGGCGCGCATCCACCGGTACTCGCCGGTGGCGGCGATGCGGATGCGGTAATCCACGTCGACCGGCTCGCCAGAGGCCAGGCAATTCGCGAACACCGTCATGGTCCAGGGCACGTCGTCGGCGTGCAGCGCCTTCGCCCAGCCGGAGCCGAGCGGCTCGCCGGGGGCCTGGCCGGTGAGTTCGAGCCAGCGATTGGAGTAGGATTCGACGTTGCCGTGCGGGTCGCAGGTCCACGGGACCTGGGGGTTGAGCTCGACACTGTGCCTGAAGTGGTCCTCGCTCTCCCGCAGGCGTGCCTCACCGAGAACCCGGCCCGTCGTCTCTGCGGTCACGCAGAGCAGTCCGGTGATCGCACCCGCATCGTCCAGAACGGGCGAGTAGGTGAAGGACCACCAGCTCCGCTCGGGCCTTCCCTCCCGCGAGAGGTCGAGCATGACATCGGTCAGCGTCTGGCTCTCGCCGGCAAGGGTCGCGTCGACCAGGGGGCCGATCTCGTCCCAGATGCTGGCCCAGACCGTGCGGAACGGCTGGCCCAGGGCCGTATCGAGGCGATAGCCGAGCATCGGGCGGTAGGCGTCGTTATAGAAGCAGAGCAAGTCCGGCCCCCAGGCGAGAAACATCGCCGTCGGGCAGCCGAGCATCAGGGAGAGCGCGGCGCGCAGGGCCGGCGGCCAGCGCTCCGGCGGCCCCAACGCGGTATCCGACCAGTCCAGGGCACGGATCTCGGCGCCGGTCAGGCCACCATGGGGCAGGAAAGAGAAGGTGTCCGTCACGGTGTCCGCAGCCCAGGCTCCTACCGCTTCTCTTGCCGCACGCGCCCGCAATGCCGACCATGCCCCGTGACTTCGCCTGCGGTCGGCGACGTCCGTCCTGGCATGACGGCCACGACGCCCGTCGGTTCCGGACGGACCGGACACCAAAGGCGTGATCGACCTGCGCTGGCACGTGGTGCACGGAGACGATGCCGCCCGCCTCTGCCTGACCTCGTCCGAGCCGGGCGGCCCACCCGTGCTCGTGCAGCCCACCCGCGAAGGCTTCGGCTCGCGCCTGGTCGAGCGCAGATTCGCCACCGAGGTCGGCGGCGCGGTGAAGCTCACCTCTGCGCCGACCGGCCTCATCTGCCGCCGGGAGGCACCGCTCGCCGCCATGCAGGATCGACCCGACGAGAAGGCCGCCTGAGCGACGCCGACATCCCGAAAGGATCCATCTGATCTCCTATGAGACGCCGGCGCCGTCCGAGCACGCGCTCAGCCGCGGTGGAGGCCGGCGGATCGGCGGAAGAGGGCGCGTCGAGGCACCGGCTCTCGCGGTCGCCCCAATCACCGATTGGGATCGCGCCGAATCTGGTCGATGTTCTCGTTCGTCAGATGGGAGGCGACATTGTCGATCCGCCCGGATCGATCGCCACCGGACGGATAGGAATAGGTGTAGCGCGGCCGGTCCGTCGCGTTCCTGTCCTGCTGCGCGCGAAGCCTCCGGACATAGGCCTCGCCGCTCTGGTCGGTGAAGCGCCGGCCATCGGGTCCGCACCCCTCGCAGACCGAGACCAGCCAGGATTGCCACAGGCCGTTCGTCTTCTCCTCCATCGAGGCCGCCCGCTCGCGATGCGCCGAGGCGAGGTCGAACGTGTTCAGGTCCTTCTGCGCGGCAGGCTTCGGCAGGGCCTGGAGCCGGTCGAGGGCCTCGGAATGCGCCGTCACGGCCGGAGCAGGAGGCTTCGTCATGCCCTGCGGCGCAGGGTCATTGGCCGCATCCTCCTGCGCCAGCACACCCGCTGGGAGAGCACTGAATAAGACAATGGACAACAGGCGTCGCATGGCAGCCTCTTCTCCTGAAACCCCCGACAACAATTCATTCAATGACGGCACGTTCCCAATACTGATTTTTTGCCAGATTTTGCCGGACACTAGGCCGAAAGGCCGAGGTCTTTCGTCGTACCTGCAGGAGGCCGCTGGGCTGCCAATCCGGTCGCTGACAGCCTCTGCAAGCTCGGCGATGCCCGACAGCAAAACATTGCGGGGCAGCCCCTCGACCTCCGGGCGGCAGGGCGCCGCATCACGGGTAGAGACCGCCTGAACACCGGTCGCCGCCATTGCGTATCGGCAGCGCCGTGGCTCGGCCGGACCACTCCCGCTTCCTCACCCGCTTCTTCGACGTGAGGGGGCGTTCAGGGGCATCTTCGACGCAGATATCGCCACCTGCTCAATCGCATGCGCCGTTCCTCACAGCCCTAGAGGACTGAAAAATATCGCGAATTGAAACGCAAAATTTGGCCCACTCTCCGAGAATGTCAGCATTTTTCGATCGGGCAATGGCCTAGCGCTTGAAAATCTCGGGCTTTGGGGCTACATCACGTGCATCGGATGAGATCAATTCGGCCCGCTCTCTTGCTCCTGATCGAGCGCCGAGTCCGGTTCCCCGCTTCAATCGACGTTTGATCGCTGCACCTCTTGCGGCGCTTCCCTGTGCGAAAACCGCGCAGGGTCTCATTGTACACGCCACGCCTGATCTACTTCAGCGTGGTCATGGATGAACATGCATCAGATACCGGAACAAACGCCCACAGCAGGACAACTGCGCCCGCAAAACAACAAAGCTGCACCGGTCGCGAAGGCGTCCTGGAAGCCGCAACCCGGCGGCCTGACTCGCGAAGAGCTGCGCAAGATCGTTCTCGACGCACTCGGCTGAGCGTGGCGTGCCCCGCCGACACCATTGTCAACGTCAACGACCCAAAGAGGATACCGATGAGCACTGGCACCGTGAAGTGGTTCAACGAGACCAAGGGATACGGCTTCATCCAGCCCGACGACGGCGGCAAGGACGTCTTCGTCCACATCTCCGCGGTTGAGCGGGCCAACATGCGCACTCTCGTCGAGGGCCAGAAGATCTCCTACGAGATCGAGAAGGATCGCAAGTCCGGCAAGGAATCGGCTGGTCAGCTGCAAGCGGCCTGAGCCTCTCCTTTCCAGGCCCAACAATTTCGAAGTCGCTCCCGCACGGGGTCGGCTTCGTCGACGCCCAGCCATGACCGCTCAGATGCGGTGCGGATAAGGACGATACGTGGGACAATTCAAAGCGAACCAGCTCGTTGATCGCCTGGAGGCGGCCGCGAAGGCGCGACAGGCGACCATAGCCCGACTGCGGGCACGCCCTGCGGCGGATGACCCGGCTGTCCTCGCTCGACAGGCTGCGCGACGCGCCATCGTCCAGGCGCGCGAGATCCGGGCCAGCGAGCGTGAGGCGGCTCGTCTCGTTGCCGAGGCCCAGCGGGAGGCCGAGGCACGCGCCGCCCGGGAGCGCGAAGCGGCCGAAGCCGCACGCCAGGCGGCCGAGAAAGCGGAACGGCAAATCGCCCTTGCTGCCGAGCAGAAGGCCATTCGCGATGCGCGGTTCGCCGCTCGCAAAGCGAAGGTGAAGGCGCGCCGATAAGCAAAGTGCCGAGCGAGCCGGCCCAGCCCTGGAGATCAGCAAATGGCACACAAGTTCAAGGTCGGACAACGCGTACGGCTGATCAACGCCGTCTATGCCGATTCCAAGAGTGCGCTGGGCGATCTCTTCGAAGTGGTCCGGCTGATGCCTGAGGACCGCTCAGGCGAGCCGTCCTACCGGGTCAGATCGACCGCCGGCGAGCGTGCGATGCGGGAAAGCGATCTCACGCTCGCTTGATGGAGGGGCCGATCTGCGGCCGCACATACGCGACGGCGGCCGCTGCCCAACCGGATCCTCGATCATGACCGCGCCGATCGACCGGATGGTGGTTCTCGGGCTTTCTGGCCTCTGACCGGTCCATGGCCTCCGTGATCCGTATGAGATCGATGCGGCGCCTGCGGATCAATCTGTCGGCGTCGCCCTCGTAAGCGGGTGCACGCATACCCAAGTCAGTCTCATCCCTCCGCGCATTCCCGTGCCTTGGGCAACGATGCGGAGGCCAATCATGGCGCGCATACCAAATACCGGCCGCGCTGCGTCGGTTTCGCCCGAAGATTTCAATGAGCGCGTCAAGCGCCTGCTCGCTGATAAGCCTGCCCCGCTAAACGCCAAGGAGCCTCGCAAGGCCGCTCCGCGTGGCGTGAAGCCCGACCCGAAGCGTTAAGCCTGCCGTGGTTGTATGGTTTTAGGCTACCGATCTTCGATCCGGGGAAGGATATTGCGTGCGCTTGACACTCTCTCTGGTCTTGATCGGTGCCGTGACTTTGTACGGCGCCTCGTTCATCACGACCACACGATCCGCAGAAGCGGTCCATTCCGAGCCAGCGGTGGCTCAGGGCGGCAAACTCGGCGACCCGACGAACGACCGGGGTCGAGATCGTGCACCCTCATCCCATCGATGAGACCGTAGAGCAGCCTGCCAGTCGCTCTCTGGTGAGCACTACGGTCCGGACGCCGGTTCGGACCGCAGGGATGAAGGCATGCGGTGACAAGCCGCCGGGCAATCCAAGCCCGGCGGGTGGTGGGTCAGCGGGCATAGCGCGTGAAGACGTAATCCCGATCCTTCACACGGGCCTCGTGGCAGGCGAAGCAGGTCCGGTGTTGCGCTTCATCGACCGGCTTGCCATCGACGAAGCGTCCGAAGCCCCACCCGCCCGTCTCCGGGTAGCGTCGGGCATCCTTCACCATCACCTGCACGGTGGTCGCCCGGCCCGGCACGGTCGCCGGCTCGAAGTCGGCCGAGGGCTGGTGCCGCCAAGCGAGCTTCACCAGGATCGTGCCGTCGGGGAAGGGCAGCGTGGCCCTGGTGTAGGCGTACACCGCGACGTCATTGCCGAGAACGGCGCGCAGCTCGTTGAGCGGCTCTCCCTCCAGCGCGGGCGCGATGAGCTGCCAGGCCCGGTAGCCGTCCGGGACGGTGACGCCGAAGATCGGCGCGGCAGGCTTGCCGGCTTCCTGAGCCGTCGCGGCGAGCGCGAGACCCGAGACGAGGAATGCGGCTGAGACGGGCCGATACCGGCGCGGGCGGAGATCAGGCGCCATCGACATCGATCACCGCCTGAGCGAAAGCCTGCGGCGCCTCCTGCGGAAGATTGTGTCCAATGCCGCCGGTGATCAGGCGATGCTCGTAGCGGCCCGTGAACTTCCTGGCATAAGCCGAGGGCTCGGGATGGGGAGCCCCGTTCGCATCGCCCTCCATCGTGACTGTCGGCACGCCGATCGTCGGGAACCCGGCCAGCGTGCGCTCGATCGCGTCGAAGCGGGCCTCGCCCTGCGCCAGCCCCAGCCTCCAGCGGTAATTGTGGATGGAGATGGCCACATGATCGGGGTTCTCGAAGGCCGGGGCCGAACGGGCGAAGGTGTCGTCGCCGAACTGCCATTTCGGCGACGCGAGTTCCCAGATCAGCCGGACGAAGTCGCTCGTGTAGCGGGCGTAGCCCTCGCGCCCCCGCTCGGTCGCGAAGTAGAACTGGTACCACCATTGCAACTCGGCCTTGGGCGGCAGCGGCAGCGCATTCGCCTGCTGACTGCCGATCAGGTAGCCGCTGACCGAGACGAGCCCCGTGCAGCGCTCCGGCCAGAGCGCGGCCAGGATGCAGGCGGTGCGCGCACCCCAATCGTAGCCCGCGACGAGTGCCCGCTCGATCTTCAGGGCGTTCAGGAATTCCAGCGCATCGACGGCGAGGGCCGCCTGCTGGCCGTTGCGCGGCGTGGCGTCCGAGAGGAAGCGGGTGGCGCCGTATCCGCGCAGGAAGGGGATCAGGACCCGGTAGCCCGCCGAGGCCAGACGCGGCGCCACGTCGATGTAGCTGTGGATGTCGTAGGGCCAGCCGTGAAGCAGCAGAACCGGCCGCCCATTCGGCGGACCGGCCTCGACATAGGCGACGTTCAGATCCCCGGCCGCGACCTGCTTCAAGGGCCCGAAGGAGACCAGTGAGCCGGCCTCGGCAATCGGAAGCGTGCCGGATTGTGCCTTCGCCGCCTGTCCAGCGGCGCCCCCTGCCTGCACGGCAGGCGCTGACAGCACGAGTGCTCCGGCAGTCTTCATCCAGGTTCTGCGAGTCCAGTTTCCCTGCTCAGGCATGTCTCAGTCCTCCATGTTGCCGATGTCGCGATGAAAGGGGCTCGCCACGACCGATCCGCGTCTCGGGGCGGTCGCGGGTGCGGTCATCTCGGGGCGGCGAAGACCAGCGCGGACTTTGCTCCCGCCTTCCTCCTTCCAGTCATCATTGCCGATCTTTAATGGAATGGACGTTCAATAATCGGCCAAAAAAAAGGCCCCCGTTCAGCGCAGGGCTCGAAGGGTGGTCCGTCCGAGAGCGTCCAGCTGCGATGGGGCGGCACCCCCGCGTGCGGCGACACGCATCCCGGCAAAGGCCGCGTAGAGGAAGTCCACGATCTCGTCCGGCTTGAGATCGGCGGCGAGATCGCCATCGGACTGCGCCTCGCGAACCCGCTCGGTGATCGCCGCCCGCAGAACGCGGTCGGCCGCGACCTTGATCGTGTTCAATTCCGGCTTGGCCTGCCCGAACTCGCAGGTCGAGCCGACACCGAGACAGGCTTGGTGAGCCTCGGCCACCACCCGTTCGACCATGGCGCGGAGGCCGTCGCAGGCTCGTGACGGCCCACGCAACGCTGCGATATGCGCTTGCCCCTCCGTCTGACAGTAGCGCTGCAAGGCCGCCTGATAGAGGCGCCACTTGTCCCCGAACGTGTCGTACAGGCTCTGCCGGCCGATCTTCATCGCCTCCACGAGCATCTCGGCGGAGGTGCCTTCGAACCCGTGCTCGCGGAACACGCCGAGCGCCGCATCGAGCGCCGCATCTGTGTCGAATGCCTTCGGCCTTGCCATGGGCGACCATTAGCTCATTATGGAACGATCAGTCAATAATCAGGGCGGCCGAGGCCAGCAGCGACGATCTTCCGTCCTGGGCCAGACCGGCGCCAAGAGAGTGTGGCGTCCGCCCCGGGCCACAGCCAGATTCTCAGAGCCTGTTCGACCTGATGATGTCGGGCGGGATTGTTGAGGGCGTTGGCGGCCATGAGGCTGGCGATGCAGGCGGAATGGGGTCGCGACACAGGAGCGATCGGGACGGCCGGCAGAGGGCCTCAAACAGGCTCTCAGGGCAGATCTGCGAGCGAGGCCGGGCCCGGGCCGGTGGTGATCAGGGTCGGCCATTGATGGGAGCCGAACGGAACCTTGGGCGGCAGATGGGTGGGCAACCCCCGGGCCTCGGTCTCGGCGACGATGGAGTCGCGGGCGTCGCCCCCCATGAGTTCGTAATCCATCAGGTATCGGCTGCCGAAGAAGGTCTCGCCCACGGTGCGGTCGGCGATGATGCGAGTGAGCGAATCGAGCATGTCCTGCGGCGTGGTGGTGAAGGACACGGTCTCGATCAGCATCAGGCGCGTGTTGATGTCCTCCGGAGTGAAGAACTGGGCCAGAACGCTGTAGAGCACGTTGTTCTGGCGCGCGACGTAGATGGTGTTGCTCGCCGCATAGACCTTCGACCAGTCCGCTCCGAGGTGCTGCTTCCACTCGGCGAGCACACCCATCCAGTGCTTCACCTGCGTGTCGGCAGCCCAGCGGATGTTGAGCTTCAGGCGGTCCTTCTGCGCCGCGGCGAAGGCCTGCATCTCGGCGAAGCTCACCACCTTCGCGGCGGCGACCCGATCGATGAAGGCGATGTTCTCGGCGATCAGGGCGCGATTGTTGGCGCGCCAGGCCTCGGGCATGCTGGTCTTGTCGAGGCTGTCGAGGGCCGCCTGCAGACGCACCCGGTAGGCGCGCACCTGCGGCTGCCAGGAGGCATCGTCGGTCTTGCCGATATGCGGGCCGACCACGACGCCGAGGGCCATCACGCTATGCGCGACCGACTTGAGCAGTTGGTAGACGTCGGGCACCGTCGGCGCCTCCAAGGGCGCCTGGCCCGGCCGGTAGAGCAGGAAGCGGCCGCCCGCGCCGGAGAACAGGCCGAGGATCACCGGGTGCTGCGCGAGGAAGCTCGCCTGCACCAGCCGGCCGGCATCGGCGTAGAGGTCGAACATGCCGGTGTTGAGAGCCAGCACGTCCTGCCGCGCGGCCTGTGCCGGCGTCGGCACCCGGGCGCCGACGATGACGTCCATATAGGCCGGGATCTCCGGCTGCGCCTGGGCCGCGCCGATGGCGAGCGCGAGGGCGCCAGACAGCGTCGCAGCGGACCAGCGGCGGCGCAGTGGGGCGAGGCGGCTCAAGTCTGTCCTCTTCATCGAAGGCTCCAGGTCGCGACAGGCAGGTCTCATCCGCGGGCCCGGCGGCATTGCCGCGCCCGCTCCCAGGGTTCTCGGACGGCGTGTCAGGGGCAGGCGGCGCCACTGGCGATCCAGGCTTCGACGAGCGCCTCGGTCTGCTTCTGAGTGCCGGGCGCCGGGCTGCGCCCGCGGCCCGGCGCCCAGGCCCAGACGACGAGGCTGTCGTCGCCGATATGCGCGACGAGATCCTGCAGCGAGCGGCCGCCGTTGCGGGCCGGGTCCGTGATTTGCGCGCAGATCGCCGCGACGCTCCGGCCCTCCCAGGCCATCTCCGCCGGGGCGAGGTGCCAGACCGGATGGCCGGGCAGGCCGACCGGGTCGAAGTTGGCCGGCCCGTGACAGCGGGCGCAGCGCAAGGCCGGGAGGCCGTGGCCGTCCGCGCCCCGGAAGACCGGCGGCTGATGCGGCCGGGCCTCGTCGCCCTGCCGCGGCCGGTCCCCGGCCGGGTGACAGTTGGTGCAGCGCGGATGGGTCAGCACCCGGCCGAGCTCGGTGAAGGTCGCCGCCGAGCGCGCCCGGGAATCGGCGATCCCGGCGAAGCTTTCGGGGCTGGCCAGGGCGGAGGACGGCCCGTCGCGGCCGCCCCGGCTCGCCAGGGTGCCGGCGAGAAGGCCGGCGAGGCCCAACGCTGCGGCGCGAGGAGACCGATGCGCATCGGCACGTCCCTCAGGCGAGGTAGCGGGCGGGGTCGGCGAGGATCACCGCGCGCACCGCCTCGTGATACTTCACGTAGCCCGAGCAGCGGCAGAGATGCCCGTCCAGCGCCTCGGCCACCACCCGCTCCAGGTCGGCGCGGGCGATTGGCGCCTTCTCCAGGCGCTCCAGCAGCACCTGGCCTTCGTTGAGGAAGCCCGGGGTGCAGTAGCCGCACTGGAACGCGAAATGCTCGATGAAGCGCGCCTGCAGGGGCGTCAGGCGGCCGTCCCGGGCATGGCCCTCGACGGTGCGGATCGCCTTCCCGTCGAACGACACGGCCGGCGCGATGCAGGTCGGCATCGTCGCGCTGGTGCCGTCGGCCTCGTCGATGATGACCGCACAGCTCAGGCACTGCGCCGCCCCGCAGCCGAATTTGGTGCCGGTCATGCCCAGCACCTCACGCAGGAAGTCGTTCATGGTCAGGTCGTCGCGGATCGCGACCGGGCCTTGCGGGCGCCCGTTGATCGTGAGCGAGATCGTCGTCACCCCAGAACTCCCTTGATCATCGCCTGGGTCACCGGCAGCGACTGGAAGCGGTGGCCGGTCGCCGCATGGATGGCGTTGAGCAGCGCCGGCACCACCGGAATCATCACCACCTCCGCCATGCCCTTGGGCGGCTCGCGCGGCGAGAGCGGCGGCAGGACCTCGATCTCGAGGTCGTGCAGGGGCAGGTCGGAGCCGCGCGCCACCAGGTAGCGGCCGAGATTCCACTGGCCGTTGCCGGGCCCGTCCTCGAAGGGCGGCAGGGTCTCCAGCAGGGCGTAGCCGACCCCCATGGCGAACCCGCCCTGCGCCTGGCCGAGCACGACCTGGGGCACCAGCACCGCGCCGCATTCGAGCACGCTGTAGGCCTTGGCGATGGTGAGCGCGCCGCTGGCGCGATCGATCTCCACCCTCACCACCGTGCCGCACATGGATGTGAAGGCCGTGCCGATGCGGTTGTACTCCGTCGGCGGGAAGGCGACCGCCCGGCGGTCGATCCGTATGAAGCCGCCCGCGCCGCGCCGGACCGCCAGGGCGTCGATGTCGGCGGTCCAGTCCTCGCCGGGAAGCCCGAAGGTCGCCTCCGCCCAGGCCCAGCGGGAGAAGGCGTGCGTCATCGCCCCGGTCACGCCACCCTGCTGGTGGGCCTCGGCGGCGATGGCCTTGAGCGGCAGCGGCGGAAGGCCGGAGAGGATCAGCCTGTCGCCTTGCCAGTAGGCGTCCCGCCACTGGCGCGCACGCGGATCGCCGGAATCGATCGCCCAGAGCGCCAGGGCCGCCGGCCACAGGCCGAACCGGAAGACGACGCGGGCGGCCTCTGCGGCCGCGTGCGTGCCCACCTGCGCGCCAATGGAGGCGCTGGTCGGCGAGGAGATCGCCGGCACCCAGCGCGGGTCGCGCGCCGCCGCGTCCTGCTCGGCCTGGCTGATCGCATAGGGATCGCCCGAGCTGCGCAGGCCCAGGGCGTCGAAGGCGTCGACCTGTGCCACGGTCACCGCGTCGGCGCGGCGGCCGAGATGGGCGGCGACGCGGTTGGCCAGTGCCGTGCCGATGCCGTTGCCCATCTCCACGGCGTCGCTGTGGATCGCGATGCGCCCCTCGGGGTCGATGCTGACCGCGCCGAGGGAGCAATCCGCCCCGGTCCCGTAATCCTTGGCCGCGCAGGCGACGCCGGTGCCGACGAGCACGCCCGGCCGCGCCTGCCTCTGGTGAAGCGCGCGGTCCCGCCAGATCGAATGGGCCTCGAGCTTGTCGAGGATCTCCGGGGCGCGGACCGAGACCGAGAAGGGGTTGCCGGTCATGGTGCGGCCGCCGGGCGGCAGGGCGTTGCGCCGGCGCAGCTCGATCGGGTCGAGGGGCAAGGCGACCGCGACCTCGTCGATCAGCGTCTCCAGCGCCGTCATGGTCTGAAGCGTGCCGTAGCCGCGCATGGACCCGGCGGTGACGCCGCGGCTGTGCTCAGCCACCGTGGTCACGTCGACCTTCGGCACGTCGTATAGGCCGATCGCGCCAGTGGCCCCGACCGTCGCGACGCTGGCCGAGTAATTGGCGAGGCCGCCGCCGTCGAGCACGTGGTCGGCCGCGAAGGCGCGGATCAATCCGCTCGCCCGGTCGACCCCGATCTGCGAGCGCATGGCGAAGGCGTGGCGCTTCACGCCGCCCTGGAACTGCTGGAACCGGTCATGGGCGAGGCGCACCGGCCGGCTAGGCAGGAAGAGCGCCGCCAGCGCCACGTAGAGGGGGAAGGGCGTGTGGTCGCGCCCGCCGAAGCCGCCGCCCACATAGGCGAACTTGGCGTCGATCCGCGCAGGCCGGCGGTCCGCCTGCGCGCTGCCGAGCAGCGTCGCCACCGATTCCGCCGCCTCGAAAGGCGATTGCACGCCGAGCACGATGTCGAGCACCTTGGACGACGGCTCGTACCAAGCGAGCCCGGCTTCGGGCTCCAGGAACATCGGGTCGACCGACTGGGTGGTGAAGGCGCGCTCCAGCGTCAGCACGGCCGGATCGGCCGCCTTCAGCTCCGCGCGGATCGCCTCGCCGTGCCGGGCGCCCTCCGCGTAGGCGCCGCCTTCGGCCACCGGCAGCGGCGCCCAGATCGGCCGACCGGAGCTCTCGGTGAAGCCCGGGCTGATCCAGCCCTCCCGGATCGGCGCGTAGAGGTCGGGCGCCTCGGGCGTCGCGCCGGCGACGCGGGTGAAGCGATAGGCGGCGTAGTTCGGCCGCTTCAGCGGTCCGGTCTCCCGGCCGAATCGCAGCATGCCCCCCTCGCGGAAGGCGAGCCGCGCCCGATCGTAGGCGTCGAACTGCGCGAACAGCAGGAGCGCGACCGGCTGGCCGAGATAGAGCGGCGTCTCGCCGACCGGGCAGAGCAGGTCGCCGGCGTAGAAGGCCGGCACCGTCACGCCGAGGCGCGCGAGATCGGCCGCCGTCACCACCACGTCCGGCACGGCGGCCGGGTCGAGGCGGGCCAGGTCGAGCCCCTCGTAGACATGGCTCGCGTCATGGGCGCGCACGAGCAGGGCGTGGCTCGTCCGGGTCGGCCAGCCCGGCATGTCCGAGGCCCGGAAATCGGAGGCGTAGAGCTTCGCGCCCGTCACCTTCGCGACGCCGTCGATCCGCCCGGAAATCGGGCCGCCGAGACCCGTCTGAGGCAGCGTCTCATGACCGAGGAAGGGCTGCGGCCCGGAGGCTGCCTGGGCGGGGCCGAGACGAGACAGCGTGACCGCGATGCCGCCGGCCATACCGAGCTTGACGAAATCGCGCCGTGACGCTCGCATTCTGCAGGCTCTCCAACACACGGAAACGGGGCGGTCGGTTTAAATCTCAAATGTTTTCTAAAAAGATCTCATGTCTCAAAAATATGAGCTCATTGTGCTGTTTTATACGGAAATATTACTGAAAATCGCCGGCCCTGGCTCACATCGTCCAACCTGCACGAGAGCACGATATCAATCACGCCCCGGAATGGCTTGTAACCACACTTGGCATGCAGAAATCAACAGCTTATAGCGTCGCGAGAACGACATAAATGTATAGTGTCTGCTTATTTGCCAAATCGAAATATAGCGAAGATTTATTGTTTATATTTCTTCTGAGAAGATTGATTTAGAATCGTTCCATTGCCGTGTTCGGCATTTCGTAGTTCGGCCTCGCACGGCCTCGGAGACGGATCGACAATGAATTTGTCCGTGCTCCACGGCCGCGGCCCCCGATACCCGACCTGCAAAGTGGTCGATCAGGCGCGGCTCGCTCGCACGTCGCGCGGCGAGAGGTGGAAGCGGCGGCGGAACGCGCGGTTGAATGTCGGAATGTCGGTGAACCCGCAGCCATAGGCGATCGTCGCGACCTTCAGCTTGTCATCGCGCGGCGATGTCAGGCGCCGATATGCAAGGTCGAGACGCACGTCACGGATTGCCGCCGCGACGCCACCGGTCTCGGCGAAGGCCCGGTAGAGCTGTGCCCGCGAGATGCCCAGCGCGACATGGATCGCGCGCGGATCGAGATTCGGATCGTGCATCCGGCGCACGATGTGCGCGCGGGCGAGCGAGACCGCCATCGCCTGCGAGACCTCCGTTCCGGATGGCTCGTCCGTGTCGCGGACGAGACAACCGAGCAGGTGCAGTGCGCCGTCGATCGCGACCTGGGCCTCGCTCTCCGTCATCCAGGCGACCGATGCGGCAAGCTTGCGCATGAAGGCCCTGAACTCCGCGCTCGTCGACGGCTCACCGACGCAGCCGCCCGCGAAGGCTTCGACGCGGCCGATCCGGGTCTCGATGGTCTCCCGCGGCACGGCGAGGCGGATCTCCTCGTAGGCGCTGCGTGTGCCGGCTACGAACGGAAGACCGCGGGAGAGGATGCTCACGTCGCCGCCTCCGAGTTGCGTGCCGCGCTCGCCTTGCTGCTGGTATCCGATCCCGTCGATGCCGACGCCGATCACCACCATGTCCCGCGCGTTGCGATCGATGTGCCGGGTTCTGAAATTCAGCCCGACCGGACTGCTCACCGTGTGAGTCAGGATCCAGTCCGGCTGTGCGACCGTCAGGCGCTTGGCTGAGAACGGAGCGCGCGGGTGCTGGGGATCGACATCGCCGAACCGGGCGAGCGCCGTGCTGCGCCAGAACTCGAAGGCGCAGGTCGGCTCGACATGGCTCGTCGTCTCGATCACGCTAGGCACAACTGCTAGTTTTGACACAAACAGATTTCCCCGCGGCACTCGATCTTACATCCTATCATTTCCGCGCCTCTATCCGGTGCGATGTGCGGTGTTGGCAGGACACGGAAGCGGCCGCGTCACGCGGCCTATCCTGATCGCACGGTCGTCACCATGAGAATGGCCGAACGGCCCACGCCTCGCCTAGCGGGGCATCGCGACCGAGAGTCGCAAGGTTTCGGGTGATCTCATCCCGCATCGAGGGCGATCGAACCAGAGAAGAATCCATCCAATACAAAAAGGCTCGATGGCATGAATTTTATATCTGCCGACCAGATCCGATCCAGCTGCAAAAGAATTATCCTCCCGGCTTGACTCCCGTGCTTGCGCTGCCACGCTACGGTGCGATCCTATCGATCTACGCGACGGTACTGCTGCCCACGCGGCTGCGAGCATCGGTCCTGACCTCGGCCTGGGCGGCCGGCCGGATCGCCTCCGCAGCGGCACCGTGCCTTCTCCTGCGCGCCCTGGCGTCCTACGGTCCCCACGGCATGTTCGCGGTGCTCACGGCCGTCCTCGTGGCCAGCGGCGTGCTCCTCGTCGGCGGGCCGCAAGGTCTGTCCGGCAAACCCGTGGCTCGGACACTCTGACGGTCTGTCCGAGCAGGATCGACCGATCGGCATGCGGCGTTGAAGCTTGTCCGGCCCCTTGCGCGGGGATCGGAATTCTTTCTTCCAGAAAAGGATGCCTCGACTATGGAATTCCTGCACACCATGGTTCGCGTGGCCGACCTCGATCGGGCGCTGGCCTTCTACGTCGACACGTTCGGCCTGAAGGAGGTGCGACGCGTCGAGAACGAGAAGGGCCGCTTCACCCTGGTCTTCCTCGCAGCCCCGGGAGACGCCGCCCGCGCCGAGACGACGAAGTCGCCGCTGGTCGAACTCACCTACAACTGGGACCCTGAGACCTATACGGGCGGGCGCAATTTCGGGCATCTCGCCTATCAGGTCGATGACATCTACGCCTTCTGCCAGAAGCTCAAGGATGCCGGCGTCACCATCAACCGGCCGCCGCGCGACGGCCACATGGCCTTCGTCAAGTCGCCGGACGGGATCTCCATCGAGATCCTGCAGAAGGGCGGCGCGAAGCCGCCGCAGGAGCCCTGGGCCTCGATGGAGAATACCGGCACGTGGTAGCCGGCCGATGCCGCACGGGCTCAGGTCGTCGCGGGCGTGATGCCGAGTTCGGCGAGCTTGGCCCGCACGGCCTCCACCGGCCGCTTGAGCTTCAGGCTCATCACCTCGGGGGTGATGCCCTCGCGCGCCATCGTCCGCAGGGTCTGCACGGTGTCGAGGCTCCAGGTCGTTTCCGTCATGGTTTCCTCCTCCGGAACGCGAGCCGTCGGTGTGGACCGCCGCTCGCGCCTCCGGAGGAGGTGGGCCACCGGCAATCCGGGGCAACCATCTGCCGCATATCCAGGCATGCCCATCGGCGAGGCATGTCCCGGACGCGCTTGACGGGTGCCCGGCCGGCGGCGCATCTGCAGCCCGGATCAGGCGGCCGGGCGGCCGCTCCGGGCTTCGGCCCGGGGAGGAAAGTCCGGGCTCCATGGAGAGACGGTGCCGGATAACCTCCGGCGGGGGCGACCCCAGGGACAGTGCCACAGAAAGCAGACCGCCCTGCTTGCAGGGTCAGGGTGAAAGGGTGCGGTAAGAGCGCACCGCGGACGCGGCAACGCGGACGGCACGGCAAACCCCACCGGGAGCAAAACCGAATAGGGGCGACGCGCCCCGGTTCCTCGGGACCGGGGCAGGCCCTCTCTCCAGGCCAGTCGCCCGGGTTGGTTGCTTGAGGCGGTCGGCGACGACCGTCCCAGAGGAATGGCTGCCACGTCCGGGCGCTCCGGCGCTCCGGGCCCTACAGAACCCGGCTTACAGGCCGCCTGATCCGCCAGGGCTGCGATGCAGAAGTCTTCGCGCCGCCGCCTGCAAGCATTCGCGCCCGCCGCGCGCGGCGATCGAAAATCGCGTGTCCTGCCAAGCTTCTGTGCCGATGAGACCTAGGCCCGACGGCCGGAAATCGCGTGTCCGGATAACGCTCGGTTAACCTTGCTCCGGTCTGATCGTGCGACGCCGTCCGGCAGTCTAGATGCGTTGACGATCCTCCGAGGCCCATGTTACCCGGCATCATACCGTCAACGGCGTCGATCGGATCGGCGGGCTCACCCTTCCTCAGAGCAGGGCGTGCCCGGATGCGGGCCATGGCTGCCCCCATCTCAGGTGACGCCTCAGGGAATCCGCGCGCCGCGCCGCGGCCGGATACAGGTGTTCATGAGCCGACCCATCGCAGGCGCCGTTCCGGCCATCCCGCAGCGCGTGCGCGACGGGGCGCGACCCCGCTCCGGGGAGGCGTGAGCATGCGCGCCAGCGCGGGTTCCGCACCTCAGCCCCACATTCCCGTTCTTCTGGACGAGGTGATCGAGAGCCTCGCGCTGCCGGAGACCGGGCTCGCGGTCGACGGCACGTTCGGGGCCGGCGGCTATACCCGTGCCCTGCTCGCCGCCCAGCCCGACATCCAGGTCGTGGCGATCGACCGCGATCCGACCGCCATTGCCGCGGGCGCTGCGCTCGTGGCGGAATCGGCGGGGCGCCTGCGCATCATCGAGGGCTGTTTCGGAAGCCTCGACGTGCTGCTCGCCGCGATCGGCGAGGCGGGCGCCGACCGCATCGTGCTCGATATCGGCGTCTCCTCGATGCAGCTCGACCGGCCCGAGCGCGGCTTCTCCTTCCGCAACGACGGCCCCCTCGACATGCGCATGGCCGCCACCGGCCCGAGCGCGGCCGATCTCGTCAACGAGGCTGAGGAATCCCACCTCGCCGACATCGTCTACCATTACGGCGAGGAGCGCCGTTCCCGCGCCGTCGCACGCACCATCATCGAGGCGCGCCGCCGCGGGCGGATCGAGACCACCGCCCAGCTCGCCGACCTTGTCGCGGGCGTGGTGCGGTCCGAGCCCGGCATTCACCCGGCGACGCGGACCTTCCAGGCCCTGCGCATCGCCGTGAACGACGAGCTCGGCGAGCTCGTCCGCGCGCTGCACGCCGCCGAGCGGATTTTGCGCCCCGGCGGCCGTCTCGCCGTGGTCACGTTCCACTCGCTGGAAGACCGGATCGTCAAGCAGTTCTTCGCCGGGCGCAGCGGTCGCTCGGCCCAGGGCTCGCGCCACCTGCCCGGCGGCCTGCCGGGCGCGGCACCCGCGCGCAGCTTCGCGCCCGTGACCAAGGGGCCGGTCCTGCCGGGCGAGGACGAGCAGCGGCGCAATCCCCGTGCGCGCTCGGCCAAGCTCCGGGTCGCGGAGCGCACGGAGGCCCCCGCGCCGGCGCCGCTGGCGGCGGTCGAGGCGCTGGCGAGCCTGCCTGACGCACGTGGGGGAGGGCGCCGGTGATCCGCCTGCTCAACCTGCTCGCGGTCTGCGGCCTGATCGCCTCGGCGATCTACGCCTATTCGACCAAGTACGACACGCTCTATCAGGGCGGTCAGGTCTCGAAGCTGAAATCGGCCCTGCACAAGGAGCGGCAGGCCATCGCGGTGCTGCGCGCCGAGTGGCAGCTCCTGACGCGGCCGGACCGTCTCCAGGCCGCGGTGGAGAAGCATCTCGCGCTGGAGCCGATCGGCATCACGCATCTCGGACGCTTCGCGGACCTGCCGAACCGCCCCGAACGCGGCGATGAGATCGGACGTCTGCTCGCCGCCACCGCGACGCCGAAGGAGAAGGGTCCGCCCGAGCCGCGGACCACCGGCTCCCTGACCCGCACCGTCAACACCCGCACGCCCACCGCGGCCGCGAGGTAGCATCCGTGTCCGATCACCCGACTGAGCACCGCGACGACGCGCCGGCCGCCGAGGCGCAGCCCGTCTTCGAGAGCGCGGCCTCCGTGGCTGCGCCGAGCGGCGAGATCGCCGGCGAGGCCGGCCCGCGGCCCGCGATCGAGGAGGTGCCGCCGCCGCCCGCCGCGCC
>NZ_CABFPH010000001.1 GCF_902141845.1 Methylobacterium symbioticum | reverse complement strand
CCGGATGCCATCGACCGCCTGCCGGCGTCGCTCGGGGGCTACAAGTTTCCCGCGGCAACGTCCGCCAGCACCTGCTTCTCCAAAGATAGATCGGCCACCGTACTCCTTGCGCCAGCGGTAGTAGCTCTGCTCGGAGATCTCCGCCTCCTTAGCTGAGCCAGCGCCAAGTTCTTGCCCTGGACTGTCTGCACCTCGATCTGGCGCAGCATCAGCACGACCTGCTCCGCGCTCGTCTTCTGACCTCGCCGCATGTCCGACTCCTCCGGTCCTGGCTGATCCTCTCAATCAGCCCGGTCCAAAGCCAGCCGGTCAGGTCACAGCACGCTGCCGGCGCACGCCGGTCCGGCGCCATCGAGGGGTGAGGGCACGGTCGAGGGTGTGGGCGAGGCGCTCGGGCGCAAGCAGGGCGGCTTCTCGACCAAGCTGCATCTGCGCACGGAGGGCGGCGGCAAGCCGATCACCGCAGTGGTGACGGCGGTCGAGCGGCACGAACAGTTCGCCCTGGACGTGTTGATGGACAAAGGCGCCGTGCGGCGCTGAGGAGGCGGCCGTCGGCGCTTGCATCCGCGCCGGACGGCGGGAGATCGGGGCTACGCCGCCCTCAGCCTCATGATCTATCGGCGTGGACTGACGGGCGCCTATAAGGTTTCGCCCTAAGGACTGACCCAGGTGCCGGGCGGATGTCAGAGTGCTCAATGGCGATTATCGGCACGAGCGCGCGACGACGATTCGGTGATCGCACGGTCAGACGAAGCAAATCTCTCAGCTTGGCATCGTGATCGTTTGCCTGCCAGCTTGCGCCGACGCGAGCGTCTCCGGCGCATATCCATAGACGCGGACCACGGAGAGCCCGAGAAGAGCGTCTGCGTCAGGGGAAATGATTGACTCAAGCTGACGGAGAAGCGAAGTTTCGCCAGATAAGTCCGGGTTTTACGGGCATCAGGAACAGGCCATCCTGCCTTCAGCCGATCAGGTCATGCCACTTGTCGCGACGGAAAGATCGAGGTCGGGCGTACGATGACAGATGCCGGAGACACTGATCGAGGGCGCACGAGTGAGAAAGAGGATATTGCGGAGCGGGAAGATTTTCTTAATTATAATTATCGAGAGCCCATCGAGCTGGCGAAGCAATCGATCGGCATAATCAGCGGCATCCTTTTATTTTCGGTCAATTTCTCCGACAAGCTTGGGGGTATCCAAAACTCTCCGCCGTCCTACAAGTATGTCTTGCTTGCATCATGGGCGCTTTTGCTTTTGGCTATTACGTTGTGCGGCATCTCGATGGCTTTCAGTTGGAACTCCGCGCGCTACATGCTCTGGGGACAGAGTGAAGTGCGGCCACCCCGGAAGTCGAGGCGGCTGAGCAGGTTTGCCGCCAATGCCTTGACGAGCGCGGGGATTTTCTTCGTCTTGGGTCTGGCGCTGATGATCGCAGGCGGCTTCATGTCGTCGGTCATTCGGCCCGCCTGATCGCGAGCCCCGATCTTCAGGAGAGCGTGGCGAGTGCTTCGCGGGTAAAATCCTTCAGGTGCTCGTGCCGTCCCTCGCGGATCTTGCTCACCCAATGCGGGTCGGACAACATGGCCCGGCCGACGGCCACGAGGTCGAAATCGCCGCGCGTGAGACGGCGGATGAGTTCGTCCAGCGGGTCCGGACGTGAGCTCTCGCCCTGGAAGGCGGCAATGAACTCGCCCGAGAGTCCGACCGAGCCGACCGTAATCGAGGGCTTCCCCGTCAGCTTCTTTGCCCAGCCCGCGAAATTCAGGTCCGAGCCTTCAAACTCCGGCTGCCAGAAACGCCGCTGCGAGCAGTGGAAGATATCGACGCCCGCTTCGGCGAACGGGTTGAGCCACGCAGCGATTTCGTCGGGTGTTCGGGCGAGCTTCACCGCAAAATCTTGCTGCTTCCACTGTGAGAGGCGCAGGATCACGGCGAAGTCCTCGCCGACCGCAGAGCGAACCGCGCGCACGACCTCGATGGCGAAGCGACTCCGCTCCGGCAGGGTCGCGCCGCCATAGCGGTCTTGTCGCTTGTTCACGCCGGCCCAGAAGAACTGATCAATCAGGTAGCCGTGTGCGCCGTGAATCTCGACCGCGTCGAAGCCGAGGCGCTTGGTCTCCGCGGCGGCACGGCCGAACGCCGTGATCGTATCGGCAATATCGCACTCTGACATCGCGACGCCGCCGGCCTCGCCGGGGAGGACGAAGCCGGACGGGCCTTCCATCGGGGTAGGCGGCTTCCATCCCGACGCGTGGGGCGCCACGATGCCCATGTGCCAGATCTGCGGCGCCATCGCGCCTCCGGCGGCATGCACATCGTCGATGACGTGCTTCCACCCTGCAAGCGCCTGTTCGCCATGGAAATGAGGAATTGCGGGATCGTTCGACGACGCTGGCCGGTCGACGACGGTGCCTTCCGAGATAATCAGTCCAGCCTCGGGAGCACGTCGCCGGTAATAGCTGGCCACTGCGGGCGTCGGGACGCCGCCGGGAGAGAACGAACGCGTCATCGGCGCCATGACGATGCGATTCTTCAACCGGAGCGACTTGTATTCGAAGGGGCGGAACAAGGTGTCGAGGCTCATGGCACGCTCCAGGATCAGCGCGTCCGCCCCGGACGATCAGCCGGGACGGAAAACCATTGCGCGGCTTTGTCGAAGTGGGCCGCTATACGGATCAGGCGCCGCAATTCGCGCGCGCCGAATTCCGGTCGGAACCCTGCCGCCGCGCGATGGTCGACGAGGCTCTGGTCCGTCACGAGCTCGACACCCTGCCCCTGTGCTGTGCGTCGGACACGCTCCGGCTGCAGCTCGACGATCGAGCGGATCTCGCTCTGACCCAATGCGTGGAAGACGATGATCTCGTCGATCGAACAGCGATCCGAGGGGGGAGCTGGAGCGGCCCTGCTGGCGGGCGACACGCCGGTAATCGACGTCGCACAATTCCATGGTCCGGCGCTGGTTGTTGCTGACCACCTGAGCCCGTACGGTGGCCGGTCGCACCCAACAGATGTCGCAGATTCCGTCGCTCATGCTGGGCTCCCTGAATATAGGGCTCGAGCGTGATGGATCAGCCAGGATCTGATCCGCTTCGCCGGGTCGCGCTGGCAGATCGGGCGTGGTCCGGCTCGGCCTGAACCGTCAGCCTCCTTGAAGACCTCGAGGGCACGTCCGTGCCGGTAGACCTCCGCGCAATGCCGGTGTCAGATCGCGCGCTCAAGATGGTGGCGCTTCGCGTAGGGCTCGCTCGCCCAAACGCGTTTTGCCTCGTCGAATGTCCGATTCAGTGTGACCCGGTCATCCACGGCAGCGATCCAATCCGGGGTGACGTATTGGTGCTGGTTTCGAGGCTTCTGGTCGACACGAGAGATCTTGAGATGACCACCTTCGAGCTTGTCGACAGTTCCGATCCGAGTTCCGTCGCTATCGACGACGGCCATGCCTCTGCTGATCAGAGCGAGCAGTGGACGCCCTCCCGCGCGATCCTGTCCATTCATCGACATGTTTTGCACTCCAGTTGCATGAACGATTGCTTGCATTGAGATCAGAACTTGTTACTCAACAGCGCCTCATATCCACGCGGGGTCAGTTCGACCGTGCCGGCGTCCGGCGTGGCGACATATCCGGTGCGCGCGAGTTCCGAGACCGCTGCCGCAACTGCGGGGTCGGTCCCAAACCGTTCATCCAGCGTCGTGATGCGCAGGCGTGCACCGGGCAGCCGATGCGTACTGCGCAAATATGCCAGGATCTCACGTGCTATCTCTGACTGCATCGTTGAATTCTCCGGCCTGTCGTCCGGTATGTTCACAGGAATACATTTAGAATGGCAGTCTAGGGCCGCGGAATTCACCTACTCAGTTTTTGATGATCTATTGCGCTAGGTCGGTGTTTCATAGCAAAATGAACAATGTCAGGGAGATTCTGTATCGCCGGGTGGAGGAAGGTTCTGATGATCCGCTGCTGCGGCAATCGCTAGCCAGGATACCGTGTCGGCTCTGCGCGTGCCCCTGACCTGCAACGGGACCGGCCTTTGTAGCCCTGACGCATGGGCCCCGCGCATGTCACCGATTGTGAGAGGCGCCGCCGATGCGGAGCGGGCGCTGCGCGCCACGATGAGCCGCGAGCGCCAGCGTCCCAGGATCACGCACCGCCCGCAGCCTGGCTCCCAGCACAGGCCACGCCGCTTGCTGTCCGGGCCCGATCGCCTCGTGCCGCATCCAGGTCACTCGCACCCATGCTGCGCCTCCCTGCCTTCGCGTCGAAGTCAGATGGGGGCCTTGCGCCGCCGCGGCATCCGGATCGATCCTAAGTCAGATGCCGGACGGGCAAGTCGTTCAGGGTCTTGACCTAGGAGCCGTCCGCATTGCCGATGGCAGCACCGTGCTCAAATCCAGGGAGAACCCGACATCTGCGGAGTATGATCTGGACGGTTCTCAGGCCCTTCACGCCCGATGGTCTTGGTCCCTGTCCCGTCCCGCAATGGCCGAGATCTGGATCGTCCCGAGCCGCCTGACGCCCGCCGCCTTCTGGCATGCGGTGGATCTCTTCTCCCGCGCGCCTTCTGGATCTCCGATGAGCATGACGGCAAAGCTGAGGGCGACAACGGCGTGACAGCCTGATCTCGCAGCCCGGTTCCCTCGTAGGTGCCGGGCTGCACGACTTAGTCATCGTCGTGTTGGGCGGGACGCACACCGGCGGCCGTCGCGATGAGAACGGCCTCGGGCAAGGTGCGGACACCCAGCGCCTCCATGACCCGGGCACGGTGGATCTCCACCGTGCGTGGGCTCAGGCCCAGCGTACGAGCGATGGTCTTGTTGGTCCCGCCAGCGAGCAATCCCTCCAGCACCGCGCGCTCGCGCGGGGAAAGCGCCACGATCCGGCTCCGAGCTTCGTTGCTCCCGTGCGCCCGATCCGCCTCGGCGTGGATCCCGGCGAGCGCCGTCTTGACGGCGAACAGCAGAGCCTGCGGTGCGCAGGGGGCTTCGAGGAAATCGACCGCTCCCGCCTTCATGTAGCGGACCCCGAGGCCGACATCGCCCCTGCTCGCGCCAACTGCCACCATGGGCAGGTGCGCACGAGCCGCCTTCAATTCACTTGCGACGACGATGTCGCCGGCTTCCTTCAGGTTGAACACGACGCAGCCCGGCCTCAGCGCGCCTATCATCTTGAGGAGGGCCTGACCGCTCTCAAAGGCTTGCACCTCGTACCCACCGGACTGCAGGGCATCGACGAGGCCGCGCCGGGCATCGTCCCCGCCCGCGATCACGTAGGCGCGCAGGCCGGTATCGACTGTGACGTCCTGCGCGATCCCGCCCGCTGACCGGCTCCGTCCGTCAATGCCTGGGATCGAGAAGAAGGTGTCGCGGATGCGGCGCACTGCGTTATCCGAGGCGCGCAGGATGCGGTACTCCAACACGAGTGTCTCGCCTCCGCTGACCCGCTCCATTGCTTGTGCTGCAGCGTCGCGGTCCTCCGGGTGGACGCTGGCGAGCCAACGCGCGAGGTCCGGCATGTCCTCGGCAGGCATGCCCCAGATCTGCGCGAAGGCCGGGCTGAGATAATCGAGCCGTCCACTCTCCAGGTCGGCGAGCCAGAGTACGTTGGCCGAATGCTCGGCGAAGCGCCGGAAGCGCTCCTCGGTCAAGCGCAAAGCACTCACCTTCTGCAGGCGGTCGATCACCGGTCCTAGGATGATGGCGTAGGTGCGCAGGAACTCGGTGTCCTCCTGAGCGAAGTCGCGCGGTTCGGTCGCGTCCACCTCCAGCAGGCCGTAGACCTTCCGGCCCGGCACAAAGATCGGCACGTTGGCGAATGCCCTGACCCCGGCCTCCTTCATGAAGGCGGGGACATCGAAGCGCTCCTCCTGGCGGATGTCCTGCGTAATGATCGGCCTGCCTTGCTTGATCGCGAAGGTCTCGGAGGAGCGCTCCCTCATGGGTAAGCGCAGCCGACCAACGATGCCCGGAGCCCAGCCGACGCCGGCCCGCACGAAGACCACTTGTCCATCCTCCTGGATCTCCAGGATCTTGGCGCGGGTGATGCAGCAAGCCTCGGCGACGAGACGGCAGGCTTCGGTCAGCACCTCGTCGAGGTTCTCGCTGCGCAGGACGAACTCGCCGAAGTCGGCCAGAACCTGCTGGCGCTTCATCATCTGCTCTTGGCTGGGCATCGGTGTTCCCCGGCGCGGAGCAATGAGGCGCTCGTCGGCGAAGAACCGTGGCTTGGACACGGCAGAGCACCTCACCCACATGTGAGAACACCGCAAGCCGATCTTGGGTTCACGGCGGCTGAGCGACGTCGACCGAGAGCGCTCTTAAGCCGAAGTGGAGGCCGGTTCGGCGAACGAGAGCGGCTCTAGCCCAGTGGTGTGCACGACACCGGGCGTCCCGTGGCGATCAGGGGCGGTTGCTCAGGCTCGATAAGATCGCCGGAAAGCCGAGACTTCACGTCGGATTTCAAAATCAGGCGCCTATCTTGTGATGCGCTTCGGCGCGATCGGGTCGCTCGCCGGGAAGGTCTCTTCGACGGCTTCGTCGAGCAACTGGTCCTGGCGCTTCTCCAAATCCTCGTTGGGTATGCGGGGCCCCGGGGCCGCATCTGCGGCACGGTCGGGGTCGCCACGGTTCGAGACGCGCTTCGCAAGGCCGTCGAAGGCAGCTGGCTTCGCTTGCCCGGTATCCGACATAGATCCCTCCCATCCCAGTCTGCCTCTACAAGGTGAGCTCAGATGGTGCTCGCTGTTCCGTGTGATAGCGGGATCCCGCCTAAGTGAGATGCCGGTTCGCTCTTCCGGCCGCCAAACTCTCACCGCCACCGGTCGCACGACACTGAATTCACGCCGATGGCGCGGATGGCGTCGGTGACGCTCCGGCCCTGGGAGATCAGCACATCCGCCTGCTGGAGCTCGGCGGCGATCTCCTCGGGCTTCCGGTGCTGGGCCATGTCGTCCGTCCTCCAGGCTCTAAAGCCATCCCACAGGGCGGACCACCTCAATGGGGGTGGATCAAAGGGGCGGCGCCCGGCTCGACCGGGCAAGAGAGGGGCCGGGGCATTGTTCCTGCCAGACGAGGACCCGTCGCAGCGACCCTGGGAACCGACCTTGGTCTACCATCCGGATCCGCTCGACGACCAGGAGTCTCCCGATTGATCCGGGAACAAAGATCCTGAACCAAGATTGCCCGGACAGAAAATCAATTGGTCGGCACGATATATCAAGAAAATTGTCCGGCGATTATAACATAAGTTGCGTGAAATTCGGACAGAATAACTTTTGATAGTGCATCTCCATCTTAGCAGGGTGGGCCGGGAGCGCATGAAGAAGCTTGCTCTTATTACAGGCGGTGCCGGATTCATCGGTCGGCACCTAGCGCGCGCGCTGCTCGCCCAGGGCTATCGCGTGCGCGTCCTCGACAGCCTGATCGAGCAGGTCCACGGCGGCCGCACCGTCCCGGAGGGCCTCGACCCGGCGGTCGAGTTCATGGTCGGCGACGTGCGGGACGGACAGGCCACAGCGCGGGCGCTCGCGGGGGCGACCCACGTCGTCCACCTCGCGGCGGAAGTCGGCGTCGGCCAGAGCATGTACGCCGTCGAGCGGTACGTCTCGGTCAACGATTGCGGCACCGCCGCCCTGTTCCAGGCGCTGATCGAGGCGCCGGTGCAGCGCGTCGTCGTCGCCTCCTCGATGAGCATTTATGGCGAGGGCCTCTACCAAACGGCGGACGGCGACATCGTCGAGGACGCGCTGCGCAAGCCCCACCGCCCCGGTGAGCCCTGGGACCCGCTCGACGAGGCGGGCCGGCCACTCGTCCCTGCGCCGACCCCGGAGAGCAAGCAGCCGGCGCTGGCTTCCGTCTACGCGCTGACCAAGTACATGCAGGAGCGCCTGACCCTGATGCTCGCCCCCGCCTACGGCATGGAGGGCGTCGGCTTGCGCCTCTGGAACGTCTACGGGCCAAGCCAGGCGCTCTCGAACCCGTACACAGGCGTGCTCGCGATCTTCGCCGGCCGCCTCCTCAACGGCCAGCCGCCGATGATCTTCGAGGATGGTCTACAGCGGCGCGACTTCGTCCACGTGGAGGACGTGGCCCAGGCCTTCGTGCTGGCCCTGGAGCACCCGGCCGCCGCCGGCCAGGTCTACAATGTCGGCAGTGGGCAGGACCGCACGGTGAGGGAGGTCGCCGCGCTTCTCGCCCGCGCCATGGGCCGCGAAGACATTGTCCCCGAGATCACCGGGCAGGCCCGGGCCGGCGACATCCGGCACTGCATCGCCGATATCGGCAAGATCGGGCGCGAACTCGGCTACGCGCCGCGGCGCGACTTCTCGGAGGGCCTTGCGGAACTTGCCGCCTGGGTCGCCGAGCAGAGGGCCGTCGACCGGGTCGCCGAGGCGCGGCGCGAACTCGAAGCGCGGGGGCTCGTCGCGTGAGCGCTCCGGCCGCGATCTCAGGGCCGGCCGTCGGCCGTCCCGTTCTCGTCACAGGGGGCGCGGGCTTCGTGGGCGCCAATCTTGCCGACGCGCTCGCGGCAGAGGGGCACACCGTCATCCTGTACGACGCGCTGGTGCGCCCGGGCGTCGAGGCGAACCTCGCTTGGCTTCAGGCCCGGCACGGGCCGCGCATCGTGCCGGTGATCGCCGACATCCGCGACGCGGCCGCGCTCGCTCAAGCGATGGCCGAGGCGCAGGCGGTATTCCACTTCGCCGCCCAGGTCGCGGTGACCACGAGCCTCGCAGATCCCCGCGCCGACATGGAGGTCAACGTCCTCGGAACCCTGAACCTGCTGGAGGCCCTCCGCGCGCGCGTCGGCGGGCCCGTCCCCCTGCTCTTCGCCTCGACCAACAAGGTCTACGGCAACCTGCCCGACCTTGCGCTCCGGCTCGAGGGCGACGCCTACCTGCCGGAGGATGCGGGCCTGCGCGCCCGCGGCGTCAGTGAGGACCGGCCGCTCGTCTTTCACACGCCGTACGGCTGTTCCAAGGGCGCGGCCGACCAGTACGTGCTCGACTATGCCCGCAGCTACGGACTGCGGACCTGCGTGATGCGGATGAGCTGCATCTACGGCCCGCGCCAGATGGGGAACGAGGACCAGGGCTGGGTCGCTCACTTCCTGATCCGCGCGCTGCGGGGCCAGCCGATCACCCTCTACGGCGATGGCTGCCAGGTGCGCGACATCCTCCACGTGGCCGACGCGGTCACGGCCTATCGCGCGGCCTGGGCCCAGATCGACGCCATCGCGGGCCGGGCCTTCAACCTCGGTGGGGGACCGGCCAACGCGGTCAGCCTGCGCGGGCTGATCGCCCATCTCGGCGCCCTGACCGGGCGGCCGGTCGAGGTGCTGGCCGGCGACTGGCGCCCGGGCGACCAGCGCTACTACGTCTCCGACGCCCGCCGCGTCGGCGAGGCCCTGGACCTTCCCCCTGCTCGGCCCTGGCGCGAGGGCGTGGCCTCGCTCGCCGCTTGGCTGCGCGCCTCGCTCGCGCAGCCGGAGCAGGTCCACGCTCCGTCCCGGATCGAGGAGCCCGCCTGATGCGCGTCGCCCTCGTCAACCCGCCCTGGGACTATCGCAACAGCATCTATTTCGGCTGCCGGGCGCCGCACCTGCCGCTCGAGCTCGCCTATGCCGCCGCGCTCCTGACCCGGGCCGGGCACCGGCCGCTGATCGTCGACGCGCATCTCGAGGGCCTGAGCGCCGCGGCCGCGGCGGATCGCGTCGCCGCCTTCGCGCCGGCTATGACGGTGATCGCCACCGCTCCGACCTACCTGTTTTGGCGCTGCGCCCCGCCGGAACTGCGCGTGCCGCGCGCCTTCTTGGACGCCTTGGGCGGGCGCGGCGGGCGCACGGTGGCGGTCGGGCCGCACGGCTCGGCGACGCCGCGCCCGACGCTGACGAAGCTCGGCTGCGACATCGCGGTGCGCGGCGAGTGCGAGGAGATCGTCGCCCGGCTCGCCGAGGCGGGGGACCTCACCGGGGCGCCCCTCGCGCAGGTGCCGGCTATCGCCTTCCGCGACGGCGTCGATGTCGTGGTCACGGGCCCGCCCCATGCAGGGCGCTTCACCGACCTGCCGGCCCTGCGCTGGCCCGAGGCCTGGATCGCCCGTTGCCGGCACCACCACCACCGCTTCGACGCCGAGGCGATGGGGCCAGGCGCCGAGGTCGAGGCCTCGCGCGGCTGCCCCTACGCCTGCAGCTTCTGCGCGAAGATCGATTTCCGCGACAAGTACCGCCGCCGCGACCTTGGCCTCCTGCTCGAGGAGATCGACGGCCTGATCGTCCAGGGCGCGACCTATCTCTACTTCATCGACGAGATCTTTCTGCCCCAGAAGCCTCTCCTGGAGGCGCTCACGGCGCGGCGCGTCCAGTTCGGGATCCAGACCCGGATCGACCTCTGGAAGCCCGACATGCTGGAACTCCTGGGTGGTGCGGGCTGCGTCTCGATCGAGGCCGGTGTCGAGAGCCTGACCGAGGCCGGCCGGGCGAAGCTCGACAAGAACTGCCGCGCCTCCACCGACGATCTCGCCGAGCGCCTGATTCACGCACGCCGCTCGGTGCCGTTCGTGCAGGCCAACCTGATCGCGGTGGCGGGCGACGATCCCGCCCTCGTTGCCGCTTGGCGCGACCATTTGCGCGGCCAGGGTGTTTGGGCGAACGATCCGGTGCCCCTCTACCCCTATCCGAGTTCGCCGGATTACCGGCGCCTCTGGGGCGAGCCGGACGACGTCGCCTGGGAGCGCGCGCACGCGCACTATCTCGGCCAGTTCGAGCGCTTCAGCGACATTCAGGAAGAGCGCCCGCTGCCGCTCCCGACCTTGGAGGTGGCCTGCGGATGCCCCTGAGACCCGCGCCTCCGCACGTTCTGATGAGCGCCGACGCGCTGGGCGGCGTCTGGCCCTACACGCTGGACCTCGCTGCCGGGCTGACCCGCGAGGGCGCCGCCGTGACGGTCGCGCTGATGGGGCCGGCACCCGCGCCCGAGCGGATCGCCGCCGCCGAGGCCGCGACCGGCGCCCGCATCCTCGCGACCGGCCTGCCCCTCGACTGGACGGCCGACACCCCGGAGGCCGTGCGCGCAGCCGCCGCGGCGCTAGCCTGGCTCGCCTGCAGCGAGGGGGCCGACCTCGTCCACCTGCACGCCCCGGCGCTGGCGCTGGCGCGCTTCCCCGGCCCGGTCGTGGCGGTCTGCCACTCCTGCGTGGCAACGTGGTGGGCCGCGGTCGAGTCTGGCCCCTTGCCCCTGGATCTTGCCTGGCGGTCGGACCTCGCCGCGCGCGGCTGCGCTGCCGCCGACCGGCTGCTCGCCCCGACCCACGCTTTCGCGGAGGCGACCCGCGCGGCCTACAGCCTGCCCGAGGCCCCCCTGGTTGTGCGCAACGGCCGCGACGCTGTCCTCACCCCCTTTGAGGGGACGCCGGCGGCCCGCATCTTCGGTGCCGGCCGGCTCTGGGATCGCGCCAAGAACGCTGCCGCCCTCGACCGGATGGCCGCCCGCCTCCGCCTGCCCGTCCAAGCCGCGGGCCCGGTGGTCGGGCCCCACGGCGCGCGCTTCGCGGCCGCGAACCTGCGGCTTCTCGGCTGCCTCGACGAGGCCGGCATGACGGCCGAGCTCGCCGACCGGCCGATCTTCGTCTCACTCGCCCTCTACGAGCCCTTCGGCCTCGCCGTCCTGGAGGCGGCCTCGGCGGCCTGCGCCCTCGTCCTCTCCGACATCCCGACCTTCCGGGAACTCTGGGAGGGTGTCGCGCTCTTCGTCGACCCCGAGGACGACGCGGCCGCGGCCCGCGCCGTCGAGAGCCTCGCGCTGAGCCCCGAGCGGCGCCGGGCGCTGGGCACCGCGGCCCGGGCCCGGGCCGAAGGCTACGGCGTCGGCGCGATGGTCGAGGGCGTGCGCGCGGTCCACCGCGCCCTCCTCGCATCCGGGCACCGCGAGGTCGCGGCATGAGATCCCTGGCTCGGCCCCCGATGCGGATCGTCTACCTGACGCATTCCCTGGCCTCGTGCTGGAACCACGGCAACGCGCATTTCCTGCGCGGCGTGCTGCGATCCCTGATCGCGGCGGGCCACCGGGTCGAGGTCTACGAGCCGGCCGGCGCCTGGAGCCTGGAGAACCTGCTGCGCGACCACGGGCCGTCCGGGCTGGAGCCCTTCCGCGCCGCCTATCCCGAACTGTCGTCGCAGACATTCGCCTCCCCCGCCGAGGCGGTGGAGCGGGCCGCCGGCGCCGACCTCGTCCTCGTCCACGAGTGGAACGAGCCGGCGCTGATCGCCGCCCTCGGCCGCGCCCGGGCCCGGGGCGAGAGCCGGCTCCTGCTGTTCCACGACACCCACCATCGCGCGGTGAGCGCAGCCCACGAGATGGCGGCCTTCGACCTCTCGGCCTATGACGGCGTCCTCGCCTTCGGGGAGGCGCTCGCCCAGGTCTACTGCCGTCTGGGCTGGGGCGCGCGCGCCTTCGTCTGGCACGAGGCGGCCGACACCGTCCTGTTCCGCCCGCCCGCTGAGCCCGTCGCGCGCTCCGGCCTCGTCTGGATCGGCAACTGGGGCGACGGCGAGCGCACGCAGGAATTGGAGACCTTCCTGTTCCGCCCGGCCCGCGCGGCCGGGCTGCCTCTCGACGTCTACGGCGTGCGCTACCCCGACGACGCGCTGGCGACGCTCGCCCGCTACGGTGCGCGCTACCACGGCTGGGTCGCGAACGGCGCCGCACCGGCCCTGTTCGCCCGGGCGCTCGCCACCGTGCATGTGCCGCGCCGCTTCTATGCAGGACAGCTGCCCGGCATCCCGACCATCCGCGTCTTCGAGGCGCTCGCCTGCGGCATCCCGCTGATCTGCGCGCCGTGGGAGGATGCGGAGGGGCTGTTCACCCCAGGGAGCGACTACCTCGTCGCGGCCACCGGCGCCGCCATGGAGCGCCACATGCGGGCGCTCAGGGAGGATCCGGACCTGCGCGCGGCGCTCGGCCGCCAGGGCCTCGCCACGATCCGCGCCCGCCACACCTGCCGCCACCGGGCCGAGGAGCTTCTCGCCATCGCCCAGAGGCTGCGCGCGCCCGAGCCTGTGGAGGCCTCCCCGTGACGCGCCCGTTGCGAATCGCCTTCTACGGCTCCTCCCTGCTCTCCTCCTACTGGAACGGGGCGGCGACCTACTATCGGGGCCTCCTCGCCGATCTCGCGCGGCGCGGCCACCGCATCACCTTCTACGAGCCCGATGCCTTCGACCGGCAGCAGCACCGCGACATCGAAACTCCGCCCTACGCCGAGGTTCGCGTCTACCCCGCGACCGAGGACGCGATGCGCGCCGTCGTGGCCGAGGCGGCGGCCGCCGACGTGGTGGTCAAGGCGAGCGGCGTCGGCGTGTTCGACGACGACCTTCTGGCGGGTGTGATCGCCGCCTCGCGGCCGGAAGCGATCCGCATCTTCTGGGACGTGGACGCGCCGGCCACGCTTGCCGAGATGCGGGCCGATGCGGGCCACGCCCTGCACCGGGCCATGCCGGCCCTCGACCTCGTCCTCACCTATGGCGGCGGCCCGCCGGTGGTCGCGGCCTACGAGGGCTTCGGCGCGCGCGCCTGCATCCCGGTCTACAACGCCCTCGATCCGCAGACGCACCATCCCGTGCCGCCGGATCCGCGCTTCTCGGCCGACCTCGCCTTCCTGGGCAACCGGCTGCCCGACCGCGAGGCCCGCGTCGAGCAGTTCTTCCTGGTCGCCGCCGCGCGACTGCCCGAGCGCCGCTTCCTCATCGGCGGCAGCGGCTGGGAGGGCCGCGGCCTGCCCGCCAACGTGACCCATGTCGGCCACGTCTACACGCGCGACCACAACGCCTTCAACGCGAGCCCGCGCGCCGTGCTCAACATCGCCCGCGACAGCATGGCGACGGTGGGCTTCTCCCCGGCCACCCGGGTCTTCGAGGCGGCGGGCGCGGGGGCCTGCCTGATCACCGATGCCTGGGAGGGGCTCGAGTTCTTCCTGAAGGAGGGCGAGGAGGTGCTCGTCGCCCGCGACGGGCGGGACGTGGCCGAGCACGTGGCAGCCCTGACGCCGGAGCGCGCCCGCGCCATCGGGGCCGCCGCGCGCGCGCGGATCGCGGCCGAGCACACCTATGCCCGCCGCGGCGCGGAGGTGGACGCGATCCTCGCACGCGCCGCTGCCGAGAAGATCGCCGAGACGGTCGGGCCCGTCCTCACCCGGAGCGTCGTATGAGCGCGCCGCTTCGCCTCGTGGTGCTCGGCCTCTCCCTGTCCTCGTCCTGGGGCAACGGCCACGCCACCACCTACCGCGCCCTCCTGAAGGCGTTCGCGGGCCGCGGCCACGACGTGCTGTTCCTGGAGCGCGACGTGCCCTGGTACGCCGACCACCGCGACCTGCCCAATCCGGACTTCTGCCGCTTCGCCCTTTACGCCGACCTAGCCGGCCTTGAGGCCCACCACGCCGCGATCGCGGAGGCGGACGCCGTGATCGTCGGCTCCTACGTGCCGGAGGGCGTCGCGGTCGGCGACCGGGTGCTCGCCTGGGCGCGCGGCACGCGGGCCTTCTACGACATCGACACACCCGTGACGCTCGGCGCGCTGGATGCGGGCGACTGCGCCTATCTCGCGCCGCGCCAGATCGGGGCCTACGACCTCTATCTCTCCTTCACGGGCGGTCCGACCCTGCGGCGCCTCGAGCGGCGCTACGGCGCGCCCGCCGCGCGCGCGCTCTACTGCGCGGTCGATGTGCAGGCCTACGCGCCGCGGGCGCGGCCCGTGCTGTACGACCTCAGCTATCTCGGCACCTACAGCCCCGACCGGCAGCCGACCCTGGAGCGGCTGCTGATCGAGCCGGCGCGCCGCGCGCCCGACCTGCACTTCGCAGTTGCCGGTCCCCAGTACCCGGCGGAGATCGACTGGCCCGGCAACGTCGCGCGCATCGAGCACCTGCCTCCGCAGGCCCACCCGGATTTCTTCGCGGGCAGCCGCTACACCCTGAACGTCACCCGCGCCGATATGATCGCGGCGGGATTCAGCCCGAGCGTGCGCCTGTTCGAGGCCGGCGCCTGCGGCACGCCGCTGATCAGCGATTCCTGGGCCGGCCTCGACACCATCCTGGCGCCGGGCCGCGACATCCTCTGCCCCACGAATTCGGACGAGGTCCTGGCGATCCTCCGCGACCTGCCAGAGGCCGAGCGTGTCCGGCTCGGCGCGGCGGCGCGGCAGGCGGTGCTCGCGCGCCACGCGGCGGAGATCCGGGCCGCCGAGCTGGAGGCGTGTCTGCGGGAAGGCGCCACGCGGCGGCGGTCTCGCCGGGTTGCCGGTCCGGGGGAGTGGGGCGCACCGGGACCCGGATCGGAGGCGGGAGACGTGGTCGGCGTCCTCGCCACCGGAGGGCCGATCCTTGCGGAGGTCAGCGAGTGTGGGAGCGAGCAATGACGAATGAGACAGCTGGCCGGGTGCTCGTCGCGGGAGGGGCCGGCTTCATCGGCTCGCACCTGATCGACGCCCTGGTGGCGCGGGGCGCGCGCGTCACCTGCCTCGACAGCTTCCTGACGGGGCGCCATGTCAACCTCGCCCATCTCGCCCGGGAGCCGCGCTTCGACCTCGTCGAGGCTGACGTCGCCGAGCCCCTGCCCGCGCTCGGCCGCTTCGATCGGGTCTACAATCTCGCCTGTGCGGCCTCGCCGCCGCATTATCAGGCCGATCCGCAGCACACGCTGATGACCTGCGTGCTCGGAACCCACCACCTTCTCGAACTCGCCCGTGCCGGCGGCGGCTGCTTCCTCCAGGCCTCGACGAGCGAGGTCTACGGCGATCCCGAGGTGCATCCGCAGCGTGAGACCTACTGGGGGAACGTGAACCCGATCGGGCCGCGCGCCTGCTACGACGAGGGCAAGCGCGCCGCCGAGACGCTGGCCTTCGACGCGCGCCGTGTGCACGGGCTTGATGTCCGCGTCGCGCGCATCTTCAACACCTACGGGCCGCGCATGCGCGCCGACGATGGACGCGTGGTCTCGAACGTCGTCTGCCAGGCACTCGCGAACCTGCCGATCACCGTGTACGGCGACGGCGAGCAGACCCGCTCCTTCTGCTACGTGGACGACCTCGTCGAGGGCCTGCTGCGCCTGATGGAGCGTCCCGAGACACCGCCCGGGCCGGTCAACCTCGGCAATCCGCGCGAGATCACGGTGGCCGCGCTCGTCGGCCTCGTCAGCCGGATGACGGGCACGCGCTCGCCGGTGGTGCGCCGGCCATTGCCGGTGGACGATCCCCAGCGCCGCCGGCCCGACATCGCCCGCGCGCAGGGCCTTCTCGATTGGCAGCCGACGGTCGCGCTGGAGGCGGGCCTCGAGGCCACGATCGCTTGGTTCGCGCAGGAGATCGGCCAGAAGGTCGACCAGGAGATCGGTGCCGAGGCCGCCGCCCGCGCCAAGGATTGCGCCTCCGGGATCCCGTCAGACCGGGCCGTGGGCGGCCGGGCGCTGCGGCGCCCCGAGCCGGCACATGGCCTTCCCGGCCTCGTGCCGGGCCTCGCCCGACAGGGCGTGTAATGGGCGCGCCGCCGATCCGGGTCGGGCTGGTGGGGGTGGGCAACTGCGCCTCATCCTTCGTGCAGGGCCTCCACCACTACCGGGACGCGGACGGCGCCGCGCCCGGCCTGATGACGCCCGACCTCGGCGGCTACCGGGTGCGCGACGTCGTGGTCGTCTCGGCCTTCGACGTCTCGGCCGCCAAGGTCGGCCGGGACCTCGCCGAGGCGATCCTGGCCGCGCCCAACAACACCGAGGTCTTCGCCGTCGTGCCGGAGAGCGGCGTCGTCGTGGCCCGCGGACCGACCCTCGACGGGATCGGCCGCTTCCTGCGCGAGGCGATCCCCGAAGCGCCCGAGCCCGCCGCAGACGTGGTGACGGAACTCCGACGCACCGGCACGCAGGTCCTCGTCTCCTACCTCCCGGTCGGCTCGGAGCAGGCCAGCGCCTTCTACGCCACCTGCGCGCTGGAGGCGGGCTGCGCCTTCGTGAACTGCATCCCCGTCTTCATCGCCTCGAACGCCGACTGGCGCGCGCGCTTCGCGGCCGCGCGGCTGCCGGTTATCGGCGACGACATCAAGAGCCAGGTCGGCGCCACCATCGTGCACCGTGTGCTGACCAACCTCCTGCGCGAGCGCGGGATCAGGCTGGAGCGGACCTACCAGCTCAACTTCGGCGGCAACGCCGACTTCCTGAACATGCTGGAGCGCGAGAGGCTCGAATCGAAGAAGCTCTCGAAGACCCGCGCCGTGACGAGCCAGCTCGACGTGCCGCTGGAGGCCGGGAACATCCATGTCGGCCCGAGCGACCACGTGCCCTGGCTCACCGACCGCAAATGGGCGCATATCCGCCTGGAGGGCACCGCCTTTGGGGGCGTGCCGCTCAACATCGAGCTGAAGCTTGAGGTCTGGGACTCGCCCAACTCCGCCGGCATCGTGATCGATGCCGTGCGCTGCGCACGGCTCGCCCTCGACCGGGGCGTGGGCGGCGCGCTCCTTGGGCCGTCGAGCTGGTACATGAAGTCGCCGCCGACCCAGCGCACCGACGCCGAGGCCCATGCCAGCACCCTGCGTTTCATCGCGGGCGAGACCGATGCGACGTTTGCCGGATGTGCCGAATGAGGCGCGTTGTCCTCGTCCGCCACGGCAGCCACGACCGGCTCGGGCGCATCTTGTGCGGGCGCATGCCCGGCGTGTCCTTGAGCGAGGCGGGTCGGGCCGAGGCGCGGGCGACGGCCGCGGCTCTGGGCCGCCGCCTCGGCTCCGGGGAGGGCGTCGTGCTGGTGGCAAGCCCTCGCGAGCGCACGCAGGAGACGGCCGCTGCGATCGCCGATGTGCTCGGCCTCGCGGTCGGGACCGATGCAGCCATCGACGAGATCGATTTCGGCGCCTGGACCGGGCGGCGGCTCGCCGACCTCGCCGGGGACGACGGCTGGGATGCCTGGAACGCGCGGCGCGGGTCGAGCCGGCCCCCCGGCGGCGAGAGCATGGGCGAGGTCCAGGCTCGCATCGGAGCCCGCCTCGACCGGCTGGCCCGCGAGGAGGCTCCGCCCGCGATCCTCGTCAGCCACGGCGACGTGATCCGCGGCGCAATCCTCCACCTGCTCGGCCTTCCCCTCGACGCCTACGACCGCATCGTGGTCGGCCCCGCCTCGTGGAGCGAGCTGGACCTCTGGCCGGGCGGCGGGCGCGTCGTCTCCCTGAACGAGCGGGCCGCCCCATGAATTCAGACGCCATCAGCGCGGATGAGCTGCGCCACCCGCTGCCGGCCCTCGACCTGATCCGCGAGCTGGCCGCGCGCGACCTCCCCGTGTTCCAGTCGATGCCGCGCGGCTCGACCGCGGTCGAGCCGGTGGCGGAGGTGTCCGACTGCCGGGACAGGGATCGGTTCGAGCGGCGCGGATCTCTGCGCCTGCACGTCGTCGGGCGCGCATCCGCGCATGGCTGGGCCAACTGGTGGATCCCCAACCGCGCCGCGATCGAGGCGATGCCGCGCGCCAGCGCCTTCGCGATCGAGAGCCGGCCTGACGTGGAGGTCTATCTCTGCCGCCGCGCGCCGCCTCTCTGAGGCCGGGCGCGATTGATTCGAGTGGCCGGGCCGAGGGGAGGGCCGATGATCGAAGCCGTGATGCTCTGGAACGAGCCCAACAACAAGTCGCACTGGGATCTCGCCCTCGACCCCGACTGGTTCCTGTTTGCCGAGATGGTGAAGGGGGCGAGCCGCGCAATCCGCACCGAGAACCCGGACCTGCCCCAGGTGCTGGGCGGCATCTCGCCGATCGACCCGCACTTCATGCGCACGATGATCGGACAGGGCGTGCTGGATGGCCTCGACGCGGTCGCGGTGCACGGCTTTCCCCTCGACTGGAACCTCTGGCAGATCCACGACTGGCCGAGCAAGGTCGCCGAGATTCGGGCGCTGACCCACCTGCCGGTCTGGGTCTCGGAGGTCGGGGTGTCGAGCTTCGGCGCCGAGGAGGTGCAGGCCTGGGGCTGCGCCCGCACGGCGGAGCTCCTGAAGGGCGAGGCGCCGCGCATCCACTGGTACAGCCTCTACGACTTGCCGCGGGAATGGGAGGCGACCACCCGGCACAAGGAGGCGGAGGGCTCCTCCTACTACCGGCATTTCCACATGGGGCTTCTTCGTCAGGACGGCACACCGAAGCTGGCTCTGGAGACGTTTGCCCGGCATACCCCCGATCTCGGCATCTGCCAGTGGTTTCACTACGACGATCACCGGCTCGACGACGCCGTGGCCTGGCTGAAGCGCCTCCACGTCACCCATCTGCGCACCGGGCTGTCCTGGGCCGACAGCTTCCGGCCGGACGCCCTCGGCTGGTTCGACCGCCAGATGGCGGCACTCCAGGATTTCGCGGTGACCGTGACGTTCTGCTTCACGCCCGAGCACCGGGGGATCAGCCCCCATCACACCAGCCCGCCGCTGGTGCGCGAGGAATTTGCGGAATTCTGCGCTGCAATGGTGCGCCGCTACGCGCCGGCCCGCGGGCGGATTGCGGCATCAGCCCTCCTGCCGACGGCTTGACGGTCAGGAAGGAAGCGGAATTCGACGATTGTTCGTTCAGCACTGACGCCGCTGCATTGGCAAAAGTCTTTGCTTCGCCAGAGCGAAGGCAAAAGAGCGGCCGTCCTGGATTGAGCCCCGAACGATGGGCAGCGGATCATCGCCATGGTGCGCAAGGTCCGGACCGGGCCGATTATCTTGAAAAACTCGGCGCCAGCCCGGAGCAGCACCGAGAATCGCTTTTGCTGAAGAAGGTTTTACTGCCGTATCGCCCGGGCAGCCGGGAACCGCCGGGCGCGTTCGTGCCGCTCCGCCCCATCATCGATTGCGTGCCCCGGATGACCGTCAGCCTGTTCCCGCAGGGGCCGGACGCTTCCGGAGCTTTCTATTGGGGTGCACGGAAATCGGCCCGCGCGACCAATCCTGCGCGGTCGGCGCGGGCCTCGAGCGTGACAGCGCCTCCGACCCGATCGGCCAGGGTCCGAACGATGGCGAGCCCGAGGCCGCTGCCGTCCGGCCCATCCCGCGAGGCGACGCGGTAGAAGCGCTCGAACACCTTCTCGCGCTCCTCGGCGGGAATGCCCGGGCCCTCGTCCTGCACCTCGACGCAGGCACCGGAGCCCGTCCGCCTGACCCGGACGGTGGTCGTCCCGCCGGCGCGATTGTAGCGGATCGCGTTGTCGACGAGGTTGGTGAGGATCTCGCCGAGGATGAACGCCGCGCCGATCACGGGCACGGCGCCGTCCGGGCGATCGAGCACGATCTCGGTCATGCGCGTGAGGGCATGAGGCACCTGCTCCGCGACGACGCGGGTCGCGACCGCGTTCAGATCGGTGATCGCATCCGCGGCCGGCCCGGGGCCGGAGCCCTCGTCGGCGCGGGCCAGGGCGATCAGTTGCGAGAGGAGACGCTCCAGGCGCCGCGCGGCACCGTCGATGTCGTCGATCGCTGCGGTCTGGGCGTCCCGGGATTGGGTACGGCGCAGCAGCTCCACGTGCATCCTCAGCACGGCGAGCGGCGTCCTCAGCTGATGGGAGGCATCGGATGTGAAGGTGCGCTCGCCCTCGATCGATTGCTCGAGGCGGTGGAGCAGCGTGTTGAGCGCAAGGACCGGCGCCATCGCTTCGCGGGGCACGCCCGCGATATCGAGCGGCCGCAGGTTGATCGCGCCCGGGACGGCCCGGCGGCCGATCTCGTCGCTGAGCCGCGCGAGCGGCCTCAATCCGCTGTCGATGCTGTACCATGACAGCGTGGCAACCAGGCCGAGCAGCCCCAGTTCGGCGAAGGCCAGGCCGGCCAGCAGGCGGCGTTCCAGGCTCTGACGCGCCTCACGCGTCTCGGCGACCTGGACGAGCACCGGGTCCGGCTTCCCGTAGACCCGCCGCGCCTGGGCGGCGATCCGGACGCTCGCACCGCGCATCGTGCCGTCGCGATGGGTCGTCACCCCGGGCGTGAGGGCCCCGACATCGGTGACCGCGAGATCACGGTAGCCCGTGACGAGCGCGCCGCCATAGGTGACGCTGTAGTAGATCCGGTCCTGTGCCTGGCTCTCGAGCATCCCCAGGGCGACGCGCGGCAGGTCGACCGTGACCTCGCCCTCCTCGACCGTCAGCCGCTCGGCGATCGCCAGGACGGATCCGTCGAGCAGACGGTCGTGAGTCGCCTCGACGACGTTCTGGATGACGAGGGCGCCGGCAAGGCCGAGCACGGAGGCGAGCGCCAGAACCGGCAGCAGCATGCGGATCAGCAGGCGCCGCCGGAGGGAGGGCATCCGGGCCGCGCTCACCCGGGCATCAGGAGGTAGCCGAGGCCGCGGATGGTCCGGATCTCCGGGCCGTTGGGCTGGAGCTTCTTGCGCAGGCGGGCGACGTAGAGTTCGAGGGCGTTCGGGGCCACCGGCTCGTCGAAGCCGAAGATCTCGGCGCTGAGCCGCTCCTTCGCGACGGGCTTGCCGGCCTTCGCCATCAGGACGGTGAGCACGGCGAGTTCCCGGCGTCGCAGCGCCACCGGCACCCCGTCGAGCGTGACCGTCGCCGTCGCGCGGTCGAGCGCCAGCGCGCCGCAGTGCAGGACCGGGTTCGGCACCGCCTGGCCCCGCCGGACGAGAGCGCGCACGCGGGCCTCGAACTCGGCCAGATCGAAGGGCTTCAACAGGTAGTCGTCCGCTCCGAGATCGAGCCCGCGAACCCGGTCCGCGATCGCGTCGCGGGCGGTCAGCACCATCACCGGCACCGTCGAGCCGGCCGCCCGCACGGCCTTCAGAACCTCGAAGCCCGGCAGGCCCGGCAGCCCCAGATCGAGCACGACGAGGCTGTAGGGCTCGCTCGTCGCGAGCCGCACCGCGTCCGCCCCATCCGGCTCGTGATCGACCGCGTAACCGCCCTGCCTCAGGGCGGCAACCAGGCCGCGTGCCAGGGCGGCGTCGTCCTCGACGACCAGAACGCGCATGCTCCTCCCGTGACGGATCGGCCGGGGCGGCGAACTTTTCCCTAGCATTTGTGCCGATCCTCTGCACGGTCCGTGCGCAGGACATCGCGGGCAGACGACAGGGACCTCCATGAGGCTGAGCTTTGCCGTTGCCGTCCTCGTGCTCGTGGCGACCGGGTTCGGCCGGGGGCAGGCCCAGGGCGAATTGACCCCGCAGCCCGACCCGAGGCCCAGCGCGGTTCCCGCGGGAGAGGCCGTCGTCGTGCGCGGCACCACCGACGAGGCGGAGGTCATCGACCTCCTGGCCGGATTCCGCCAGGCGCATCCCGACCTGGCGGTGTCCTACACCAAGATGAATTCCGGGCGCCTCTATGACAGCTTCGTGGAGGAGGCCGCCGCCGGGAAGGGCACGGCCGACATCGTCTGGAGCTCGGCCATGGATCTCCAGATCAAGCTCGTGAACGACGGCTACGCCGTCCGCTACGTCTCGCCCGAAGCCGCGGCCCTACCCGCCTGGGCGGTGTGGCGGAACGAGGCGTTCGGCGTCACGGCGGAGCCGATCGCGATCGCCTACAACAGGACGCTGCTGCCGCGGGAGAGCGTCCCGCACACCCGGGCCGATCTGATCCGATCCCTGTCCGAGCGGCCCGAGGAGTGGAAGGGGAAGGTGGCGGCCTACGACCCGGAACGCAGCGGGGTCGGATCCCTCATCCTCGCGCAGGACATCGAGCTCACGCGCCGCACCTGGGATCTCGTCGCCGCCCTGGGACAAGTCGGCGTCAAGCTCTACACCACGACCGAGACGATGCTGGACCGGATCGCCTCCGGCGAGACTCTGCTCGCCTACGGTGTCTTCGGCGCCTACGCGCTCGAACGGGCGAAGCAGGACGCGACGATCGGCGTCGTTCTGCTCGGCGATTACACCCTGCTCGTCTCGCGGATCGCCTTCGTGCCGAAGGACGCGCGCCATCCCGCCGCCGCCCGCCTCTTCCTCGACTACATGCTGTCTCACGAGGGCCAGTCCCGCCTCGCCTCGCGGTCGCTCACGCCGGCCCGCCCGGACGCGCGACGCGCGGACGATCCGGTCACGGCCGTGACGGCGCTGCGGCCGGTCTCGGTCGGGCCCGAGCTCCTGGCCAATCTCGATCAGATCCGGCGCGCCCGCATGCTGCGGCAGTGGCGCCGGGCCATGGAGGGGCGGTGAGCGCCGCGACCGACGCGTCCCCGCCGTGACAGCTTCGTGACAGGTTGTTGCCGGTATACCCGCCGCGAGCGCCGCACGATCGGCGCCCAAAACGGGAGGATCGGACCACGGCCGCGGCCGGGCCGCCGCAGGCGGCCGTCGCCGCTGTCGAACCGACGCTCCCCTCGTGCGGTCGCCACCGCCTGAGCGCCTGAGGGAGGCAACCATGATACAGGACAATCCATCGCGTTCGAAAGTCGCCACGGTTCTTCGTGTGACCAGCGGCAACTTTCTCGAGATGTTCGACTTCTTCCTGTTCGGCTTCTACGCCACGTACATCTCGAAGACCTTCTTCCCCGTCGGCAACGAGTTCGCATCGTTGATGCTGACCTTCATGACCTTCGGGGCGGGGTTCCTGATGCGCCCGCTCGGCGCCATCTTCCTCGGCGCCTACGTGGACAGCATCGGGCGCCGGAAGGGCCTGATCGTGACGCTCGGCATCATGGCCGCCGGCACGATCCTGATCGCCTTCGTCCCCGGCTACGGCACGATCGGCCTGCTGGCGCCGTTCCTGGTCCTGATCGGTCGCCTCCTGCAGGGTTTCTCGGCCGGCGTCGAGCTCGGCGGCGTGTCCGTGTATCTCGCCGAGATGGCGACGCCCGGCAACAAGGGCTTCTACGTGTCCTGGCAATCCGGCAGCCAACAGGTCGCCGTCATGTTCGCGGCCGTGATCGGCTACGCCCTGAACCACGCGCTGCTGCCGGCCGAGATGAACGATTGGGGCTGGCGGATCCCGTTCTTCATCGGCTGCGCGATCGTGCCGTTCCTGTTCTATATCCGGCGCTCGCTGGAGGAGACCGAGGAGTTCCTGAAGCGCAAGCACCGTCCCTCCATGAGGGAGGTGTTCGGCTCGCTCGCGCACAATTGGCAGATCGTGCTTCTCGGCATGCTGCTCGTCGGCATGACCACGATCTCGTTCTATACGATCACGGTCTACACGCCGACCTTCGGCAAGAGCGTCCTCAAGCTGTCCGATACCGACAGCCTCTTGGTCACGTTCTGCACCGCCTTGTCGAACCTGTTCTGGCTGCCCGTGATGGGCGCGCTGTCCGATCGGGTCGGGCGCAAGCCGATCCTGCTCCTGTTCTCGGCGCTCACCCTGCTCACGGCCTATCCGGTGCTAGTCTGGCTGGTCGGCCATGCGAGCTTCGGCAACATGCTGATCGCGCTCCTGTGGCTCTCGTTCCTGTACGGCAGCTACAACGGTGCGATGGTGGTCGCGTTGACCGAGGTGGTGCCGGCGAGCGTGCGCACCGCCGGCTTCTCGCTCGCCTACTCGCTCGCGACCGCCCTCCTCGGCGGCTTCACGCCCCTCGTCTCGACCTGGCTGATCGAGGCGACGGGCAACCGCGCAGCGCCCGGGCTATGGATGGCCTTCGGCGGCGCCTGCGGCGTGGTCGCGACGCTCCTGATTTACCGGCGCGCCGCCCAGCCTGCCGCACTCGCCAGCGCCGCGTGATCCTGGGCCGGGGACGGCGCGTTCCCGGCCCACATCCATCGTGCCATCAGCGGCACAGGCAGGAAGCCGGCGTCGCTCGGCGCGACCAGCGCCTTGGCACCCGCGTCCCACGTTCGGGCCCATCGCTGCCTGAACGAGGGGCGCGGCGCGGCACGTTCAGGCGGTCACCGCGCCCGATTGTCCCCTGATGATGCCCAAGGCTGCGCGGTTGGCGGCGAAAGCGCGGTCGTACTCGATCATCGTCGCGATCTCGTCGCGGGCGTCGTCTCCGTAGATCGTGCCGATCAGATACAAGGTCAGGTCGATCGCGAGCGAGACGCCACCGCCCGTCACCACACCGTCATCCACGACTAGCGCGGTCAAAGCCGAAATCCGCGTGTGATCCGATGCCATCACCGCGAGGGGGGAGATCGGCTCCGCGCCGGCGCGCGCACGCCGGGTCGTCGCCTTCCGACCGTCGAGGCAGCCGGCCTCCGCCAGGATCATCGCTCCCGTACAGACCGAAGCGAGCGTGCCGGACGTCCGCCCGTTCAGGAACCGCGTCATCGCCGGCTCCCGGGCGGCCGCATTCCACCCAGGCCCGCCGCAGACGATCGTCGCATCGGTCTCGGGAGCGTCGTCGAAACCGTGAGAGGCCCAGACGACCAAGCCGCCGGCGAGCCTGACGGGACCCGCTGTCTGCGCGACGACGACATCCGACAGGTTGGGGAGCACGCGGCGCGCCATCGAGATGACGCCGATCGTCCCGCCGACGTCGATCGGCTCGACGCCCTCATAGAGGACGACCGCCAGGCAGGCATGAGCATCACGGCCTTTCACGGGATATCCTCCATTGTGCGGGAGATGGGGTTGCGTCAGGTATCGTGGTGCAGTCGGCCGACGCGACAGGTTGCAGATGACGATCAGGACGACGGTGAAGAGGGATCAGGTGGAGGCCGAAGCACGCTCGCAGATCGACGTGCTGGCGGCGGAGGTCCGCAGTCGCCGGAAGGAGCGCGACCTCTCCCTCGAACAACTCGCGACGCTGTCCGGTGTCAGTCGGTCCATGATCTCGAAGATCGAGCGTGCCGAGGCCGTGCCGTCCACCATGGTGCTGTCGCGTCTGGCCGAAGCGCTGGGCGTGACCTTTTCCCGGTTGATGGCGCCAGCCACCGAGCGAGAGGTGCTTCTGATCCCGGCCAGCCGTCAGCCGGTTCTGCGTGACGAGGCGTCGGGCTTCCTTCGCCGCTGCATTTCGCCCGTCCTTCCGGGGCGCGGCATCGACTGGGTGCTCAACACGCTGCCCGCGGGCGCGACCACTGGCGAATTCGTTGCGCATCGTCGCGGCGTCTCCGAGTACATCTACGTCCTGAAAGGACGGCTACGGGCTTCGGTCGGGGAACGATGGTTCGTCGTCGAGGAAGGCGACAGCCTGTACTTCGAAGCCGACACGGGTCACGCCTTCACGAATCTCGGCACCGAGGACTGCCAATATTTTCTCGTTATCGATGCCTCGCGGATGCGCTGAGTGCATAAACTGTAATCGCCTCGCCCTCTCCGTCGCTGTAATCGATCTCCGCGGCGCCTCCGCGCGGCCAATCTGACGGAACACAGGTCGAGGCGGAACCGGTCCGCCCAATTTGGCACACCGCTTGCCTCTCCGATAGTGGATTTTGGTCCACTTGGCGAGAGGAGCAGGCAGATGACGGCATCAAGCGCCGACGCGATAGGTCCCGCACCCTTCAGGACGTCACCGGCACGCGAACACGATGGCTCGATCGACGACCGCGACATGCGGCGCGTCGTCTGGGCCAGCGTCCTGGGCACCGCAGTCGAGTGGTACGACTTCCTGATCTACGGCACGGCCGCCGCCCTGGTGTTCAACAAGATCTTCTTCCCGACCCTCGATCCGCTGGCCGGCACCCTCGCCGCGTTCGGATCCTACGCGGTCGGCTTCGTGGCCCGGCCGCTCGGCGGGGTGATCTTCGGGCATTTCGGGGACCGCATCGGCCGCAAGGCCATGCTGACGCTGACCATGCTCATCATGGGGATCGGCACGTTCCTGATCGGCTGCCTACCGACCTATGCGCAGATCGGGTTGTGGGCGCCGGCGCTCCTCGTGGCTCTGCGCCTCCTGCAGGGGATCGGGGTCGGCGGCGAATGGGGTGGCGCGGTCCTGATGGTCATCGAGCATGCGCCGGCCAAGCGCCGGGGCTTCTACGGAAGCCTCGTCCAGGTCGGCTTTCCGGCCGGCATCGCGGCTTCCACCGCCACCTTCATCGCTCTCTCGAGCCTTCCGGAGGCCGACTTCCTGAGCTGGGGGTGGCGTATCCCCTTCCTCTTGAGCGCGCTGCTGATCGCCGTCGGGCTGTTCGTCCGTCTCAGACTGGTGGAGACCCCTGCCTTTCAACGGGTCAAGGACGAACAGGCAGTCGCCCGCCTGCCGTTCCTGGAGGTGCTCGTCGGACAGCCCCGGACCTTCTTCATCGCCGTCGGCCTGAAGGTCTCGGAGGTCGCCTGGGTCTACATCCTCACCGTCTTCTCGATCGCGTACGTCACCGGCACGCTCGGCCTTCCGAAGCGTCTCATTCTCGATGCGATCCTCTGCGCGGCACTGCTCGAACTCGTCACCATGCCGTTCTTCGGCTGGTTGTCCGACACGGTCGGACGACGTCCGATCTACCTCGCCGGCGCTCTGATCAGCGGCCTCTGCGCCTTCGTCGTCTTCGGCCTTCTCGACACGCGCGACCCGACGATCATCACCGTGTCGATCGCGATCGTGATGAGCCTGACCCACGCCTCGATGTTCGGTCCGCAGGGTGCCTTCATGCCGGAACTGTTCGGGACGCGGGTCCGCTATTCCGGGGCGTCGCTCGGATGCCAGGTCGCGGCTGCGCTGTCCGGCGGCTTCTCACCGATCCTCGCCTCGGCCCTCCTGGCCTGGACCGGAACGACCCTGTCGATCTCCTTCCTCCTGCTCGGACTTGCGACCATCACGTTCGCGGCCGCATGGGCGGCGAAGGAGACGCGCGACCTCGACATCACGCGAACCTGATCCCGCGATAGCGACAAAGACCCGTCCTCCTGCGACCAGCCTATTCCATCATCGTAGAAATTTTTCTATCTTATGGTGTCGCTGTGGCTGGTCGCAGTCGGATCTGAAAGGACCTCGATGAAACGGACGATCATCAAGACGGATGCCGCGGCCCCAGCCGTCGGACCCTACGCGCAGGCGACCCGGATCGGCGGTTTCGTCTTCGCGTCCCGCCAATTTCCGATCGACCCGACGACGAACGCCTTCCCGGAGGGCGTGGAGGGGCCGACCCGCCAATCGCTCGCCAATCTCGCCGCCGTTCTGGAAGCCGGCGGCGCCAGCCTCGCGACGATCGCCAAGACCACTGTCTTCCTGAAGGATATGAACGACTTCGCGGCCATGAACGCGGTCTATGCCGAGCACTTCCCGGGGGACGCTCCGGCGCGGTCGACCATCGAGGTCGCGCGTCTCCCCCGGGACGCTCTCGTCGAGATCGAGGCCATCGCGCTTGCCAGCGGAGACGCCGCATCATGAGCGAGATCCCGCCGCCGCGGATGATCGAGGCTTTCGACCATCCTGCCGGCTCCGTCGCCCGCACCGTTCCCGGCGGCGCCACCGGATGGAAGGGGTTGCTCCTGAACATCCACATCGCGCCCGCCGCGAGCTACGAGATGGAGGAGCTCCAGCAGGCGCACTGCGTGGCGGGCCGCGGCATCGAGGGCGACCGCTACTTCCATGGGACCGGCACCTATTCCCCGAAGCCGGACACCCGCGAGGTGACCCTGATCGAGCAGGAGGCGCTCGACGCGTTGAACCGCAACGACCCACCCCTTCAGGGCGGCCCCATCCACCTCACTCCCGGCGACCACCGCCGTAACCTGACGGTTCGGGGTGTGCCCCTCAACCATCTCGTCGGACGGCGCTTCCGAATCGGCGCGGTGATCCTGCGGGGCGGCCGGCTCAACTTTCCCTGCAAGTACCTGGAGGAATTGCTCGGGATGCCGGTCTACCTCCCGCTCTACAACCGCTCCGGCCTGAACTGCGCGATCGAGCGGGGCGGCGTGATCCGCCCCGGCGACGCGATCGAGCTGGTGGATTAGGCGATGACTGCACGCATCATCATGAAGCTGCTGGTCGAAAGCGTGCGCGCGACGACGCCCGAGGTCGCGCATATCAGCCTGGTCCATCCGCTTCGTCCGCAATTGCCGGAGTGGACGCCGGGCGCGCATGTCGATCTCCGGCTGCCGGACGGGAAGATCCGTCAATATTCGCTCTGCGGGGACCCGACCGACAGAATGCGATACGAGATCGCGGTCAAACGCGAGGATGACGGTCGCGGAGGGTCGAGCTGGATCCACAGGCAGGTCAGGGAAGGGAGCACCGTCCATGTCTCGGCGCCCCGCAACAACTTTCCGCTGGTGCAGCATGCGCGGCGACATGTTTTCGTCGCCGGCGGGATCGGGGTGACGCCGTTCGTCGCGATGACCCGAGCGCTTGCCAGTGAGGGTCAGGACTTCGACCTCCACCTGTGCGCCCGATCGGCGGCGGACGCTCCCTTGCTGGATCGTCTGCGGGAGCAATGCGGCGAGCGTCTCCACTGCTGGTTCTCGTCGGAGGCGAGACGCTTCGATACCGCTGCGCTGGGTGCTCCGGCTGAGGGGACGCATGTCTATGCCTGCGGACCCGAGCGCCTCGTGAGTTCCTTGACGACGGCACTCGCGGAAACCGGCTGGCCGAGCGAGCAGATCCACATCGAGCGCTTCGCGGCCACGCTCGACGAGAACTTCAAGCCGGAACCCTTCGAGGCGCGGATCGCATCGACCGGTCAAATGCTCCATGTGCCGGCAGACCGCTCCCTCCTGGATGTGCTGCGCGAGAACGGATTCTCCATGCCATCCTCCTGCGAGATGGGTGTCTGCGGCTCCTGTGAATGCGGCTACAGCGATGGCGTGGTCCTGCACCGCGACGCATCGCTGCCGCTTTCGAAGCGCCAGGATCGAATGATGCCATGCGTGTCCCGCGCGCGGGTCAGTCTGACGCTGGCGCTGTAGATCCAACTTGGGCCGAGACGGCGCGCAGGCTGATCAGCTGATCGTCGACGGCGAATGTCCCGCCCTGTGAGAGCTGCAGGCATCACGACCATGGCGTCTCGTGCCGACATCCAACCGTCTAGGTAAAGCCGGTCGGCGGCGTGAAAGGGTTCAGTCGCTCAAGTTCGGCGGCAAACGCCAGGGTGGTCCGATCCTCGAGGTAAGCACCGATGATCTGGACGCCGACCGGAAGGCCGTCGATCGATCCGACGGGTGCGGCCGTTGCGGGAAGCGAGGCAAGCGTGGCGAGCCCTGCCCAGAAGAGCTGATCGTTGTAGTCGGTCTGGTGCCCGTTGACCGTCAGCGTCCGCTCCTCACGCGGACGCTCTTCGTCCACGGGAAAGGCAGGGCCGACGCCCGCGGGCGCGACGACGACATCGAACCGGGTAAAGAAGGCGCTCCAGTCGCGCTTCAGCCCCGCACGGATCTCGGAGGCGGCGATCCAGTCCCGGTGCCGTTGCGCGTAGGCGGTGACGGTCCGGGAGACGTAGGGGCTCGCGTCCGGGTCCCCGGCCGCCGAGCGCCGCACGGCGTCGTCGAACGCCGCCTGCGGAAGTCGTCCGGAGGCCGCCCCGCGCAGCAGCTGAAGATAGGTCGCGTGGTGCCGCTCGTGATCGTCGAACGGCAGCGCGTCCTGGACGACCTCCGCCCCCTCGGCGCGAAGGCGCTGGCCGAGGTCGCGGATCACCGCGCGGTATCGTCCATCGACCTCGGCCATGGGCGAATCGGAGATCAGAGCGACGCGCGCCCCGCGCAGGCCCGTGATCCGCGGGGGCGGAAGCGCGAGCCGCCACGCGGCCGCATCGGGTCCCGCGGGCCCGGCGAGCACGTCGAGGGCGAGCATCAGATCGGCGACGGATCGTGCCAGCGGGCCGCTGACCACGAGGTCGTTGTCGAGAAGGCTGCCGGGACGCTCGTTTCCGAGATTCGGCACCACCCCCGGAGTCGGCTTGTGGCCGAACACGCCGCAGAAATGCGCAGGCAGGCGGATCGAGCCGCCGGCATCGCTCCCGAGTTCCAGCGGTACGAGACCGGCGGCAAGCGCGGCCGTCGCCCCACCGGACGAGCCCCCCGGCGTCCGCGTGAGATCCCACGGATTGCGCGTCGTGCCGTGCAGGGCGTTGTAGCTCTGCCAGTCGAGCGCGTTGATCGGCACGTTCGTCTTGCCGAAGATGATCGCGCCTGCCGCCAGGAGCCGCTCGACCGCGACAGCGCTGTGGGCAGGAACCTGGCTCGCGAAGGCCGGGTCGCCGTAGGTCGTCGGCCATCCGGCAACGTTGTTGGTCTCCTTCACGGTCATCGGCAGGCCATGCAGGGGCCCCCACCGCTCGCCGCGGGCCAGCGCGGCGTCGGCGGCGTCCGCGCGGGCCCGGGCCGCGTCGGGATCGGCGAAGATCACCGCGTTGATCTGCGGGAATCGGGCGATCCGCGCGAGGTGCAGTTCGAGCAGAGCTCGCGCCGACACGTCCCGCCGGGCGAGACGATCGAGCATCGTCACGGCCGGCGCGAAGGCGAGGTCTTCCGGCAGGGTGCGCATCGCAGGTCTCACGGTTCAGGTGCGCCCGGCGGGGGGCAGGTCGTTGCGGTCGCCTTCCCAGAACACGACACGCCGCTGGAGGGCGCGCATCAGGCTGCTGCCGAGCACGCCGAAGGCCGCGAGGATGACGACGCCCGCGAACATCACGGCCACGTTCATGTTCACGGTCGCCGATCCGATCAGGTAGCCGACGCCACGCTCCGAGGCGACGAACTCGCCGACCACCGCCCCGATCAGGGCGAGCACGATGCCGATCTCGAGACCCGCGAAGATCGCGCTCGCGGCCGCCGGCAGCTTGATGTGCAGGAAGATCCACCAGCCCGGTCGCGAGAAGGCCCGCGCCATCGCGATCAGGTCGGGATCGGCCCGCCGGATGCCCCCGATCGTGTTCACGAGGAGCGGGAAGAAGCAGATCAGGCCGACGAGCACGACCTTCGAGGCGAGGCCGAAGCCGAACCAAACGAGGATCAGGGGCGCGAGCGCCACCTTGGGCATCGCCTGGACCGCCACGATGTAGGGGAACACGAACCGCTCGAAGAGCCGGCTCTCGGCAACCAGGATCCCGGTGATCACCGCCGCGAGGGAGCCCAGGAGATATCCGCTCAGCGTCGCCGTCAGGGTGAACTCGATATGCGGCCAGAACTCGCCGCTGGCGAGCCCATCCCAGAGGGAGCGCGCCACCGCGCCCGGGGGCGGCAACAGGTAGGACGGCAGGCCGCCGGGGCCGGTCGCGTAGCTCCACGCGGCCCAGATCGCCAGGAAGGTCGCGGCTGGCGGCAGGAGGTCGAGGAGGCGCCTCATCGGACCGCGTCCCCGGCGGCGACGGAGCTGTCGAAGAGACGCCTCAGCTCGCTCGCGAGCCTCGCGAACTCGGGCGCGCCGAGGCTGTCCAGGGTCCTGGGTCGCGGAAGCGGAACGTCCATGTCCGCCAGGATCCGGCCCGGTCGGCCCGCCAGCACCACGATCCGGTCGGCGAGAAACAGGGCCTCGGGGATCGAGTGGGTCACGAAGAGAGCCGTCGAGCGCTCCTCCATCCAGATCCGCTGCAGTTCCAGTGAGAGCCGCTCGCGGGTCATCGCGTCGAGGGCCGAGAACGGCTCGTCGAGGAGCAGGAGCTGCGGCCGGTGCATCAGCATCCGCGCGAGGCCGACGCGCTGCGCCATGCCGCCGCTCAGCGCGCCCGGATAGAGGGCTGCCGCATGCGACAGGCCCACGGTCTCGATCAGGTGGTCGGCCCGGGCGCGTTCGGCCTCGCTCGCGCGCGACGCGAAGGCGGCCGGGAGGAGAACGTTGTCGCGCACCGTCCGCCAGGGCAGCAGCGTCGGCTTCTGGAAGACCATGCCGATCTCGCGCCGCGGGCCCCGGATCGGCGTGCCTGCGAGCGTCATGGTGCCGGATTGCGGCCGCTCGAGACCGGCCAGCAGCTTCAGCAAGGTCGACTTGCCCCCGCCCGATGGGCCGAGGATTGCCACGAAGGCGCCTGCGGCCACGTCGAGCGAGAGGGCGTCGAGGATCGGAGGCTCCGCACCGCGATAGGCGAACCGGAGTTCGGACAGACAGAGCACCGGCTGCTCCGGCACGATCGCGCGGGCGACGCTCACGGCAGGGCCCGGGCGCGGGCGATCAGGGCATCGCGGTCGAATTTCGCGTAGGCCGGCACCAGGGCGTTCGTGAAGTAGGACTCGACCGGGATGTCGTCGGCCGCGAACTCGCCGTTGGCCCGCATCGCGGCGATGTACGCCTTGATGATCCCGAGGTCGTAGGCGCCGGGAACCCGCGCTTGCCCCGTCTCGTCGCGCAGCAGCGGCTCGATCCAGCGTTGCAGCAGGCGGACGTTCGCCGCGAGCGGACCTGCCGTGTCGCCCTGCGGCCGTGCGCCCGGGTTGCGGCGCCAAAACGCTTCGATGCAGGCGCGCGGGTTCACGTCACAGACGACGAGCGCCTTGGTCCAGGCACGTCCGAACCGCTCGATCAGGCCCGGATCGCTCTCCAGCGTCGTACGGTGCGCGAGGAATCCGTTGACGATCATCCGGCGGAAGACCGGCGGGAATTCCAGCCGCCGGGCAGCCGTGCCCTCGCCCTCGAGAAGGTCGATCCATGTGCTGTTGAAGTTGAGCGCCTGGACGCGGTTCTCCCGCAGCGCGTGGAATCCCGAGCCGAGGACGCCGACCGCCACGATCTGGACATCCTTGCCGGGCTGCAGGCCCACCGAGCGCAGCAGCGCGCGCGTCTGCGGGATCGTCCCCCAGGTCAGGGCCCCGACCCCGATGGCGGCGCCGCGCAGGTCGGCGAGGGTCTTGATGCCGGAATCCGCCTTGACGGCGATCTCGAGCGTGTTGCGGGGCCCGGCATTGTACACGTAGCTCACCGGGAGCGGGGCCTCCCCGGCCTTATGGGCAGAGAGCAGAGTCTCGGGCAGCGGCAGGGCGAAGGTGATGTTGCGCTGGAGAAGCTGCGGGAGCAGGGCACCGGCACCCGGCAGGACGACGTAGTCCACCTGCAGGTTCTCGTCGCCGAAGAGATGCAGCTCCTCGGCGATCGCCTGAACGCTCCCCTCCGTGACCGAGGGTGGGATCGCCAGACCAACCTTCACCCGGTCCTGCGCCTGCGCTTGCGCACAGGCGAGATGCACGCCCAGGAGCCCGGCGAGGGTGGCTCGGACGAGGAGCCGGAAGCGCGACGACGGTTGTGACATGATTCTCCTCGGTCGGACCGGGGGCGGGCGTCGGAAACAGGAGGGCGTCCCCTGCGGGCGGGCAGGGGGGACGATCAGGCGGAGCCCAGCAACGCCTCGGCCCGCGCGCGCAGGATGGTGCGGTCGATCTTGTTGGTGGAGGCGAGCGGCATCGCGTCGAGGAACCAGACCCGGCGCGGATGCTGGTAGGCGGGCGCGTTGGCCAGGGCATGGGCCTTCACCGCCGCCTCGTCGAGGGCGGCCCCGGGCCGGCGCACCACAAAGGCAACGGGCTTGGTGCCCTTGATCGCATCCTCGACCGGGACGACGCTGGCCTGGAGCACGTCGGGATGGCGCTCGAGCATCAGCTCGACCTCGCCGGGGAAGATGTTCTCTCCGCCCGATACGAACATGTCGTCGGTGCGTCCGAGGACGTAGTGGAAGCCGTCGGCATCGCGGCGGAACACGTCGCCGGTGTCGTAGTAGCCGTCCTCCGTGATCGGCGTGCGCATGTCCGGCCTGTTGTGGTAGCCGAGCATCAGGGCGGGGCTGCGCAACTGCAGGACGCCCATCTCCGGCGCGTCCGGGCCGACGAGGCGCACCGAGACCGCGGGATGGGGATAGCCGACCGAGCCGACCGGCGTGGGCAGGCCCGCCGGATGCTCGGTGAAGACGATCGGGCCGCCTTCCGTGGTGCCGTAGGCATTGAGGATGCGCGCATTCGGCAGCAGCGCGCGGATCTGGCGGGCCAGAGCATCGTTGACCGGGGCGGACCCCATCCGCACCGCACGCACGCCCGTCAGGTCGGCCCCTTCGAGCGCCTCCTTCTCCCGCAGCATCATCGCGATCATCGGCGGGACGGCGGTGAGCCAGGTGCAGCGGTAGCGGCTGATCGCGTCGATATAGGCCCGGGCCTCGAATTGCGGCAGCAGCACCGCGGTCGCGCCGGCTGCGCAGACGAGGAGCGCCAGGGCCAGCGCGTTCATGTGGTAGAGCGGCGCGGCGATCAGCACGCGGTCCGCGCGCAGGTCGGTCTCGGCCATGCGGGTGCAGGCGACCCAGAGATGGCTCGCATGCGAGAGCCGCACGCCCTTCGGCCGGCCGGTGGATCCGGAGGTGTAGAGGAACAGCGCCGCCTCGTCCGGCTCGGGCGCGATCGGCACGAAGGGGCCGGGGTCGAGCCAGGCCGCGAAGCCCTCCGCGCCGTCGGCATCGAACACGGCAACGCGCAGGTCCGGCGCCGGCCCGTCGAGCTGCGCCCGGCGGGGGGCGTCGCAGAGGACCAGACGGGCGCCGCAATCGGCCAGCACCTGCGCGATCGTGGCCGGCGGGAACTTGTGGTTCACTGGCACCGGCACCACGCCGGCCCGCATCGCGCCGAGCAGTGCGGCGATGGAATCGGGCCGGTTGGCGGCAAGAATCGCGATCCGCTCGCCGCGCCGGATCCCGCCGCGCAGGAGACCGCGGGCGAAGGCGTCCGCGAGGGCGTCGAGCTGGGCGCGGGTCATCACCTCGGGCTCGGCACCGGGCCGGACGCCGATGATCACGGGGCGGGCGGGATCGCCGGCCCGGTCGACGAGGTCACCGAGATTGGTCGCAGCCGTCATGAGCGGACCCTGCACAGGAGACGAAGATCGAGGGCGGGCAGCGTGAGCGCGCCCATATCCGGGCCGAGCCGGTTCCAGTCGGCACCCGCGACGGACGCGGCGCGGGCCGCGAGCGTGTCCAGGCCGGTGAAGGCGAGCCCGAGATCGCGGAAGCGCGCGCGCTCCCCCGGAACGATCGCGACCGTCATGGCGCCGAGGCGGATCTGCCACGCCCCGTCCGCCCGCTCGGCGGGTGCGCCGCAGGCCACGGCGTAGCGGCCGGCCTCGCCGGCCGGATCGGGACTCTCGACCGTGAGGGCATCGATGCCGACGAACCCGTTCGGGTGGGCGAACCATTCCTGCCGCCAGACGAGGTCCGGGGTGAGGTGCTCGCAATGATAGAGGCGGCCCGCGGGAAACAGGGTGGCGGGCAGGCGCACGGTGCGGAAGCGGGCCTCGGCCGTCGCGCCATCGACGGTCACCGGCCGCGAGAAGGCGACGGGCGGCCCGACCTCCAGGCCCGCCGCCGCAAGGCGGCCTCGTGTGGCGTCGGCATCGGCGCTCTGCAGGACGAGACCGTTGAGGCCGAACGGGCTGTCGCGGACGTCCTGACGCTGCGGGCCGGTCTCGGGCAGCCCGACCAGCTCCAGATAGGGCCCCGGCACCATCATCAGGTGGTTGATGGAGCCGAGGGAATGGTGCCCGCGCGGCGTGAGCTGGAAGCCGAGCGCGGTGAAGCAGGCGGCGGCCTCGTCCATGCGGTGCAGGACGTTGATCACCACGTGGTCGAGGGCGGCGCCGATCGGCGCCGCTCCCGTGGAGGCAGGGCTCATTTGGCCGGCGCGGTCATGTAGACGCCGCGCCCGCTCGCGAGCAGACGGCCCTCGGCGTCGAGGATCCGGGCCTCGGCCACCGAGATCTGGCCGCCGAACTTCACGACCGTGCCGCGGCAGGTCAGGTCGCCCTGCATCGCCGCCCGGTGGTAGTCGACGCGCAGGTCGACGGTCGGCACGCCACGTCCGGTCTTCGAGACGAGCGCCCAGTCGGCGGTGAGGTCGACGAGCGTCGCCAGGATGCCGCCATGGGTGTAGCCGCGCTCGGCATTGACCACCCATTCCGGGCGCCAGGTGGCCTTGAGTTCGATCTCGCCCTCGCCGACCGAGACGACGGAGAGGCCGAGCCACTGGTGGAAGGGGCCGCGCAGGAGGAGGGCCTCCACCTGCTCCTTGGTGAGGGGTGTGTCGGACATCGTTTCAATTCCTCAGGGGGTGACCACGATCTTGCCCATGACCTCCCGGTCGCGGATGAGGCGCAGGCCCTCGGCCGCCTCATCGAGGGGCAGGACCTTGTCGATGGTGGGCTTCAGCGTGCCGGCCTGGATCATGTCCATCAGCGCCGACAGGTTGTCGTGGTAGAAGCTGTTCGAGCCGATCACCTTCAGCTCGAAGCTCCAGATGTAGCGCAGATCCTCCTTCGGATCGTGGCCGGCGGTGGCGCCGCAGACGAGCAGCGTGCCGCCCCGCTTGAGACATCTCAGCGAGGGGACCCAGGTATCGCCGCCGGTGAAGTTGATCACCACGTCGACGCCGCCCTCGTAGGTCCGGCGCTGGGGCTTGCCGTAGTGCTGGATCGCCCATTTCGAGAAATCGGTCTCGCGGTAGTTCACCACGTGGTCGGCGCCGAGCTCTTTCAGGCGCTGGGCCTTCTCGTCGCTGCCGGCGCAGGCGATCACCTCGGCGCCGAGCTGCTTGGCGAGCATCACGCAGCCCGTGCCGACGCCGCCGCTGGCGCCGAGGATCAGCACCCGGTCGCCGGCCTTCACCGTGTTGTGGGTGATCAGCATGCGGTGCGCCGTGCCGTAGGCGACCGGAAGCGAGGCCGCGTCCACGTAGCTCACGTCCGGCGGCATCGCGATGAGCTGGTCGGCGGAGACGCGGCAATACTCGGCCATGCCGCCGTCGAGCATCTCGCCCATCAGGCCCTTGGCCTTGTTGAGCGGATTCACGAGCACCCGGTCGCCTTCGTGCCAGCCGGTGACGCCCTCGCCGAGCGCGACGATCTGGCCCGCCATGTCGAGGCCGATCACCACCGGCATCGGCACCTTGATGCCGGGCATGCCCTTCACGGTGAACACGTCGTGATAGTTGAACGAGGAGGCGCCGACCCGGATCAGGACCTCGCCGGGGCCGGCCTCGGGACGGGGATGGTCCTCGACGACTTTGAGGTCGCCGATATCGCCGTGCTGCTCCAGTACGAGGGCTCTCATCGTACGCGCCATGACGTGTTTCCTCTCCTGATCGATTTGGACGTTCGACGGATGCGAACGGGGTTGGTCAGCGGACCGCCTTCGCAGCTTCGTAGGGGGCCGTGACGAGGGCGGATGCCGGCAGGTCGCCCTTCACCGCGCCGACGGTCTTGTAGACCTCGAAGGCCTGGCGGATGGAGGCGACGTCGGCCGGTTCCATTCGGACGGTGTAGATGTCGTCCCAGAGGGCGGCGTAGGCCTTGGCGTCCGCCTCGCTCAGGTTGGCCGCATCCCGCAGCGCCTTGGCGACGGCCGGCTTGTCGGCCTTGCCGAACGCGTAGGCCTTGCGCATGGCCGCCACCACCTTGGCCGGCCCGGCCGGATTCTCCGTCATCCAGGCGTTGCGCATGAGGCCGACGCCGAGGACGGGCGGCGCGTCGGATTTCGTGATCTTGCGCCATTCCTCGCGGAAGCTGCCGAGCTTGCGCAGCTTCATGTCGGGCAGGAGCGCGATGGTGACGGTGCGCAGGGCCGCCGCGTCGATATCCTTCTGCGCCAGGAACTGCGCGAGGCGCGGGTCGTTGCCCGGCACGCCCTGATAGTCGGCGGCCTTGATCCCGTAATTCGTCTCGAGGATCGCCGCGGTGATGACCGCCGTGGCGCTTCCGGCCGGCGAGGTGCCGATCTTCTTCCCCCTCAGGTCGGCCATCGTCCGCAGGGGCGAGTCCGCGGGCACGACGAAGTCGAGGTCGGCGACCTGGCTCGCCAGGACGATGCTGAGCGGAAGCCCGTCAGCGATCACGCTGAAGGCGGTGCCGGCGCTGGCGCCGATCGCGAAGTCGATCGCGCCCGCGGCCATCGCCTTGGTGGGCGCGTTCACGTCGGGGAACTTCACGTACTCGACGGTGAGCCCCTCCTTCTCCATGTATCGGCCGGTCTCGAGGACCGCGCCGAAGCCGAGGCTGACGCCGGAGCTCCAGTATCCGATCCGCACGGTCTCGGCATCGGCCCGGCCGGCCAGGGTCAGGGCAAGCATTGCGGCGAAGCCTGCCGCGTATCGACGGTACCGTCTCACGTTCGTCTCCCGAATTGTCAGGGCTTTGGACGGGCGCATATCCTCGGGCCAGCCGTTGCTACGGCTGGGCTTTCTTCTTCCAGGCAAAGAGGTGCTGTTCGAGCGGCTTCAGGGCGAAGCTCTCGAGGCAGATCATCAGGGTGACGAGCGTCAGCGTCCAGGCGAAGACCTGGTCCGTCTGAACGAGGTCCGCGGCCTGCCGGAGCCGATAGCCGACGCCGCTGCTCGCCCCGAGGGATTCCGCCACGAGGCTGACGCGGGCGCCGAAGCCGAAGGCGAGCCGCGCGCCGGAGAAGAAGGTCGGCAGGATCGTCGGCAGGTAGATCTTGGTCAGCACCTTCCGGCGCGGCATGCGGAAGGTGCGGGCGAGTTCCAGATGCTCGGCGCTCACGGTCCGCGTGCCCTGCCAGACATTGGTCAGGATCAGCGGCATCGCCGTCATGAAGACCACGAAGATCGTCGTCCAGTTGGACAGACCGAACCAGATCAGGGCGAAGATCGCCCAGATCGAGGAGGAGACGGTGTTGATCACCGTCAGGGTCGGCTCGAAGAAGCTCCCGAGCCTCCGGCTCGCGCCAAGTATGATGCCGAGCGGCAGGCCGACGAGGGCGGCGAGCAGGAAGCCCGCGCCGATGCGCCCGAGGGTGATGCCGAGGTCCCGGCCGAAGCTCGGCTGGGCCACGAGACCGGTCCAGGCGGACCAGACCCGGGCCGGGCTCGGCAGGACGAAGCTCGGCGCGTGGAGCGCGCCGAGCTGCCAGACGGCAAGCGCCAGGGCGAGGAGGGCGAGCCGCTGCACCACGATGCCGGCACGGCCCCGCCAGACGGCCGGCCGCCGCGGCTCATGGATCAGGGTCGCGGGCGTTCGCACCAGCATCAGCCCCTCGCGGACGACAGGCTGATCCGGAGGCGACGCACCGCTTCGGTCACCGCCTCGGACAGGGGATCGCGCGGATAGGGCAGCGCGATGTCACAGATCTCCGCGATCCGGCCGGGCCGCGGGTGCAGGACCACCACGCGGTTAGCGAGCACCACCGCCTCCTCCACGTCGTGGGTGACGAAGACCAGGGTCATTGCCCGCAACTCGGCGATGCGCAGAAGCTCGGCGTGCATCTGCGCGCGGATGGCGGGGTCGAGCTTGGAGAAGGGCTCGTCGAGCAGCAGGATCTTCGGTTCGGTGACGAGGCTGCGCGCGAGCGCCACGCGGCTGCGCATGCCGCCGGACAATTCGTGCGGATAGGCATCCCGGAAGCCCGCGAGCCCGACGAGGGAGAGGGTCTCCTCGACCCTGCGCTCCCGCTCGATCCGGCCGAGGCTTCCGGCTTCGAGACCGAAGGACACGTTCTGGGCGGCCGTGCGCCAGGGCAGGAGCCTGTCTTCCTGGAACATGTAGGTCATCGACCGCCAGTCCCGGAAGGCATGGGACGGGATGCCGTTGAGGAGCACGGCGCCGTCATCCGGCTCGACGAGACCCGCGATCATGTTGAGCAGCGTGCTCTTGCCGCAGCCCGACGAGCCGAGGATCGCGACGATGGCGTGCTCCGGGATCGCGATCTCGATCGCATCGAGCACGTGGAGGGGCGCGCCGTCGCGCCGGCCGAACCATTTGCTGACCCGATCGAGCTCGACCGCGTTCACCGGTCGCCTCCCTCGCGGCGGATCAGGCCGACCGGCACCACCGCGGCATCGCGCAGGCTCGCGATGACCTTCTCCATGGTCATCTCCCGGAAGGTCTCGACGTGCCGGCGCGCCACCAGGGCCGCGCTCTCGGCGTCGCCCGCGACCAGATGCTCGATCAGCGCGGTGTGGTCGTGCTCGATGTTCGGCCGCACGCCCTGCACGCCGAAGCCGAGGGCGACGAGCCGGGTCATCTCGTCGAGGAGCCCGGACAGCATCCGGCACAGGCGCTGGTTCCCCGCCGCGACCGCGATCGCCATGTGGAAGCTGCGGTTGGCCTCCAGAAAGAAATCGATCTGATTGCCGACATCGACCGTGATGCGTCGGCGGCAGGCCTGCTCCAGGCGCTCGAGCTGGGCGCGGTTCACGCGGCCGGCGGCGCCCCGGGCGGCCAGAGGCTCCAGCTCCACACGCAGCGAGAAGACCTCGTCGACATCCTTCACGGTGACGGGCACGATCCGGTAGCCGTGTCGCGGCATCGAGGTCACGAATCCGTCCTGGGTCAGGCGCTGCAGGGCGATCCGGCAGCTCGCCTTGCCGAGCTCGAACCGCTCCATGACCTCGGCTTCCGTGAAGCGGGTCCCGGGCAGCAGGCGGCAGGAGACGATCTCCCGCCGCAGGATGTCGTAGGCTTGGTTGCCCTTCAGCGTCGCGTCGGGGACCGCCACGACTGTGCCGAGGGTGGGCCTGCCTGCCGAGTGACCATCGCTCCTGACCATGGGATCGCGCTCCTCTATTGAGGTTTTCACCATGCTGTGTGAGCAGCTCACCAGCACGAGCCGTGCCAGATTCGTCGCGGTTGCGTCCTCGGATCCACCGAACCGCCCGGGCTCCGGGGAGGCCTGAGCGGCACGGAACTTGGTTCGCTCACCGCTCCTGGTGGGCGGCTCAGCGCGATTTTTATAGATCACGGCAGTGGGGCGATAAATAGGATCCTATGTCTTTTTGTGCGCGATCCCAGGCATTTATCTCTCCGATACGCTGGGCGGGTGGGAGATATCTTCCGTCTTGCTGGTCGTGATCCGCGCACGTCCTGCCCGTTATGCGCGCAGCCGTGATCTTCGATAGGCAGCAGAAAAGGGTCCGGGCCGTGGGCCGGGAGCGGCGGTCGGGAGAGGGGATATGGACGTGATCGACGGGGTGGATCGCAGGATCCTGGATGTGCTGCAGCAGGACGCGACCCTTCCTGTCGCGGCGATCGCGGAGCGTGTGGGCCTGAGTCCGGCCCCGTGCTGGCGGCGGATCCGGAAGCTGGAGGCGAGCGGCGTCATCACGCGACGCGTCGCGCTGGTGGACCGGCGCAAGGTCAATGTCCCGACGACCGTCTTCGTCGCCGTCAAGGCGGCGCGGCACGCGGCCGAGTGGTCCGAGGCCTTCCGCCGGGTCGTCGAGGGGTTTCCGGAGATCGTCGAGGCCTGGCGCCTCACCGGCGAGATCGACTACCTGCTGCGCATCGTCGTGCCGGATATCGAGACCTACGACGCGGTCTACCAGCGCCTGATCGCGCGGCTGGAATTCTCCAACCTGTCGGCCTCGATCGCCATGGAGGAGATGAAGTTCACCACGGCGGTGCCGACGATCTACATGAAGTGAGCTGGCTGGGCGGCCCTCAGACTGCGGCCATCCGGTACTCGGTGCGGACCGAGGAGGCATGAACCGCATGGTCGAAGCCGTAGACGTGGATCGAGATCGCTTCTTCCGAGCCCGGATTGGCGATCTGGTGCAGGTTCGGGCCCGTCGGCATCATGCAGGCGACATAGCCGCGCTCGCGCGTCGCCTCGGCGGTCGCGACGGCCTCGTGTGCATTGATCGGGCGAAACCAGACCTCCTGGATCGCACCCTTCCAGACGCCGAAGCAGCATGAGCAGTGGTGATCGTGCACCGAGGTCCGCGCGCCCGGGCTCCAGACCATGGCCCAGACGCTGATCTGGCCCTGACCGAACAGCAGGTTGCGCGCATAGCCGCCGGGGCGCCGCTCGAGCGTCAAGCCGTCGAGCAGATCGGGCCGCCGCATCAGTGCTTCCAGGGTCCGGCGCGCGGCGTCCAGATAGGCGGCAGGGGTGCCGCTCGCCGAGCGAGGCAGCGCGGCGAAGAGGTCCGCGGCGCGGGCGCGGTTCGGCTGGGCGAGTGTCGTCATCGGGGTTCCCGACCAAGCGGTCTCGGATTGCCCGAAGAGACTGGCCCGAACTCGGCGCACGGATTTCTCTTTCTTTCCGCAAAATCGGCCGGAATGCGCAATCCGGCTGCGCCCGCCGGTCCTTTCGCGAAATCCGATTCCGCCGACCGAATGCAGGGCGGTCTCGCCATGGCGGCCGCACTGGCCGGAAGCGGAACGGCCGCTCCAGGCTTGGCTGGCGGTTCAGGCGGAGGCTTGGCGCGCTTCCGGAGACGGTGTCGAAGCGAGCCGATGCCGACAGTCCCGGCGCCCGCGCCGAATCTCTGCTCCCGCCCGATTCTCCAGAAGAGTGCGCTGGAGGAATCGACACTCAGAGGTAGCGCAAGACGGGCGCGGGCGTTCGACGCTTCAGCGCGACCATCCAGCGGCATGCCAGCCAGAGAGGCATGCTCAAACCGGCCGCGATCAACCAGAGATCGGCCGGCGAGCCCGCCTCGATCCGGCCCGAGGCTCCGGCCAGGCCGAACGCCTGGGCTCCGTCGTGCAGAAGGCGCAGGAGCGCGAGATGGAGCAGGTAGAAGAACATCGGCGCGCCGCCGAACACGCGCAGCCAGACGAGCATGCGGGCCGGCACGCGTTCGAACAGCGCGAGCAGGCAGAGGCCGAGCCCGAGCGTCAGCAGCAGGAAGTCGGCTGAGGGCGGGTACTTGGTCAGGTTGATGAAGGACAGCATCGTGGCGAGCGGTCCGAGGCCGGGCTGCCACGGCACCGGCTCGCCGTAGCCGTTCACGGCGCGCAGGATCAGGAATGCGCAGAGGGCGCTGAGTCCGAGCGCCGCGAGGCTGCGTTGACGCCGCTCGGGCCGGACGCCGTCGCTGAAGAGCGATCCGAGCACGTAGCCGGCCGCGATCACGCCGATCCAGGGCAGGACCGGGTAGGAGGTGCGCGCGACGCCGCCCCAGGGCAGGCCGATCATCCCGCGCTGGTGCAGGATCGACCACAGGACGTAGCCGGGCTCGCCGGTGTGCAGGACCAGACCGTCGAGCAGGTTGTGTCCGAGCATGATCAGCAGGGCGAGGCCCGCGAGGAGCGTGCGCGGCAGGGCGAGCAGGCCGGCGAGAGCCACCATGCTGAGCCCGATCGCCCAGATCACCTGCAGGTAGAGGATCGGCGGGAACAGGCTGCGGGTCCAGGCGAGGTTCACGAGCGTCGCCTCCAGGAGGATCAGGAGGAGCCCGCGCTTGAGCAGGAACGCGGCGGCCTCGCGTTTGCCGTGCCGCTGCCCGTAGAGGCTCGCCGAGAGGCCGGTAAGCAGGATGAAGACCGGCGCGCAGAGATGCGAGGCCGCACGCGTCAGGACCAAGTCCGTCGGCGTCGCGGCAAGGTCCATCGGGTCCCGCACCTGCGCGTGCAGGTAGAAGAACTCCCGCACGTGGTCGACGAGCATCAGCACCATCACCAGGCCGCGGAGCGCATCGATGGAACCGATGCGTCCGGAGGCGGCCGGCGCGCCTGCCGACGCCGCAGGCGTCGCTGGATGCCCGCCCATCAGAAGCGCGCCGTCATGCTGATGGTCACGCGCCGGGGCTCGCCGACGCCGACCCAGAACGCGTTGTAGGAGCGCTCGTAATAGGTCGTGTCGAAGATGTTATCGACGTTCAGGCCGACGCGCAGATTCTCGTAGCGGTAATAGATGAGCGCGTCGGCGAGAACGTAGCCCGGCAGCCGGAACCGTTCGTTCCCGCTATCTCCCAGGCGCGCGCCGACGGCCCTGACGCCGCCGCCGATCCCGAAGCCCTTCCAGTCGCCGGACTGGACCTCGTAGACGCCGAGCAGGCTGCCCGAGTGGCGCGGGATGTTGAGGAGGGGCGAGCCGACGCGCAGAACCTCGTCGCGCGTCACCGCGGCATCGATGAAGGCGTAGCCGCCGATTACCCGGAACTCGGGCGTCACCTGCCCGACGACGCTCAGGTCGAAGCCCTGGCTGCGCACGGCGCCGGCGGCGATCTGGAAGAAGAAATCCTTCGGGTCGGTGGTGAGGACGTTCTCCTTCTCGATATGGAAGGCTGCGCCGGTCACGCTGAGCCCGGCGAGGAGGTCGAGCTTGACCCCGACCTCGTAACCGAAGCCCGTCTCCGGTGCGAAGGGGCGCGCCGCGCTGTCGAAGCCGGTATTCGGGCGGAAGGAGGCGGCCACGTTCCCGTAGAGCGAGAGGAAGGAGAGCGGCTGGTAGACGAGGCCCGCGCGCGGCGAGAAGCCGGTGCGGTCCTGCTCCGTGCGCTCGCCGCCGACCTTGTCACGGAAGGTCTGGTTGTAGAAGTCGGTGCGGTTGCCGAGGAGGAGCTTCCACTCCGGGCTCAGCGCAATCTGGTCCTGCAGGTACACGGCCGTGTTCCCGACATTCTCGCTGGCGCTGTAGGAGCGCGTGAACGGCGGCTTGGGCTGGCCGTAGACAGGGTTGAAGAGGTCGAGCGCGAAGGGGTCCAGCCGCGGGGTCGAGCGCAGCAGGGTCTCGGTGCTGTTGGTGCGCTCGTGCTCCAGGCCAAGCAGCAGCGTGTGTGCGAACGGGCCGGTGTCGAAGCGCCCGACAAGCTCGGCCTGGGCGATGGCCACGCCCCAGGTGAAATCATGGCGGCGGAACTCGCGGAGCAGGGTCCGGCCATCGTCGAGCAGGCCGGTGGCACCGGTCTGCAGGCCGGTCAGGCTCCCCGTGTTGACGTGACCGGCGACCCGAAGGTGCCAATCGGTGTTGAAGGCGTGCTCCAGCCGCAGCTGCACGAGCCCGCTCTCCGACACCGAGTCGTCGCCCGGCTCGCCGAAGAAGCGCGAGCGCGGGACGAGGCCGAGGCGGTTGTTCACCGCGACGGTGCCGCGATCGAAGGTCTGGCGGTTGCGCAGGTACTGCGCCTCGACCGTCAGCGCGGTGTCGGGGCTGATCTGCCAGCGCACCACGGGCGCGGCCAGCACACGGTCGCCATCGACATGATCGCGAAAGCTGTCCTGGCGGGCGAGGGCACCGTTGAAGCGGTAGAGGACGCTGCCGTCCTCGCTCACGGGGCCGCCGGCATCGAGCGTGGTCCGGGCCGTGCCGAAGCTGCCGAACAGGGTGCCCATCTCCACGAAGGGCAACGCGACGGGCTGCTTGGTGAGGATGTTGACCGTGCCGCCCGGATCGCTGCGGCCGTAGAGCGCCCCGCTCGGGCCTTTCAGCACCTCGATGGACTGGACGTTCTGCGTGTCGGGCGCGCCGTTGTAGCCGCGAGCGATGTTGAAGCCGTTCAGGAAGATGTCCTGGGTGGCGAAGCCGCGCACCGCGTAGAGAGCGAGGTTCTGGGCGCCGAAGTCGTTCTGCTTGCCGACGCCCGGCACGTAGTCGAGGGCGCGCTCGACGCGGGTGGCCGCGGTATCGCGCAGGACTTCCTGGGGGACGACGTCGACCTGCTGCGGCACGTCCCGCCGCGGCGTCACGGTCTTGGTGCCGCTATAGAGGTCCTCGACCCGATAGGTAGGCGTCGCGGTGAATCGGCCCTCGACGGTGAGCGGGTCGAGGACCACCGAAACCTCGTGCGTGCGGGCGACCTGGGCCTGCGCGGAGGATGCCAGCAGGCAGGATGACACCAGCGGCGCCAGGACTTTGGAACGATGTGAGATCGGCACGGGGACGAGCAGCCTCGGGGCAACGGCAGTGGCACGTCACCGCGAACGAAGCCGAGGGCTGCCGTCTTCCTACGCGGGAATGACGGCACCTCCGCACCCGTCAGGACACCCCGCCCGACGCGTTTCGCGTGTGACCACGGCTGACGGCAGGTCTCCTGGCTCGCGGGTCGCTGCCTTCTCGCCGTCTTCCCGGATGAGGCTCATCCAGTGACACAGGTGGCGGAAGGCTCGCCGCTCACAGTTGCGGGGGCAGCCGCGGCATTGCCCAGGACGCGTCCTGGACGCACCGCGTTCCCATTTCATCCCGTGGGGAACCGTCGCCCGCCTTGTAGCCAGCCGTCCGAAACAGTCCGTTACCCAAGGGCAACACTCGAGAACCGATCCGCCGCATCCCACAGGCGGCGCCTCAAGGATGGAAAGGACGGCCGGGCTGGCGAGATCCGACGACCGAGATCGCCTGACCGCTGCCGGGGCTTCGGCGGCCGATACGCACGGACGTCTTTCGTTCACAGCCCGCGGAAGATGTTTGTGGAGACGATCGACGCTGTCAGTCCATCGATGAACCCGCTCCCGCGCTGCGCCCAGTGCGGCGGTGAAGCAACAGGGTATCGCATCCGACAGACACGCGATTGACCCGGCTTGGCCGCGATGAGACGATTGTCATGACGGTTCCCTTCGGGGACGAGAAAGGGAATGCGGTGAGGCGCGAGCCGAATCCGCGGCTGCCCCCGCAACTGTGAGCGGCGAGCCCTCCACCACCATGTCACTGGGCTCCAGCCCGGGAAGACGGTGCGAGGGCAGCGACCCGCGAGCCAGGAGACCTGCCGTCAGCCGTGGTCACACGCGAGGCGCGTCGGGCGGGGTGCACCGATGGGTTGTCGAGGCGGTCGCTGATCCTGCGAGGATGCGGCCCACTCGGCCTCGTTCGCGGTGACGTGCCACTGCCGTCGCCCGAGGCTCGCCTCCCGTGTCCCAGTCCAACAGATTCATCCGCCGGACCGCATGTCTGCTGTCCTGTGCCGGGTCGGCCCTGCTCGCGCCAGCCGCCGCCCATGCGCAGCAGGTCGCCGCGCCCTTCGCCAATGCCCCACGAGGCGGCGAGGACGCCGTCTCACTCTCCGAGATCTCGGTCTCGGCCACCGGCGTGCCGATACCGACGGTGCAGACGGGTTCCAGCGTCTCCGTTCTGACGGCCGACCTGCTGGAAGCCCAGCAGCGCAGGACGGCGCCGGATGCCCTGCAGCAGGTGCCCGGTCTCAACGTGGTCCAGAGCGGTGGACCGGGCGGCCAGACCTCCGTCTTCATCCGCGGCTCGAACTCCAACCACGTCAAGGTGCTGATCGACGGCATCGACGCGACGGACCCGTCCAACGGCAATGGATCGTTCGATTTCGGGCAGCTTCTCACGGAGGATCTCTCCCGCATCGAAGTGCTCCGCGGTCCGCAGAGCGGCCTCTACGGCTCGGATGCCATCGGCGGCGTGATCTCCTTCACAACGAAACGCGGCGAGGGGCCCGCCCGCGCCACGGCCCGGATCGAGGGCGGCTCCTACGGCACCTTCAATCAATCCGGCCGCATCAGCGGATCCGAGAACGGCTTCGATTACTCTGTCTCCGTGCAGCATGTCCGGGCCGCCGCCACGCCGGTGACGCCGCCCCAGCTCGTGCCGTTCGGCCGTCCGATCCACCCGAACTTCTACGACAACGAGACGGTCTCGGCGCGGTTCGGCTACCAGTTCACCGAGGCGTTCCGTCTCAACGCGATCACGCGATTCATCAATTCACGCCTGCTCTTCACGGGCGACGATTTCAGCACCTTTCCGGCCCTGCCGGCCGCGTTCCGCAGTGCCGCGGACGTGCAGCAGATCTTCACGCGCAACGAGGCCGAGTGGACGCCGTTGCCCGGCTTCCACAACGTCTTCGCCATCAACTATTCGAATTTGTTCAATCGCCAGCAGGGTCCGCTCGATCCCCTCGCCACGCCGGACGCGACGACGGGGCTCGGTGAGCGCACGCGCTACGAATACCGCGGCGACTACCTGCTCTCGCCCGGAAACCTGCTGCTGTTCGGCGCGCAGCGCGACGAGGAGAGCCTGTTCACGACCTCTCCGGGCTCGGTTCCAGCCTTCCTGAGGGCGCGCAACGGCAACACGGCCGGCTACGGCGAGGCGCAACTGACCCCCTTCGACCGGGCCTTCCTCGTCGCCAACATCCGTCACGACGAGAACGACCAGTTCGGCCCGGCCACCACCTTCCGGGTCGCGCCGAGCTACATCCTGCCCTTCACCGAGACGCGGATCAAAGGCAGCGTCGGCAGCGGCTTCAAGGCTCCGACCTTGAGCCAGCTCTATCAGAGCTTTCCGGCGTTCAACTTCTTCGCGAATCCGAACCTGAAGCCCGAGGAGAGCCTCGGCTACGATGCCGGCTTCGAACAGCCGCTCGGCGAGCGCGTGCTCGTCGGGGCGACCTACTATCACAACGACTTCACCAACCTCATCAACACCAATGCGAGCTACACCTCCAACGAGAACGTCGGCAGAGCGGTCTCCTACGGCGCGGAGGCGTTCGTCTCGGTGCGTCTCACGGACACCCTGTCGGGGCGGATCGACTACACCAACACGGTCACGAAGAACGAGATCACCAATCAGGAATTGCTGCGCCGTCCGCGCCACAAGGGCAGCGCCACGGCTCTCTGGACGCCACTTCCCGGCCTGACCGTCAGCGGAACGGTGATCGTGCTGGGACATTTCGTGGACGGCAACCGCGACTTCTCGGTGCCGCGCCTGAAGAACCCGGGCTTCACGCTGGTCAATCTCGCGGTCACCTACGACGTCTCGGAGAGCGTGAGCGTGTTCGGCCGGATCGATAACCTGTTCGATCGGCGCTACGAGAACCCGACCGGGTTTCTCGGCCCGGGACTGGCGGTCTATGGCGGCGTGCGCCTGACCGCGTTCTGAGGTGACGATGCCCGGGCGCGGCGCGCTTCTCCTCTCGGCCTGTCTGGCCGCCGCGCCCGCGGCTCACGCCGCCGGCGCGGCGGGAGCGCCCGTGCGGGTGGTCTCGATGAACCTGTGCGCGGACGAGCTCGTCCTGCGGCTGGCCGACCGCGATCAGGTTCTGGCGGTCACCGATCTCGCCCGGGATCCGCGCGGCTCGACGGTCGCGGCCGAGGCCGATGGCCTGCCGGTGACGCGCGGCCTCACGGAGGAGGTGGTCGCGCTGCGGCCCGACCTCGTCATTGCGGGCGCCTTCACCACGCGCGCGACGGTGGGCATGCTCAAGCGCGTCGGCGCGCCCGTGCTCGAACTCGGCGTGCCGGCGGATCTCGACGGCGTGCGCGCGCAAGTGCGGCAGGTGGCGGCGGCCTTGGGCCACCCTGAGCGGGGGGAGGCGATGGTTGCGGCGCTCGATGCCAGGCTCGCCGCCATCACGCCGTCCCGCCGGCCCCTGCGGGTCCTCGTCATGCGTCCGAACGCCTTCACCGTCGCGCCCGGCGGCCTCGGCGACGCGCTCATCCGCGCCGCCGGCCTCGTCAACGTGGCGGCCGAGATCGGGCGCGACCGCTTCGGGCAGGTGCCGCTCGAAGCCGCGGCGCTGGCGGATGCGGACCTCATCGTGGTCGACGCGGGTGCGCCGGGCCTGCCCTCGCTCGCCGACACGCTGCTGCACCATCCCGTCTTCCGGGCGCTCGCGCGCGCCCACCGGACGGTCGCCATCCCGAACCGCTTCTGGACCTGTCCGGGGCCCCAGATCGCCGAAGTTGTGGCGCGGCTGGCGGCAGCGGCGAACGCGCGGGCCGCCCGGTGATGAACGCGCCCGTCACGACCCTCGCCCCCTCTGCCGCGCGGCGCCTCGGCACAATGCGCGCCCGCCGGGTGGTCATCGCCCTGCTCGCCCTCATCGTCCTCGCCCTGATGCTCGCCTCGGTCGCCATCGGCTACGCGCCCGTCGACGTGCCGGCCGCCGCCGCGGACCTCGTCGCGGGCCGGACCACGCTGCCGGCCCTGGTGCTGTGGGAGCTGCGCGTCCCACGGGCGCTCCTCGGCGGCCTCGTCGGGTTCAGCCTCGGCCTGACCGGCGCGGCAATGCAGGGCTACCTGCGCAACCCGCTCGCCGATCCCGGCATCCTCGGCATCTCCTCGGCTGCCGCCTTGGGCGCCGTGATCGTGTTCTACGGCGGCCTCGCCGCGTCCTTGAGCCTCGCCCTGCCGCTCGGCGGCATCGCCGGGGCGGGCGTGGCGGCGCTGCTTCTCAACGCGCTCGCCGCCCGCGGCAGCAGCACGCTCGGTCTGATCCTGGCCGGAATCGGCCTGTCGAGCCTCGCCGGTGCCCTGACCGCGCTCGCGCTCAACCTGTCGCCGAACCCCTACGCGGCCCTGGAGATCGTGTTCTGGCTGATGGGCTCGCTCAGTGACCGCAGCCTGGACCACGTCCTGCTCTGCCTGCCGCTGATGCTCGTCGGCTGGGGCCTGATGCTCTCGATCGCGCCTGCTCTCGACGCGCTGACCCTGGGCGAGGACACCGCCGCGAGCCTCGGAGTCGGTCTCGTCTCGGTGCGGGTGCGTCTCGTGACCGGTGCGGCGCTCGCGGTCGGCAGCGGGGTCGCGGTCTCCGGCGCCATCGGTTTCGTCGGCCTCGTGGTGCCGCACCTGATGCGGCCGCTCGTCGGAGCGCGTCCCGGCGCGAACCTGCTGCCGAGCGGCCTGGCGGGTGCGGTGCTGGTGCTCGCAGCGGATCTCGGCGTTCGCTTGCTCGCCACCCGGCCCGAGCTCAAGCTCGGCGTGGTGACCGCGCTGGTCGGGGCGCCGTTCCTGATCGCGCTCCTGCTGCGCAATCGCGGAGGGCGGGCATGAGCCTCGCCGCACACGATGTCCGGGTGGTGCTGGAGGGTCGGACGATCCTGTCGGATATCGGCCTCACCCTGGAGCGCGGACATTTCGTCGGGCTCGTCGGCCCGAACGGCGCCGGCAAGACCACGCTCCTGCGGATCCTGGCCGCCCTGGTCGCGCCGAGGCAGGGCCGCGTCACGCTCGACGGCCACGCGCTCTCCGGCATGAGCCGCGACGCGCGGGCCCGCCGCATCGCGGCCCTCTTCCAGGGCGCCGGCATCGGCTGGCCCATGACGGTGCGCGAGATCGTGGCGCTCGGCCGGCTGCCGCACCGCCGCGCCTTCGCGGGCCTTTCGGGCGCCGACGAGGCCGCGATCGCCCGAGCGATGGCGCGCACCGATATCGGGCACCTCGCCGACAGGACGGAGCCGACCCTGTCCTCGGGCGAGCGCATGCGTGCGCTGCTCGCCCGGGCCCTCGCCGTCGGGGCGGAGTGGCTCCTCGCCGACGAGCCGGTCACGGCGCTCGACCCGGCTCACCAGCTCGACGCCATGGCGCTGCTGCGCGCCGTCTCGCGCGACGGGGCCGGCGTGGTCGCCGTCCTGCACGACCTCGCCCTCGCGGCCCGGTTCTGTGACCGTATCGTCGTCCTCGCCGGGGGACGGCTCGTCGCGGACGGGCGGCCGGAGGACGCGCTGACCGATGCCTTGCTCGCCCGCGTGTTCGGCGTGACGGTGGAGCGCGCCTGCGCCGCGGACGGAACCCGATACATCCTGCCCTGGGGGCGGTCCGGAAGCTTGGAGGACAGCGATGACGCCATCACGTGACGCCGAGGCGGTCACCGCGCTGCTGCGCGAAGCCCTGGCCGATCCGGGCTCTGCTTGGGGCCTCGGCAGCTTCGGCGCCATCGCCGAGTTCATGCGGGACCCGGACGAAGCGGTCTCAGCCCTGCCGGACGACCGCTTGGGGCTGGCCACCGCCCGCGGCGCCATCGCCCTGACGGCTTGCCCCGACCTGCGCCCGGTGGCCTACGAGACCTCGGTCGCGTCCGGCTGGAACCACGCCATCGCCCTGTGCCTGCCGGAGACGGCCTGCGCCATGAGCCGGCGGAGCGTGGTGACGGAGCTCGGCCCCGACCGGGATGCGGCCCGTGAACAGGACCGCGACGCCATCCTGTTCGACCTCGGCCTCGACCTGCTCGCGGTGGATGCCTGCCTGCGCACGAGCGACCCCGAGGCCATCGCCTGTCTTCGGTCGGGCGTGGGGCAGCCCCTGTTCGACCCGGCCAACCCGATCGGGCGGCAGCTCGTCGCGTTGAGCCCGCACCGCGTGTTCCTCGCCCGGCTCGGTCGCGTCGAGGTCTACGCCCCGATCCCGGGGCCGGGCGGCACAAGCCCCGAGGGCCCACACACCCACGTCCTCCCGAAGCTCCTGCGGAGCGGCCGCACGCACGCGGCGACGACCCCGATCCCGGCGGGCTGGGTGCCCTGCGCCGGCCTCCATCCGGCCCATCCGTACAAGGACATGATGGGCCGGCGGATCGCCTTCGATGCCGCCCGCTACGAGGCTTTCCAGATCCTGCTCGACCGGTGGGGCGACCCGGCTCTGCTCGCGGCCAAGCGGGGCAGCGCCCTCGATCCGGATAGCTCCGTCTCTGGCCGTCACGCACAGGCGGCCCGACGCGTGGCCGAGGTCCAGGCCCGCTACCTGCGGGGTGAGGTCATCGTGGTCGATCCCGAGGCCGACGAGAACGAGGCCGTCGCCGACGAGAGCTGATTTGGCCGGCCGCCGGCTGCCCGACGCGCCGGCCACCATCGCCTTCAGCGTGTGTTGGCGCGGCGGGAAGGCGAACGCAGTCCCGGGGAGAGGCTGAGCCTGAACGACGACGTGCGCTCGGCTGCTGTCGATCGTCGGCCCTCGGGCGTGATCGTCAAGCCGTAGGCCAAGATCGGTCGTCCCTCGAAGGCTGCGTCGATCCCAAAACTGGATCAGTGCGTGCAATTGGCTGCGAAGAGCGCCGTGGCACGCTCCATGGCGCGATAGTCGGCGACACTGGCCGGATTCCGCCGTTCGGGTCCCTCCGGCAACCGGCCGACGAAGCCATCCGAGAGGTCGGCGACGAAGGGCCTCGGCCCGGTAAAGTCGCCCATGCGGTTTCGGATCTCGACGGTCCCGCACAGGGCGCCGGCCCGTCCCAGGTGCAGGTTGGCGATGCGCGGATCGGGACTCCGCAGATGCTGAGCGAGCCGGGCCGTGAGGTCGCGCGTCTGCTCCGGATGCAGGACCCTCTCGGATCCGTCCACGATCGCCTGGGCTCGCGAAGGCGCACCCGATGGAAGGAGGACGCTGGCGGCCAGTGCGAGCGTTGGCAGGAGCGGGATGCGACGCCTGTCGGCTTTCGTTCGGATCCCGCTCATTCGGATGATTGTCCGACACGCATGGAGATGCAGGTCTTGACGAGATCGCCGAGGGTCAGGTCCTTGGTGTCGCCGATATTGGCCGTCTCTTCCAGGCAGCGCAGAAAGTACTCATTCGTGAGGTCTGGCGACAGCTGCGTCATGGCCTTGCCCATGCGCTGGGTGAAGTCCATCTTCGCGCTCCGGTCGGCCCTCGGCCAAAGACTGGCCTTGTCATCCATCTTGAGCTTGGTCGCCGCGAAAGGTGCCGATGGAAATGCTGCCAGAAGCACGGCAAGAGCAAGAGATATGATCCGCATGTCTTTCCTCGATACTCGGGTGAGCTTCTGATCTTCAATCTGAATCGAGCCGCATAAAACGCAGCGGCTGCGGCCCATTCGTGGTTTGCGATCGCATATCGACCCGCGGAAGGAATTGGTCGTGCGTGTGCTGCCGCCGTGTTGGTCTCTAATTCAGGCACAGTCTGAAATAGCGTTGCCGCTGCCGCTCCAGCACCTCGTAGTCGCTGCCGCGCCTGGCGCTGAGAAGCTCCGGCCCGTCCGGGACGCGGTCGAAGGAGCCGCTGACCAGATCGACCACGAAGCCGCGCGGGCCGGTATACAGCCCCTCGCGGTTCTTCACGTCGACCGAGCCGCAGATCGCCGCACCGTCGCTTCGGCGGAGGTCCGAGACCTTCGCGTCGGGGCTCTTCAGATGACGGCCGACCAGATCGAGAATCGTCCGCGTGCCGGCCGGACCGATGCCGGCATCGGATCCGTCCTCCACGCTCTGCGCGCGTCCATCGCTCGGCCGTCCGACGACGAATGCCGATGCGCAGATCACCAGAAGGATCAGCAGAGCTCTCGATGGGCCGACGCGTCGGCTCGCAATCGGTTCGCGACTCCGATCGCAGGATCGACCGCGCCTGTTCCCGCCCACGCGCACCTCACGGCCCGCGGCCACCCCCGCCGGCCGCGAGATGCGGCACGCGCGTCCTGGGAGCGCCAGAATGTATTGATCCGTCAGCTAACAGGAAGACATGCTGACTGGAAGAGGCGCGATGCATTCAGGGTAAGATTGGAGCAGATCTGGACAAATGCCGTCGCTGACTTGCCAGATCATCGGATGGACGGAATGGAATATTTGGCAATTCTCATAAGCCACCGATAAGGAAGGCGGGTCGCTCACGGGGCCGCGTCCGACAGGCGGAACGCTGGCGATGCGAGGATCTGGCTCCGCGACGGACGCGCGACAGCCTCACTTCCTCAGCGGCACGCCTTTCGTGGTGAAGCGCGGCGCGCCCGGGTGGCGCATGGGGCGCGGCCGGTCTCCCGCCTTGCCCGAGCCCGTTCCCGGCGGCTGCGAGAACGGCACGAGCTGGTCCGGCCTCGGCCCGATGAGATCCGCGCGGCCCATCTCCCGCAGCGCCTCGCGCAGCAGGGGCCAGTTCTCCGGGTCGTGGTAGCGCAGGAACGCCTTGTGCAGCCGCCTCTGCCGCAGCCCCTTGATCGCCTCGACCTGCTCGCTGCTGCCGCGCCGCACGCCCCGCAACGGGTTGATCTCGGTGTGATACATGGCCGTCGCGGTCGCCATCGGAGAGGGCAGGAAGGTCTGCACCTGGTCGGCACGATAGTCGTTCTTCTTGAGCCAGAGCGCGAGGTGCATCATGTCCTCGTCGGTCGTGCCCGGATGAGCCGCGATGAAATACGGGATCAGATAATACTTCTTGCCGGCCTGCTTGGCAGCGGCGTCGAACATCTCCTTGAAGCGGTCGTAGGTGCCGATGCCCGGCTTCATCATCTTGTCGAGAGGCCCGCGCTCGGTGTGCTCGGGCGCGATCTTCAACCGGCCGCCGACGTGATGGGTCACGAGTTCCTTGACATATTCGGGGCTCCGGACCGCGAGGTCGTAGCGCACACCGGAGGCGACCATCACCTTCTTGACGCCCTTCACCTCGCGGACCTTGCGATAGAGCCGGATCAGGTCGTCGTGCGAGGTGTTCAGGTTCGGGCAGATGTCCGGGAAGACGCAGGACGGCAGCCGGCACGCCGCCTCGATCTTCGGATCCTTGCAGGCCATCCGGTACATGTTCGCGGTCGGCCCGCCGACATCCGAGATCACGCCGGTGAAGCCCGGCGTCTTGTCGCGGATCCGCTCGATCTCGCGCAGGATCGAGCCCTCCGAGCGGTTCTGGATGACGCGGCCCTCGTGCTCGGTGATGGAGCAGAAGGTGCAGCCGCCGAAGCAGCCGCGCATGATCGTCACCGAGAACTTGATCATGTCCCAGGCGGGGATCTTCGCGTCGCCGTAGGAGGGATGCGGCGCGCGGGCATAGGGCAGGTCGTAGACCGCATCCATCTCGTCGCTGGAGAGCGGGATCGGCGGCGGGTTCAGCCAGAGGTCGCGGTCGCCATGGCGCTGCACGAGCGGGCGCGCATTGCCGGGATTGGCCTCCCGGTGCAGCACGCGCGAGGCGCGGGCATAGGCCTCCTTGTCGTCCTTGACCTCGTCGTAGGCGGGGAGCCGGATCACGGTCTCGCCGGGGCGGCGGGCGGCGGCCTCGTCGGCCGAATCGAGATCGTCGGCGGGCAATTCGGTGTAGTGGGCCGGCACGCGCCGGAACAGGGCGACGCCCCGGACCGAGTCGAGTTCGTGCGGCGCCTCGCCGGCCGCAAGGCGGTTCGCCACCTCGACGACGGCCCGCTCCGCGTTGCCGTAGAGGAGCAGATCCGCCTTGGCGTCCGCCAGGATCGAGCGGCGCACCTTGTCCGACCAGTAATCGTAATGGGCGATGCGGCGCAGCGACGCCTCGATGCCGCCCAGCACGACGGGCACGTCCTTGTACGCCTCGCGGCAGCGTTGCGTGTAGACGATGGTGCAGCGGTCCGGGCGCCGCCCGCCTTCCCCGCCGGCCGTGTAGGCGTCGTCGTGGCGCAGGCGGCGGTCCGCGGTGTAGCGGTTCACCATCGAATCGAGATTGCCGCCGGTGACGCCGAAGAACAGGGTCGGCTTGCCCAAGGCCTTGAACGGCTCCGCCGAGTGCCAGTCGGGCTGCGCGATGATGCCGACCCGGAACCCCTGCGCCTCGAGCAGCCGGCCGATGATGGCCATGCCGAAGCTGGGATGATCCACATAGGCGTCGCCGGTCACCAGCACGATGTCGCAGGCGTCCCAGCCGAGCGCCGCCATCTCGGCGCGGCTCATCGGCAGGAACGGCGCCGCCTGTCCGGCAGGCGGCTTGCAGGCGAGGGGCGCCACGGGTCGTTGGGCAGAGACTGGGAGTTCCATGGGGTCCATGCATAGGCCGTCGGGCCCGCGAGCTCAACGAAGGGCCCGCGATGCGGCCGTCGCCCCTGGTGCGGAGCGGCCGAGCCGGTCCTCCACCCTGTGCCGGACGCGATGCTCGGGCTCGGGCCGGCCGGCGGACATCGCCGGAATCCGGCCTGCCGGTCCGGGTTGCGCCGGCCAAAGACCTTCGCCAAGCTCGCTGAATGGGACGGACAGACACCGGGAGGCGCCATCGGGCCGACAGGACCGATCCGGTCGCCGCCAGCATCCGTGTCGCCCGCGCTCCTTACGGACGGTGCGCGGCCGGCTGGCGCCGCGGAGCCGCTCGCGGCCCACGCCCGCCTCGATGACGTGTCCGGCCGTTCCCGGACTCGGCCAGTGCCGGAATGTACTGAGCAATTCTCTTGAACGCGCGCCGTTCAGGTTCCAGGGGCATCGGGCGGCCCGCCGACGATACGGAGACAGCATGGCTGACCTCGCACGCAACAAGGCGAACGTGACGGCCTTCTACGAACTGATGTTCAACGAGTGCCGACCGCGCGAGGCCGTCGAGCGTTACGTCGGCGCCGAGTACATCCAGCACAACCCGCACGTAGCGACCGGCAAGGACGGCTTCATCGCATATTTCGAGCGGATGGCGCGCGCGTGGCCGGGCAAGCGGGTCGAGGTGAAGCGCGCGGTGGCCGAAGGCGACCTCGTCATCCTGCACTGCCTTCAGCACTGGCCGGGTGACCGGGACTACGCGGCCATCGATATCTTCCGGCTCGACGACGACGGCAAGATCGTCGAGCACTGGGACGTGCTGCAGGTCCTGCCCGAGACCTCGGCCAACGGGAATGGCATGTTCTAGGGGCGAAGCCTCATCGGCTTGGTCGAACGAGTGGGGGCTTCCGACCCTTTGCAGATGTCGGGAGCGTCCGCTTGCGGGCTGCTATATGAGGCAAAGACCTACGACCGGGTTGGGTGGTTTCAACACGGTCCGCTTTCGCACGACAAGGTCTCCAAGCGGACGCCGTCTCCGCTCTCGCGACCAACCCCGATCGACCGCCCAGATCGCGGAATCTACGACGTTTTCGCTGAACGCCCTGTAGGCTGGCCAGCCGTCGCTTTCGCCAGATTCTCGGCCGTTATCGTCTCCAGCAACCATGCCTCGAACGCTCTGGCCAACGATCCGCGGCTGACGCCGAGCGGTCGGATCAGGAAGTATGAGGTCGTCTCTACTGCAAACCCCTGCTCGGCAAAGGGAGCGATAAGCCGGCCGTCGCGCAGTTCATCAGCCGCCAGAACCTCGCTCTCCAAGACTACGCCCAGGCTGGATACAGCCGCTTCAACCGCCATCAGAGAGCGGTCGAGCCAGAGTTCGTTGCGCGGGCGCAAGGCCGCCTCTCCGACACGACGCAGATAGTCTGCCCAGGTCAGCGCGTTGACGGAATGGATCAGGGTCGTGCGTGCCAGATCCCGCGGTGTTCGCAATCCTATCGAGGCGGCGAGTTCAGGGCTGCACAACGGGCGCAGGCACTCCAACAGGAATGGCTCGATGCTCATCGCCGTATGGGCCGGTCGGCCGTAGGTGATCGCGAGGTCGAAGCGCTCGCTCTCGATATCGTCCCGTTCCGACAAGGTGGAGATGCGGATGCGCGCCTCTGGATGTGACCGCAGGAAGCTCTGCATCCGTGGCTGCAGCCACTTGACAGCAAAGCTCGGGCTCGAGGCTACGACGAGATGCTCGCGCTGGGATTGGGGGGCGACCCGTTCCGTCGCCGCAGCGATGGCGCTAAATGCCTGCTCGATCTCGCCCGCGTAGGTTCTGCCAGCTGCGGTCAGAACGGCCCGACCCGCCTGCCGGCGAAACAGGACCACTCCAAGAAAGTCCTCCAGTTGCTGGATCTGGTGGCTGATCGCCGACGGGGTCACGCCGAGTTCCGCCGCGCCTTTCGCGAAGCTGGCGTGCTGTGCGGCAGCCTTGAACGCCGCCAGCGCTCGCAGAGGCGGCATCCGGGGCAGGCTCCGGCCGGGTGATGAGCCTGCCTCACCACCCGGTGAATTCTTTGAATTGGCGCTCATCGGCATCCCAGGACTACCCCTGCTCTCGACACCACGCAACGCCGATGCCGGTGCGGCGCCCCTCACGAGCGGCGCACCAGTCGAGACTGACCTTGGCATCCTCTGATGGAGCGGACGATGAGCGCATTCCTCAAGGCAGCCGAGGACCATCTGGTGCGCTACGGCGGGGACGCTTTCCCGAACCTGTTCACGAAGGCCAAGGGCACCGTCGTCACTGACAGCAGTGGACGGGAGTATCTCGATTTCACATCCGGCCAGATGTGCGCCACGATCGGCCACAACCATCCCGCGATCGTAGCGGCGGTTCACCGGGCTGGCGAGAAGGCGTTCCACTTCTTCAGCGGGATGATCCCGGAGTCGGTTGCCGAACTTGCGCAGGTGCTAGCCGACGACTGGCTGCCCGGCGATCTCAGCAAGACGATCTTCATCAACACCGGCTCGGAGGCGACTGAGGTCGCCCTTCGCATGGCCAAGATGTACACCGGCGGCTACGAGGTCTTGGCACTCGGCGGCTCCTGGCACGGCATCACAGGCGGAGCGAGCTCCGTGTCGATGGCCAGCGACCGCAAGGGCTACGGCGTGCCCGCACCCGGCGTGTTCGTGATCCCCGAGCCGAACCCATACCGGCCGTACTTCCCAGGCCTCGATGAGGAAGCGGCGGCGCTTGCCAACCTCGATCTCGCCCTGAAGCTCTACGACATGCAGTCGGCTGGCAAGGGCGCGGCGATCATTGTCGAGCCGGTGATCAGCGCGGGCGGCGTGCTGGTGCCGCCGCGCGCCTTCATGCAGGCCTTGCGGGAGGCCGCTGACGCGCGCGGTATGCTCCTGATCTTCGACGAGGCGCAGACCGCCTTCGGTCGGATCGGCACGCGAACGGGGGCCGAGTACTTCGACGTCGTGCCCGACATCATGACGATGTCGAAGACGCTGGGCGGCGGCCTGCCGCTCGCAGCGGTGTCCACCACCGCGGCGATTGAGGAAGACATCCACGCCAAGCACTTCACCTACTACACCAGCCACGTCTCCGATCCGCTCACTGCGGAGGTGGGTCTCGCCGTATTGGAGGTGATCGCGCGTGAGAACCTCGTCGCGCGCGCCAACGAGATGGGTGCCTATCTTCGTGGCCGCCTGGAGGGGCTGCAGCAGCGCTATGACGTGATCGGCGACGTGCGTGGCCTTGGCCTTCTCCTCGGCGTCGAATTGGTGACGGACCGGGAATCGCGCTCGCCGGCGCACGCCCTTGGGGCCCTCACGACGCGCAAGTGCTTCGAGAAGGGCCTGAGCATGAACATCCGCCGCCGCCCCGAACGTGGCTCGGTCTGGCGCATCGCGCCGCCCCTGACCGTCTCGACCGACGAGATCGACCAAGCCGTCGATATCTTGGAGGCCGCCTTGAGGGAGAGCCTTCACGAGACCACGGGCGTACAGGCGGCCTGACCGTCGACAACCGTCATCTGCCGCTCGTTTTCGGGAGACGCAGTCATGATGCCTGGGCGCAGGGGTGTTCTAATGGCGGCCCTCGCGGCCGCGGGGATTGTCGCCGGCCTCGACGCAGTGCGGGCTGCCAGCCCGACGCTAGACAAGATCCGTTCGTCGGGCACGCTCACGCTGGGCTACCGCGAGACATCGATCCCGTTCTCCTATCTCGGGACCGACCAGCAGCCTGTGGGGATGGCTCTCGATCTATGCGCCGGAGTCGCGGAGCGGATCAGGATCGACCTCAACCTGCCGGCATTGAAGGTCGCCTACGTCGCAGTGAATGCCTCGAACCGAATCCCGCTCATCCAGAACGGGACGGTCGACATCGAGTGCGGCAGCACGACGAACACACCTGAGCGGCAGAAGCAGGTCGCCTTCTCCATCGCAACCTTCGTCAGCCAGCCGCGCTGGCTGACCACGCACACGTCGGGGATCGCCGACTTGAAGGGCTTGCGCGGGCACACCGTGGTGATCACGCAAGGCTCGTTGAACATGGTTCTGGCGCAGAAGCAGAACACTGCCGAGGGGCTCGGATTGACGATCCTCCAGGCGCGCGACCATGCAGAGTCGCTGCTGATGCTACGCACCGGACGTGCAGCAGCGTGGTACGAGGACGAGGTCCTACTTGCCGGCGCAAGGTCGACGGCACCAGACTCTGCGGCTCTCATATTCCTGCCGGCAGCGGCGCAGACCGATGATGAGTACGGCCTCATGCTGAGGCGCGACGATCCGGAGTTCAAAGCGCTCGTCGACGGCACCTTGAAAGCCGAGATGGCCTCCGGCGCCTTCAAGAGGCTCTACGAAAAATGGTTTCTCAATCCCATTCCACCTAAGGGGCTAAACCTGGATCTACCGATGAGCGAGGCGCTACGGATACGCATCGGCGAGCCGAGTCGCGCCCAAGCTCGCTGAGTATCAGATTGGTGTCCATTCAAGCGTAAGCGCTTGCGGCCGCATCCTGTCCGTTCTCTGGAGAGTGGCTCGATACCGTTCTGATGCATCGAGCTTTGGGTACGGTGGCCACGACGGTGGCGTGAAGTGCGACGCAACCGTTCGAGGCAGCGCTGTACGGCAGCTTTTGGGAAGCCTCGGGGGGCGTCAGCATGACCGGGTTGGGTCGCAGGCGGAACGTCCGCTTGCGAGCGGTCGGTCAACTTCCGCATCCCACCCACAGCGGCCCTTCTCAGGGGCAAGCTGATCGGGTCTTGGTCCCGGGAGGCAGCCTACGGCACATGCAGTCCGATGGTCGACCGCAGTCCGAATTGGATCCGGTCTGCGAATCGCTCCGCCAAAGCGCCTGCAGGTCGAAAACCGCGTCCGCGCGGACACGCATCATGCCGGGATCGAGCGGACCCGACAGGCCTTCGGCGATGCAGGGCGGTCCGTGACCGTCCCGCACCGGCCGAGAGCGTGGCGTCCTGAAGGATCGGCCGGTCCGCTTGGTCAGAGGTCACCAGCGCCGGTGCCAGCCCCAGCCGCGCCCGCCATGCCACCCGGCGTGGTGGTAGCCGCCCCAGCGGCGACCGCCGCCGTGCCAGGCGAAGCGGCGCCAATGGACGTGATAGCCGGCATGCCAGCGGTAGCCGCCCCAGCGGTGGTAGCCGAATCGCCGGTAGGCCGGGGCATAGACGAAGGGGCGGTAGAAGTAGGGCCGCCAATTGGGCCGGCACCAGCCGTAAAAGCCGCGGTGGAAGCCGGGGCCGCACCCATCCCGGGCCTCTGCGGCCGGCGCGGCGAGCAGCACGCCCGAGACGAGGGCGAGGGACATGACGAGCTTGCGGATCATGACGCGCTCCATAGGCATCCGGCACGCGGCCGGATGGGTCGGGTTTCGGGGCAGGGGAGGTCAGTTCGGCCAGCAGCGGCGGCCGTAGGGACCGATGTGATAGCCGGCCGGGCAGGAGGCGCCGCGGACATACCCGCCCCACTGGCCGCCCGTGCGGCAGTAGCCGTAGGGGCCGCGATGGCCGTACGGGCCGCAGCCGTCATAGACCCGGATGATGGGCACGCCGCCGGACCCGGTCGACACCGCGTCCTGGACCAGCGGCAGCGCCGAGGCGGGAACCGCGCAGGCGGCCAGCAGCATGACGGGGGCGAGAACCTTCAGCATCGATGGACTCCTTCTGCTCGGACGAGCCGGCCCGATGCCGTCCCGTCCCGGGTCCCGGCGGCGGTCTCGCCGCGGCGGGTCGAGCGAAGGTTCGCCCGCGCGCTCTGCCCGGATGTGACGGGTTCGCGCCGGGGCGTAACGTTGTGTGACAGGCGCTTGCGTGCGGTTGCCTGCGCTCAGGCGAGGGCCGGCAGGGTCACCACGAGGCGTGCGCCGCCGAGCGCGGCGGCTTCCGCCACGATGGTGCCGCCATGCGCCTCGGCGATCTGGCGGGCGATGGCGAGCCCCAGCCCGGTCCCGCCGGTTCGACGGCTCCGGGATCGCTCGACCCGGTAGTACGGGCTGAACACCGCCGATCGCTCCGCCTCGGGGATGCCGGGCCCGTCATCCTCGACCACGATCTGGCAGGCCGTGCCCGTGCGCCGGACCGCGACCGCGACCGACGCGCGTCCGAACTTGACGGCGTTGCCGATCAGGTTGGCGACGACCCGGCGCAGGGCGACCGCATCGCCGGCCACGGTCGCGTCCCGCACGTCTTCGCCCGACAGGGTGATGGCGGCTCCCTGCGCGGCGTGCTCGGCGACCTCGACCGCCACGATGTCGGCGAGGTCCACGGGCGTGCGCCCGACCTCGGCGGCGGTGCCGCGGGCGTAGCCGAGCGCGGTCTCGATCAGCGCGCGCATCGCGTCGAGATCCTCGATGAGCCGCACCCGGCGCTCGGGCTCGGCAACGCCCTCGGCCCGCAGGCGCATGCGCGTCAGGTAGGTCTTGAGGTCGTGCGAGATGGCGCCGATCAGCAGCGAGCGCTCCCCCATCAGGCCGACGATGCGCTCCTGCATGGCCTGGACGGCCTGGGCGAGGCGCCGGATCTCCGGCGCGCCCCGCGCGGCGAGGGGAGGCCCGGGCGCGCGCCCGTCGAACCGGGAGACCGCCTCCGTCAGGCGCCGGAGCGGTGCGAGTTCGTGCCGCGCCCCAACGGTGACGAGGACGGTCACGGCCACACCGAGGACAGCCACCCACAGGCTAAGCGGCTGGCCCAGCAGCCAGGGCATCCGCGAACGGTGCGCCTCAATGGCCGTAACCACCAAAAACCGCCCATCCGGCAGCCGGTAGGTCGCAGCCGCCAGTCGACCGATGGGTCCGCGGCGCTCCGGGTTCGCGACGTCGGCCGGATCGACGCCTCGGTGCAGCATGGCGGCGTCGGTGAAGGCCTGGACGCGGTCGGCTGGCGCGCCGGTCACCCGGCACAGGCGGGCTTCGAGCCGCGGCTCGCGGATCAGGCCGGTCTCGTCCGGGGACTGATCGACGATCTCCGCCTTCAGGGCCTCGCCGCTCACCGCCCTCAGGATGGCCGGGCGCTGCGCAGGGTCGGCATCCCGCAGTAGCGCCATGATGTTGGCAGCTTGGTCGACGCGGGGGAAGCGGGAGGCGTAGGGCGAGCGTTCTTGGGCCCGCTGCCAGTGATCCAGAGCGACGGTGGCGAGGACGAGCAGCGAGAGCGCTCCCAGCAGGAGCAACATGATGCGGCCGAAGAGCCCAACGCGCCCCATCAGGATGCCACGGCCTTCACGGGCGCCGCCAGGATGTAGCCGGCGTTGCGCACCGTCTTGATCTGGCCCGCCGCCTGGCTGCCGGCCGCGTCGAGCTTGTGCCGCAGGCGGCTGACCTGCACGTCGATGGTCCGGTCGAAGGCATAAGCAACGCGGCCGCGGGTCCAGTCGAGGAGCTGGTCGCGCGAGAGGACCCGCTGCGGCCGCGTGACGAAGCAGTGCAGCAGGTCGTACTCTGCACTGGTGAGCGGGATCTCGGTCGCCGGCCCACAGATGGTCACGGTGCGTGCTGCAAGATCCACGACGAGATCGGCCACGGCCAGACGCTCCGTGCCGGTACAGGCTGTCGTGGCGCCCGCTCCGCTCGCGCGACGCAGGACGGCGCGGATTCGGGCGAGCAGCACACGGGGGCTGAACGGCTTCGAGACGTAGTCGTCGGCCCCCATCTCCAGGCCGAGCACCCGGTCGATGTCCTCGTCCTTGGCGGTCAGCATGACGACGGGCGGCCCGCCCACCTCGCGCAGGCGGCGGCAGATCGAGAGCCCGTCCTCGCCGGGCAGCATCCAGTCGAGTACGATCAGGTCCGGTGCCGGTCCAACGGCGAGCAGCTGGTCGAGGTGGGCACCGCCATCGAGGCTCATCACACGAAAGCCCTCGCCCTCGAGGTAAGCGGCGAGTTGGGTGCGGATGTCGTCGTCGTCCTCGACGATGGCGATGGTGGTACTGTCGGCCATGCCGCGAGGATAAGCCGGCGCGTCAGAGCGGCAACGCGTAAAACGCCGCCGTCACAAAACGTTACATGCTATCGGCCTCCTGTCACGCTGACGAGCGGAGCGGCCGCGATGATCGTCGCATCGCAGCCGAGCTCCAACGAGCCGTGACGACCAGAGGCAAGAGGCACATCGCGGCACCCTATCTCGCGTTCACCGATGTGACACGCCATCGCCGCGCTCGCTGTTGCGGGAGCGAGGGCCATCTACGGCAGCCCGGCCCTACGACGCAGCAGGTCGCCGCGACGGCCCTGTTCCGCCTATTCTCCAGCCTTCAGTGAGGCTGCCGCGCTGGAGGTCACGGGACCCGGGCCGGGGATGCGTGACTACGACGTTCGCCTGCTCGCCGGATGTGCGCCGGCCTCGGTGTCCGGCTCCGCAGCCGGCACGTTCACCATCCGGTGCATGCGCTGCGAGACGGCGAACCGCCCGGCGGGATGAAGGGTCGATGAGATCTCGATCACCTTGCCCGCCTGATCCAGGTAATGCCGGACGACACGAAGGGCGGGCGTGCCAGGTTGTGCGGCAAGGGCCGCCGCATGCGATGCGGGCAGGACGACTGCTTCCATGTCCTGACGGATCTCGGCGCAACGCTGGCCGTGCCGCTGCTCGATCAGGGTGATGACCAGCCGGTCGGGCGATGCGCGGACGATCTCGCCGAGATCGGCATAGGCTGGGTCGATATAGACGTCTGTCCAGCCGATCGGAGCGCTGCCCGGCCTGCCGTCAAGCCGCAGGCTGGAGATCCGGAACCACCGCGTCCCCGTCGCGCATCCCAGTTCCGCGGCAAGATCGGCATCGGCCGTCACCGCGCCGGTCGCCTGAACCTCGCGGATGTGGGCCTCGCCGAACTGGATCAGATCCTCCAGCGAGGCCAGGGCCTGACGGTAGCCGCTGGTCGGCACTGAGGCCTCGACCCGGGTACCGGCCTTCTTGTTGCGTGTGACCAGTCCCTGCTCCTGCAGTTGCCGGATCGCGGTCCGCACGGTGTGCCGGCTCGTCCCGTAATGCGCGCAGAGATCCAACTCCGTCGGCAGAAGCGAGCCGACCGGGAAGCGGCCTGAGGCGATTCCGGCCGTCAGATCCTGCGCCACCTGCGCCCAGAGCGTCTCACCCATCACACCGATCCACGGACCCACCCCTGCATCTTCCACGTCGATTGACATAATGTCCGGACATGACCTACCTGATATTGTCCGAACATAAACGAGTCGGGCGTGTCCTCTAGGAGGAAACCGTGAGCCGCCAGCTCCCCCCGACCGCCACCACCGCCATCGATTCGCTCCTGTTCCGCGACGCCTTCGGCACGCCGTCGATGCGTGCGGTATTCTCCGATCATGCCCTGATCCAGCGCTATATCGAGGTCGAAATCGCGCTGGCGAAGGCCGAAGCGGCGTGCGGCGTCATTCCCGCCGAGGCGGCCGACCAGATCGCAGCAAACTGCTCGTTCGAAGCCCTCGACTTCGATCTTCTGCGCCGGGAGACCGACAATGTCGGCTACCCGATCCTGCCGCTCGTACACCAGCTCGTGCATCAATGCGGCGAGGCCGGTCGCTACGTCCACTGGGGCGCCACCACCCAGGACATCATGGACACGGCCAGCGTGCTCCAGATCCGCGCCGGCCTGGAGATTGTCGCGGCCGACATCGGCGAGCTGTGCGCGATCCTGGCCGGACTGTCGAGGCGGCACCGCGACACCCCGATGGCTGGGCGCACCCATCTCCAGCAGGCGCTGCCAGTGACCTTCGGGTACAAGACTGCGATCTGGCTTGCCATGGTCGACCGCCACGCGGAGCGCCTGGAGCAGCTGAAGCCCCGTGTGCTGGTCGGCGAGTTCGCCGGTGCAGCCGGCACGTTGGCGTCCCTCGGCAAGGACGGGCTGCGGGTGCAGGAAGCGTTCTGCCGGGAACTCGGGCTCGGGCAGCCGGCCTCGACCTGGCACGTCGCCCGCGACGGCTTTGCCGAGACAGTCAACCTTCTGGCGCTGATCACTGGCTCGCTCGGCAAGATCGCCCTCGACATCATGATCATGGCCTCGACCGAATTCGCAGAGGTGTACGAGCCCTTCGTCACGGGGCGCGGTGCCTCCTCGACCATGCCGCAGAAGCGCAATCCGATCTCGTCCGAGCTGATGCTCGCCGCCGCCAAGGGCGTGCGCCAGCATGCCGGGCTGATGCTCGACGCGATGGTCCAAGACTTCGAGCGGGCAACCGGTCCCTGGCACGCCGAGTGGATGGCGGTGCCCGAGAGTTTCGTTCTGACGGCAGGTGCCCTGCATCAGGCAAAATTCGCCCTCGGCGGACTGATCGTCGATGCGGCGCGGATGCGCGAGAATCTCGGGATCAGCCGCGGTCTGATCGTCGCCGAGGCGGCGATGATGGCGCTCGCGCTCCATACGGGTCGGCAGCAGGCGCATGACCTCGTCTACGCCGCCTGCCGCGTCGTCAACGAGCAGGGCGGGACGCTGGCCGAGGCGCTGGCCGCCATCCCCGAGGTCTCGGCCCATTTCGACCGCGCTGCGATCGATCACCTGACCGATCCCGCCAACTACCTCGGTGCTGCACCCGAGATGGTCGATCGGGTTCTCGCTTCCGTCGCCCGCGGCGGCTGAGCACCGCCCACCGATCTGCCCCACGCGTCGTCGCACCGGACTGCCGGGCTTTCCCCGTCGGCAATGAGAGTGCGCGCGCCTCGACATCCCCAGGAGGAAGCCATGCACACGACCACGAGCGATCCGACCGCTATCCCAGGAACACCGACGCCGCCGACGCCGGCCTCTGCGACGTCGAAGAGACCGTCGATCTGGACGAATCTCGGCTTCCAGATCGTGGTTGCGATGGTGCTCGGCGCCGCCACCGGCTTCCTCGTTCCCGAGGTCGCCGTCCCGTTGAAGGTCCTCGGCGACATTTTCCTGCGCCTGATCAAGACGGCGGTGGCGCCGCTGGTCTTCCTTTGCGTCGTGGTCGGTGTGACCTCCGCGGGCGACTTCAAGCGGGTCGGCAGGGTCGGCCTGATCGCGATGCTCTACTTCGAGGTCGTCTCGACCATTGCGCTGGCAGTCGGCCTCGTCGCCGGCAACCTGCTCGGGGTCGGCAAGGGCATGGCGGACGCGACGCGGGCCGGGCTTGCGCAGGGCAAGGCCCCGTCGGGCGCCGCCGCTCCGCACTCGACGCTCGACTTCATTCTCAACGTCTTTCCCGACAACTTCATCGGCGCCTTCGCCAAGGGCGAATTGCTGCAGGTGCTCGTCATCGCCCTGATCTTCGGAGCGGCGCTTCTGCACCTGTCGCCCGAGAAGCGCCAGCCGATCGAGAGCGGCCTGAACCGGATCTCGGACGCCTTCTTCGAGTTCATTCACCTGATCATGCTGACCGCGCCGATCGGTACGTTCGGGGCTGTCGCCTTCGCGGTCGGATCGAGCGGCGCCAATGTTCTCCTTTCGCTGATCTACCTGATTATGAGCTTCTATGCGGTGGTGATCGTCTTCATCGTCGTGGTTCTCGGCGCGATCTCGACGGCGTTCAAGATCAACCTGTTCCAATTCTTGAATTTCATCCGCGAGGAGATCTATATCGTGCTGGGCACGGCCTCCTCCGAGAGCGTGCTGCCGCGTCTCCTGGAGAAGCTGCCGACCTACGGTTGCTCGCGCCAGTCGGTGGGTCTCGTGCTGCCGACCGGCTACGCGTTCAACCTCGACGGCACGTCGATCTACATGTCGATGGGCGTGATCTTCCTGGCCAACGCCTACCATGTGCCCCTCGATCTGGGACAGCAGCTCGGCATCCTGGCGATCATGCTCCTGACCTCGAAGGGCGCCGCGACGGTGTCGGGCGGCAGTTTCGTGGTCTTCGCGGCGACCGTGGCCGCGACCGGCGTGCTGCCGCTCGAAGGCTTGCCGATCCTGTTCGGGGTCTACCGCTTCATGTCGATCGCCATCGCCACGACGAACGTCATCGGCAACAGCGTGGCCACAGTGGTGACGGCCAAGCTCGCCGGGGAATTCGACGCCGGCATGGCGCAGGACGCGATGGCCCGCCTGCGTGCGGATCGCGCCGCCGCGGCGTGAGGCGGCCGGAGAGCCCGCGGGCTCCCGGTCTTGATAGAGACGAATGCCGAGATCCTGCGGAGGACCACGCCGATGCATGAGCCGTCGAACGTGCGGATCGAGCATGACGCCTTCGGTCCGATCGAGATCCCGGCCGACCGTTACTGGGGTGCGCAGACACAGCGCGCGCTCGGCGTATTCGAGATCGGCGAGGAACGCTTTCCCTCGAGCCTCATCCGTGCCTTCGGCCTGCAGAAGCTGGCTGCGGCCCGCGCCAACCGCCGCCTCGGCGCCCTGGACCGAATTCTCGCCGCCGCCATCGAAGCGGCCGCCCGCGAAGTCTGGGAAGGACGGTTCGACGATCACTTCCCCTTGCGCGTCTGGCAGACCGGCTCCGGGACCCAGACCAACATGAACGCCAACGAGGTCATCGCGAACCGGGCGAACGAGAGCCTCGGACAGCCACTGGGATCACGCCGTCCGATTCATCCCAACGACCACGTGAATTGCTCGCAATCCTCGAACGACAGCTTCCCGACAGTGATGCACCTCTGCACCGGCCTGGAACTGCGGGATCGGCTGCTGCCCGCGCTCGCATGGCTGCGCGACACCCTGGCCGCCAAGGCGGCCGAGTTCGACGACGTCGTTAAGATCGGCCGGACGCACCTCATGGATGCGGTGCCGATGACGGTGGGACAGGCGTTTGGAGCCTTCGCCAGCCAGATCGGCCACGGGATCGAGCGGATCGAGGCCACGGCTCCGCGCCTGTATCGGCTGGCGCAGGGCGGCACGGCGGTCGGCTCGGGCCTCAACGCTCCGGTCGGTTTCGACCAAGCCTTCTGCGACGAGGTCGTGGCCCTGTCCGGACTGCCGGTCGTCCCGAACCCGTGCAAGTTCGAGGGCATGGGCGCCCACGACGCTCTCATCGAGGTCTCGGGTTCGCTCAACGTGCTTGCGGCGTCGCTGATCAAGATCGCCAACGATATCCGTCTGCTCGGCTCCGGGCCGCGCTGCGGCCTCGGCGAACTTGTGATCCCCGACGACGGGCTGTCTTCGTCCATCATGCCGGGCAAGCGCAATCCGACGATCGCCGAAGCTCTGGTGCAGGCCGCCTTTCAGGTCATGGGCAACCACGCGACGATCTCGGCTGCGGGCGCATCGGGGACCTTCGAGTTGAATGTCGCCAAGCCTGTCCTCATCCACAACCTGCTGCAATCGATCCGGCTTCTGGCGGACGGGTCCTACGTCTTTGCCGGAAAGCTCGTGCGGGACCTCGCTGTCGATCGGGACCGTCTGGCCGAAAACGTCTCGAAGGCGCTTCTCCTCGCCACGGTGCTCAATCCTATTCTCGGCTACGATTGTGTGGCCACGATCACGCGAAAGGCGATGGCCGAGGGGCTGACACCGCGCGCGGCAGCGATCGCGCTAGGCGTCATGACGGGTGAGCAGTACGACCGCATTGTCGATCCGGCCGCCATGACCACACCTAAGACTCCCGAGGATCGCTGACAAAATTGTTCCTGCACCGTGATGGGATCACGAGCCACGCTGGGAGACGACAAGATTTAACCTAGGGCAATATGAGGAATAACATATCTTAAAGTGCTGTATATCTTGGAAAGTTCTCGAAAGAGCGTCGGTTGGCGGGGAAGGACGGCCCACCCCTCACTGCGGTGGCTGGCCCAATCCCTCCCGTGAGCGTGTCTCGCTCCCCGTTCGGCAAGGACGCCCGCCTATGTATTTCCACGACAAGCGCCTGCAATATCCTGTCCGGGTCGAGAGCCCGGACCCGATCTACGCCCGCATGCTTCAGCAGGCGATTGGCGGAATCGAAGGTGAAATCCGCGTCTGTTTCCAGTATTTCTTTCAGGCCTGGGGCAACCGCGCCCCCACGACCAAATATCGTGACATGCTCCTCAATACGGCCACGGAGGAGATCGGCCATATCGAGATGCTCGCGACCGCCGTCGCGATGAACCTCGAGAATGCTCCGACGAAGGTCCAGGAAGCCGGTGCCGCTGACGCGCTGGTCGGCGCTGTGATGGGTGGCGAGAACCCGCGCCACATCGCCGAAGGCATGCTGCACAAGACGCTACTCTCGACCGGTCTGTCGGCCTTCCCCGGCAATGCCGATGGCCTGCCCTTCGACATGAGCCACATCTATGCCAGCGGCAACATTGCGGCCGACATGTACTGCAATGTCGCTGCGGAGAGCACGGGTCGCGTGCTCGCCGTGCGCCTGTCGAATGCCACGAACGATCTGGGCATGAAGGATATGTGGAGCTTCCTGATCGCCCGCGACACGATGCATCAGCAGCAATGGCTCGCGGTGATCGAGGAACTCGGCGGTCATCAGGGCACGCTGCCGATCCCGAACAGCTTCCCGCAAAGCGAGGAGCATCAGAAGTTCAGCTACAACTTCTTTGCCACGGCCCGGGACGGCACGCCGCCGCCCGCAGGCCGCTGGACGAGCGGGCCCTCCCTCGACGGGAAGGGCGAGTACAGCGTGGTCCAGAACGAGCCGATGGGTGAGGAGCCGGTGCTCGGCCCGGCGCGCCCCGACAGCGGCGCCCAGAAAGAGCAGATCGGCTGATAATCGAGACGGTGGGCCTCTGGTGACAGGGGCTCACACCATCCCAGCACCATGGTCGCACACGAAGCCTTCGAGGCGCGTCACGTTCCCTGAAGCGCCGCCTTTACCTTGGCCGGCGTGAACGGGACAGACCGGAGGCGGGCGCCCGTCGCATCGAAGATCGCGTTCGAGACCGCCGCCGGCACGATGGCCGCGGATGGCTCGCCGGCCCCCCAAGGCTTCTCGGTGGGCCGGTCGATCAGCGCCGTCACCACCACCGGCACGTCGGGGAAGGTCAGAATCGGGTAACTCGCCCAGTCGAGACTGGTGACGGCGCCTCGATCGAACGTGACTTCTTCCATCAGCACCCGACTTACGGTCTGGATGATATTGCCGTCGAGCTGGTTTCGGACACCGTCCGGATTGATGATCTGGCCGCAATCCTGGGCCACGAAGAAGCGCGGCACCCGGACTTGCCCGGTCCTGCGGTTGACCTCAACCTCGGCCACGCCGGCCACATAGGTGCGGTTCAGCTCGTACTTCACATAGGAGAGGCCGCGCCCACGCAGCACGTCGCCCGAGGCATCCTCCTTCGCGGGCGAGGGCCGGGCCTGCCATTGCGCGATCTCGGAGATGCGCCGCAGCACCTCGATACCGCGCGGATCCTTGAGAGCGCGCAGGCGATACTCCAACGGGTCTGCGCCGGCTGCCGCCGCGCACTCGTCGAGGAAAGCCTCGTTGGCGAAGGTGTTCTGCATCCGGCCCGGCGTCCGGATCCAAGAAGGTCGGAACGGCGTCGAGGCCAGTCGGTGGCAGACCGTGCGGACGTTCGGGAAGGCGTAGGGCAGCGCCGAATTCTGGATGACGTTGCCGGGCGCCATGGCGGTCTCGTGCGGAAGACCCGCGAGATCCGCCGCCACCAGCGGCACGTTCCCGGCCGCCCCCTCCGGCACGTGAAACTGCGATACCCAGGCGGCGACATTGCCCTGCGCGTCGAGTCCAGCCTTCAGGTCGATCAGGGTGGGAGGGCCCTTCGGGTCCCAGCCGTGCTCGTCGGCGCGCGACCACTGCACTCGCACGGGCCGGCCCACAACGCGTGCGAGGAGCGCCGCGTCGCCCGCGGCATCTTCGTGGCCGTTGCGGCCGTAGCAGCCGGACCCCTCGACATAGATGCAGCGCACCGATTCCGGAGCGAGCCCGGTCATTGCCGCGAGTTGCTTGCGCAGAGCGTGCGTCATCTGCGAGGCCGTCCAGCAGGTGAGCAGGCCGTCCTTGAACTCCGCGATCGCACAGGAGGGCCCGATCGAGCCATGGGTGTGGATGGCGAAGTCGTAGCTCGCCTCGAGCGTGCGCGCCGTCTGGCCGAGCGCCGCCTCGGCATCGCCCGTGCTGCTCGTCACGTCGTCCTTCGTGACCTTCGTGGACCGCACGTGCTGCCAGAGCTTGTCCTGCTCTGGCAGCCCTTCCCATTTCGACCAGACCGCCTTGATCTGCCCGGCGGCCTTCACCGCCGCCCATTCCTTCTCCGCCACGATGGCCAGGAAGTTGCCCTGACGCACCACCTGGATCAGGCCCGGAATATGCGCGACCGATGTCTCGTCGAGGCTTTCCAGCGTCGCGCCGATCGCCGGCGGACGGACCACGCGGGCATGCACCATGCCGGGCACGCGATAATCCTGCATGTAGGTGAAGCGGCCCGTCATCTTCTCAGGAATATCGAGCCGAGCCACCGACTTGCCGACGAGGGCGAAAGCAGCCGGATCCTTGGTCGCGACCGCCGGGTCGACCTTCAGGTCCAGGCGGCCGTCCTTCACGAGTTCGGCGTAGGTGATGCCCTGACCGCCGGCCTTCGGCCGCACGGTGCCGTTCTCGGTCACCAGCCCATTGGCCGGCACGCCGAGCCGCTCGCTCGCGAGCTGCACCAGGCGGATGCGGGCGGTCGCTGCCGCCTGGCGGATCTCGACGCCGCCTTTCTGGATCGAAAGGCTACCATAGGTGGGGCCCTGGTCCGGCGTGAGCGCCGTGTCGCCCTGCACCACCGTGACGCGGTCGATGGGCAGGTCGAGCTCCTCGGCCGCGATCTGCGCCATCGCCGTGCGAATGCCGGTGCCGAGATCGACCTTGCCCGAGAAGATCGTCGCGCGGCCATCTGCACCAAGGGCAAGAAAGCTGTCGACCTGATCCGGCGCGACCGGCTTCGCGAAACCGTTGGTCGCGACCGGCGCGAAGGTCTGCGCGGCGGCGTTCCGGCCGGCGAGCGAGAACCCGACTACGAGGGCACTGCCCTGAAGGAGCAGGCTGCGGCGAGATAGATGGGGCGCATTCATGAGATCGGCCTCCGTCAAAGCGTGCCTGCGGCGCGCTGGACGGCGCGCACGATCCGCAGATGAGTGCCGCAGCGGCAGAGGTTCTGCGCCAGCGCTTGCCGGATCGCGGCCTCGTCGGGCTTCGGGGTCTCGTTGAGGAGAGCGGCCGACTGCATGATCATGCCGTTGATGCAGTAGCCGCATTGCGCGGCCTGTTCCGCGATGAAGGCGTCCTGGACCGGATGCGGCTTGTCCGGGCTGCCGAGGCCCTCCAGCGTGACGATCCTGGCGCCCGGCTTCAGGCCGGAGACCGGGGTGATGCAGGAACGCACTGCCTGACCATCGACATGAACTGTGCAGGAGCCGCATTGGCCGAGCCCGCATCCGAAGCGCGGGCCGTGCAGGCCGAGGTCGTCGCGCAGCACATAGAGAAGGGGCGTTTCGGGATCGTCGACGGTGACGCGTGCGGCATGCCCATTCACGTCCAGCGACATCTGCTGTGCCATGGGTCGTCTCCCTGGAACTATTCTTCTGTACTGGGCCTATACCCCGCGCAGAGCCGGGGCAACGCGACGGTGTGACAGCGGGCCCTGGTTCACCGCAGGCCATGGTGCCGCCCTCGGGCACCAGCAGGGAGGTCCCATGTTCGCGCCCAGCCGCAGCCGTCCCGCCCTCGTGCTCGCTTCGGTACTGGCCGCCACCCAGGTGGGCGCTGCCGAACTCGCCGTGCTGGGCTGGCCGGAACCTTCCCGCGCAGCTGCCGCGGACATCAGCGACCGCTACGGGCCGCCCCAGGAGCAGACGGCGACCCTGCTGATCTGGCACCGCACCGGACCGTGGATCCGCACCGTCGTGCACAAGGTCGGAGCCGAGCACGACTTTCCGGCCAAGCATAGCGATGTGCTGGAGCAGAGCCTGCCCTACAAGGTGCCCCTCAATTTCTACAGTGCGATTGCGACCTTCAACGGCAGCGTGATTCCGGACCGGACCCGGGGCACGCTCACCGCCTACGGCGCGAGCGAGCCTGAGAACGTGCTGAGCCTGAATCTCGCCCGTGCGGTTGTCCGCGGCGAACTGACCTCGGAGCAGGCGCGCGAGAAGCAGGTTTCAGCCGCGCAGGATCTCAAGAACGGGCGGATGCCGGAGATGGCGGCCAAGCTCATGCTCGACCAACAGCAGGAGGGTGACGTCTCCGACCCGGACACGGCGATGATATTGCCGCCCGGCCGTACTCCATAAGCGCGCACCGAATCCGACGGGTTTGCCGTCGCAGCGGAAGACCGCGCGTCAGACCAATGGTTGAGGACGGCTTTTCTTGGTATCGCCGTTGAGCGGCCCGCGATGCAGGTCCGAATGCGCACGGAAGGGCCGGTTCACAAGCGATCTTCGCCACTCTGGGGCGCTCTCCGCCGAAATGGATGCCGGATCGGGAGCGGCTCTAATCTCCATCCGGTCGAAATATGTATCCCAATCCCCGTACGGTGCGGATAAATCGTGGATTGGCCGGATCAGGCTCGATCTTCTTGCGGATGCGATTGATCCGCACGTCGATCGCACGGTCGAAGGCATCGGGATCGCGTGCATCCGCAAGATCAAGAAGGCGCTCGCGCGACATGGCACGCTTAGGATTATCGGTAAATGCTTTGAGAAGATCGAATTCAGATCGCGTTAATATTTGCTCTTTACCGTAGTCATCTTGCAGGCGGAGGGCTTGGAGGTCTAGCCATTTCGTGCCGATGCGGATGCGGCGTGCGGGCGCTGTCGCGTCAGGCACTTGCGGCTCGACGCCTGCGGGAATTCGGCCGTGCGCGCGCCTCAAGACGGAGCGCACGCGCGCGACGAGCTCGCGCAATTCGCACGGTTTCGGCAGGTAGTCGTCGGCGCCGAGTTCGAGGCCGACCACGCGGTCGATGGTGCTCGCGGTCGCGGTCAGCATGATGATCGGGATGGTCGAGCGCGCCTTCAGATCGCGCACGATCGAGAGCCCGTCCTCCTCCGGCATGTTGAGGTCGAGCACCACGAGATCCGGCGCCCGCAGCGCGATGGCGGCCCGCAGGGCTTGCCCGCCGTCGCACAGGGTGACCGCGAAGCCATGCATCCTGAGGTAGTCGCCGACCATCGCGCGGGCGTCGGGCTCGTCGTCGACGACGCAGATGTGGGCTGTCCCTGTACTCATCCGGGCCGTCGACGCTCCGCGACTCGGCTCGATCGTCACTGCGGGTGTGAGACCGCGCACGGACTGACCAGCCGCATCGGGTATACAGCATGCCCCAAGTAAGCCAAGCCGCCGATACAGGCCATGGTCGCGCTGTCCGCAGCGAGATCGTGCGCCACCGAACCCTTCAGCTCGGATCGGACACGCTCTTGTTTGAAGGTTGCTGAACACCGCGGCACGGGGTCAATCTTTCACCAACATCCCCGTTCACAGACAGACGACTGCATCGTGAATGCGTGCGGGAAGCATGGACGACGATATCCTCCATCTGATTTCGGACGAGATCGACGAGACGGCGCCCCGCGCCGGCCCCTGGACGATCGCCGTCGTCGACGACGATCCCGCCGTGCATGACGGGACCCGCTACGCGCTCGCCGGCTACGAGCTCGACGGCCGCGGCCTCGAGATCCTGTCGGCGCATTCCGCCGCCGAGGCGCGGGCTCTGCTCGGAGCGCGGCGCGACATCGCCGTGATCCTGCTCGACGTCGTGATGGAGACGGACGATGCCGGCCTGCGCCTCGTCGAGCACATCCGCCGGGACCTCGGCGACGAGACTGCGCGGATCATCCTGCGGACGGGCCAGCCGGGCCAGGCGCCGGAGCGCCGGGTGATCGTCGACTACGACATCAACGACTACAAGGCGAAGATCGAGCTCACCGCCGACAAGCTCTTCACCAGCCTGACCGCGGCCTTGCGCGCCTACCAGCAGCTCAAGCGCCTCGACGATACCCGGCGCGGCCTGGAGATCATCATCGACGCCGCCCCGATGCTGCTCGACCACAAGTCGCTCCAGCGCCTGTCGGAGGGCGTGCTCACGCAGGTCGCCTCCCTCCTCAACGTGGCCTGCGCGGGGATCCTGGTCCTGCGCGAGAACGATGTCCCGGCGCAGCGCTTCTCGGTGCTCGCCGGCTCCGGCCTCTACGGCGACCATGTCGGCCGGACGCCGCCCTGGCCGCTGGACCCGAAGATCCAGCCGATCGTCGAGGTGGCCTTTCAGGAGCGACGCAACAGCTTCGGCGACCATTGGTCCACCCTCTACGTGCAGACCGCGAGCGGCAGCGAGATCGTCGCGCTGATCGACACCGACCGGCCCCTCTCGGATACCGACCGGGCACTCATCGCGCTCCTGACCAGCCGGCTCTCGATCGCCTTCGACAACGTCATCCTCTACGAGCAATTGCAGCGGGCGAACGTCACCCTGGAGCAGCGGGTGGTCGAGCGGACCGCCGAGCTGATCCGCGCCAACCGGCGCCTTGCCGCGCAGCGCTCGGACCTGCGCCGCGCCAACAGCCTCAAGACCGAGATTCTCGGCACCGTGGCGCACGACCTGAAGAACCCGCTGTCGGTCATCCTCGGGCGCTCCGAGATGCTGACGGACCTGATCGCCTTCGACAGCGCGCCGAAGACCCAGCTCGCCACGCAGGTCGCCCATATCCGGACCTCGGCGACCCGTCTCATCGAGATGATCGACAGCCTGATGGCGGACGCGATGAACGACGCGCTCGACATCACCCTGCGCCGGGAGCCGGTCGACCTGGCCGCCCTCGCCCGGGAAGTCTGCGAGGCGAACAGGCCGCTCGCCGATTCCAAGAGCCAGGTCCTGACCCTCGACCTGCCGGACGAGGCGTATCTCTGCGGCGATGCCGAGCGCCTGCGCGAGGCCGTCGACAACCTGGTCTCGAACGCCGTCAAGTACAGCTTCGTCGGCGGCACCATCACGATCCGCGTCAGCAGCGAGGCTGGGGAGATGGTCTGCGCGGTGACGGATGACGGGCCCGGCCTCTCGCCCGAGGACGCCGCGCGCCTGTTCGGCCGCTTCCAGCGCCTCTCGGCCAAGCCCACGGGGGGAGAGGGATCGACCGGGCTCGGCCTGTCGATCGTGAAGCGCATCGCCGAACTGCATCGCGGGCGTGCCGAGGCCGCGAGCGAAGGGCCGGGGCTGGGCAGCACCTTCTCGATCCGATTCCCGCACGAGGCCGTCGCCCTGCTCTGAGCGCAGGATCGGGGTGCCGGCACCATTGCGGTCGCCGTTGGACAAAGCCGGGGACCGGATTGTTGCGTCGGTCTCGCCGCGACGAAACACTTCCCAGTTCGGATCCGCGTGTGATCGGGCCCGACGCAACACGGCCGCGACCTCGGCCGCTTACACCCCGCCTCCGGAGAGGGCGGCTCGGGAGGAGCCCCCGCGAAGGTCTGTCCGTCGGAGGGGTCCATGGGCCGCATTCTCGGTTTGGCTTCGGCAAGCGCGGCGCTCACCACGGCCCTCGGCCTGCTGGTGAGCCTCGATGCGGCGCCCGCACCCGCGGCGTCGGCTTTGCGCCCGGCACAGGCCCAACTCACCGCACCCGTCACGGCACCCGTCGCGGCGTCTCCGGCCCGCGCGATCCGTTCGATCCCCATCGACGGCCGCTACGGCGCCCTCCCGCCGGCCCTGCGCTGAGGAGGCCGGCATGCACATCTCCCGCGATGGCCTCGCCGAGCCCGAGGATCTCGTCCTGCTCCGGGCCGTGCTGCGGACCGGTGCCCGCTCCGCCGTCGACCGCCCGACTCCGACGCTCCAAGAGCGTTTCGGCGTCCCGCCGTCCGAGCCCAACCGTCCGGAGGCGCCAACCGAGCGGGCACGCCGGACGATCCCGGCGAAATCCTGAGACCCTGTTTCATACCCAATCCGGTTGATCCCTTCGGGATGGCGGATTTGGGCGTCGCTCAGACGCCGCGCGGGCTCGGTGATACGGAGCCCGCTCTGATCAAGCGGAGTCCGTATCAGCCGATCAGGCATACGCTCGCCTCGACCGGCAGCCGAGCGCGGCTCGCAGGCCCTCCCGTCGTCCAGCCCTCAGCGCGCGGTCCGGCGCTGGAACAGGCGGAGCACCGCGTTGCCGCGGGAGACGGCGTCGTCGAGAGCCTGCTGGGCTGATTTCGATCCGTCGAGGGCGGCCTCGATCTCCTCCGCCCAGAGGTCGCGGATCTGCAGCATGTTCCCGAGGCGCAGCCCGGCCGAATTGCGGGTGGGCTCGCGGTTCATGATCGCCCGGACCGCGACCTGCAGCTTCGGATTCCGCTCGTAGAATCCGGTCCGGCACGCATCCTCGTAGGCGGCTCGGGTCACCGGCACGTAGCCGGAGTTGCGATAGAGCAGCGCCTGCTCGGGAAAACTCAGCACGAAGGCCAGGAACGCGGCCACGCCGTCGTATTCCTGGGCGGTCTTCCCCTGCATCACGTAGAGCGAGCCGCCGCCGAGAATGGCGTTCTGCGGCCCGTCGACGATGTCCGGATAGTAGGGCATCGGACGGATCGTCCAATCGAACCGGCCACGGGCCACGATCGAGCCATACATGCTCGAGGAGGTCAGAAAGATCGCGCACTCGCCGGCGATGAAGCGGGCCTCGCCGCGGTTGGTCCGGCCCGCATATTCGAACACGCCGGCGCGATGCAGATCGACGAGGTTCTGGAGGTGGCCCACCTGCAGGGCGCGGTTGAAGACGAGTTCGGTGTCGAAGCCGTCGAGGCCGTTCGAGCGCGTCGCGATCGGCCGGTCGTGCCAGACCGAGAGCTGCTCGATATGAGCCCAGGTGGGCCAGGCGGTCGAGAGGGCGCAGCCGGACGGATCCGCCCGCTTGAGGGCGCGGGCGGCCTCGAAGACCTGAGGCCAGGTCTCCGGCAGCTGGTCCGGATCGAGGCCCGCTTGGCGGAAGCGGTCACGGTTGATCCACATCACCATCGCGGAGATGTTGAAGGGCAGGGACAGCATGCTGCCGTCGCGGGCGAGGTAGTTGCTCGCGATCACCGGCAGGAAGGCGTCCGGTGAAATCGCCCGCCCCGCTTCCTGCATCACCTCGGAGACGGGTTTCACCGCCCCGACCGCGGCCGCCATGGTGCCGTTGCCGACCTCGAAGACCTGCAGCAGGTGCGGACCCTCGCCGGCCCGATAGGCGGCGATGCCGCCGTTGATCGTCTCGGCATAGGGCCCCTTGTAGATCGTCACGACCCGGTAGGCGCTCTGCGAGGCGTTGAAATCCTCCGCGATGCGCGCCACCAGCGCGCCGTTCGCCCCGTCCAGCGAATGCCAGAGCTGAAGCTCGGTGGCGGCCCGTGCGATGCCCGGCATCGCCGCCAGCGCGAGGCCGAGCAGGAGACCGGAGAGGAGGCGGTGGGCGCGCGCGGGGATGCCGCGGCCCCTCTGGGACATCGCCATCAGCCGAGATGCCTCGAGCCGTTCCCGATCGCGTTGCGACCGGGAACGGCTCTCAACCGTTGTTGTGACGCGCTCTCTTGCGCCGAACCGGCCTCCGCTTCGGCGGAGAGCGCTCTCGGGAGTTGCAGGCGCAGGCGGCTCCCGTCCCCGACATGGCTCTGCATGGCGACGCTGCCCTCCAGCCGGCTCACGACGAGATTGTGGACGATGTGAAGCCCGAGGCCGGTCCCGCCGCGCGCACGGGCCGTGGTGAAGAAGGGATCGAAGACACGGTCGAGATGGTCGGGCTCGATCCCGGCTCCGTCGTCGCTGACGTCGATGGTCAGCCGCTCCCGCCCCGGCGTCACCGTCACCGTGACGCGGCCGCCCTGACGGTCGCGCAGGCCATGGTCGATCGCGTTCTTGATCGCGTTGGTCAGAACCTGGGCGAGGATGCCGGGATAGGTGTCGAGCATCGTGCCGGCGGGACAGACCGCGAGGATCTCGTGCCGGCCCGGCCGGGCGAGGGCGCGCAGGCTCTTCAGGAGTTCCTCGATCCAGGCGCCGAGATCGATCTCCCGCCGCTCTTCCAGCACCTGGTCGGCGGCAACCTGCTTGAAGCTGTAGAGCAGATCGGAGGCCCGCATCAGATTCGCGGTCAGCAGACGGGCCCCCTCCCGCATCCGGTCCGCATAGTGGACGAGGCGCGAGCGCGAGAGCCGGTTCTCGTCGACAAGCTGCGCGAAGCTCGCCGAATCGGCCTCGACCTGCGTCGAGGTGGTGAGCGCGATGCCCAGCGGCGTGCTGATCTCATGGGACACCCCGGCGACGAGCTGCCCGAGCGAGGCCAGCTTCTCGGCGCGGATGAGGTCGTCCTGTGTCTGGCGCAGCTTGGTCAAGGCCTCGTCGGCCCGCTCGGCCGCGTCGCGCCAGCCTTCCTCCCGGCGTCTCAGCTCGGCGAGGAACGCGTTCGAGGCGCGCGCGATGTCGCCGAGCTCGTCCCGCCGGGTGGCGAGGGCGACATGCCCGATTGCCGGGTCCGTGGTCGCCCGGACCAGCGTGGCCTGAAGGCTGCGCAGCGGCTGGGTGATGGAGCGGGCGACGGCGATCACCGCGCCGGTGCCGATGAGCAGGGCCCCGGCGGTCCCCGCCAGGAGCAGCCGGCGGATCGATGTGCCGAACCGGTCGGCATCGTCGATGAAGGCGCGGCTGAGCGCCCGCGCATTGTCGCTGATGAGCATGGCGCGGCGGTCCATGTCGGCGATCAGCGCGTTCTGCTCGCCGAGCTTGGCGACCGTTACCGCGAGCTGCTCGCGCCAGCCTTCGATCGCCGAACTCATGCCGCCGCGGATGCTCGCCGGCATCGCGAGGGTCTGGGCCCGGCGGGCGAGATCGGCCCCCTCCTGGATGGCGGCCGATGCCTCCGAGATGCTGCGCCGGGCGAGCGCCGAGGTCGATTGCTGGGCGAGACGCAGGGCCGCGAGGGCCAGATTCTGCGCCGTGAGCTCCGCCTCGTTCGACGAGACCGAGTTGCGGATCAGGCTTCCGACCTCGGTCTGCAGGAGATGCTGCTGGGCCCGGTTGTCCCGGATCAGCCGGTCGCACCACAGGATCAGGTCGTTGCCCGATTGCGTGGCCCGGGTCAGCTCGAAGCCCTCCGCGATGACGCGGCTCAGGCCGGCCGCGGTCTCGCTCTTGGTGCGGTAGGCATGCAGGAGGGCCGCCAGCTCGGTGGCCTCCGGGTTGCGCGCCTGCTTCTGCAGAACCTCCTGCAGGCGCGTCCCGGCCTCATTGAGCTGGCGGATATCGGCGTCGAGCTCGTCGAACTCGATCTGGAAGACCGGTCGCCCGATCCGCGTCTTGTTCAGCTCGACGGCAGAGATCGCCTCCCGAAGGTCGCGCAACGCGCTGACCAGAACCTGGTTCTTCTCAAGCGCCGCGTCCTTGCTCGTCAGCACCGTGACCAGGCTGCCGTTCTCGCCCTGCTGCCGCTGCCGCTCGGCATCGGTCAGCGCGACGAGCGTCTCGGCTCGGCTCGCCATCCGGCCGGCGGACGCGCCGAGCGTGCCGTCGAGAAGCACCAGCGCTCGCATCTGATCGGTCAGGGCCTCAAGGTCCTGCCGGACGGTTCCGATGCGACGGGCCTGATCTGTCGTGCGCGCCATCTGCGCGAGCTGATCGAGCTGACGCGAGGCAGCCGATGCGAGACGATCGAAGCGCGTGCGCGCCGCCTCGCGATCGATGACGATCCGGCCGATATAATCGTCGCGCGCCTTGTTGAGCGACGTGAACGTATGAAACGTCTCGCTGGAGAGTACAGTCCCGTCCCGCGCCCGCTCGGCTTCGACCAGAAGGGCCCAAGCGGCGAAAGCGATCAGGATCGCGATCGCGACAGGAATAGCGCCGACGACGAAGACACGTTGCGCGATGCCAGCCGAGCGCATGTAGTCCGGCAAATTCGTGCGTTTCCTATCAACCCTGCAGGAACACTGCCTATCGTAACGTCGCAGTGCCCGTCCACACCGACGTTGGATCGCGCTCTATTCTTGCCTGGACGTCGGGCCAACGCGGCGGAGACGCGTCGTGGCCCGGCAGGTCGGCGGAGGCAGACGCAACAATCGGCGCAATCACCCTGACATGACGCCCGCCCATAAGCCGTCCTCACGGCAGGACCGAAACACGGCTGCCACGACGCGGGGATGGACGATGGCGACGCAGACGACGCTCCGGGGCATGACGGCGACCGACCGCATCCTGGCCTGGGCCATGATGGCGGGCCTCGTGGCCGCGCTTCTCCGCTCTGCCGAGGCGGCCGTGCTGCCCGCCCACTTCGTCTGACGGGTGCGTCGCCGACCATGGACCAGCACGCACTTCTGACCCGAGCGATCCGGGGCTGGGGGCAGGCCCTGGCCGCAGCGGAAGCCGGATCCGCGGCCGCCCTCGGCCCGTCCTCGCGGCGCGCCGCCCTCGTCATCGGCAATTCCGTGGCCATGGGCGCGAAGTCGCGCCGCATCCTGGCCGAGGCGGTCGAGAGCTCCCTGCGGCTGGCGGCGGAGCGGGAGGCCGCGCCTGTCTTCGCCCTTCGGCTCGACGCCCGCGCGAAGTTCGAGCAGCTGCGCGACCGACTCGACGGGATGCGGACCGGTCCGGGCGCGACGCCGCACAAGCTCAGCGCTTAGCGCGGTCCGGCTCCGGATTCGGGCTGGACGCGGCGCCCGGACCACGGTCTGTTGAGCGGAATTCGCTGCCGCATCCAGGGAGGGACGTGATGTCGAAGACACCGGGAGCCGCGCGGGACGCCGCCGCGGTCCGCATCGGCGGCGTGCGCGCTGGCTACGCGGCGCTCGCCCTCTGCCTGCTCGCGCCGCTTCCGGCCCTGGCCCAGTCGGCCCCGAACCTGACGGCCTTGCGCGGCCTCGCGCCCGTGAGCGTTCTGGCGGCCGGCGAGGCCGGGCGCGCCGCCCTCGACGCCAACCTCAAGATCACCGGGGACATCCAGTCCGGCGCGGCGGCTCAGCCGCTCCTGCTGCCTCTGGAGGCACAGCGCCAACTCGCCCTGCGCGACGCTTTCATCACCGACGGGAACGCGGCGGAACTCGCCGACGGGCTCGGCAGCAAGCTCGGCGCCATCTATCAGGCCAGGGCCCGGTACACGGATCCGAAAACCTTCACGAACGTGGCGCAATCGGTCGAAGACCTGCTCGGCTACACCAACAACGTCGCCAAGTCCGATTCGAATGCCGGCAAGTACTTCTTCGCCAACGCCACCACGAACGGCAAGGCGCCGGTCTCCGACGCCGCGATGGCGATCCTGACCGAGCGCGGCGGCGTGACCGACGTGTTCGGCAGGGCGTACGGTCGGCCGGCCGGCAGCCAGGGCTCCGATGCCTTCGGCAATGCGCGCCCGTTCCAGACCCTGCCGACGCTGTTCGCCTATCGCGGCGACGACTATTTCGGCCGCGGCTCCCACAGTCTGGACTGGCTGCACGGACCGAACCAGAACCTGACCGACAGCCCCTCCTATCCGAGCGGCCACACCACCTACGGCTATACCGAGGCCGTGATCCTCGCGATCCTGGTGCCGGAGCGCTACCAGCAGATGATCGCGCGGGCCGCCGAGTACGGCAACAACCGCATCGTCGTCGGAGCGCACTACGCGATGGATGTCCTCGGCGGCCGAGCGGTCGCCCTCCACGCGGTCGCCCACCTGCTCGCCAACGACCCGGCCTATGTGGGCCAAGTCCGCAAGAATCCGGCGGTGATCAACGAGATGAGCCACGGCACGAACGAGGCCGTCGCCGTCGCCGACTACCAAGCGGCGCTGAAGGCCGCGCGCGCCGACCTCGCCGCCTTCCTGCGGGATGGCTGCGGCGACGCGGTTGCGGCCTGCGCCGCCGCGGATGGCGGGCGCTTCCGCGATCCCGCCGCCAACGAAGCTCTCTACAACGCCACGCAGACCTATGGCCTGCCGGTCGTGCATCCGCAGACCGCAAGAACGGTCGAGGATGTTGGGCGGCTCGCCCCGGAGGCGGGCTACCTTCTGACGGCCGCGTTTCCCGCGCTGAGCCTGGAAGAGGCCAACGCGATCCTGACGGAGACGCAGGGACCCGGAGGGGGCTTCCTCAACGACGGCTCGGCCTTCGGCGTCTATGCCCGCCTGAATCTCTACGCGGCGGCCGGTAAGGCCGCCGCCGCGGCGGGCCGAAAGCAGACGTTGCTCCAGCCGACACGCTGAGCCGCGCCCCGACATCCACGGGTGTCGACCTCGACGGGGCCGGGGCGCCGTTGGGACGAGGCTCGCGACGGATCAGGACACCTCCGGCGGCAGGATGCGGCCGCCGATGGCGCTCAGGCCTGCGAGTTGTCGGATCCGCCCGATGACGCGACAACTGGCCTCGTCCGCGCCGAAGCGCTCGGCGTCCATCTCCAGGTCGGCGAGGTCGCGGAACAGTCGCTCGTCGCGTCTCTGGCCGGGACCGCCGATGTCGTCGGCGAGGATCTCGAGCAGCTCGCGGATGAAGCGGCAGGAAGGCGGCGGTGAGGAGGCAACCATACCCACAGCCCTCAGGCGAGATGTCCGGACATCAGTCTAGCGCCGATCGCGGCCCGCTGCCGCAACCCACGACACAGGAAAAGTGATTTCCGGACAACCGTCGGATCCGTAAAGCTCGGATCGCAGGCCAGCTGGGGATTGCATCGCGCCTTCCGTAGGGATCGTCCCAGTTGCAATGCCATGCAAAACAGCGTCAGCTATGCCGCACTGCACGTATGGCGAGGGTGAGAGATGGGTATCGACACCCAGGCGTCGCCCGGCATCCTGTTCTGCGACGTGGTCGGGAGCACGCGACTCTATCGCGATCTCGGCGACGACGATGCGCACGCGGTCATAGCGACCTGCTTGGCCGGGATCAGCGCGAAGATTTCCGCCGTCAATGGTCGTATCATCAAGACGATCGGCGATGAGATCATGGCAATCTTCCCCGATGCCCTCGCGACATACGATGCGGCCGTGGCCATTCAGCGAGACCGCAGCGTCGAAGTCGGCCGGATGTCGAGCGACAGGAAGGACGAGGTCCATTTCCGCATCGGATTCCATTGTGGATCCGTCGTCATCTGCGATGGGGACGCCTTCGGAACCACGGTGAATATCGCAGCCCGCCTCGCCTCGCTGGCCAAGGCCGATCAGATCATCACCACCGATTCGGCGATCGAGCACCTCGACACGCTGCGGCGTGCGACGACGCGCCCCATCCCTGCCCATGCGCGCGGGCTCGGGGACGACGTCAACGTGGTCGAAGTCGTCTGGCATTCCCATACGGACAGCGAGACGGTGATCTTTCATCTGCCCGGCACGGCGCGCTCGTTCGAGTCGGCCGGTGTCCTGAAGATCATCAGCGACGGCCGGCGCTGGGTGTTCGGGCCCGAATGCGAGAGCGTCACGCTGGGCCGCCACGCCGAGAACTCGGTCGTGATCCCGGGCGAGTTCGCCTCCCGCCGCCACGCGACGATCGAGCGACGCTGGGACAAGTGGATCCTGATCGATCACAGCACCAACGGCACCTTCGTCAGGCCTGCCGGCATCGCCGAATTCCGCATCTGCCGCGAGGAGGTGATCCTCCGGGCGGCCGGAAGTCTGAGCTTCGGTCGCTCGTCGAAGGGCAGCGGCGGCGCGGACGTCGATTTCGTGCTGATCTCCGACCATTGAGAGCCTGTTCGAGCTGGATCGACTGACCCTCCTGCAGAGATCCGGCTCGTCCCACCCATCCGCCTCATCCTGAGGTGCGAGGCGGGGCTAAGCCGGATCAACACCGGCTCGATCGGCTCAAACAGGCTGTGAGGGGCCGTTCGGCAGGACGGAATCGGGTCCAGCCGAACGGTTCTCGTCGCGTCAGGCCCGCCGGTGGCGCAGGGGGCGCCGCTTCTTCCGCAGCGCCTGCGCGGAGACGACGGTGATCTGGATCTTCTGCGACTGGACGGAAGGCACGAAGGGCCGGTGCAGCGCGTCGCCCAGGACGAGTTGCAGGGTGTGCGGGCCGTTGGGCAGGTCCAGGCGGGTCTCGGTCTGGCCGCCGCCGAAATGCAGGTGGTTCTTGTCCGCCGGGAGCGGCTCGCCGCCCGCGACCGGCTCCTTCACATCCACGAGCAGGTGATGGTGGCCGGCATTCTTGGCGCTGCTCCCGGCCTGGGTGACGCCCATGTTGCGCAGGCCGAACTGGACCGTCACCGGGCTCGTCACCCGTGCGCCGGGCTTGGGTGCGATGATGTAGAGGGCCGCGTCCGGCGGGGCCGCCACCGGGGGAGGGGGCGGCGCCTTCTCGGGCGCCGTCTGGGCCGAGGCCGGCCCGCCCAGGATTACCAGCAACCCGGCTGAAACTGCCGCCCGGATTCTCATCGCTCGTCTCCTCCACGGGCCTCGGATCAGAGGCTCGATCTGTGCCCTCGCGCCCCGCTCAGAGGTCGCGGGCGATGCGGATCCCGTTGCCGGGATAGCGCACGCCCGGGTCGTAGAAGTCGCGGCTCGTCACGCGCTCGGTCTCGGCCCGGCTCCGCCAGGTGCCGCCCCGGAGCACGCGCTGCTTGCAGTTGGGAGCGCCCCAGGCGCTGCCGTCGCCCGGCGCGCCGCGGTAGTTCCGGTGCCAGCAATCGGAGACCCACTGCGCGACGATGCAGGTCGTACCGAGCAGGCCGTAGGGGTTCTCGGGAAAGTCGGCGGCCGCTGGTGCGGCGTCCGGCGGGATGCCGCCGGCGCTGCGGCAGGGCGCCATCTCGCCGCGGAACTGGTCGCCCCACCAGAAGCGCGTGCGCGTACCGCCGCGCGCCGCATATTCCCACTCCGCCTCACTTGGCAGCCGGTAGGCCTTCTGCGTCACGCCCGAGATCCAGCGGACATATTGCTGCGCGTCGTCCCAGCTGAGATTGGCAGCGGGCTGGTTCGGTGCGCCCTCGGCCCTGAACTCGCAGCGGCCGGCGGCGTGGCAAGCATTCCACTCCGCCACCGTGACCGGACCGCGGCTCATCAGGAAGGCCGGGATGCGGACATGGTGCGCCGGCCTCTCGCTCGGATCGGCGGTGCCGCCCATGCTGAAGCTCCCGGCTGGTACCTCGACGAGGGGCGGGCAGGTGCTGCAATCGCGCTTGCTCCGGCCGAGGGCCAGGGGCTGATCGGAGGCGGGTGTCGCGACGGGGGCTGGCGTCGGAGGGGCAGCGAGCGCCTGGGGTGGGGGCGGCTCGGTCTCTCTGGCGGTCGGGGCCGCGGGCGGGACGGGCGCACGCGCCTCCGAACCCTGAGGCGTCCCTGGAGCCACCCCTTGGGGCAGCCCCTGCTGGGATGAGGACGGTTCGGCGGCCGGAGTCTCGCGCCGGGCCTCCTGCTGCGGGGCAGGTCGAGCTGGCGGCTCCTCCGTCCGCCCGATCCCCGGCCCGACCGTCTCCGCCGGTCGATCGGCCAGCAACGGGTTCGGGTCGGCGGGGCGGCTCTTCTCGGCTGACGCGGCGGGGGCCGGCTCCGGGCTGCCGCTCCGCCTCAGGCCGTACCAGCCGGCCAGGCCGCCCCCGACCAGCACGAGGCCGAGGGCGGTGGCGATGACGGGCGCCCGCCGCGGCTTGGGCCGCGCCAGGACGGGTGCCCGACGCGCCTGCACGACACTGCCGCTTTCCTGGGTCTCGATCAGGTCGGCGATGGTATCCGGGCGCTCGGCCGGGTCCGGCTGGAGCATGCGGAGCAGGATCTTGCGGATGCGCGGATCGATCTTGCCGAGATCCGGGACGCTCTGGCGGCGGCGGATCATCTCGACCTGCGTGCCGCCGAGATCCAGCGGCGCCCCGATCAGGGCCGCCGCGAGGGTCAGGCCGAAACTGTAGATGTCCGATTTCGGTGTGACCTTGCCACCATTCAGGCCGAGATGCTCGGGCGATGCGAATTTCAGCTTCCCGGCGAACCGATCCGCGATGATGGTCTCATCCTCGTTGAGATTGCGGGCGATCCCGAAATCGATGAGCTTCGCGCGACCGGGATCGGAGCGCGGCAGGATGATGTTGTCCGGCGAGATGTCCCGGTGCGTGATCCCGAGCCTGTGCGCCACGTCGAGGCCGCTGCCGATCCGGTTCAGCAGGACGAAGACGGCCTCCACGCTGAGCGGACCATCCTTGATCAGGTCGGCGAGGGAGGGCCCGCGCACCAATTCCATGGCGAGGTAGGGGCGCCCGAGCTGCGGGTCGACCGAGAACAGCAGATGCTTGACGATGGCCTCGTGCGAGATCTTGCTGAGCGTCTGGGCTTCCTTCCTCAGGAGGCCCATCAGGCTCTGGTCGCGGGCGATCTCCGGCTTGACGACTTTGATGGCGACCGCGTCGTCGGCCTCCAACGTGCGGGCGCGGTAGACTTGCGCCATCCCGCCCTGGCCGATCATCTCCTCGATCTCGAAGATACCATTGAGTCGCGTCCCCTTCGGCAGGAAGACCGAGTCGATCGGGTGCAAGGGTACGACTGTTTTCATCGAGACGCGGCTCGCCTGGTCGAGACTCTCTCTACGACATCATTTGCATGCAAGACAGTGCTCGGACGCACTGTCCCTCAAGGACTGTAATCCCTTTGCCATGATCGACGCGGGTGAAACTGTGCCGCTCAGATTTAGCGAACGCCATCGAACTGGCTCGGTACCTGCGCGGCCTAATCAATGGTAGGCCGCGTCAAGTCAGAGAGCAATTGTGATCTTTCTGAATCGGCGCGGTTCCCCATGGGCTGCTTTTCCGCGCAGAGGCATCGAAATTCTTCTGATCAGACCGCAGTCTCAGGAGGCGCTTGTCCGCGCCGGCTCCGCTGCGGTCGCGGCAGCAGCCCGCATGGCCCCGCTCGGCGCGGTCGCGGACGAGACCGGCAAGGATCGCTCGCGGATACGCTCCGTCCCGTGCGACCCGATCGTCAGGCCGCCGGTCGCAGCCGGGCCGGACGGGTGCGGCGCTCCGCGAGAAGCGACGCCGCCCAGATGGCGAGCCCACCGAGCGCCAGGACCACGCCGACCCAGCCGGTCGCGGGCAGGCCGAGCCCGGCCGCGAGGGCGAGGCCGGCGAGCCAGGGCCCCAGCGCGTTCGCGACGTTGAAGGCGGAGTGGTTGAGGGCTGCCGCCAGCGTCTGCGCATCCTCGGCCACGTCCATCAGCCGGGTCTGCAGGATGGTGGCGAGGCCACCGCCGCAGCCGATGAGGAACACGACGGGGGCGAGCGTCCACAGGCTTGCCGTCGCGAACGGGTAGAGGGCGAGCGCGCCGGCGCTCCAGAGCAGCGTCGCCCCCGCCGCCGGCATCAGCGCCCGGTCGGCCGCCCAGGCGCAGGCGAGGTTGCCGAGGGTGAGGCCGAGGCCGAACACGGCCAGGATCGGCGGAATGCTGGCGGCAGGTGCCTGGGTGACCTCCAGCATCGTCGAAGCCAGATAGGTGTAGACCGAGAACAGGCCGCCGAACCCGATGGCCCCGGTGGCCAGGGTCAGCCAGACCTGACCCCGGCGCAGGGCGCCGAGCTCCCGCAGGGCACTGGCGCCGGCCGCAGGCGCGCCGTGGGGAGCGAAGAGCCGCACCAGCGTCGCGGTGGTCAGGGCGAGCAGCGCCACGAGGCCGAAGCTCCAGCGCCAGCCGACGAGCTGGCCGATGGCGTTGGCGAGCGGCACGCCGACGACCGTGGCGATGGTCAGCCCCGCGATCACCCGCGAGACCGCTTGCGAGCGCCGGGCCCGTGGCACCAGGGAGGCGGCGACCAGGGCCGCGACGCCGAAATAGGCGCCATGCGGCAGCCCGGCCAGGAAGCGGAAGGCGAGCATCCAGCCATAGCTCGGTGCCAGCGCCGAGAGGCCGTTGCCGAGGGCGAACAACACCATCAGGCCGACCAGCAATGTGCGCCGGGCGATCCGCGCCGCAAGCACCGCGATGACCGGTGCGCCGACCACCACGCCGAGGGCGTAGGCGCTGATGACATGCCCTGCCGTCGGCGCATCAATCCCGAGTTCGGGCGCGAAGGCCGGCACCAGGCTCATCGCGGCGAATTCCGTCGTGCCGATGGCGAAGCCGCCCATCGCCAGCGCGGCGAGGACCAGGGCCGGATGGGCCCCCGGAGCGGGCGCGGCCGTCGCAACGATCGTCGGCTCCACGTCGCGGGGCTCGGTCTCGGGCAGGTCGACAAGGGTCATCGGGCAGCTCTGACGGGGCGATCCGCCGGGGGACCGCTCGTGGAAGGCGACGTGTCGGCGATGGCCGGCGCCTCAGAGGCGCGGCTGTCTCAACAGTGCGGTGCAGCAATCGTTGCGGATATCGGGCGCCTCGCGCACCGGAAGACGCACATGGCCGGATTGCGCGGAGGACAGGGCCCCCGGGCCCTGGATGCGCCGGCGGCCACACCGTCCGTATCGAGCCGGCCCGGCGTCGCGATGAGGAGATCGGGAATCCGAAGGGTGACAGGCGCGGACGGACCCGGCGCAGCTTTCGCGCTATCGAAGGCAAGTTGAATAATTCTGAAGTGATTGAGAATTTACTTGCTTAAATTCTAATCCGACGGCTTCCTGTTCGCCGATCGGAGAGACTACTGGCTGCCTTGCACAGGTGTTCCCGAAGCGGTGCCAGTCTTGCGGATCGGCATCGTGAGATCCGCCGGGGGCTAACCTTGCAAACCCTTCGAATCGGAGCGACCCCGGTCCGAGAGCCGGCTCACCCCGTCCTCGGGGCGCGGGCGCAGGTCAGGATCGGCACAGGGAGGAGAGATGGCTTCGTTGCGTGGGGCGGACATCGTCGCGCAGACCCTGGAGGCGCTCGGCGTCCGCCGCGTCTTCACCCTGTCCGGCAACCACATCATGCCGATCTTCGATGCGCTTCTGGAGACCGGCATCGCGATCGTGCATGTCCGCCATGAGGCCGCCTGCGTGCACATGGCCGATGCCTGGGGCCGCCTGACGGGCGAGGTCGCCGTCGCGCTGGTCACGGGCGGTCAGGGACACTCGAACGGGGCGGCGGCCCTGTTCACGGCGCTCGCCGCCGAGTCGCCGGTGCTGCTGCTCTCGGGCCATGCGCCGTTGAGCGAGCTGGGCCGCGGCGCCTTCCAGGAGATGGACCAGGCGGCCATCGCGCGGCCGATGACCAAGGCGTCCTGGACCGCGACCGCCGCCGCGACCCTGGGCTCCGATCTCGTGCGCGCCGTCCGCATCGCCCGCGAGGGCCGGCCGGGGCCCGTCCATCTCAGCCTGCCCGTCGACCTGCTCGAGGCGCGCGTCCCCGCCGGCAGCGTTCGGATCCCGGGTCCGGAGGCCGCCCGCATCCGCGTGGCCGAGCCCGACGCCGCCCTGGTCGACGACCTCTCGGCGGAGATCGGCCGGGCGGAACGCCCTCTTGTCGTCTGCGGACCCGCCCTGTGCGGCGGGTCCGGGCGCGCCGCGATGGCCGACGCCGCCGAGCGGCTCGGCCTGCCGGTGATCGGGGTGGAAAGCCCCCGGGGGATCAACGATCCGTCTCTCGGGTGCCTGTCCGACGTGCTCGGCCGGGCCGACCTCCTCGTGCTTCTGGCCAAGCCTCTCGACTTCACGCTGAAATTCGGGGGCGCGCTGGCGCCGGATTGCCGGATCGCCGTGGTCGATCCCGATCCCGTCCTGATCGCCCGCGCGCCGGCGGATCGCCTCGTCGCCTCGGGCATCGCCGATCCCGGCGCCACCCTCGACGCCCTCGCGGCGCGCGGCGGGACGCCGCGGCACGACGCCTGGGCCCGGGAGGCCCGTGAGGCGCTGGCCTATCGCCCGCCCGCCTGGGCGGATCTCGCGGGCGGGCCGGCTAGCCTGCATCCGGTCGAGCTGTGCCGCGGCGTCGATGCCTTCCTGAGCGTGCATCCGGAGGCCACGCTGATCTGCGACGGCGGCGAGATCGGGCAATGGCCGCAGGCGCTGGTCCGGGCCGGGCGGCGCCTCGTCAACGGGGTCTCGGGCACGATCGGCGCCTCGATCCCCTTCGCCATCGCCGCGCAGATGGAGCGGCCGGGGGCACCCGTGGTGGCCGTGCTCGGCGACGGCACCTTCGGCTTCCACATGGCCGAGTTCGACACCGCCCTGCGCTACGGCGCGCCGATCATCGCGGTCGTCGGCAACGACGCTCGCTGGAACGCCGAGCACCAGATCCAGCTGCGCAGCTACGGCGCCGAGCGGGCGCGCCACTGCGATCTGCTGCCCACCCGCTACGACGCGGTCGTGAGCGCGCTCGGCGGATTCGGCGCCCTGGTCACGCGGCCCGAGGAGCTCGGGCCGGCCCTGGAGGCGGCGCGGGCGAGCGGAAAGCCCGCCTGCATCAACGTGATGATCGAGAGCGTGCCGGCCCCGGCGATCCGTCGGCCGGCCTGAATCCCGTTCTCGGAGAGGATCCGCTCCGACGCCGGCGCCCGCGCGGAGCGGAGACCGGCTCGCCCGGATCCCCGAGCGCGGCGCCAGGGAGAGTGACATGCGCAGACGGGACGTTCTGGCGGGGGCGGCGGCCTGGGTCGCGGGGCTCGGCCGCGCCGGGGCCGAGACGGGCAGCGTGCGCATCGCCCGCCAGCCGAGCCTCGGCCACCTGCCGCTGATGCTGATGGAGGAGCAGGGGCTCCTTCAGAAGGCTGCCGCCGCCCGCGGCGTCGCCGGGCTGCAGGTCCAGTACGTCACCCTCGCGGGCGGGGCCGCGATGAACGACGCGCTGCTCTCCGGCCAGATCCAGTTCGCGGCCGGCGGCGTTCCTCCGCTCGTCCTGCTCTGGTCGAAGACCGCCGGGACGCCGCTCGCCGTGAAGGGTGTGGCGGCGATGAACAGCATGCCGCTCCTGATGAACACCAACAATCCGAAGGTGCGCTCGATCGCCGACCTCACCGACCGGGACAAGATCGCGCTGCCCGCCGTCAAGGTCTCGGTCCAGGCGATGTTCCTGCAGATGGCGGCGGAGAAGGCGCTCGGCGAGGCGCGCCGCACGGAACTCGACCGGCTCACCGTGACGCTCTCGCATCCGGACGGGATGGCGGCCCTGCTCGCCGGCAACGAGATCACCGCCCATTTCACCGCCGCGCCGATCCAGGAGCTGGAGCTGCGCCGCCCCGGCATCCGCACCGTGCTCAACACCTTCGACATCCTCGGCGAGCCATCGACCTTCAACGTGGTCTGGGCCTCAACCGCCTTCACCCAGGCCAACCCCCAGCTCTACGCGGCCTTCACGGCCGCCCTCGACGAGGCGGTGGCCGCGATCAACGCCGACAAGGCGGCTGCCGCGCAGGCCTATGTCCGTCTCGCCCGCGATTCCAGCGATGCCGGGCTGATCGGCGAGATCCTCGCCGACCCCCAGGTCAGCTTCACGACGACACCCCGGGCGATCCAGAAATACGCGGACTTCATGGCCCGCGCCGGCACGATCCGCCGTGGGGCGGAGCGTTGGACGGACCTGTTCTTCGCGAACGTCCACGACAAGGCGGGGAGCTGAGGCGGAATCCGGCGCGGCCGCCGCCCGGTCCGGCCTATCGGCTCGCGCGCTGCACGTCGGGCCGCGGATCCGGCACGAAGCCGTCGCGGTTCGGCATGCGGATCGCGGCGAGTGCGGCCGCATCCAGCACCGCATCGTCCGGCACGAGGCCGTTCAGGTGCAGCACATAGGCCGAGACCGCGTAGACCTCCGCATTCGTCAGCGATTGCGGGGCATTCAGCGGCATCGCGCGGCGGATATAGTCGAACAGCGTCGGCGCGTAGGGCCAGAAGCTGCCGACGGTCTTGACCGGCTTGCCCGAGGCGAGACTGCCCCCACCGCCGACGAGCCGCTCACCGCTGCCGCCTTCACCCTTCGCGCCGTGACAGCCCGCGCATTGCGCGGCGAAGAGGGTGCGGCCCTGGGCGACGCTGCCGCTCCCGGGCGGCAGCTTGCGCCCGTCGCGATCGATGTCGATGTCCCAGGCGGCGATCTCGGCCTGGGTCGCGGGCCGACCGAGCCCGTAGCGTGGGCCAGCCTCGGCCGCGGCGGCGAGCAGGGGCAAGGCCATCACGAGCGCGATGACCCTACGCTTTGACGAAGCCATTCGTGACCTCCCCGCTCGCCGCGATCCGCCAGGGGATGATCGCATTGTTGTGGTAGAACGACTTCGTGCCGCGGATCGCAGTCAGGTCCGCGAAATACGGCTGCACGTAGCCGGTCTCGTCGGTCGCGCGGCTGAGGATCGTTGTCGGCGTGCCGTCCCAGGTCCAGGGCAGGCGGAAGCGGGTGAGGGCCCGGGTGAGGACGGGGGCCTGCAACTGCGCCTCCGTCCAGCTGCGCCCGTCATCCACCGAGACCTCGACCGTCCGGATGCGTCCGTGGCCGCTCCAGGCGAGGCCGGTGATCTCGTTGAAGCCCCGGGCGATCCGCTGCGTGCCGGACGGCCGGGTGATGATCGATTTCGCCTCCATGACGAAGGTGAATTGCCGCGCCGTGCCGTCGGGCATCAGGTCGGTGTATTTCGAGGTCTCCTCGCGGGAATAGGCGGGTTCGGCCGTGACGTTGAGGCGGCGCAGCCACTTCACGCTCATGTTGCCTTCGTAGCCCGGCAGCAGCACCCGGAGCGGGTAGCCCTGTTGCGGGCGCAGCCGCTCGCCGTTCTGGCTGTAGACGAGCATCGCGTCGTCGAGGCACTTCGCGATCGGGAGGCTGCGGGTCATCGCGGCCGCATCTGCCCCTTCCGCGACGACCCAGCGCGCCTCGGATTTGAGGCCGGCTTCTTCGAGCACGGTCCGTAGCCGAACGCCTGTCCATTCCGAGCAGCTCACGAGCCCGACCAGATCCGAGGCCGTGCGCCCCGACATCGCCTCGAAGCCCGGATTGCCGGAGCATTCGAGGAAGTAGATCTGCGACTCGGACGGGAAGCGCCGGATCTCGTCCATGGACAGGATCAGCGGCGTTTCCACGAGGCCGTGGATCATCAGCCGGTGCTGGCTCGGATCGATCTCCGGGATGCCGCCGTGATGGCGCTCGTAGAACAGCCCGTTGGGCGTGATGATGCCGTCGAGATCCTGCAGGGGCGTGCGGCTGGAGGCCGAGATGTATTGCGGCAGGTTCTTCGGGATGTTCCGGATGAGGCGGCGCTCGTACCGCGAGGGCGTCCCATAGGGTTCGCTGCCCACATCAGCGCCCGGCGCCCGCATCCAGTCCGGGATGCTCGGCGGGGCGTTCGCATCGTCGGCCGCGACGGCTCGCGCCGTGCTTCCGGCCAGGGCGCCACCGACGAGGGCCGCGCCCTGTCCGAGGAGGCGCCGCCGGTGCGGGCTCGCGAGGCCGGCGCGATCCTTGCGTGCGTCGCTCATGGAGCGGTTCCCTCCGAAGCCAGCGCGGTCCGGGCTGGCATCCGTCGGTCGCGCGGCGGCACGAGCCTGCAGGATTCACCGCGGGATGACAATCCGGCTCGGCGGAACCGCGGGCGTCGCCGCCTCGGGTCTGCCGACAGGGATCAGAAGTCGACAGCGAGGCCTTTCACCTCCCAGTCCTGGTAACGCACCGGCTCCAGGCCGCCGCGGCCCTGGTGCTCAGGCTTGGCCGCGATCTCGGCCGCGCGCGCATCGACCGCGGCGCGGCGCTCGGCGGCTTCCGCCAGTGCGCGCCGGGCTGCGGGGCTGAGCGCGCGCGGGGTCGATTCCGGATCCTTCGGTGTTTCGTCTTGCATCGGGCTCGCTCGGATGAAAGGGCAAGGGCCGGCACAGCCGGACCGGACATCCAGGAAAGTGATCGATTAAAGTGGCATTGAGACGGACGCCCCGCAACGGACGCAAAGCCGACCCCGCGCAGGACGCGGCGCTCCCAGAGGCGGCCGGGCTGCCCGCCCGCGCCGCCGCCGCCCGCGCCGTCGCCGAGCTGCTCGGGCAGAACCGGGCGCTCGCCCTTGAGGACGCGCTGGCCCAGCATGTCCGCAGCCTCGCCCCCGCCGATGCCGGCCTTGCGCGGGCCATCGCCACCACCACGTTCCGCCGTCTCGGCCTGATCCGGCGCACCCTAGACGCGCGGCTCGAGCGCGGCCTGCCCGAGCATCAGCCGGTGCTGCTGGCCCTGCTCGCGACGGGTGCGGCCCAGATCCTCGACCTCGCAGTGCCCGACCACGCTGCGGTCGATCTCGCCGTGCGACTCGCCAAGGCCGACCAGCGCACGCAGCATCTGGCCGGGCTCGTCAACGCGGTGCTGCGCCGGATCGCCCGCGAGCGGGACGAGATCCTCGCCGGAACTGCCCCCCTCGCCGACGGGGCGCCAGACTGGCTGGCCGAGCACTGGCAGGAGACCTACGGGCCGGAGCGCGCCGAGGCCATCGCCCGGGCGCATCTCGCGGGCGCCACCGTCGACATCACCGTGAAGGCCGATCCGGAGCTCTGGGCCGCCCGGCTCGGGGCGGCGCTGCTACCGACCGGCTCGCTTCGCCTGCCGGCCGAGACCGCGCCCGTGCCGAGCCTCGACGGGTTTGAAGCCGGCGCGTGGTGGGTCCAGGACGCCGCCGCCGCTCTCCCCGCCCGGCTTCTCGAGGCGCGGCCCGGCGAGCGCGTCGCCGATCTCTGTGCCGCACCGGGGGGCAAGACCGCGCAGCTCGCCGCCGCGGGTGCTCAGGTGACGGCGATCGACCGCTCCGCTCCGCGCCTGGAGCGCTTGCAGCGCAACCTCGACCGCCTCGGCCTAACCGCCGAGATCGTGACCGGAGATGCGCTGAGCCTCGACCGCGCGGGTGAATTCGACGCCGTGCTCCTCGATGCACCCTGCTCGGCCACCGGCACCATCCGGCGCCACCCGGACGTGGCCTGGACCAAGGCGCCGCAGGACATCACCCGGCTCACGATCCTGCAGGCCAAGCTCCTCGACAAGGCCGCCGCGCTCGTGAAGCCCGGCGGTCGGCTCGTCTACTGCACCTGCTCGCTGGAGCCGCAGGAGGGCGAGCGCCAGATCTCGGACTTCCTCGCGGCCTATCCGGCCTTCGAACGGGTGCCGGTCGAACCCGCCGAGGTCGGCGGCCTGTCCGAGCTGATCGACGCCAACGGTGATCTGCGGACGCTCCCCTGCCATCTCGGCGGCGGCACGGATGTGCGCGGCGGACTCGACGGCTTCTTCGCGAGCCGCCTGCGCAAGAAGGCGTGAGGCGGGCGTGAGCGCGCCGGCCGTTTCTTCCGAACGAAAATCGGTCTAAACGGCCGCTCCCGCGCCGGGCGCGGGAGCCCAGATCCCCCGCTTACCTGCCGCGTTCGCAGGAGTGAGCCAGGAGACCCCAGACGATGCCCATCCTGACGTTCCCCGACGGCAACACGCGCGCCTACGACGCGGCGGTGACTGGCCGTACCGTGGTCGAGGGCATCGCCAAGTCGCTCGCCAAGCGCACTGTCGCCATGGCTCTCGACGGCGTGGTCGCCGATCTCGACGACCGGATCGAGCACGACGTCCGGATCGAGTTCCTCGACCGCACGGACCCGCGCGCGCTCGAGCTGATCCGGCACGATTGCGCCCACGTGCTGGCCGAGGCCGTGCAGGAGCTGTGGCCCGACACGCAGGTGACGATCGGTCCCGTGATCGAGAACGGGTTCTACTACGATTTCGCGCGTCCCGAGCCCTTCACGCCCGAGGACTTCCCCAAGATCGAGGCGAAGATGCGCGAGATCATCGCGCGTGACGCGCCTTTCACCAAGGAGGTCTGGAAGCGCGACGAGGTCCGGCAGCTCTTCGCCGACAAGGGCGAGGGCTACAAGGTCGAGCTGGTCGACGCCATCCCTCCCGGTGAGGACCTGAAGATCTACCGGCAGGGCGCGTGGTTCGACCTGTGCCGCGGTCCGCACATGACCTCGACGGGCAAGGTCGGCACCGCCTTCAAGCTGATGAAGGTCGCGGGCGCCTATTGGCGGGGCGATTCCAACAACCCGATGCTGACGCGCATCTACGGGACCGCCTGGGCCACGAAGGAGGATCTCGACGCCTATCTCCACCGCCTGGAGGAGGCCGAGCGCCGCGACCACCGTCGCCTCGGCCGCGAGATGGATCTCTTCCACTTCCAGGAGGAGGGGCCCGGCGTGGTGTTCTGGCACGCCAAGGGCTGGACGATCTTCCAGGAGCTGATCGCCTATATGCGCCGCCGCCTGAGGCAGGACTACGCCGAGGTGAACGCGCCGCAGATCCTCGACAAGGCCCTGTGGGAGACCTCCGGCCACTGGGGCTGGTATCGCGAGAACATGTTCGCGGCCCAATCCGCCGGCGAGGAGGCCGAGGACAAGCGCTGGTTCGCGCTCAAGCCGATGAACTGCCCGGGCCACGTTCAGATCTTCAAGCACGGGCTGAAGTCCTACCGTGACCTGCCCCTGCGCATGGCCGAGTTCGGCGTCGTGCACCGCTACGAGCCATCGGGCGCCATGCACGGGCTGATGCGCGTGCGCGGCTTCACCCAGGACGACGCCCATATCTTCTGCACCGAGGACCAGCTCGCCGACGAGTGTCTGAAGATCAACGACCTGATCCTCTCGACCTACGCCGATTTCGGCTTCGACGAGATCGTGGTGAAGCTCTCGACGCGCCCTGAGAAGCGCGTCGGCTCGGATGCGCTCTGGGACCATGCCGAGGCGGTGATGACGCGCGTGCTCGGAGAGATCGAGGCGCAGTCGGGCGGGCGCATCAAGACCGCGGTCAATCCGGGGGAGGGCGCCTTCTACGGGCCGAAGTTCGAGTACGTCCTGCGCGACGCCATCGGCCGCGACTGGCAGTGCGGCACGACGCAGGTGGACTTCAACCTGCCGGAACGGTTCGGCGCCTTCTACGTCGATGCCGACAGCCAGAAGAAGCCGCCGGTCATGGTCCACCGCGCCATCTGCGGCTCGATGGAGCGCTTCACCGGCATCCTGATCGAGCATTTCGCCGGGCATTTCCCGCTCTGGCTCGCGCCCGTTCAGGTCGTCGTCGCGACGATTACCGGCGAGGCCGACCCCTATGCCGAGGAGGTGGTGCGCACGCTCAGCCGCGCGGGCCTGCGCGTCGAGGCGGACCTGCGCAACGAGAAGATCAACTACAAGGTCCGTGAGCACTCCCTGGCCAAGGTCCCGGTGCTCCTGGCGCTGGGGCGGCGCGAGGCCGAGGAGCGCACCGTCTCGATCCGCCGGCTCGGCAGCCAGAAGACCCAGACCCTGCCGCTGGCCGAGGCGCTCGCGGCCTTCGTGGCCGAGGCGACCTCGCCGGATATCCGCCGCGCCGAGGCGGTCGCCGAGACGCGCCCGAGCGCGGATGTCACGCTCGACGCGCAGCATCCGGTGCAGGCCGCGCCGTAGGCTATCTTCGGCGAGGGCGTGCATCTACTTCGCGATGCAACCATGAATTGGCGTCGTGCCCGATCTTTATTGACTGGGCACGGGCATGTAAATTCCTATTTTTCGCCCGCCAGACGCGTCGTTCGCTCCGAAATGATCAATTGTGATTGAAACGGAGCGCAAAAATTTCTCCGGATCCGGTTTGAATTCAGAAACCGTCAGGAATCGTCAATTATGAACATGCCTCACGGCGGCGCCTGAGCCGCGAGATGAGGTGAAACAGCCATGATGTTCGGCGCCAACAGTGAGCGAGCCAAGCTCAAGGCGATCGGGGCAGCGCAGGCCGTGATCGAGTTCGATCTGCAAGGCCGCATCCTGGACGCGAACGCGAACTTCCTGCAGGCGTTGGGCTACCGGCTCGACGAGATCAAGGGCCAGCATCACAGCCTGTTCGTCGACGCCGCCGAGCGGGAGACCCCGGCCTACCGCGCCTTCTGGGACGCACTCCGCCGAGGCGAGGCGCAGATCGCCGAGTTCCGGCGCATCGGCAAAGGCGGCCGCGAGGTCTGGATCCAGGGCAGCTACAACCCGCTGCTCGACCGGTCCGGAAAGCCCTACGGCGTGCTGAAATGCGCGACGGACGTGACCGAGCAGAAGCTGCGCAATGCGGATTTCGAGGGCAAGCTGCAGGCCCTCGACCGCTCGCAGGGCATCATCGAGTTCGAACTCGATGGGACCGTGATCACCGCCAACGCGAATTTCCTCGCTGTCGTCGGCTACGGCCTCGCCGAGGTGCAAGGCAAGCACCACTCCCTGTTCGTCGATCCGGCGGAGCGCGAGACGCCGGCCTACCGCGCCTTCTGGGAGGCGCTGCGGAAGGGCGAGTTCCAGCAGGCCGAGTACAAGCGCATCGGCAAGGGCGGCCGTGCCGTTTGGATCCAAGCGACCTACAATCCCGTGCGCGACGCGGCCGGTCGGCTCGTGAAGGTCGTCAAGTTCGCCACCGACATCACGCCGGCGGTCGAGGATCGGCACCGGCGCCTCGAGCTGCAGCGCGGCGTCGACCGCGACCTTGACGACATCGCGAACTCGGTCTCGCAGGCCTCGCAACAGACGACGAGTGCCGCGAGCGCCTCGCAGCAGGCTTCGGGCAATGTGCAGGGGGTCGCCGCGGGTGCGGAGGAGCTCGCGGCCTCGGTCGGCGAGATCAGCGCCCAGGTCGCCCGCGCCCTGCAGATCACCCGCCGCGCGGTGGATCAGGCCACCGCCACCTCGACGGTGGTCGGCGGGCTCGCCGCGGCAGCCCAGCGCATCGGCGAGGTGGTCGAGCTGATCGACCGCATCGCCGCGCAGACCAACCTGCTCGCCCTCAACGCCACGATCGAGGCGGCCCGCGCGGGCGAGGCCGGCAAGGGCTTCGCCGTGGTCGCGGCCGAGGTGAAGGATCTTGCGAGCCAGACCACCAAGGCGACCGAGAACATCAGCAACCAGATCAGCGCCACCCAGTCGGCCGCCAACGAGGCGGCGGCGGCGATCGCCGGCATCGCCGAGACGATCGGGCAGGTGAACGAGATCTCGGCCGCGATCTCCGCTTCTGTCGAGCAGCAGGCGGCCGTGGCCCAGGAGATGTCGGCCAACATGCAGGCGATGACGAGCGCCGTCTCCGAGATCAGCCAAAGCATTGGGACCATCGCCGCCTCGACCCAGTCGATCGAGACCGCGACCCACCAGGTCCGCGACGCCTCGCGCAGCATGGCGGCCTGATCCGGCGGGGCTGAGGCGGATCGCGAGATCCGGCCCGCGAAACCGGGTCTCAGGCCGCCTCCTCCCAGACGACGCGCTCCACGCCCGGCGTTTCATGCAGGGCGGCGAGCAAGGCAAGCGACCAGGCCGATCCGCGGGCCCGGTGGGCGCCGAGGCCGATCACGCGCCCCGTGCTGCCGGCCTGCTCGATGGTCACGGAACTCAGGCCGAGGCCGTGCGCCTCGAGCACGGCCAGGATGGCCGCGTGCGAGGTCCGGCCCGCGTCGAACTCGACCGTGACGCTGCCGTAGCTGCGGCGGCGCAGGATCGTCTCGACCCATTTCAGGCCCTGCAGCACCAGAAGCCCGCCCACCGTCGCGGCCGTGCCCAGGGGCCAGGCGCCCGCGCCGAAGCACAGCCCGACCACCGTGGCGAGCCAGACCGCCGCGGCGGTGGTGACGCCGCGCACGATGTTGCCCTGCTTCAGGATCGTGCCGGCGCCGATGAAGCCGATCCCTGCGAGCACCCCTTGCGCGAGGCGCATCAGGTCGAGGCGCAGCACGGTCGTGTCGGGCGTGACCGTATGCGCCAGAAGCCAGTTGGCGAGCAGCATCGCCGTGCAGGCGGCGAGGCAGATCAGCACCATCGTGCGCAGGCCGGCGGGGTGGCCGAGTTCCTCCCGGTTCCAGCCGAGCAGCGCCCCCGCAGCGAGGCTGAGGGCGAGGCGGACGAGGAGGGTGTCGAGGCCGAGATCCGTGCTCATGAGCCGTCTGGACGGAGGTTCCGGGAGAGGAGTCCGCACGAGGCGGCTTCGGTTCCCGAACGGCGCCGGATCGGAGGCCCGGCGCGCGGCGTCCTCAGGCGGCAAGGCTGGTGACGTCGACGATTTCGCAGGAATCGGCGCGCAGACGCCAGTCGCTGATCTGCAGGGTCTCGCAGAACCGCGCCTTGGCCTCGTAGAGGGCGGAGACTTCGGATCGGGCACAGACCAGCGTCTGCCGCTGGAGGATGTCGTGCTCGTGGCCGGTGTCGTCGGAGACGCGCTTGTAGAACCGGACGAGGAATTTCAGCATGGCGCGCAGTCCTGATCTGTGGACCGCCCGATACGGCTGCCATCGGACCTGCGGCGCCTTGATCGAGAGCAAGGCGCTCGCCGCCGGGGAGCGGCTCAGGCGTCGAGATGGCGGAGGGCCGCCCGGTCGCGCAGGCGGACCGAGTGACGGTCGGGGGAGAGCGCGATGAGGCCATCGCGCTCGAGCTGCGTCACGCAGCGCGACACGCTCTCGACCGTGAGGCCGAGATGATCGGCGATGTCGGTGCGTGACATCGGCAGCCGTAGGGAGCCGGCCATCCCGTCCGTCATCCGATCGGCCAGGTCGAGGAGGAAGCTCGCGATTCGCTCGCGGGCGGATTTTCGGCCGAGCCGCATCATCTGCTCCTGCGCGCGGGCCAGCGCGCGCAGCGTCGCGGCGGCGACTTCCTGGGCGAGGGCGCCATCGTCGCCGGTCAGCAGCATGCGCTCGCGGCGGTAGGCGATCACTCGGACCTCACCCACGGCCTCGGCCCCGAAGCGGTGCTCGGTGCCCGCCTCGACCCCGAAGATGTCGCCGGCCAGGTGAAAGGCGTCGATCTGGCGCCGGCCGTCCGGCAGGATCCGGCAGGTGCGGACGGTGCCCGAGACGACTCGGTAGAAGAAGCGGGCGCGGTCGCCTTCTGCGAAGATCTCCTCGCCTGCGCCGAAGCTGCGCTGCGTCTCCGGATGCGGGGTGGTCCCGATCCGCAGGCTCGGCGTGCCGGAGGCGTACGGAGCAGGGGCGAGGGCGATCTGCATGGGAGCCTCGGAGGGTCGGACGAGGTCGGCGACCTCGCGAACCTGGCTACGCTTCACCGGGCACCCGCTCCATTCCGGCCGATCGCTAAGGGATTCTGCGTAGGACCGTCCCGAGGCGGACGAAGACCCGTCATCGCCCCGCAGCGAGAGCCGCCTGGATCCCCTCGATGAGCGAGGCCTCGTGGAAAGGCTTCTCCAGCACCGCGTGGAAGCCCGCCTGTGCGGCGCGCGCCCGGAGATCGTCGGTCCCGCGCCCGGTGATCAGGAGGGCGGGCAGGCCGATCTTCCGGCCGCGCAGGTGGGCGACGAGTTCCAGGCCGTTCAGGCCCGGCATGTGGTAGTCGACCACCAGGCAGCCGCGCTCGGGCAGCGCTTCCTGGAGGAGCCCGGCACCGTCCCGGAAGAGGCGCACGTCGAGGCCTTCGAGTTCCAGCAGGAACTTGAGGGAGGCGCGGACCGCCTCGTCGTCATCGACCACGAGGACGGGTCCCGGCGGCGCGGGCATGGCGGCTCTGGGCTGCATCGGATGCTCGACGCGCCCGCCGCCGACGGGGATCCCGCTTCGGTGACAACGAGCGCGTCAGAGCATGGACTGAGGGGCATGTCCCGATCCAGCGGCATCGGGCAGGGCTCTCACGCTAGGGCCGCCGTCGCGGCGGCGCCTTGATCTGGCGCAAGCGCCGTCAGGGCTGAGCGACCGAGATCGCCATCCGCACCAGCTCGGAGAGGCTCTCCGCCTGCATCTTGGTCATCACGTTGGCGCGATAGATCTCCACCGTGCGCGGGCTGATGCCGAGGTCGAGTCCGATCACCTTGTTGGCCTTGCCCGCCACGAGCCCGTCGAGGACCTGACGCTCCCGCTCGGTGAGGGAGGCGCGGCGGGTGCGCACGGCGGCGGCGAGCGCACCCTGCGCGGCGGCGCGGCCCGCGCAGTCGAGGGCGGCCCGCACCGCGGCGAGAAAGATCTCGTCATCGAAGGGCTTCTCGATGAAGTCCACGGCCCCCTGCTTCATGGCTTCGACCGCCATCGGCACATCGGCGTGGCCGGTCATCACGATCACCGGGGGCGCGTTGCCGCGCTCGCGCAGGCGGCGCAGGAAGGCGATGCCGTCGAGGCCCGGCATGCGCACATCGGTGACGATACAGCCCGCCGCCTCGGGGACGGCGTCCAAGAAGGCGAGCGCCGATTCGTGCAGCCGCACCGGCAGCCCGTCCGAGGCGATGAGGAAGCCGAGCGCCCGGCGCACCGCGGCGTCGTCGTCCACGACATGCACCACCGCCTCACCCGACATCGGCCAGCTCCTTCCGGTCAACCGCCCGCAGCGTGAACCGGAACTCAGTCCCGCCGCCCGCCCGCGGTTCCAGCCAGATCCTGCCGCCATGCGACTCAACGATGGTGCGGCAGATCGAGAGGCCGACACCCATCCCATGCGGCTTCGTCGTCACGAAGGGCTGAAAGAGCTGGGACGCGATCTCGGGCGCGATACCGCTTCCGGTATCGGATACGTGCACCGCGATCAGCCCCTCGGCGGGCAGGGGCTTCGTCGCGACGACGAGGTCGCGCCGCTCCGTCCCCTGCATCGCCTCGATGGCGTTGCGCATCAGGTTGAGCAGGACCTGCTGGACCTGGATCCGGTCGGCAAGCACGAGGCCCGCCTCCGGGTCGAGATCGAAATGCACGCGCACGCCCTTCTCCTTGGCGCCGACCAGGGCAAGCGCGCTGGCCTCCTCCACCAGCTTGGGCAGGCCTTCGATGTGCCGCTCGCTCTCGCCGCGCGCCACGAATTCGCGCAGGTGCCGGATCACTTGTCCCGCGCGCAGCGCCTGTTCGGCGGCTTGGTTCACGGCATCGGTCAGGAGCGGCACCTCTGCCCCTTCCATGCGACCGAGGATGCGTCGGCAGCCCTTGAGGTAGCTGGCGATCGCGGTGAGCGGCTGGTTGATCTCGTGGGCCAGCGTCGAGGCCATCTCCCCGAGGGCGGTGAAGCGGGACATGTGGACCAGCTCGGACTGGAGCTGCTGCAGGCGCCTCTCGGTCAGGTTCCGTTCGGTCAGGTCGCGGATGAAGCCGGTGAAGTAGCGCACGCCGCCGGAGCGCATCTCGCCCACCGACAATTCCATCGGGAAGGTCGAACCGTCCTTGCGCTGGCCGACGACGACCCGGCCGATGCCGATGATCCGGCGCTCGCCCGTTTTGCGGTAGCGGGCCATGTAGGCGTCGTGCTGGGTGCGGTAGGGCTCGGGCATCAGGAGACTGACGTTGCGCCCCGTCACCTCCGCTTCCGTGTAGCCGAACTGGCGTACGGCGGCGGCGCTGAAGGATTTGATCCGAGCCTGCTCGTCGATGACGACCATGGCGTCGGGCACGGTCTCGAGGATCGAGCGCAGATGCGCTTCTCGCGCCCGCAGCGCTTCCTCGGCGGCCAGGAGATCCGAGAGCGGCCAGACCACCGTGGTGTAGCCGGCGAGCACGCCCGAGGCATCGCGCAGTGGCACGACCAGCACCCGCGCGAGATCGGGCTCGCCGCTCAGCCCCAGGCGCATCCCGCGCTCCTCGTAGAATCCGGTCTCGCGGGCGCGTTCCAAGATCCGGGCGGGCTTGCCTGCGGCCACGTCCTCGGGAGGCAGGAAATCCGCGAGCGGACGACCGATCACCGTCGGATCGATGGGCGCGGACGCCGCGTCCCGGTTCCAGCCCGTGACGCGCCCGTCGCGATCGAGGGTGATGACGGCGACCTCGGACGCGCCGGTTGGCCTGCCCGCGTCAGGGCCGTTCTCGCCCTCCGTCCAGGCCCCCTCGTCCAACCGCCCGCTCCCCGTCTGGCCCAGCCCACATCCTACCGCGGGGAGCGCAGGCACCACAACGAGGGCAGGGCGCCCCTCCGGGCGGTTCGCGCGGCGATCCGCCCGCGCGAGGTCGGTCAGGGCACGCGCACCCAGCCCTGGCCCATCAGCCGCTGCTGCGGACGGAACTTCGCCTTGTAGTCCATCTTGCGCGAGCCCTCGACCCAATAGCCGAGATACAGATACGGCAGCCCCAGGGTCTTCGCCCGGCGAATATGGTCCAGGATCATGAAGGTCCCGAGGGAGCGGGCCTGCGCCTCGGGATCGTAGAACGAGTAGACCATCGACAGGCCGTCCGCGAGCACGTCGGTCAGGCAGAAGGCGACCGGATCTCCGATGCCGCGGCCGTGGATCGCGGTGTCGGGACCGCGGCGGCGATAGGCCACGAGATGGGTGTCGACGTGGCTGTCCTCGATCATCATGGCGTAGTCGAGCACGGTCATGTCGACCATGCCGCCATCGCCGTGGCGAGCGTCGAGATAGCGCCGGAACAGGGCGTACTGCTCCGAGGCCGGCCGGTTCGGCTCGGCGGTGCCGACGAGGTCGTCGTTGCGGGCGACGATGCGGCGCTGGCTTGCCGAGGGCTCGAACTCGTCGACCACCACCCGCACCGAGACGCAGGCCCGGCAGGTCTCGCAGGCCGGGCGGTAGGCGATGGTCTGCGAGCGGCGGAAGCCGCCCTGTGTCAGGATCTCGTTGAGATCGCGGGCACGCCGCCCGACGAGGTGTGTGAAGACCTTCCGTTCCTCCTGGCCCGGCAGATAGGGACAGGGGGAGGGGGCCGTGAGATAGAATTGCGGAGTGTCGCGCGGGTGGCTCGTCACGCTCGTCGGTCGCCTCAGCCGGCTCAGCGGAACCGGGCTAAGCTTCGAGTGTAGCGCCGCGGCGGCGCCGCTCAATGGGGCGGATGAGCGTCGCGGCAAACATTTTTGGTGCAACCCCTGGTTTAATCCCGCTCCGCGGCCGAGGGCCGCCGCCGGGTGGGCGACGAGCGGAGGCCTCTCGGGCTGGGCATCACGCCGCCCGCACGACGGCGAGGCCGAGCAGAAGATCATGGCCGAGGCGCCGGTCGCTGCGCATCAACCCGAACACCATGTCGACGAACCAGAGCAGGAAGGTCGAGAGGGCGACGTAGAACAGGAGCGCGTGCACGGCGGCCGTCAGCAGGTCGACGGGGCGACCGCTCTCGGGTGCGACCACGCGCAGGCCCATCATGCGCATGCCCAGCGTGCTCTGGCGATGTCCGCCGACCGTGATCGCGCTGTAGAGGATGCCGCTCGCCGGCAGCACAGCGAACAGGGTCCAGCCGAGCCCGAAGGTGACGAGACCGATGAAGGCGATTGCCAGCCAGAGCAGGATCGAGAAGCCGAAGATGAAGACGATGTCGAGCAGGTAGGCCATGAAACGGCCGCCCAGGCTCCCGCGCGCCAGGGGGACGGGCACGGGCGGCAGGTAGCCGGGGGCGTCGAAGCGCTCGGCGTATCCGGGGCGGGGGCTCTGCATGGGACCGCTCCTCGTGCGGCAAAGGTCGTCGCGCACAAGGTGGGGACCGCACCGCACCGGCTCAAGATGTCGCTCCGCAGGCCGTGCAAGAAGCCTGTCCCGGAGTGCTCCCCTCAAGGCGCTGCCGGATCGGCCTCCGCCGCGTCGGGCGTATCGAGGTAGAAGCGCTTCAGCATGTAGAGCGAGGCGCCGGTCAGGTTCGTGCGGTCGGTGCTGACGCCGACGAGCTCGGTTCCCATCCCGAAGCGGCACAGGGCCCAGTGCTGGCGGCGGCCGGCGAGATAGTCCACCCGGATGGTGTCGGCGGATGAGCCGGTGCCGGCCCGCAGGAGACGCAGGGGCGTCTCCGTCTCGGCGATGGCGGGAAGCGCGCGTCGGCAGATCGCGGCGCGCTGGCGCTGTACCGTGTTCTCGCAGGCGGCCAGGCCGCCGAAGAATCCGACGAGCGCTCCCCCGGCCACCACCCAGCGGCGGGCTTTCCGGCTCACGCCCCGGCGCGCAGGTGCTCGGCCACGCGGGGCGCGTAATAGGTCAGCACGCCGTCCGCGCCGGCCCGCTTGAAGGAGAGCAGGCTCTCCAGCATCGCCCGCTCGCCGTCGATCCAGCCATTGCGGGCCGCGCCCTCCAGCATCGCGTACTCGCCGGACACCTGATAGGCGAAGGTCGGAACGCCGAACTCGTCCTTCACCCGGCGGATGATGTCGAGATAGGGCAGGCCCGGCTTCACCATGACGGAGTCGGCGCCCTCGGCGAGGTCGAGAGCGACCTCGCGCAGGGCCTCGTCGGAATTGCCCGGATCCATCTGGTAGGTGCGCTTGTCGCCGACGAGCGCCGCCTTGGTGCCGATCGCGTCGCGGAACGGCCCGTAGAAGGCGCTGGCGTACTTGGCCGCGTAGGCCATGATCTGGACGTCGCGAAAGCCCGCCCGGTCGAGGCCGGTGCGGATCGCCCCGACGCGTCCGTCCATCATGTCGGAGGGAGCGATGATGTCGGTGCCTGCCTCGGCCTGGATCAGGCTCTGCTCCACCAGCAGGGCCACGGTCTCGTCGTTGAGGATCGCCCCGTCCTGCAGGAGCCCGTCATGCCCGTGGCTCGTATAGGGATCGAGGGCGACATCCGTCATCACGCCGATCTCGGGCACGGCCCGCTTCACGGCCCGGACGGCCCGGCAGACCAGATTGTCGCGGTTCAGGGCCTCGGAGCCCTCGGGATCGCGCAGGGCCGCCTCGGTATAGGGGAAGAAGGAGATGGCCGGGATGCCGAGGCGGGCGGCCTTCTCGGCGTCGCGCACCACCTCGTCTACGCTCAGGCGCTCGACCCCCGGCATCGAGGCGATCGGCTCGCGCCGGCCCTCGCCCTCGATGACGAAGAGCGGCCAGATCAGGTCGTCCACGGTGAGCGTGTGCTCGCGCATCAGACGGCGCGACCAGGCCGCCTTGCGGTTGCGGCGCGGGCGCTGCGTGATGGAGAGGCCTTCGCAGGCCGTGGCGCGGGCCGCCTCGACGGCGAGCGGGCGGGGCTCGGGCGTATCGGAGGGCATCAGCTCAGGATCACCGGACGCGTTGAAAGGCCGGGGCCTAGCACATCCACCGCCGATGGGCGACGCCCGGCGTGTTGCGGTTGACGCGACCCTGCCCGGCGGCATCTAACCGGCCGGCATGAGGGAGATCGCGTGAGCCAGCCGCATCCGGGACGGGACGGAATTCGATTCGAGGGGCGGCGGAGCGCGACGTCGTCGCGGCCTCGCGCGCGGCGCTGCCCGGTCCACGTCCGGACTCCGACGTGAAGAGGCGTCGCGACGCGATGCGAGATGGGGGCATGACCGGCGACCGCATCGAGCGGAACGCGCAGGGATCGAAGACCAACTGGGACACGGCCCTGATCTGGCTGATGCGCCTCACCGCGCTCGCCTGGCTCGCCAAGAGCGTTCTGTCCTGGATGACCATCCTCGACGCGCTGCCGAGCGCGCGGCCCTTCGAGAGCGAGCCCTTCGGGCGGCAAGCGGCGCTCGTCTACTTCGCGGTGATCGACGCCACCGCCGCGGTCGGCCTCTGGCTCACCAGCGCCTGGGGCGGCGTGCTCTGGCTGCTCGCGGTGACCTCCGCGGTGACGCTCGCGCTCGTGGTTCCCCAGCTCGTGCCGACGCAGATGCCGATCATCGCGGCCGAGGTGAGTATTGTGCTGATTTACTTCTTGTTGTCTTGGTTTGCGGCGCGCGAGCTGCGGTAAACAGAAGGTTGTCGCGTTCGTTTCATTTTGCATTTACCGACAGAGGTAAATCGCGAATTCATCCTGTCGCTTAAAACGCTTTTCATTCCCGCCCCGTAGCTTCGTCTCATAAGCGGCGCCGACAACGGTGACCGAGACGAAGAATCAGGCGAGGCACACGATGAAGTCCCAGGCAACGAAGGTCGTCCCGGCCGCCACCGCTCCCGAGGCCGCCCCGATCGCGACCCCCTATCTCGAGGCCCTGCACCTCGTGGAGCGGCTGCACCGCCGCCTGCTCGACGTGATCAAGGACGAGTTCGAGCGCCGCGGCCGCGAGGACGTCAACAGCGTCCAGGCTCTGCTGCTCTACAACATCGGCGACAAGGAGCTGACGGCGAGTGAGCTGCGCACCAAGGGCTACTATCTCGGCTCCAACGTCTCGTACAACGTGAAGAAGCTGGTCGAGGCGGGCTATCTCCACCACGCCCGCTCGAAGACCGACCGCCGCTCGGTGCGGATCAGCCTGACCGACAAGGGCCGGGACGTGCACAACATCATCCAGGGCCTCTACGACAAGCACGCCCGGACCATCGCGCCGATCGGCGGCATCTCCGAGGACGATTTCGGCCGGCTGAACCAAGCGCTCGGCCGCCTCGAGCGCTTCTGGACCGATCAGATCCGCTACCGCCTCTGAGTGAAACGCGATGTCCCAACGCGAGAGGGCCGGACCGCCATGGAGCGGTCCGGCCCTCTCGCGTTGGGGCGGATCGCCCGGCGCATGAAAAAGGCGCCGCCTCTCACGAAGCGGCGCCCGGTCAGGTCGCGGAAGCGACCGTCGGCTCAGTTGAAGGTGTCGATCTCAGCCGACTCGTAGCTGGTGACTTCCATGCCGACGCAGACTTCCTGGACGATGGGGGCGGACCACTTCATGGCGTTTCTCCTGATATGATGTGACTAGGAAGGAAAGTTCAGCCGGCCTTGCGACCGCTTCCGCTCAGTTGAAGGTGTCGATCTCAGCCGACTCGTAGCTGGTGACTTCCATGCCGACGCAGACTTCCTGAACGATCGGGGCAGACCAGGTCATGGCGTTTCTCCTCTGTCGATGGGCAGAAGATAGGCGATGCGTTGGGCGCAATACAAGCGGGCCCTAGACTTATATTTCTCACAGGAGCCCGCCGCGCTGGCGCGGACTGGGCTCTGGAGCCGAATCGCCTGCGAGATCAACGATATGGTGCCGATGCGCGAGGATTTCAACGCGCGCAGGCCGCGCGTCCGCTTGACGGCTCAGGCGCCGAGGCGCAACGGGTCGCGCGCCGGTCGAGGCCGGCGATGCCTGAACCCATTCCAGCGATGCCGAGCGACGGACCCGACCGACCGATTCTGCCGAGACCCGTGACGCGCCCACCCGCCTGAGACCCTGTGCGGGGACGCCGCGCGCCCGGGCTCGGCCGGACGCGCGGGAGCCGTTGCCTCGAAGACGAGGCGAGGCCGATGAACGAGAGCGCCCCCTTCGACACCCGGGTCGATCCCTCCGTGCTCGCCGCGCGCCTGTCGGACGAGCGCGCGCCGGACATCGTGGAAGCCCTCAACGAGGAGGCGCCCGAGGTCGCCGCCGCAATCCTGCTCGGCCTGCCGCACGAGCGCGCGGTCGAGGTGCTCGACCAGCCCGAACTCGACTGCGCCGCCGACATCATCGAGATGCTGCCGCGCGACCGCGTCGCGGGCTACCTCTCGGGGATGTCGGCCGACCGGGTCACCGACATCTTCCGCGAGATCGAGGAGCCCGGCCGCTCGGATCTGCGCGCGCGTCTCGATGCCGAGACGTTAGGCGCCGTCGACCGCCTTATCGGCTACGGTGAGGAGACGGTCGGCTCGCTGATGACGACCGAGTTCGTCACCGTGCCGGCGAACTGGACGGTGGCGCAGACCCTCGACCACGTCCGGCAGGTCGAGAAGACCCGCGAGACCATCTACGCGATCTTCGTGCTCGACCCGCGCACCCGAGCGCTGACCAAGGCCGTCCCCCTGCGTCGGCTGATCTCGGGCGATCCGGAGGATAACGTGCTCTCGGTGGCACCCGGGCGGCGCCCGCTGGCCGTCTCTCCGACTGCGAGCCGCGAGGAGGCGGCACGGCTCATCTCGAAATACGATCTGCTGGCCCTGCCGGTCATCGATGCGGTCGGCCATGTGATCGGGATCGTCACCGTCGACGACATGATCGACGCGATGGTGGCGAAGCAGACGCAGGACGTGCAGCGCTTCGGCGGCATGGAGGCGCTGCCCGAGCCCTATATGGACATCGGCTTCCTCACGATGATCCGCAAGCGCGCGGGCTGGCTCTGCGCCCTGTTCCTCTCCGAGATGCTGACGGCCTCCGCCATGCAGGGCTTCGAGGGCGAACTCGAGAAGGCGATCGTCCTGACGCTCTTCATCCCCCTGATCATGAGTTCGGGGGGCAATTCTGGCTCTCAGGCGACCTCGCTGCTGATCCGCGCGCTCGCGCTGCAGCAGATCCGCCTGCGTGACTGGTGGAAGGTGGCGCTGCGCGAATTTCCCACCGGCATCGTGCTCGGCTCGATCCTGGGGCTGATCGCGGTGGCGCGCATCGCGATCTGGCAGGAGACGGGGCTCTACGATTACGGCACGCATTGGCCCCTGGTCGCGGCGACGGTCGGGGCGGCCCTCGTCGGCATCGTCACGTTCGGCTCGCTCGCCGGCTCGATGCTGCCGTTCCTGCTCCAGCGCGTCGGTTTCGATCCTGCGACCGCGTCGGCACCGTTCGTGGCGACGCTCGTCGATGTCACGGGCCTCGTGATCTATTTCTCGGTGGCGCTGCTGATCCTGCGTGGAACGCTCCTCTAGCGAGCCACCGCATCATTTGCAGTCTGCCTACTCCACGGGCAGCCTGCTGCATAACAATGCAATCGGCAGGTGGCATCACCTTATCAGACGGTCGAGGTGACGCCTGACTGGCCCGAATGCCGAAGGATGCGGCAGCGCTCGCGCGAGACTGCGCTACTTGCGCGAGGCCATCAGGTCGTGAGTCAGAACAGTGAGCTTGCCGATCAGGCCGGTGATGTCGGTGTGCTTGCACGACCACTGCGTTCCGACCGCCTCGCCGTCAGCCGAGACAGTGACCACCGCGACCGAGCGCAGCTTGCCCTCGCGCGCCAGGGCGAGCTGGTCCTGAAGGACCTCGATGACCGAGGCGATGGTTTCGTCGGGCTCTGCGGAGACCCGGGTCGGAAAGGCGACGACCGCCGCATTCTCGGATGACCGATGACGCTCACTCACTGTTCGGCTCCGTGCTGTGATGGCTCGAGCGACGGGTGCCAAGTCATTGTGCGGGCAGTAAGGCCGGGACCGCCACATATGTGTGGCCTGCGCGGTTTCGGGCTGGCTGTTGCAGGCGTGCAACGCAGGATCGATCGCAGGGCCGCGCTGCACCCCTGTCCTGTTGGAAGAAGCGAGGGCGGTGGTGCGGACGGCGGGACTCGAACCCGCACGGCCTTGCGGCCGCAAGATTTTAAGTCTCGTGCGTCTACCGGTTCCGCCACGTCCGCGCGGCCAGAGCGGTAGCGGGGGCGGCCTGTGAGATCAAGCGGCCCGTCATCCGGCGTCCGCGGACCATCCGTAGAGCCAGCCGTAGCGGTCGCGCATCCGGTCCGGACCGAGGCGACGCATCACGAGGTCGCGGGCAAGGCCGGTCAGCGCGCCGGCATGGTAGCTGCGCCCATTGGCGCGGGCGGCCCGCTGCACCCGTCGGGCGCGCTCCGTCCGCAGTGCCGCGTAGCGGTGGAGGGCCTGTGGTACGGCGGCCTCCGTGAGGCAGCGGGCGAGGACGGCCGCATCTTCGACCGCCAGCGCGGCACCCTGGGCCAGGAAGGGCAGGACCGGGTGAGCGGCATCGCCGAGGAGGGCGACGCGGCCCTGGGCGATGGGACGGGCCACCGACCGTTCGGCAAGCGACCAGACGAGCCAGGAATCGGGCCGCGCGAGCAGGTCGCGCAAGGGCGGGGCGGCATCGCGAAAATGGGCGCGCAACACGGCCGGCTCGCCGAGCCGACCCCAATCCTCGTCGCCCTGACGCTCCGGCACGATCGCCACGACGTTGAGGTCGCGCCCGCCCCGGATCGGGTAGTGCACCACGTGGCGGCCAGGACCGAGCCAGAGACCGGTGCGCTCGCCCGCGATCGCGTCCGGCAAGCCGTCGCGCGGCACGATCGCCCGCCAGGCCGCCATCCGGCCCTGGCGCAGGGGGGCGCCGTCGAGATGGCCGCGCAGGCGCGAGCGCAATCCGTCCGCGCCGATGACGAGATCGGCCTCGAGCGTCTCGTCGCGCGCCTCGCCCGCGCAGGTCAGGCGCACGCCATCCGCGGTCTCGGCGAGACCCGTCACGTCGCGCCCGACGAGGAGACGGATGTTCGGCCGGGCCCGCACCGCGTCGAGGAGCAGGGTCTGCAGGTCGGCCCGGTGGATGACGTAATAGGGCGCGCCGTAGCGGGCGCGCGCGGCCTGCCCGAGCGCCACGGCCCCGATCTCGCGCCCGGCGCGCAGATCGCGCACACAGACGCCCGGCGGCTCGGTCGCGGCGCGGCGCAGGGCCGCCGACAGGCCAAGCCCGCCGAGCACCCGGCTGGCATTCGGCGAGAGCTGGAGCCCGGCGCCGACCTCGCTGAAGGCGGTGCGGCGCTCGATCACCCGAACCGTATGCCCGGCATCGTGCAGGGTGAGCGCCGCCGTCAGGCCGCCGATCCCGGCGCCGACGATGGCGATGTCGAGGGCGGCCACGGCGGGGGGCGGCCCCGCCTACTCCGCCGCCGCCCGGGCGCTGTCCTCCCACAGGCAGGCGGCCGGATCGGATTCCGTCGCCTTCAGCCCAGGGCGGTAGCGGTAGAGCGTCGAGCAGTACTGGCAGATGATCTCGTTGTCGGCACCCATGTCGAGGAAAACGTGCGGGTGGTCGAACGGGGGCTTCGCCCCGATGCACATGAATTCCCGCGCGCCGACATGGATGACAGGCACGCCCAGGTCGTTGTGGAAGTGCGGAACCGCCTTGTCAGCCATCCTGGCGCCCTGCTCCTCGCGGCGGCGCTGACGACGCGCCCCGATCCCGATCGTGCCCCGCTTATGCCGCCAGCCTCGCGCCCGGCGCAAGCCTCGTCGCCGCGAGGCGAGGGCCGCACGGAGGATGCCGGCTCGATGCGCGCTTGGCGCGCCGGTCCCCGCGCCGTACATAGGCGGCGGACGTCTTTCAGATCAGCTCTTCATGACTCAGCACGATGAAGCCAGCGCGCGGGGGGCGCGCCGCGCGCGGGAACCGCCGATCCACGGCCCCGAGGGGTTCGCGGGCATGCGCAGGGCCGGGCGGCTCACCGCCGAGGCGCTCGACCTCCTGATGGAGGCGACGCAGCCCGGCGTCACCACCGAGGCGCTCGACCGGCTCGCCTACGAGTTCGCGATGGACCACGGCGCCTATCCGGCCTCGCTGCTCTACCGGGGCTATCCGAAGTCGATCTGCACCTCGATCAACCATGTGGTCTGCCACGGCATCCCCAACGACAAGCCGCTGCGCGAGGGCGACATCGTCAACCTCGACATCTGCCTGATCCTCGACGGCTGGCACGGCGATTCGAGCCGGATGGCCTTCGTCGGCGAGGTGCCGCGCAAGGCGGCGCGTCTGTGCGAGATCACCTACGAGGCCCTGATGCGGGGTGTGGCCGCGGTGAAGCCGGGTGGCTCGACCAACGATATCGGCCGCGCGATCCAGACCTTCGCGGAAGCCGAGCGCTGCTCGGTGGTGCGCGACTTCTGCGGCCACGGGCTCGGCCGCACCTACCACGACGCTCCGACCATCCTGCACTATGTCGAGGCGAGCTACGACGTGCCCCTCAAGCCGGGGCAGTTCTTCACCATCGAGCCGATGATCAATCTCGGCCGCCCCGCCGTGAAGGTGCTCTCAGACGGCTGGACCGCGGTCACCCGCGACCGCTCGCTCTCGGCCCAGTTCGAGCACACGGTCGCCGTGACCGAGACCGGCGTCGAGATCTTCACGGCCTCGCCCAAAGGCCTGCACCAGCCCGTCAATCCCGCCGGCACCTGATATGGGCCGCCGGCCGCGCGACGCCGTGGAGCCCGGGCTCGCGGAAGCCGCGCCGGAGCCCGCGGAGCCGCATTATCACGGCCACCGCGAGCGTCTGCGCGCCCGGTTCGCGCAAGGCGGTGCCGACGCGCTCGCCGATTACGAACTCCTGGAGCTCGTGCTCTTCCGGGCGATCCCGCGGCGGGACGTGAAGCCGCTCGCCAAGGCGCTGGTCAGCCGGTTCGGCAGCTTCGCGGAGGTGCTCGGCGCCGAGCCCGCCCGCCTCTCCGAGGTCGAGGGCGTCAGCGCCGGCGTGATCGCCGATCTCAAGCTGATCGAGGCGGCCGGACGGCGGCTCGCCCGCGGCGCCATCCTGGAGCGACCGCTCCTGTCGTCGTGGTCGGCCGTGCTCGACTATTGCCGCGCCACCATGGCCTTCTGCACGCGCGAGGAGTTCCGCGTGCTCTTCCTCGACAAGCGCAACCACCTGATCGCCGACGAGGTGCAGGGCCGCGGCACCGTCGACCACACGCCGGTCTATCCCCGCGAGGTGGCGCGCCGGGCTCTCGAACTGTCGGCCACCGCGATCATCCTCGCCCACAACCATCCCTCGGGCGATCCGGCCCCCTCGGCGGCCGATGTGCGCATGACGCGCGACGTGATCTCGGTTCTCGAACCCCTTGGAATCGTCGTCCACGACCACATCATCCTCGGCCGGGGGGGACATGCCAGCCTCAAAGGTCTGAAATTGATCTGAGGCTGTCTCAAGCCAGCCCGTGGCGGGAGACCGCGCCGGCTTGGCATGGCGCGCCTCTTGCCTCTAGCGTGGGGTATCTGGGAGGCACCTGTATGGCGGGCGTGGCGTTCGATGAGATGACCGGGCTGGATGGCCCGGCGGTGAGCGCCGCCGAGGTCCGCGAGGCCTACGGGCAGCTCCGGGCCTGGCTGGACGCGACGCCGTCCGAGCACTTCAACACCCGGCGCAGCCAGGCGGAGCTGCTGTTCCGGCGCATCGGCATCACCTTCGCGGTCTACGGCGACAACGAATCGACCGAGCGGCTGATTCCGTTCGACATCATCCCGCGGGTGCTCACCAAGCCGGAATGGAGCTTCCTGGAGCGCGGGCTGAAGCAGCGCGTCACCGCGATCAACGCCTTCCTGAAAGACGTGTACGGGGCGCAGGAATGCATCAAGGCGGGCATCATCCCCGCCGACCTCGTCTACCGGAACGCGCATTACCGCATGGAGATGCGGGGCTTCCGCGTGCCGCACGACCTCTACGTCCACATCGCCGGGATCGACATCGTCCGCACCGGCGAGAACGATTTCTTCGTGCTGGAGGACAATGCGCGCATCCCCTCGGGCGTGTCCTACATGCTGGAGAACCGGGAGGTGATGCTGCGCCTGTTCCCGGACCTGTTCTCGCGCCACCGGGTGGCGCCGGTCGAGAACTATCCGGACGCGCTGCTGGCGACGCTGCGCAGCCTCGCGCCGACGACCGCGACTCGCGATCCGACCTGCGTGCTGCTGACCCCGGGCCGCTATAACTCGGCCTTCTACGAGCACTCCTTCCTGGCGGACAAGCTCGGCGTCGAACTGGTGGAGGCGTCCGACCTCTTCACCAAGGACGACGTCGTCTACATGCGCACCACCGAGGGGCCGCGCCGGGTCGACGTGATCTATCGCCGCCTCGACGACGACTTCCTCGACCCGCTCGTGTTCCGGCCGGATTCGGTGCTCGGCGTGCCGGGCCTCATGAACGCCTACGAGCGCGGGACCGTCACGCTCGCCAACGCGGTCGGCACCGGCGTCGCCGACGACAAGGCGGTCTACAGCTACATGCCGGAGATCGTGAAGTTCTTCACCGGCGAGGAGCCCATCCTGCACAACGTGCCGACCTGGCGCTGCCGCGAGAAGGAGGCCTTCGCCTACGTGATGGACAACCTCAAGGACCTCGTCGTGAAGGAGGTCAACGGATCGGGCGGCTACGGCATGCTGGTGGGTCCGCACGCCACCAAGCGTGAGATCGACGAGTTCGGGCGGCGCCTGCGCCACGCGCCCGACGGGTTCATCGCCCAGCCGACCCTCTCGCTCTCGACCTGCCCGACCTTCGTTGCCTCGGGGGTCGCCCCCCGCCATGTCGATCTCCGGCCCTTCGTGCTCTGCGGCGCGGACGAGATCCGCATCGTGCCGGGTGGCCTGACCCGCGTCGCCCTGAAGGAGGGTTCGCTCGTGGTGAATTCCAGCCAGGGCGGCGGCACCAAGGACACCTGGGTTCTCGACGCCTGACGCGCCGCGCGACCTGAGACCTATCCTTCAACGCGGTCCCGGGCCGGCCCGGGATCAACCCAGCGAAGTACCCATGCTGTCTAGGACCGCCGACAACCTCTACTGGCTCTCGCGCTACGTCGAGCGCGCCGAGTTCGTGGCGCGCATCCTCGACGCCGCGCACCGCCTCGCCTCGCTGCCGACGAACTACGGCGGCGGCGAGACCAACGAATGGGCCTCGGCGCTGGCGTCCGCCGGTGATCCGGAGGCGTTCAAGGCCCATTACGATGGAATCAACAGCCACACGGTCTGCGACTTCCTCGCCTTCAGTCCAAAGAACCCGTCCTCGATCCGAACCTGCATCGAGACGGCACGCGAGAATGCCCGCGCCGTGCGCACGGCACTCACCACGGAGATGTGGGACACGATCAACGGGGCCTGGCTGGAGCTGCGCTCCTACGAGGGCCGTGATCTGACGCGCGACGAGTTCTCGCGCTTCCTCGATTGGGTGAAGGGCATCTCGCTGACCTTCGATGGCTCGGCCTACCGCACCATGCTCCGGAACGACGCCTACTGGTTCACCCGCCTCGGAACCGCGCTCGAGCGGGCCGACAACACCGCCCGCATCCTCGATGTGAAGTACCAGATCCTGCTGCCGGCCAGCGAGAAGGTCGGCGGCAGCCTCGACTACTTCCAGTGGACCACGATCCTGCGCGAGGTCTCCGCCTTCACGGCCTATCACTGGGTCTACCGCGAGAGCATCAAGCCGCTCCTCGTCGCTGACCTGCTCATCCTCAACCGGCAGATGCCGCGCTCGTTCGCGAGCTGCTACGGCATGCTGGTGGAGCATCTCGACCTGATCGCCGACGCCTATGGCCGACGCGGTCCGAGCCAGAGGCTTGCCAGCAACATGCTGGCCAAGCTCGAGGGTGACAATATCGACCGCATCTTCGCCTCGGGCCTGCACGAGTTCGTCACCGGCTTCATCGGGGAGAACAACCGGGTCGGCGCGGCGATCGCCGAGCAGTACCTGGTCTGACGGATCGCTGGGCCGGGTTGCGCCGAGGCCCCTGCCACGGCGCATCGTTCCGCGCCAAACCGGCCGCCCGTTCGGCGCGGAGCACTCTGGGATAGACACCCGCATGCGCATCTGTGTGGTCCACGAGACCCTCTACACCTACGAGCAGCCGGCCCGCGGCCTGATCCAGGTCCTGCGCCTGACGCCCCGCGACCATGACGGGCAATATGTCCGCCGCTGGCGCATCGACACCTCCGTCGACGGGCGCCTGACCGAGCGCGAGGACGGTTTCGGCAATATCGTGCACTGGTTCACGCCGGACGAGCCGGCCGATTCGCTGACCATCCGCGTGGCCGGCGAGGTCGACACCTTCGAGACGCACGGCATCGTGCGCGGCGCTGTCGAGCGCCTGCCCGATCTGTTCTATCTGCGCGAGAGCGATCTCTGCGTTCCCGATGCCGAGATCCAGGCTTTCGCCGAGACGGTGGCTGCGGCGGGCGACCGGGCGGAGCTGCCGATCCTGCACCGGCTGCTTGCCGCGGTGCACGAGAAGGTCGCCTTCGTGCGTGCGCCCGCCGGCCAGGCGGTGCCCGCCCCCAAGGCCTTCGCGGCCGGGACCGGCAATTGCCAGGACGTCGCCCATGTCTTCATCGCCGCCGCGCGCCACCTGCAGATCCCGGCGCGCTACGTCTCGGGCTACCGCAAGCGCGAGGACGAGGCGGAGGACGGTGAGGCGCCGCATGGCTGGGCCGAGGCACTGGTGCCCGATCTCGGCTGGGTCGCCTTCGACCCGGCCCACGGCGCCGGCACCTCGGAGAACTATGTGCGTGTCGCCTGCGGCCTCGACTACCTCGGCGCCGCCCCGATCCGCGGCAGCCGCACGGGCGGCGGCACGGAGACGCTGGACGTGCGCCTCAAGGTGGAGCAATCCCAGGCCGCCAGACAATCCTGATTCTCGAAACCAAGAGCCCGCGGCCCGGGGGTTGAGCCAGCGGGCGGGGGCGTTCGTTCGATGACCTACTGCGTCGGCCTGCTCGTCGAGGACGGGCTCGTGATGGTCGCCGATACCCGCACGAATGCGGGGCTCGACGACATCTCGACCTACCGCAAGCTGCACCATTTCAGCGTGCCCGGCGAGCGCGTGATGCTGCTGGCTTCGGCCGGCAACCTCTCGATCACGCAATCGGTGCTGAGCCTGCTCTCGGAGGGCGTCCCCGGCGAGGAGGACGAGCCCGCACAGAAGCTGATCGAGGCGCCGACCATGTTCCAGGCGGCGCAGCTCATCGGTCGGGCGATCCGCCGGGTCCGGTCGATCGAGCAGGCCGGGTTCGATGCGGCGCAGATCCGCTTCTCGATCTCGCTGCTCTTCGGCGGCCAGATCGGCACCGAGCCGATGAAGCTCTACCTGATCTACTCCGCCGGCAATTTCATCGAGTGCTCGACCGACGCGCCCTTCCTGCAGATCGGCGAGCACAAATACGGCAAGCCGATCCTCGACCGCGCGGTGAAGTTCGAGACCGACCTGTACGACGCGCTCAAGATCGGCCTCGTCTCGATGGATTCGACCATGCGCTCGAATCTCGGCGTCGGCCTGCCCATCGACATCGCGGTGGCGCGCCGCGGCGCCCTCGACCTCGAGGTCAATCACCGGATCGAGGCGGGCGAGACCTATTTTCACGACCTGCGCGAGCGCTGGTCCGCCGCACTTCGGGCTGCCCATCGGGCGATCCCGCGGCCGCCCTACGGCCCCCCGGCACCGGCCAAATAGGCGCGACGCCTCACTGCGCCCGGTTCCAGGCCTCCAGCAAGCGCCGGGTCGCGGTGCCGGGATCGGGGGCGGACATGACCGCTCCCATCACGGCGCAGGCGGCTGCGCCCGCCGCCCGGCAGGCCCCGACCGTATCGGCGGTGACGCCGCCGAGCGCCACGATGGGAAGGCCGGGTGCCGTCCGGATGGCGTCCGGACCGAGGGCGGGGCCGTAGCCCGGTTTGCTCGCGCTCGGGAAGATCGGGCTCAGGGTGGCGTAGTCGGCCCCCCGCGCGGCGGCCTCGGCGGTCTCGGTGGAGCTATGGGCTGAGAGGCCGATCAGGGCCCGCGTCCCGAGCCGGTTTCGAGCCGCACCGATCCGGTCGCCGTGTCCGCCACCGAGATGCACGCCGTCCGCGCCGAGTTCCGCGGCGAGGTCGAGATCGGACCCGATCGTGAGCGTGCCGCCCTCCGCGAACACGCGCTCGGCGACCCGTTCCGCCAGGCGGCGGCGCTCGTCGCGAGGCAGGTCGCGGTCGCGGAACCAGACCCAGGAGCCGCCGGCCCCGAGGAAGGCCGCCACCGTCTCGGTGAGCGGCCGGGTGGCCCCGAGCCGGTCGGTGACGAGGAGGAGAGGCCCGGGAAGGCGGGAACGCGGCCCGGCACGGGCCGCGGAATCCGGCGACGGGTCTGGCACGCTCTCCTTCACGAACCGGCATCCCCCTCGGCGCACGTCGCCAAGGAGGCCTAACCGATCGTTACGCCGACGGCTATAACGTCAAGTCCTTGTCCGGACAGCTTTCTCGTCCGGTTAGGAGCCGACCAGACCGAGTTGCGGGCTCGACGGCTCGGCCCGGCCGCGCCGCGGGATGCGCCCGGCGCGATGCGCGTCGCGGCCGGCTTCCACCGCGTGGCGCATGGCGCGCGCCATACGGACGGGATCGTCGGCCTTGGCGACCGCGGTGTTGATCAGGCAGGCGGACGCGCCGAGTTCCATGGCGATCACTGCGTCCGAGGCGGTGCCGATCCCGGCATCGACCACGACGGGCACCTTGGCCCGGCGGCAGATCAGTTCGAGATTGGCCGGGTTTGCCACTCCCATCCCAGAGCCAATCAGCGAACCCATCGGCATCACCGCGGCGCAGCCGATATCCTCCAGCCGCTGGCAGACTATCGGGTCGTCGTTGCAGTAGGGCAGCACCACGAAGCCGTCATCCACGAGGTGGCGGCAGGCCTCGATCAGCTCCGCGACGTCCGGGTAGAGCGTCTCGCGGTCGCCGATCACCTCGACCTTGATCCAGTTGGTGTCGAGCGCCTCGCGGGCGAGCTCGGCCGTGACGATGGCATCGCGGGCGGTCTCGCAGCCGGCGGTGTTCGGCAGGAAACGCTTGCCCTTGAGGATCCGCACCGTGTCGGAGCCGTGGCCCTGCAGCGAGACCCGGCGGATCGAGGCGGTGACGATGTCCGCGCCGCTCGCCTCGACGGCGTCGCGCAGGATCGCTTGGCTCGGATAGCCGGCGCTGCCGATGAACAGGCGCGAGGCGAGGCGCACGCCCGCGATCACAAGGGCGTCGTCGCTGTCCGGGCCGGTGCCCTGGCGCAGCGGCGTGACGGTCTGGGGGTCGCTCATGCTTCAGCCTCCCTGCATGGCGCGGACGATCTCGATGCGGTCGCCCTCGCTGACGGGCGTGCCCGCCCAGTCGCGACGGCGCACGACGCGCCCGTTGAGGGCGATAGCGATGCCCTCCGGGCTCTCGATGCCGGTCTCCTCGGCTTCGGCCCGGAAAACGGCCTCGACGGTGTCAGCCTCGGCAGTCCGGGGCTCGCCGTTGATCAGCAGGTTCATGCGAAGGCCCTCACGGTCTCCGTGCGCCCGAAGCGTGCCACGGTGAAGGGGCGCGCCACGTCGGGGAGCGCGCCCGCGGTCAGCAGCGCCGCCACCGCGTCCGCGGTGACCGGGGCCAGCAGGTACCCATTGCGGTGGTGTCCCGTCGCGGCGACGAGGCCCGGCGCCAGCGTGTCGATGATCGGGGCGTCGTCGTCCGAGGTGGGGCGGTAGCCGCTCCACACAGCCTCGACCGCCATCTCCTCGATGCCGGGCAGAACCCGGCGCGCGCCTTCGAGCAGGGCATAGAGCCCGCCCGCGGTGACGCCGGGCCGGAAGCCGCAATCCTCCACCGTCGCCCCGACGATGAGATGCCCGTCGCCTTTCGGCGCCATGTGCACCTGCTCGGTCCAGACCATCTGCGACAGCGTGCCCGTCTGTCGTGTGGTGCGCAGGGCGATCGACTGGCCCTTCAGCGGGCGGACCGGCAGGGCGAGGTGCTCGGGCAGCAGGCCGCTCTCGCCGCTCCAGGCGCCGCTCGCCAGCACGGTGGTGCCCGCCGCGATGGTGCCGCGCGCCGTGTGCAGGCCGGTGACCCGTCCGTTGGTCCAGAGGAGCCCCGTCGCGGCGCAGGCCTCGATGATCGCGACGCCTGCCGCGCGACAGGCGGCGGCGAGCGCCGCCATCACGAGGCGCGGGTCGACCTGATGATCGAGCGGGCAGAGCACCCCCGCGGTGACGGAGGGGCGGAGCGTCGGCTCGCGGCGGCGGACCTCGGTGCCCGACAGCCATTCCGCGGCGACGCCCGAGCGCCGTTGCAGATCGTAGCGGAAGCGCAGGCGGTCGACCTCGTCGCGGCCGATGGCGAGGACCAGCGTGCCGTCCTCGCGGTAATCGATGTCGATGCCGGACGCGGCCTGGAGGTCGTCGCGGAAGCCCGGCCAGCGCCGCAGCGAGTCGAGGGCGAGGGGCAGGAGCAGGTCGGAGCCCGGCTCGTGCTCGGCCGCCGGCGCCAGCATGCCGGTGGCGGCGAGGCTCGCGCCCGCGCCGATCGTGTCGCGCTCCACAACGACGACCGAAAGCCCGGCCTGGGCGAGGCGCCACGCGGCGGCGAGGCCGATCAGGCCGCCGCCGACGATCGCCACATCCGCGCGCTGAGGAAGGGTCGGGCCGTCCGCTGTCGCGCCAAGGCCGCGCCTGTGTCCGATGGGGGAGGCGGGCCAGGATGCCGCGCTCGTTGCCACGCTCGAGATCTCCGCGTCTGCCCGCAGGGATCGATGGCCTTGCTTCTGAGAAGCTGTGGCTCCGTTGCGGAGCCCGCGGTCCAATCCCTACGCCGGTATGAGCCGGATCAGGTTCGAAGGATTTCCGCGCCGCATGCTCGAAGAGCGTGCCAGCGGTTTCTCAGCCCCTTGCCGGGGATCTCCCTGGAACAGGCCGAGATGTGGACCCGCCCGGCCGCGAGGTCAAGACGCCGGGCTGCGCGGGCGCGGACGATAGACCGGCATCGGCTCGCGGAACCCGTCCAGCGTATGCTCGCCGATGAGAACGGGATCGCCCCAGAGGAAGTCCACGAACGGCTTCGACATCAGGAGAGGCTCACCGAGCAGGCGGTTGAGCCGGGCGAGGCGGCTCGCGAGATTCACGTCGCGGCCGATCACCGTGAAGTCGAGGCGCGCGCCCGAGCCGACATTGCCGTAGGCCGCCTCGCCGTGGTGCAGCGCGATGCCCGCCGCCACCGGCACGGTGAACTGGTGGAGTGCGTTGGCTTCCTCGAGCGCCGCCAGCGCCGTCTCGGCGGCCGTCAGCGCGCCCTTGGCCGCACCGCCGAGATCGTCGCCGGGCTCGCGGAAGATCGCGAGCAGGCCGTCGCCGAGATATTTCAGCACCTCGCCGCCCTCGCGCTCGATGGGCGGCACGAGGCAATCGAAGAAGACGTTGAGGAGATCGACCGCCTCCTCCGGCGTCATGTCGGCGGAGATCCGCGTGTAGTCGCGCATGTCGGCGAACAGGATCGCCGAGCGGATTCGCTTGACTTGGCCGCGCCGGATATCGCCCGACAGGATCGCCCGGTGCGGCTCGTCGCCGACATAGATGCGCAGCACATGGTCGAGCTGCTTGTTGACGAGGCGCATCTCCATCACGGCGGCCAGCGCCGGCATGACGAAGCGCAGGATCGCGATGTCCTCGTCGCGGAATCCATCGGCTGCGCGGGTGGCGAAGGTGATGCCGTTGCGGGTGCCGTTGGTGAAGAAGAGGGGCGCGACCACATAATGCGTGTAGCCGTCGGCCTTCAGCTCGGGGATGATCGCATAGGTGTCGTCGGGCGTCTCGGCGAGATCGAGGAGCAGCCATGCGCCGCTCTCGTGCACCGTGAAGAACGGGCTCGCCCGGTAGGCCTTCTCGGAGACTTCCCCGTGCGGGAATAGCCGCACGGTCGAGCCGGATTCCGCGGTCCAGACGCGGCCGATGCCGGAATACTCGGAATGCAGCGTGTCGATCGCGGTCGAGGCGCGGTCGACCGGCACGCCGATCGCGTTGAGCCGTTGCGCGAGGCCGGAGAGCAGATCGTTGGCTTGCGGCAGCCGCGCGCCTTCGCTGAGCAGCCAGTCGCGGATCGCGACGCAGGGTTGCAGCGCGCCGAAGGGGACATCGTCCGCCTCCGACCCGTCGGCCAGCGCGGTCGGTGGCGATCGCGGAGCGTCCTCGTCGAGCATCGGTCGAAGGTGGGTTCTCGGCGGGGCAAAGCAAGGCTTGGCCCTGCATGGCCAAGCTATCGCGCAGAAGTTGGGCGGGACGACGGCCGACACGTCGGCAGGATCGAACAGCCCGGTCGAACACCTGAGTCTAGGCGCCTGCGCGGCAGCGGACCAGCCCGACCGCTCGGTTTTCCGCGGACCGTGCGATCCGAGTCTTCGACGCGGCGAGGCGTCGGAGCGTTGAAGTCACGTCCGCGTGAGAACGCTTGCATGCCAATTGTGAGACGTCGATAAGCCCGAACGTCGAGCTTCAACCCGCCGGGATCTGGGGCATCACGCGTTCGGGTTTGATCAGTGGCGATCCAATCCTTTATCTTCGACTCCAGCGAGGAGGACGGCACCTTCGAGGGATACCGGTCCCTCTATGCCGGTGGCTCGGACGTGTCGGCGACCGGCGAGCGCTTCCGCGCCCGCGTGGACGCCCACCGGCTCGGCCGCATGATCGTGTTCGACCGGCGGCTCGGCGGCGTGATGCACAGCCGGGATGGCGGCCGCGTCCGACGTGATGGGTTCGACCATTTCACCATCCAGCTCCTACGCAGCGGTCGGTTCCATGGCGGCAGCCTGGGCAGCGAGCGCCTGCTCGATCCGGGCGAGGTGATCCTGTTCGACATGACCTGTCCGCAGCGCACCCGCGCGGACGGAGCGCATTTCGTCACCGTCAGCCTCGCGCGTGATCTGATCGAAGCCGTCTTGCCCGATGCACGCCGCCTGCACGGCGAGATCCTGCCCGCCGCAGCCGCTGGGCTCCTCGCGGATCTGATGGAGTCTCTCGCCCGCCGCGCCGGTTCGCTGTCGCCCGAGACAGCCGGCCGGACTTCGCGCGCGCTTGCCGAATTGCTCGCGGGGGCGTTCGGAGCGCCGGACGCGCTCGCCGAATGTGCCCACGACGCCGCGGCCGACCTGCGCCGCCAACGCGCGGAAACCTATATCGAGGCGCATCTGCACGATCCGCGCCTCGATCCGGAGCGCGTCGCCGACGCGCTCGCTCTCTCGCGCACAACGCTCTACGGCCTGTTCGCGCAATCGGGCGGCGTCGCCCGCCATATCCTGACGCGCCGCCTCGAGCGGCTGAGATCCGCGCTCGGACGGCCGAGCGAGACGCGCTCGGTCACGACACTGACCTACGATCACGGCTTCACCAGCGAGAGCCATTGCAGCAGGGCCTTCCGCGCGGCCTTCGGCATGCCGCCCGGCCGATATCGCAGCGAGATGGAGCGGCTCCGGGTCACCGGAACGGGGAGCGCGCTGGCCTCCGAGACGGGGGCGATGCTCGCCGCCTGGTCGCGGGCCCTGGCCTGAGCGACCGCATCGGCGTCCCGATGCGCGCGATCCGCATCCGCGCGGCCTCGGGCTGGTCGCTGGCAGCCCTGCTCGCCGCGACGCAACTCCTCGCCTTCAGCGACCGCTTCCTGCTGACCCTGGTGGCGACGCCGCTCAAACAGGCCTTTGCCCTGAGCGACGCCGAGCTTGGCCTGCTGCAGGGCTCGGCCTTCGCGCTACCCTACGCACTGGCGCTGCCCATCGTCGGCGTGTTGTCCGATCGTGGCGGCCAACGCGGATTGCTGCTTGCCGGCGTCGCGCTGTGGAGCGGGGCGACGCTGGCCTGCGGCCTCGTCGGCGGCTTCGCGGCCCTGTTTGCGGCGCGCGCCGTCCTCGGCCTCGGACAGGCTGTGGTGGGGCCGGCTGCGCTCTCCGTGATGGCGACGCGGCTCGAGCGTGCGCGGCTCGGCAGAGCGGTCTCTCTGCTGACGGCCGGCGCAACCCTCGGCCGCAGCTTCGCGCTGCTGCTCGGTGGTGCGGCTCTCGCCTGGCTCGGGGCCCGGGGCGGCATCGTCCTGCCCGGGCTGAGGCCGCTCGCCCCGTGGCAGGCGCTGTTCGTGCTCGCCGTGCTGCCGAACGCCCTGATCGCCGTTCTGCTGCTGCGCGTGCCGCCGAGCCCGGTCCGGGTCGCGGGCCCGTCCGGTGCCGCGGTCGCCTGGCTCGTGCGTCGGCGGGCCGCCTACCTGCCGCACGCGGCGGCGGCAATCGCCTCCGTCCTGATGTCCCAGACGCTGACCGCCTGGGCGCCGACCTTCTACGTCCGGGTTTTCGGACTGAGCCCAGCCGAGAGCGGCCTGCGTCTCGGCCTGCTCGTTCTCGTGGCGGCGCCGCTCGGACATCTGGCCGGGGGCGGCCTCCTCGACCGGCTGCGCCGGCGCGGGCGAGAGGCGGCAGCGCCCCTGCTGCTCGGATCCGGATTGTGCCTGGCCGTGCCGGCAACCGCGCTGACGGCCCTGGCGCCGAGTCTCGCTCTCTCCTCCGCCGGGTTCGCCGTGCTCGTGGCGACGCTCGGCTTCACCGGGCCGCCTGGCCTTGCCGGGATCCAGGTCCTGACGCCGCGGCGGCTGCGGGGCCGAGTCAGCGCCCTGTTCCTGGCGGCCACGACTCTTATCGGAATCGGCACTGGACCGTTCCTCGTCGGGCTCCTCAACGATCGGGTCTTCGGCGAGTCGGGGGTCGGCCGGGCCTTGGTCGCGGTCTTCACCGTGACGGGAGCGCTCGGAGCTCTGGCGGCGATCCGGGCGCACCGCCGCTGGCGCGCACCGGCCCCGAAACGGAACCGGCCGCCCCGAGGGACGGCCGGCTGAGCGCGATCAGTTGTCGAGGAAGCTTCTGAGCTTCCGCGACCGGCTCGGATGCTTGAGCTTCCGCAGCGCCTTCGCCTCGATCTGGCGGATGCGCTCGCGGGTCACCGAGAACTGCTGGCCGACCTCCTCGAGGGTGTGGTCGGTGTTCATGCCGATGCCGAAGCGCATGCGCAGCACGCGCTCCTCGCGCGGCGTGAGCGAGGCGAGCACGCGCGTCGTGGTCTCGCGCAGGTTCGACTGGATCGCCGCGTCGATCGGCAGAACGACGTTCTTGTCCTCGATGAAGTCGCCGAGATGGCTGTCCTCCTCGTCGCCGATCGGCGTCTCGAGGGAGATCGGCTCTTTGGCGATCTTGAGGACCTTGCGCACCTTCTCCAGCGGCATGGCCAGCTTCTCGGCCAACTCCTCCGGTGTCGGCTCGCGCCCGATCTCGTGCAGCATCTGGCGCGAGGTGCGGACGATCTTGTTGATCGTCTCGATCATGTGCACCGGAATGCGGATGGTGCGCGCTTGGTCGGCGATCGAGCGGGTGATCGCCTGCCGGATCCACCACGTGGCGTAGGTCGAGAACTTGTAACCGCGGCGGTACTCGAATTTGTCGACCGCCTTCATCAGGCCGATATTGCCTTCCTGAATCAGATCGAGGAACTGCAGGCCGCGGTTGGTGTACTTCTTGGCGATCGAGATCACGAGGCGGAGATTGGCCTCGATCATCTCCTTCTTGGCCTGGCGCGCCTCGCGCTCGCCCTTCTGGACCATGTTGACGATGCGGCGGTACTCGCCGATCTCCAGGCCGGTCTCGGAGGCGAGGTTGACGATCTGCTCGCGCAGGTCCCGGACCTGGCGCCCGCCCTTCTCGACGAGGTTCTTCCAGCCCTTGCCGCCGAGCGTGGCGACGCGCTCCATCCAGTTCGGATCGAGCTCGTAGCCCTGGTAGTGGCGCAGGAACTCGTCGCGCGCGACGCCGTGGCTCTCGGCGTAGCGCATCAGTCGGCCCTCGTGGCTGATGAGCTGCTTGTTGATGCCGTAGAGCTGCTCGACCAGCGCCTCGATGCGGTTGTTGTTGAGCGAGAGCGACTTCACGTCGGCGACGACGGTGTCCTTCAGTTCGCCCTGCGCCTTCTCCTGCGCCTCGGTGGCGGCGGTCCCGGAGGCGCGGCGCTCGGCGCCCTCGTTCTGCAGGCGGCGCAGCTTGCGGTAGTTGTTGGCAATCGCGTCGAAGGTCTCCAGGACCCGCGGCTTGATCTCCGCCTCCATCGCCGCGAGGGAGACGTTGTTCTCCATGTCGTCTTCGTCGTCCGCGCCTTCCGGAGGCGTGGCCTCGCCGTCGCCGTCCTCGGACTCGTCGCCCTCGGTGAGCTGCGGGCCGTTGCGGCCGTCCGGGCCGGCATAGGTCGCCTCGAGGTCGATGATGTCGCGCAGCAGCACCTTGCCGTCGACGAGCTCGTCGCGCCAGATGATGATGGCCTGGAAGGTCAGCGGGCTCTCGCAGAGGCCGGCGATCATCGCTTCACGGCCGGCCTCGATGCGCTTCGCGATGGCGATCTCGCCCTCGCGCGACAGCAGCTCGACCGAGCCCATCTCGCGCAGATACATGCGCACGGGGTCGTCCGTGCGGTCGGTCGGCTCGCGCGTCGTGGTCGTCACCGCAACGGCGCGGGCCGGCGCGACCTCGGCGACCTCCGTGCCCTCTGCGCCTTCCTCGTCGTCGGCGGCCTCGCCGTTGGCAGCCTTCTCGCCGGCCGCCTCGTCGGTCTCCTCGGCCTCGACGACGTTGATGCCCATCTCCGAGAGCTGGGCGAGGACGTCCTCGATCTGGTCCGGATCCGACTGACCGTCGGGCAGGACCTCGTTGACCTCCTCGTAGGTGATGTAGCCGCGCTTCTTGGCGAGCTTCACCATCCGCTTGACCGACGCGTCGGTCAGGTCGAGGAGCGGTCCATCCGTCTGCTGCTCCGGAGCGGTGTCCGCCTCATCCCGTTCCGTTGCCTTCGTCGCCATGATCAGCCTATTGTTTGTCCGGCAGCCCGGCCGACGGGGGCTCGAGGCCGCTCCGCGTCAACCACGCCGCGATGCATGTAGCGCTTCCGGACCCTCCGGCAGCACCCGTCCCACCGTCCTGTATGCAAGCCTGACGCTTGACCGATTGTTAACCATGCCGCACGAATGCGGCGCGCTCGTGCCTTTGCACGAGCATCAGGGCACAGTCGAGTCGGTCGTGTCCGGCAGGTCAGCCTCCGCCTCCGCTGCTATGACGATCGCCAGCCCCTCCTTGGCCTGACAGAGCCAGGACCAGTTCGCCTCGGTCGGCTCTTCAGCGAAGGCCCGCTCTGCCTGACGGAGTTCGCTATGTAGCGCGCCTGCCTTGCGGTGCAAGATCATGGCTTGCCGGAGCGCGTCTTCGCAGAGCGCAGGATCCGCATGCGGCTCCAGCGTCTTGCGGTCCCGGGCCCGCGCCATCGCGACAAGGCGTTCGGCCGACTCAGCGAGGCCCGATCGGCCCAAGCGCGCCTCTACCACTGCCCGATCCGGGTCGCCAGTCTCCGCTGCGCAGTCGAGCAGGAGGGAGAGGACGGCACGCGCGTCGGGATGCTCGAATTCGAGGATCATCAATTCGTCGGCAAAGGTGCCGATCATCTGCGGATGCACGAGGAGCAGGGCCGCGATCACGGCCTCGCGCACCGGCGCCGCCCCCGCGAAGCCCGCCGACGCCGTCACCGAGGCGCTCGGAGTCGAGCGCAGGCGCGGGGAGGGGGCCGCCTCGGCGAAGCGGCCCCGGCGCTGGAACCCGCCGGGCCGGGGCGCGCCCGCAGCTTGGCTGCCGCGCCCGCCGGCCCGGGGGGAGAGGCCGCGCAGGCGCTCCTCGATCTCGTCGCGGTAGTAGCGGCGCACCGTCTCGTCGCGGATGCCATTCACCGTCTCGCGCAGGGTGGACGCGAGCCGTGCCCGCCGCTCCGGCGTGTCGGCCGGCCCCGATTCGAGGGCCCGGGTCCAGAACACCTCGACCAGCGGCTTGGCGGCGGCGAGCACGCGGTCGATCGCCGCCGACCCTTCCGAGCGGAGCAGATCGTCCGGGTCCTGGCCCTCGGGCAGCACGGCGAAGCGCAGCGACTTGCCGGGCGACAGCATCGGCAGGGCCACGTCGAGGGTGCGGTGGGCGGCGCGCTGGCCGGCTCCGTCGCCGTCGAAGCAGAGGATCGGTTCGTCGGCATGCCGCCAGAGCAGGGTGATCTGCTCCTCGGTCAGCGCGGTGCCGAGCTGGGCCACGGTGTTCGGATGCCCCGCGAGCGTCATCGCGATGGCGTCGACATAGCCCTCGACGGTGATGATCGTGCCGCGATCATGCGCGGGCTTCCGGGCCTGGTGCAGGTTGTACAGGCCCTGCCCCTTGTGGAAGAGCGGGGTCTCGGGCGAGTTCAGGTACTTGGCCTTGGCATCCGCCTGCATCGCCCGGCCGCCGAAGGCGATGACCCGGCCGCGCGCATCGCAGATCGGGAACATGATTCGGTCGCGGAAGCGATCGTAGGGGACGGCGATATCCTCGCCCGTGACCAGAAGGCCGAGCTCGGCCATCAGATCCCTGTCGACATCCTTGCCCGCCAGGTGGTCGCGCAGGCCGAAGCGCTCGGCCGGCGCGTAGCCGATGCGGAAGCGCGCGACCGTCTCGCCCATCAAACCGCGCCGATCGAGATAGGCGCGGGCATTGGCGCCGACGCTCGACCGGAGCCGCTCCTCGAACCAGAGGGCCGCCATCTCCATCACCTCGACGGCGCCCCGCCGCTTCGATTCGAGGGCCATGGTGTCGGCGGACGGGGCCGGCAGGACCACGCCCGCCTCGCCCGCCAGCCGCTCGACGGCCTCGGGGAAGCTCAAGCCCTCCGTCTCCATCAGGAACCTGAACACGTCGCCGTGCTTGCCCGATGAGAAGCAGTGGTAGAACTGCTTCTGGTCGTTCACGTAGAAGGAGGGTGTCTTCTCGGCGTTGAACGGCGACAGGCCGCGCCATTCGCGGCCGGCCTTCTTCAGCTTCACGCGCCGCCCGACCACCTCGGAGGCCGGCAGGCGGCTGCGGATCTCTTCGAGGATGTGGGGCGGGTAGCGCACGGACGGGGGTCTGCTGAGCCGGATGCCGGACCGTCATCTATACCGCAGGCCGGCCGGCGGAGTCCCGCGACCGGTTCTCCCCCGCCGTGGTTGCAGGGGAAAGCGGGCAGAACTCGGCGCGGCGGCTCCTGGGGCGGTCAGCCCTTCGCGGCGAGGGCGTCCTTCACCAGGCCGCTGACCTGTCCGAAATCCATGCGGCCGGCATACTTCCCCTTCAGGACGCCGATCACCTTGCCCATGTCCTTCGGGCCGGCCGCCCCGGTCTCGGCGATGGCGGCCTCGACCGCGGCCTTCGTCTCGGCCGCGTCCATCGCCTGCGGCAGGAAGGTCTGGATCACCGCGATCTCGGCGCGCTCGTTGGCCGCGAGTTCCGGACGGCCGCCCTGCTCGTAGACGCCGGCCGATTCGGTGCGCTGCTTCACCATCTTCTGCAGGAGCGCCAGGATCTCGTCGTCGGAGATCGCCTCCTTGCCGAGGCCGCGGGCCTCGATGTCGCGGTCCTTGAGCGCCGCCTGGATCATGCGGATGGTGGCGAGCCGGTCCTTCTCGCCGGCCTTCATGGCCTCCTTCATCTCGGCGGTGAAGCGCGCGCGCAGCATCGAACTCTCTCCTGTCCCAGCGAAAACGGGTGCCGGCTCTGCACGAAGCGGGTGTTGAGCGGGGAGGGCGGGCACGCCACATTGACCCCGATGCGGACCGCTCGCTAAGAGCGCCCGCACGAGCCACGCCGCCCGTCGCGCCTGTCATCGGGCGCCGGGTCCGGCCCGGACATAAGCGAGATCACGCCGATGCTGCAAGACGAGGGCGCCCCCGCGCAACCCCGAACCGCGCCCGAGCCCTGGAGCGAGCCGGTCGCCACCGCTCTGCTCGTGCTCGCCGATGGCACGGTGCTCGAAGGCTTCGGCATCGGCCAGACCGGGGTTGCCGACGGCGAGGTCTGCTTCAACACCGCGATGACGGGCTATCAGGAGATCCTGACCGACCCGTCCTATGCCGGGCAGATCGTGACCTTCACCTTCCCGCATATCGGCAATGTCGGCACCAACGACGAGGACCTCGAGAGCCTCGACGCGGCACCGGCCTCCGGCGTGCGCGGCGCCGTGATCGCATCGGCGGTGACGAAGCCATCGAACTGGCGCTCGTCGAGCCATCTCGACGGCTGGCTGAAGGCGCGCGGCATCGTCGGCATCACCGGCGTCGACACCCGGGCGCTCACCGCCCGCATCCGCGACAACGGCATGCAGAACGCGGTGATCGCCAACGATCCGAGCGGCAGCTTCGACCGCGAGGCCCTGAAGGCGCGCGCAGCGGCGCTCGCCCCCATGGAAGGGCTCGATCTCGTGCCGCCGGTGACGAGCCGCGAGCGCTCCGACTGGAGCGAGACCGTCTGGGCGGTGTCGGGCGGCTACGGCCGGCGCACGGCCGGCGACGGCTACAAGGTCGTGGCGATCGATTACGGGGTGAAGCGCAACATCCTGCGCCTGCTCGCCCAGGCGGGCTGCGACGTCACCGTGGTGCCCGCCACCACCAGCGCCGAGGAGATCCTGGCGCTGAAGCCGGACGGCGTCTTCCTCTCGAACGGCCCCGGCGATCCGGCCGCGACCGGCGCCTACGCCGTTCCGGTGATCCGCAAGCTCCTGGACGAGAAGGTGCCGACCTTCGGCATCTGCCTCGGCCACCAGCTCATGGGTCTGGCCTTGGGCGGCCGCACCGTGAAGATGGCGCAGGGCCATCACGGCGCGAACCATCCGGTGAAGGACAAGACCACCGGCAAGGTCGAGATCGTGTCGATGAACCACGGCTTCGCGGTCGATCCGGGCAGCCTGCCGGACACGGCGGTGGAGACCCACGTCTCGCTCTTCGACGGCTCGAATTGCGGCCTGACCCTGACGGATCGGCCGGCCTTCTCGGTGCAGCACCACCCGGAGGCCTCGCCCGGTCCCCGCGACAGCCACTACCTGTTCGACCGCTTCGTCACCCTGATGCGGGCGGGCAAGCCCGAGCCCGAGATCGCGGACGGCAAATAGGGCAGGGCCGACCGGGAACAGGCCACAGAAAACGCCGAATCGGCTGGCATCCCGAGGACAACGGTCCGTTAACGATGACCTATGACGATCATCGGCGGACGGAAACCTTTGTTCTCGGGGGCCCGATGACCATCGACGACACCAGCGACGACTTCGCGCGCCTGCACCGTCTGTTCACCTTCCACCTCGGCGTGGCGGTCGGATTGTCGTGGATGACGGCGCTCTACGCGTCGGTCTACGCGCCGTGGGTGCGCAACATTCGCCCGCTTCTCGATCCCGCGGCCGGCATCGACCGGGTGGAGAGCACCCTGTCCTTCCTGTTCGTGATGCCCGCCGTGCTGCTGGTGGCGTGGCTGACCGTCTTCTTCGGCCGTGAGGTCCTGCGCCGCTCGCAGACCCTCGGCAGCGTCGCGGTGGAGTTCGCCACGGCGGCGGTGGTGGCCTTCGGCCTGTTCTACCTCTCGATCGACCGGGCGGTGGCCGCCCTCTATATCGGGCTCTGACGCCTGCGGAGAGGTGGCCGTCGGCCGCCTCTGCCTCAAGTGCTCTCCGATGAAGCGGTCGCCGGCCCGGCGGACGAGCGCGCGTCACAGCGAAGACAGGGGGCCGTTCCCGATCGCAACGCGATGGGAACGGCTCTGATCGTCAGAACCGGACGATGACCTGCGCCCGGATCGTGCGCGGTGCGCCCGGGGTCAGGTTGTTGTTGTTGTCGGCCGTGTAGATGTAGCGCCGGTCGAACAGGTTCTCGATATTCACCTGCGCCCGGGTCCATTCGTTGATCTGGTAGAACAATCCCAGGTCGAAGCGCGAGTAGCCCGGCAGCCGCACCGAATCGTCCGACGAGGCGAAGGTGTGCGTCTGGTAGATGTAGCCGACGCCGATCGAGAATTCCGGCGTCACGGCAAACTTGTTCCACAGCGAGACCGCGTTGAACGGCACGAGGCCGACGGTGTTGCCGGGAGCGATATTCGTCGAGCCTGACGTGAAGCCCTTGACGATGCGCGCGTCGGTGAAGCTGTAACCGCCGGCGATCTGCCACCAATCGGTGACGTAGCCGTTCGCGCCGATTTCAAAACCCTGCGTGTTGGTCTTGCCCGCCAGGATGAAGAAGCCGGGATTGTTCGGATCGTTCAGACGCTGGTTCTCGCGATCGAGGTTGTAGGCAGCGGCCGTGAGTTGGAAGGTCGGGTTGACGTCGTATTTCGCGCCCACCTCAAGGTTCTGGAACCGCTCCGGCTGCGCGATCACGAGACCGGGCGTGAAGTTGCCGATCTGGTCGCCCGAGCTCGGCAGGTAGGAGACGCTGTAGCTTCCGTAGAAGGCGAGGTTCGGCAGCGGCTTGATCACGAGGCCGGCGCGGGGCGACACGAGATCGTCGATTCGGCCGTAGGTGATGCCGGTGTTCTGGTTGCGCGCCGCGAAGTCGAAGTGGTCGTAGCGCAGGCCGCCGACGATCTGCACGTAAGGGTTCAGTTCGATCTGGTCCTGGGCATAGACCGCGGCGAGGCCGAGATCGTAGCGCGCGTTGGCATCCGAGCCTCCGTTGTTGCGGAAGGTCACCGGCACGCGGGTGATCGGGCTCAGCGGGTTCACGGTCACGCTCGAGACGAGGGTGTTGCCGAAGCCGAACAATCCGCTCTGACGGAAGGCCAGACCTTCCTGGTAGCCGAGCTCGAACCCGCCGAGCAGGGTGTGCTTGATGTCGCCGGTGAGGAATTTGTAGGTGAAGTCGTTCTGGCTGAAGTAGTTCGTCCGGTCCGTCTCGTTGCGATATCCGGTGATTGTGACGGTGGTGCCAGCCGCATTGACGGCGCCGCCGGGCAGCGTGTTGCGGTAATAGCGGTCGTAGTCGGCGAAGCGGAGCTGGCTGTGCAGCTCCACGCCCGAATCGAACCGATGATCGAGCGTCGCGGTCGCGATGTGGGCGTCGACCTTGGTGAAATTCACATCCGGGTTGCCGAAGAAGGTCCGGATATTGTTGCGATAGTTGTAGGCGCGGCCGAATTGCGAAGGGATGCCGCGGTCCGGGAAGCGGTCGTCGTGGAAGTACTCATAGGAGAGCTTCAGCGTCGTCTGCGGCCCGAGCAGGAAAGTCATGGTCGGGTTCACGCCATAGCGGGTCAGCTCACCGAACTGCCGGTAGGTGCCCGAATCCTCGAACACGCCGTTCAGGCGGAAGAAGGCGCTGTCGCTGACGCGGTCGCCGACATCGACGGTGACGCGCTTGTCGCCGAACTGGCCGCCGCCCGCCGTGACCTCGCGGACGCGCAGACCGTTGGCCTCCTTCAGCACGCGGTTGATGACGCCGCCGCCGCCGCCACGGCCGAAGATCAGCGAATCGGGTCCCTTCAGCACCTCGACGCGCTCGATGTTGTAGAGGTCGCGATAGTACTGAACGTCGTCGCGCACGCCGTTGACGAAGAAGTCGGCGCTGGTCGACTGACCGCGGATGATCGCCTGGTCGCGATTGCCTTCGCCCTGAGCCGGGATGATGCCGGGGACGTAGCGGAGCTGGTCGGTCAGGTTCTGGAAGTTCTGATCGGTGATCTGCTCGCGGGTCACCACCGTCACCGACTGGGGCGTGTCGATGAGTGGCGTGTTGGTCTTGGTCGCGCTGCGGGTCTGTTTGGTCAGGTAGCCGACGGTCACGCCGCCCTGGGGGCCGGGGATGCCGCTGGCACCTTGCACGCTGAGCTCACCGAGGGTCACGGCCTCGCTCGCGGCCGGCACGAGGACCTGAGACTGGGCCGAGCCGGCCAGCGCAGTGCTCGCCAGCAATGCGCTGGCGAGCGCGTGATCACATCGTACTCTCATGGCCTGGCCCCGAAGATCCTAAGTTGTCGTCGGTATTCCGATCCGGCCTCTGCGGACCGGTATCGTGGAGAGGCCATATCCTCCGCTCGCAAAGGTACAAGGCGGTGTTGGAATACTATACCACACGTTACTTTTAATTTATTCTAAGAAGCACTTGAGAAGTAGAGCTAAGCTGTTCATGCAGACAAAATTCCCGGACGCGATTTAATCCGCCGGATCCGCGCCGGCATTTCCGAATGTATCGGACTGTTGCGGGGCGGCAACGCTGGCGACCCAGCCCTGCGTGGCCCCGCGTTGAGCAGGGCGCCCCTGCATGCTAGGCGCCCGTGCAGGCGGCGTCCCAGGGGGGCGCGGCCCCGTATGCACTGGATTCGAGGCGCCCGATGATCCCCCGCTACAGCCGTCCCGCGATGAGCGCGATCTGGTCGCCGGAGACGCGCTTCCGGATCTGGTTCGAGATCGAGGCGCACGCGACGACCGCGCTCAGCCAGATCGGCGTGGTGCCGGAATCGGCCGCCGCGACCGTCTGGGAGAAGGGCCGTGACGCGGTCTTCGACGTGGCCCGCATCGACGCGATCGAGGCGGTGACAAAGCACGACGTGATCGCCTTCCTCACCCATCTCGCCGAGATCGTCGGGCCGGATGCCCGGTTCGTGCACCAGGGCATGACCTCGTCGGACGTGCTCGACACCTGCCTCAACGTGCAGCTCGTGCGCGCCGCCGACATCCTGATCGAGGATGTCGACGCGCTGCTGGCGGCCCTGAAGCGCCGCGCCTTCGAGCACAAGGCGACGCCGACCATCGGCCGCTCGCACGGCATCCACGCCGAGCCGGTCACCTTCGGACTCAAGCTCGCCCAGGCCTATGCCGAGTTCGCGCGCAACCGCGCCCGCCTGGTCGCGGCACGCGAGGAGGTCGCGACCTGCGCGATCTCCGGCGCGGTCGGCACCTTCGCCAACATCGATCCGCGCGTCGAGGACTACGTCGCCGCGCAGATGGGCCTGAAGCCGGAGCCGGTCTCGACGCAGGTCATCCCGCGCGACCGGCACGCCATGTTCTTCGCGACGCTCGGCGTCGTCGCCTCGTCCCTGGAGCGCCTCGCCATCGAGGTGCGCCACCTGCAGCGCACGGAGGTGCTGGAGGCGGAGGAGTTCTTCTCGGAAGGGCAGAAGGGCTCGTCGGCAATGCCGCACAAGCGCAACCCGGTGCTGACCGAGAACATCACCGGCCTCGCCCGCATGGTGCGCGGCTACGTGACCCCGGCCATGGAGAACGTGGCGCTCTGGCACGAGCGGGACATCTCGCACTCCTCGGTGGAGCGCATGATCGGCCCGGACGCCACCGTGACCCTCGATTTCGCCCTGGCCCGCATGACCGGGGTGATCGACAAGCTGCTGGTCTACCCGGCCAACATGCAGAAGAACCTCGATCGGCTCGGTGGCCTCGTTCACTCGCAGCGCGTCCTGCTGGCGCTGACCCAGGCCGGCGTCTCCCGTGAGGACGCCTACCGCCTCGTCCAGCGCAACGCCATGCCGGTCTGGCGCGGCGAGGGCGACTTCCTCACCCTGCTCAAAGCCGATCCGGAGGTGACGGCGGCGCTGAAGCCGGAGCAGATCGAGGAGTGCTTCGACCTCGGCTACCACCTCAAGCACGTGGACACGATTTTCGAGCGGGTGTTCGGCGCAGTCTGACCGAGCCTGCACGAAACCTGCTTCGCCCCTCGACCGAACCGCAACGAAAGGCCCGCGCGCCGTGACCGACCGCATCGTCTACCTCAACGGCGAGTTCATGCCCTTCGCCGAGGCGAAGATCCCGGTGATGGATCGCGGCTTCCTGTTCGCGGACGGGATCTACGAGGTCTCCGCCGTGCTCGACGGCAAGCTCGTCGACAACGCCGCCCATCTCGCCCGGCTCGACCGCTCGCTCGGCGAGATCGGCATCCGCAACCCCCACAGCCTTGCGGAATGGGAGCGCCTGGAGACGGATCTCGTCGCCCGCAACGGGCTGAGCGAGGGGCTGGTCTACATGCAGGTGACCCGCGGCGTGTACGAGCGCGACTTCGCCTTTCCGCCGGCCGATGTCGCCCCGACCGTGGTGATGTTCACCCAAGCCAAGAAGGTCTCGGCGAACCCGCTCGTCGAGACCGGAGCCAGGGTCGTCACCGTCGAGGACATCCGCTGGAAGCGGCGCGACATCAAGTCGGTGGCGCTGCTGGCCCAGGTGCTCGCCAAGCAGGCGGCGGCCCAGGCCGGCGTCGCTGAGGCCTGGATGGTCGAGGATGGCGCCGTCACCGAGGGGTCGTCCTCCACCGCCTTCATCGTCACGCAGGAGCAGACGCTCGTCACCCGCCCGCTCTCCACGGCGCTCCTGCCCGGCATCACCCGGGCCGCCGTGCTGAGGCTCGCGGCGGAAGCGGATCTGCGCGTCGAGGAGCGTCTGTTCTCCGTCGCGGAGGCTCATGCGGCGCAGGAAGCGTTCTACACCAGCGCCTCCGCCTTCGTGATGCCGGTGGTCGAGATCGACGGGCGGCCGATCGGCGAGGGACGGCCCGGCCCGCTCACCCGCCGCCTGCGCGAGCTTTATGTGGAGATGGCCCGCGCAAGCTGAGGCGTGCAGGAACGGATTCCACCTCCCCTCGTTCCCCTCGCTCGACGCGCTGACGCGCGAAGCATTTTCGAGGGACGTGGATGCCGAGTTCGCGTGAAGAGAATGCTGCACCCCGCAACCCGTGAGGGAGGCCAGAGATGCAGAGGATTCTCACCGGGCTCGCCGCAGCCGCCATCGGCTTGGTCGCGGCGACGGCTCTCGCCCAGAACCCCGACGCGCCCCTGAAGAACCGCGACAGCGACCCCGCGCTGCCGCCGCAGAGCCAGACGCCGCCGGACCGGGTTCGGCCCGAGGCGGATGCGCCGCCGAAGGATTCGAACCTGAGCGATACGCTCAAGAAGAATGACGGCGTCATCAAGCCGCCCGGCAACGCCGCCGAGGGCATGGTCGTGAAGCCGCCGGATTCGAGCACCGGGTCCATGCCGGTGATCAAGCCCGGCGACCTTCCCGGCCGGCAGCCCGGCACCGAGGCGAAGTAGGCGGCGCGATCCCCTTGGACGACGCGGCGCGGTCGGAAATCCGGATTCCACTCGCCCGCATCATGTTCTAGGGGATCGTTCCATGACGAACCACCTCTTCGCGCTGGTGCGGGAACGCCTCCCCGCCGATCCGAACAAGACCTTCATCGAGACGGCGGACGGGCACCGCTACAGCTACGGCGATCTGCTGGTGCGCTCCGGCGCCTATGCCGGCGCGCTCGTCGCCCTCGGCGTGAAGCCCGGCGACCGCGTCGCCGCGCAGGTCGAGAAGAGCGCCGAGATCCTGTTCCTCTATCTCGGCGCCGTCCGGGCCGGTGCGGTCTTCCTGCCCCTCAACACCGCCTACACGCCCGCCGAGATCGGCTATTTCCTGGGCGATGCCGAGCCGGTGGTCTTCGTCTGCGATCCGGCCCGGCGGGAGGCGCTGGCCGCCGTCACCCAGGCGGTCCCGCATGTCCTGACGCTCGACGCCGCGGGCCGCGGCAGCGCCAGCGAGGCCGCCGACCGCGAGACCGAAGCCTTCACGGACGTGGAGCGCGGCCCCGAGGATCTCGCCGCGATCCTCTACACCTCGGGCACGACCGGGCGCTCCAAGGGCGCCATGCTCAGCCACGACAACCTCGCTTCGAACGCCCGTACCCTGGCGGAGGCTTGGCGCTTCACGCCCGACGACGTGCTGATCCACGCTCTGCCGGTGTTCCACACGCATGGTCTGTTCGTGGCGACCAACACGGTCCTCGCCTCCGGCGGCTCCATGCTGTTCCTGCCCCGGCTGGACGCGAAGCTGATCCTGTCCCTGATGCCGCGGGCGACCGCGATGATGGGCGTGCCGACCTTCTACACGCGCCTTCTCAAGGAGCCCGGTCTCGGCCGCGAGGCGGTCGCCGGGATGCGCCTCTTCGTGTCGGGCTCCGCCCCGCTGCTCGCCGAGACCCATCGGGAATGGCAGGCCCGCACCGGGCACGCCATCCTCGAGCGCTACGGCATGACAGAGACCAATATGAGCACCTCCAACCCCTACGAGGGGGACCGGGTGGCGGGTACGGTCGGCATGCCGCTTCCGGGCGTGGCGCTGCGCGTGGTCGATCCCGAGAGCGGGACGGTGCTGCCCGATGACGAGGTGGGCATGATCGAAGTCCGCGGGCCCAACGTGTTCAAGGGCTACTGGCGCATGCCGGAGAAGACGGCGGCCGAGTTCAAGGCGGACGGGTTCTTCATCACCGGCGATCTCGGCAAGGTCGATCCCCGCGGCTACGTCCATATCGTCGGCCGTGGCAAGGACCTCATCATCACCGGCGGTTTCAACGTCTATCCCAAGGAGGTCGAGACCGAGATCGACGCCATGCCGGGCGTCGTCGAATCGGCGGTGATCGGCCTGCCGCACGCCGATTTCGGCGAGGGTGTGACGGCGGTGGTCGTGCCGGGCGAGGGGGCGCCGGACGAGGCGGCGGTGCTCGCGCATCTCGAAGGCCGACTCGCCAAGTTCAAATGCCCGAAACGGGTGCTCTTCGCTGCCGAATTGCCGCGCAATGCGATGGGCAAGGTCCAGAAGAACCTCCTGCGCGATGCGCATACGGGGCTTTACAGAAGCTGATCCTTCCCGAGCGCGGCGTGCTGACGGCCGGCGCGGAACGCGACGGCCGCGCTGGCGTTTGGCCGTGTGCGCGGACTCCCGCGTGCCGGTGCCCTCGACCCGATGACCTCGCCCAGATCCGCGCGCCCGACGCCGTCGCCTGAGACCGCCTCGCTCCTCTGGACCTTTCTCCTCGGCATCGCTCTCGTCGCCCTCGCGGCGGCGCCGCGCCGGTCCGAGACGACGGAAGAGGACGCGCCGCCGGAGCGGAACGGATCCGGAGCCGTGTCCTATGCCGGGCGCGCGGCCCGCCGGGTCGCCGCCACCCAGCCCGAGCGCGGGCGCTTGGCAGGGAGTCCGGAGGAGATCCCGCACCGAGGCTGGAAGGACATCGCGTACCGCGTCTATCTCGAATTTAACAAGGACCGTGTGCTCTCTGTGGCGGCGGGTGTCACCTTCTACACGCTGCTCTCCCTGTTCCCCGCGGTCGCCGCGCTGGTCACCTGCTACGGCCTGTTCGCGGACGTGAACGTCATCAACGACCACCTTGCCGCTATGCAGGGCGTGCTGCCCTCCGGGGCAATCGAGATCGTCGGCGATCAGGTCAAGCGCATCGCAGCCAAGGGCGGCGGCACGCTGGGCCTGACCTTCTTCACGAGCCTTCTGCTTTCCCTGTGGAGCGCCAATGCGGCCATGAAGGCGATGTTCGACGCCCTCAATGTGGTCTACGAAGAGGAGGAGAAGAGAAGCTTCGTCATGTTGAATTTGCGCTCGCTCACTTTCACCGCGGGCGCCCTCGTCTTCACCATTCTGGCGCTGACCTCGATCGTGATCCTGCCGGTGGTGTTCAGCTTTGTCGGGATCAGCGACTCCGCTTGGCTGATCGCGGCCTTGCGCTGGCCGGCGCTCCTCGTTGTGCTCCTCGCCGGCCTGTCGCTGCTCTACCGATACGGCCCGAGCCGCGAGCAGGCGCGCTGGCGCTGGGTCGGTGTCGGCAGCATCGTCGCCTGTCTGCTCTGGCTCGCGGCTTCGCTCCTCTTCTCGTGGTACGTCGCCAATTTCGGCAATTACAACGAGACGTATGGCTCGCTCGGCGCCGTGATCGGCTTCATGACATGGATCTGGATCTCGTCCACGATCGTGCTGCTCGGCGGGGAGATCAACGCCGAGATCGAGCATCAGACCGCGACCGACACGACGACGGGGCCGCCGCTGCCGATGGGCCTGCGCCAAGCCCGCATGGCCGATACCTTGGGCGCGGCAGCGTGACCGGCTGACCGGGCGGCGTCCCCTCCCCATATTGGGTGTTGAGCCCCGCATGGAGGACGACGAATGAGCACGCGTGACGCTGAGGCCGAGACGCGCACCGAGGCCGAGTGGCGCGAGGCACTCACGCCCGAGCAGTATCGGGTCCTGCGGGAGCACGGCACCGAGCGCGCCGGCACGAGCTGCCTGCTGGCCGAGAAGCGACCGGGCACCTTCGCATGCGCCGGCTGCGGCACCCCGCTCTTCGCCTCCGGCACCAAGTACGAATCGGGCACGGGGTGGCCGAGCTTCTTTGAGCCCCTGGCGGGCGCGGTGGAGACCGAGACCGATCGCAGCCACTGGATGGTGCGCACCGAAGTGCATTGCGCTCGCTGCAAGGGCCATCTCGGCCATGTCTTCGACGATGGCCCGGCTCCGACCGGCCTGCGCTACTGCATGAACGGCGCCGCGATGATCTTCGAGCCTGCTGCCTGAAAACACCGCGTTCCGTGGGGACGAGGCACCTCCATCGTGGGTTCCGGCCAGGCACGGTCTTGATTTCGCTGCCTTTCCGCGTAGTCCCTGAAGGACGAGAGGCTGCTGCGGATCTATCGACCAGTGGTTGAGCGCCGTTCAGGTACCCATCTCGAGATCGGGTCTCCTGCCAGTTCGTGCGCGAGATCGCCGGTCGGAGACCCCGAGTGGCCCGAAGCGTCCATCCTCCGGTCGTCGGACCGCTGGAAGGCCCCTGATGGGAGGAGAGTGTATGAGCGTTGTCCGGCGATTCCTCGTGGCGCCCTCGCTGGTGCGCCTGATCCGCAAGGAGCGCGGCGGCGCGCGCATCACCGAGGGTTACTTCGCGCCCCAGGGCGGGCGGACTTCCTTCGTGCGCGTCGATGGCCAGCAATGCCATCTCGTGCTGGTGGCTAAAGCCGCCGATGGCGGTTTGTCAGAGGAGCGCACCGAGGTGCCGCGGGCTCACGGTGACGCTCTCCTCGACGTCTGCCCTGGTAAGGCAGCCTATGACCGCACGACCCTGACGGTCGCAGGCCGCGAGGTTCTGATAGACCGCTATGTCAGCCCCGGCAGCCTCGACCTAATCAGCGTCGCATTCGACAGCGAGAGCGATGCCAACGCCTTCTCGGCTCCGCCCTGGTTCGGGCAGGAGGTGACGGCGGATTCGGCCTATGAGCGGCAGTCCGTCGCCCTTCAGGGCGCCCCCCAGGCCGGCGAGACTAGCCTCAGCAACGCGGCCCTCGACGCCGTGCTCGATCTGATCGAGCCACGTTTCGGCTTCGGCCGATACGGTGGCGCCAGCGCCCCGCCGCGCGCGCCGGAGGGCCGGCCCGAGGGCGACGACGGCGTGGTGAACACGCTCCGCCGCATCGCGGGCGGTGCGGGCGGTGTCGGCGCGGCCGCTGTTGCCGCCGCGCCCGAGGCTCCGCGTGAGCCGGCCCCCGAAGCGCTTCAGGCAGAGGCACCGGAAGCCCCGCCGCCGACACCGCCCGCGACTGACAAGCCATCCACCGACGCGCGCATCGACGATGTGATCGAGAGCCTGTCGCAAGCGCTCGGCGCTGCGATCCAGCAGCCGCAGGAGCCGGCAACCGGTTCCGAGGATCCGGCCGCCGCCTTCGAGCGCTGGACCGTACGGCCGCGCCGCACGCAGCCGCAGAGCTGATCGTCGCGCAATCCGTATCGACGTCGGCGCTTCTGCCGGCGTCGATACGGCACGACTTTGCCTGATCGACACTAAATCCAACACTGCGCAGGTTCGCCCGCGCGGCGCGTACTTGCGCACGCTGTGCCGAGACGTGGCTTTTTGCCCATCGACAGGATTTTGTCACCGAACCGGATCCGCCCTGGGCGCGTCCGCCGTTGAGGCGCTGTCGCAAAGCCGCTAGACCGGCTTGCAAGCCCGGTTAATCCGGCACAGTCGAAAAAAATCAGACGCCGTGCCGGGCCAATCCGGCCGGGGACGGAGGATGCACGCACCGCGCGTGCACGGGTGACGCGAATGGCCCAGATGCCCCAACCCGCCGCGACGCATGCCGCGGTCGCTCCGTCGGAGCCGTGGTACAAGGTCCTCTACATCCAGGTGCTGATTGCGATCGCCCTCGGCGTGGCGGTCGGGTATCTGTATCCGGATTTCGGCAAGTCGCTCAAATGGCTCGGCGACGCCTTCGTGGCGCTCATCAAGATGATGATTGCGCCGATCATCTTCTGCACAATCGTGCACGGTATCGCTTCGATCGGCGACCTGAAAAAGGTCGGCCGCGTGGGCCTCAAGGCACTGATCTACTTCGAGGTGGTCTCCACGATCGCGCTTCTGATTGGCATCATCGTCGGCGAGATTATCCAGCCCGGCGCCGGCTTCCACGCCGACCCGTCGAAGCTCGATGCGAGCAAGGTCGCAGGCTATGCTCAGAAGGCGGCGGCCGATTCGACCATCGCCCACATCATGGCGATCATCCCGAAGTCCTTCTTCGATGCCTTCGCCACCGGCGACTTGCTGCAGGTGCTGCTGATCTCGATCCTCACCGGCGTCGTCGTCACCGGCATGGGCGCGAAGGCTGAAGGCATCTCCCACGCGATCGACACCGCCGGGCAGATCTTCTTCCGCATCATCGGCATGATCGTGAAGCTCGCCCCGCTCGGTGCTTTCGGCGCAATGGCCTTCACGATCGGCGAGTACGGCATCGGCAAGGTCGTGGACCTGGCTTGGCTGGTGGGGACCTTCTACGTCACCGCCTTCCTGTTCATCGTCCTCGTGCTTGGCGGCATCGCGCGCTTCGCAGGGTTCTCGATCTTCCGCTTCCTCGCCTACATCAAGGACGAACTGCTCATCGTGCTCGGCACGTCCTCCTCCGAGACCGTGCTGCCGCACATGATGACCAAGATGCGCCGCCTTGGCGCTTCCGACTCGGTGGTCGGCCTCGTCATCCCGACCGGCTACTCGTTCAATCTCGACGGCACCAACATCTATATGACGCTGGCGACGCTGTTCCTGGCGCAGGCGGTGGGCGCGGACCTGTCGATCGGCCAGTACGCTACGATCATCGTCGTGGCCATGCTGACCTCGAAGGGCGCCTCCGGTGTGACGGGCGCAGGCTTCATCACGCTCGCCGCGACGCTCGCCGCCATCCCGAACAACCCGGTCCCGGTCGCCGCGATGACCCTGGTGCTCGGCATCGACAAGTTCATGTCCGAGTGCCGGGCGCTCACCAACCTCGTCGGCAACGGCGTCGCCTGCGTGGTGGTTAGCCGCTGGGAAGGGGAGCTCGACATGGCCAAGCTCAACGAGGTGATGTCGCATCCGGTCACGATCGGCACGCACATCTCCGATGAGAGCCCTGAGCCGATGGCGACCGAGACCGGCACGCCCAGCAAGGTCGCCGCCGCCGAGTGAGCGCGCTGCGCCTCGGCATCGATCTCGGCGGTACGAAGATTGCCGGGATCATCCTCGACACTGAGGGCAGGGTGCGGGCAGAGGCGCGCGTGGCGACTCCGCGTGGCGACTATGCCGGGACTCTACAGGCCATCGCGGACCTGGTGGCGCAGCTGGAGAGCGAGGTCGGTGGACGTTGCAGCGTCGGCCTCGGGATGCCGGGCGCGATCTCGTCGCAGACCGGCCTCGTCAAAAACGCGAATTCGACCTGGCTCAATGGCCAGCCCTTCCTGAGCGATCTCGAGGCGGTGCTCGACCGGCCGGTGCGCGCCGAGAACGACGCCAACTGCCTCGCCGTCTCCGAGGCGGTCGACGGGGCTGGGGCGGGGGCCGGGATCGTCTGGGCGATCATCCTCGGCACGGGCGTCGGCTCCGGCATCGCGCTACGCGGGCGAGCCCTCTCGGGACGAGACCGCATCGCCGGGGAATGGGGCCACAATCCGCTGCCGCGCCCGATCGATGCCGAGCGGCCGGGACCGCCCTGCTATTGCGGCCGCTCCGGCTGCATCGAGACCTGGGTCTCGGGCCCTGGCCTCGCCGCCGACCATCTCCGCCGCACCGGTGCCGTCGCGGGCGGCGAGGCGATCGTCGCAGCGATGCGCGCGGGCGACGCGGACGCGCAGGCGACCTTCGCGGCTTATCTCGACAGGCTCGGGCGCAGCGTCGCTTACGTGGTGAACATCCTGGACCCGGATATGATCGTTGTCGGCGGCGGTCTGTCGCGCCTGCCCGAGCTGATCGACGGCCTGCCCGCCGCGACCGCGCCCCACGTCTTCTCTGATACTTTCGACACGCCGATCCGGGCGAGCCTCCACGGCGACGCCTCGGGCGTGCGCGGTGCGGCGTGGCTGTGGAGCGAGACCGGCTGAGTCTCCCCGGTCGCAGAGGAAGCGGTCAACTCTTCTGAGTGGGCCTACGGCTACTCACATCACCCCTGCGAGGCTTGGCGCTCAGCGTGCCGCAGGTCGCCGGCGTGCCGCCTCTCCCGTTCGGGAGAGGGGATCCGCCCCTCCTTCGGGAGTCATCGCGCGAATGGGCTAGTCTCCGCTGTAAGCTGGGCTTCCCTTCAGCCCATGGCGCGTTTGACGAAGCGGTCTTCGAAGGTCTTCGACAGGTCGATCTGGGCGCCCTGAAGCTCCGGATCGAGAGTGCGCACCAGTTCAAGTACGCTCGCCATGCCCTCCGGTGTCGGCAGGCCAGTGCGGGAATAGCTCTCAAGGGAGTTTCTCACGGCCTGTGTGTAGAGCGCCTTGTCGCCGAAATGGTAGGTGGGTGGCACCAGGGCTGTGACATCCTCCGGCTTGGCGGTGGCCAGCCATTTCAGCGATTTAGCGAACGCGTTGACCACCTTCTGCATCGCCGCGCCGTGATGCTCGATCCAGTCCTGCTTGGTGTAGACCACGGCCGCCGGGTTCGGGCCTCCGAAGAGTGCACGGGTGCCGGCCTCGGTGCGGGTGTCCACGAGGATCTGGATGTCGCCGTCGGCCTCGAGCTTGGCGATGACTGGGTCGAGATGGGAGACGGCGTCGATCTCGCCCTTCTTCATCGCCGCGATGGCGCCTGCGCCGCCGCCGATGCCGATGAGGGGGGCGTCGCTGGCTTTGAGGCCGGCCTTGATCATCGCGTACTGGAAAGCCAGCGCGGTCGAGGAGCCAGGAGCGGTCACACCGATCTTGCGGCCCTTGAGGTCTGCCACCGACTTCACCTTATCGGCGAGATCCTTGCGCACGCCGATCACGATGGCGGGCAACCGGCCGAGTTCGCACACGGCACGCACGTCCTGTCCCTTCGCCTGCATGCGCAGCGTGTGCTCGTAGGCGCCCGTCACCACGTCGACGGAGCCGCCGATCAGCGCCTGGAGCGAGCGGGCGCCACCGCCGAAATCGTTGATCTCTGCCTCGATGCCCTCGTCCTTGAAGTAGCCCTTCTGCTCAGCCACCGTCAGCGGAAGGTAATAGAGCAGCGGCTTGCCGCCGACACCGATGCGGACCTTCACAGTGTCGGCTCTAGCGGTCGAGCCGACGGCCAGCGCTGCGGCGGCGCCGGCGAGGAAGCTGCGGCGTTCCATGATCGTCCCTCTCCCAAGCTTCTTCTTTGCGGGCATGCCGCATTTTGTATTCAACGGCGGCGCCCCGACCGGGTCAACCGTGTCCCCCCGCCTGCGGGCGCCAGACCAGGAGCCGGTTCTCGATCAGTGTGACGACCGCGTCGATCACGATGACGAAGACGGTGAGGATCAGCATGCCGGCAAAGACGCCGGTCACGTCGAACACGCTCTCGGCCTCGTGGATCTTGTAGCCGAGGCCCGCGGAGGACCCGAGATATTCGCCGACCACGGCGCCGACGAGGGCGAAGCCCACCGCCGTGTGCAGCGAGGAGAACATCCAAGTGAGCGCTGAGGGCCAGTACACGTGGCGCAGCAGGCCGCGCTCGCTCAAACCCAGCATACGGGCATTGTTGAGCACCACCGGGCTCACCTCGCGGACGCCCTGGTAGACGTTGAAGAAGACGATGAAGAAGACCAGCGTGAAGCCGAGCGCCACCTTCGACCAGATGCCGAGCCCGAACCACAAGGCGAAGATGGGGGCGAGTACGACCCGGGGCAGGGCATTGGCCGCCTTGATGTAGGGATCGAACACGGCGGCGAGCAGTGCGTTGCGGGCGAACAGGAAGCCGAAGGCGATGCCGCCGGCTGCGCCGAACAGAAAGGCCAGTACCGTCTCTTGTAGGGTGATCCAGAGATGGCCCCAGATGTCGGGCGTCGTCAGCTCGGCCCAGGTCCGGACTAGGACCGCGCCCGGCGTCGAGAAGAAGAACTGAATCTGCTTCGGGCTGCCAAGCACCGGATAGACAGTCAGAACGTGCCAGATCGACAACCCGATGAGGCCGACGAGGATCTGCAGGGCGAGGAGGCCGAGGCGGTTCATGCGCGGATCCCCTCAAGCCGGTCCGGTGGCGTAGGCGCGGGAGACCTCGACCCGCAGGCATGACCAGATCTCCCTGTAGAGGTCGTGGAAGGCCGGCTCCAGGCGGATCTCGCTGATGTCGCGGGGCCGCGCCAGCGGGACGGGGAAGTCGCCGACGATCCCCGCCGCGGGGCCGGCGGAGAGCACGACCACCCGGTCGGCCAGCGCGATCGCCTCTTCGAGGTCGTGGGTCACGAAGATCACCGCCTTGCGGTTGGCCGCCCAGAGGTCGAGGAGCAGGTTGCCCATGATCTGGCGGGTTTGCGCATCCAGGGGCCCGAAGGGCTCATCCATCAGCAGGATCTCGGGATCGCGGATCAGCATCTGCGCGAGCGCGACGCGCTTGCGCTGGCCACCCGAGAGCATGTGCGGGTAGCGGTCCACGAAGGCGGAGAGGCCCACCCGACCGAGCCAGCCGCGTGCCCTATCCCTGGCCTCGCTCCGGGCGACACCCTTGGGCTCGAGCGCGACAGCCACATTGTCGAGGGCGGTCTTCCAGGGCATCAGCGCATCGGCCTGGAAGAGATAGCCCGCGCGGGCGTTGAGGCTGGGCAGTGGGTCGCCGAAGATGGAGACGCGGCCGGTGACGGGCTTCAACAGGCCCGCGGCGGCGTTGAGGATGGTAGATTTGCCGGAGCCCGTGGGGCCGACCACGGCCACGAACTCGCCGGGCCGGACCGCAAGGTCGATATGCTCCACTGCGACGTAGCGCTTGGCTCCCTTCAGACTGAAGGCGAGGGCGATATCCTCCAGCCGCACAGCATCCGTGCCGGATTGGGCTCCCCCATGCTGCCGGCCGATCTCGCCCATGCGCCATCTCCCGTCGCCGGCTATGCGGCGTTGCCGGCGACGTTTTCCCGGAGTGGGCGGCCGAGATCAACCGAATGTGAGCGCGCAGGCGCGACAGAGAGCCTGCATCCAAGGGAATGTTTCGCTCGCGGAGCGGGATCAGCGCAGCCGCTCGGCGCCGGAAGCGAGCGTGCGGGTCAGCTCCGCCGCCGTGCAGGGCTGGGCGAGGGCAGCGGCCTGGCCGGACCAGAGCGGGCTGAAGGCGCCGGACCCTTGAGCCTCGGCCGCTGCCCGCAGGGGCTGCAATGCTGCCGCGGCGCGGGGGAAGGCGGGCGCGTCCGGGCTGATTGGACCGAGTTCGCGCATCGCCCGGTTGAGGATGCCGCGCGCGGGCCGGCCGGTGAACACTGTGGTGAGGGCCGTGTCGGAATCGCTCGATTCCGAAAGTGCCGTCCGATGCACGACCGAGAGACCGGCCTCCGCACAGAACAGGTAGGCGGTGCCGACCTGCACCGCGGCGGCTCCCAGCGCGAAGGCCGCCGCGACGCCGCGAGCGTCGGCGATTCCGCCCGCGGCAATGACGGGAACATTCACTGCATCGACCACCTGCGGCACCAAGGCGATCGTGCCCACTTGCCGGCCGATGTCGGCCGACAGGAACAGGCCGCGATGGCCGCCGGCCTCGAAGCCTTGCGCGACGATGGCGTCGACGCCGCGCGCGGCGAGCCAGCGCGCCTCGGCGACCGTGGTCGCGCAGCCGAGGATGCGGCAGCCGGCCGCGCGGACCTCGGCGAGCAGGTCCGCGTCCGGCAGGCCGAAATGGAAGCTCACCACCGGCGGGCGCAGCGCGCTCACCACTGCGGCCATCGCCGCGTCGAAGGGCGCGCGCTCCGGCCCCGGCGCCACCGCGTCCGGATCGAGCCCGAACTCGGCATAGTAGGGGGCGAGCCGCCGCATCCAGGCCGCGTCGCGCTCCGGGTCGGGGGCGGGGCGGGTATGGGCAAAGAAGTTGAGGGCGAAGGGCCGGTCGGTCCGCGCGCGCAGACGCTCGACCTCGGCACGCACGCCGTCCGGCGTCAGCGCCGCGCAGGCGATCGAGCCGAGCCCGCCCGCCGCGCTCACCGCGGAGGCGAGCGCGGGCTTCGGCCCGATCATCGGCGCCTGGATCACCGGCAGTTCGAGGCCGAAACGCTCGCAGAACGCCGCACGCGGATTGCTCATGCCTCGCTCCTTCCGCTCCATAAGATGCAAACTCAATGCATCTTATGGCCAGGCGCGGCAAGGATGCCGGGACCCGTCCGCTGACGATAGGGGCCCGGCCTCAACCCGAGCGATCCTCAGAACGGCAGCAGCACGTCGATGACCTGCTGGCCGTAGCGCGGCTGCTGCACATCCGTGATCTGGCCACGGCCGCCATAGGCGATGCGCGCCTGGGCGATCTTGGCCGAATCGATGGTGTTGTCGGACTCGATGTCCTCCGGCCGTACCACGCCGGCCACGATCAGCTCACGCACCTCGAAATTGACGCGGATCTCCTGCTTGCCCTCGACCACGAGATTGCCGTTCGGCAGCACCTGCGTGACCACGGCCGCGATGTTCGTGGTCACCGTCTCGGCCCGCTGAACCGAGCCGGCCCCGTCGCTCGAGGTGTTCGAGTTGAGCGTCAGGAGCTTGTCGGGCGTGATGCCGGCGGCGGTGACCGCGGCGCTGTTCTCGAGGCCGAAGGCGTTCGGCAGGCCCAGCCCTTCGGTGTTCGCCCGTGAGCGCTTGGTCTCGTTGTTGAGGTTGGCCTTGTCGGTGACGTTGACCTTCACGGTGACGAGGTCGCCGATCCGGGCGGCGCGCTGATCCTTGAAGAAGGCGCGCGAGCCGGTACGCCACAGGGAGTTCGGCGCGTAGGAGACCGGCTGCACATCCGGCATCGGCATCCGAACCGGCTTGTAGCCGGGCTGCGAGGTCGGGTCCTCGATCGCCGACAGGGCCGGCTGCGCGCCGATCTGCGACAGGCGGTCGACCGTGTTGCAGGCGCCGAGGCCGCCGCAGGCGAGGGCGAGCAGGGCGAGGGAAGGCAGGTGCAGGCGACGGGACATGGCTCGACCTGGTCTCAGCGGATCATCGGGTTGGCGGCGGCGCTGGCCTGCCGCTGCGGCGCGGCCGGGCCGACCGCGACGCGGGCCGGCCCGACGACCGTGCCCTGGACCACCTTCTTGGAGGTGGCGTTGAGGACGCTGACCGTGGCCCCGAGACGGCCGGCATCGTTGCTGATGCCGCGCATCGACAGGCTGATGCCGGGCGCGTCGTAGACGAGGGTCACCATCTCGCCGCGCGCCACGAGCTCGGGCGGCGCGGTGTCGCCGGCCCGCAGCACCGTGCCGGCGGAGAGCGAACGCTGCGCCACCTCGCCCGGGCTCGGCACGGTCAGGGCGTCGGGCGGCGTGCCCTCGCGCGGGCGGCGCTCCAGGGCGAGGTCCGCCTCGGCGACGCGGTCGCCGCGCGCCAGCGCCCGATTGAGAACGACCACCTCGCGCAGTTCCACCGCGACGCCGGAGACGCGCAGGCTCGCCTGCCGCTCGCCGAGGCTGATCAGCGCCGCAACCCGGCGGGGGCGCGGATCGTAGCTCACGGCGAGGGCTGTGGCCTGCCCGGCGAGGTCGAGGGGGGCGAGCAGGACCGGCGCCTCGCCGTCGAGGCGGATAGCCCGGAGCTTCGCGTCGATGGCGAAGGGGGTCTCCAGGGACCGCTTCAGGGCGGCCTCGATCTCGGGCGCGGCGACCCGGCGCGCGGCCCGCAGCACGCTGATCTGGCCGCGCCCGCCGGTCTCCACCGGTCCCAGGCCTGCGGCGGCGACCGCCTCGACGATGCGCCGGGCCTGGATGGTGCCGGTGGCGCCGAGCGCCGGGGCGCGGAACAACGGTCGCGCGCGCGCGGAATCCGGGGCGTTCTCGACGAGGTCGCCGAGCGTCAACACATCGCCCCGCGCGGTCACGTCGCCGCGCAGCCGCATCGGCGCCTCGGCGCGCGCGGGACTCGCGAACATGCCGATCGCGCCGAGCGCCAGAACGGAGAAGATGGCCCGCAGGACGATGGACAGGCGCATCGGCACGGCGCGCGCCGGCAGGCGCCGGACCATCGGTGTCAGGTCGGAGAGATCGGGCAACGGATCGGCGTCTGCGAAGGGGGCGCTCATGGGCGGCCTCAGCTCCGGAACATCTGCGAGGTGGTGGAGAGCATCTGGTCGGCGGCAGTGACGACCTTCGAGTTCATCTCGTAGGCGCGCTGCGCGGCGATCAGGGACGAGATCTCGGTGACGGCGTTCACGTTCGCTTCTTCGAGATAGGATTGCTGCAGGTTGCCGAAGCCCTCCGCGCCGGGCAGGCCGTTGATCGCCGGCCCCGAGGCCGCGGTCTCGATGAACAGGTTGTCGCCGATCGATTCGAGGCCGACCTTGTTGACGAAGCGAGCGAGCTGGAACTGGCCGAGCTGCTGCGGCGCGGTCTGGCCCGGCAAAGTCGCCTGCACGGCGCCCGAGGCGCTGATCGTCACCGAGGTCGCGGTGTTCGGCACGGTGATGCCCGGATCGACGAGGTATCCGTCGCGGGTGACGAGCTGTCCCTGCGCGGAGAGATCGAACGAGCCGTCGCGGGTGTAGGCGGTGCGCCCGTCCGGCATCGTCACCCGGAACAGGCCCTCGCCGCGGATCGCGACGTCGTAATCCTTCTCGGTCGAGGTGAGCGTGCCCTGCGACATCACCCGGGCCGTCGAGGTCGTCTTCACGCCCGAGCCGATGGCGAGCCCGGCCGGGAGCTGCGTGTTCTGCTCCGAGGTCGAGGAGCCGGCCCGGCGAAGGTTCTGGTAGAGCAGGTCCTGGAAATGCGGCTGCTGGCGCTTGTAGCCGGTGGTGCGCAGGTTCGCGATGTTGTTCGAGATGACCTGGACGTTGAGTTCCTGGGCCGCCATGCCGGTGGCGGCAGCGTAGAGGGCGCGCATCGGGAGCGGTCCTTGCCTTAGGCGACGTCGGCGAGGCGCCGGATCGCGGTGCCGCGCATGTCGTCGAGACGCGAGATCACGCTGGAGATCATCGCGTAGCTGCGGTTCACGTCCATCAGCCGGGTCATCTCGATGACCGGCCGCACGTTGGAGCGCTCCAGCGCCCCGGATTCGAGGCGCCCCTGCAGGCCGGCGGGCTGGGCGGGATCGGGCGAGGCGTAGAGGTTGCCCCCTTCGCTGGTGAGCCGCTGCGGGTTGGCGAAGGTGACGAGCTTGAGCTTGCCGCGCACGCCGAAATTGGTGGAGACGGTGCCGTCGGTGCCGATGGTCAGCCCGGTCTCCTGGGCGTTGATCTGGATCGGGCCGCCATCGCCCTGCACGGCGTGGCCGTCGCTCGTCACCAGCGTTCCCTGCGCATTCACCTCCAGCGCGCCGTTGCGGGTGTAGCGCTCGCCCTGCGGGGTCTGGACCGCCAGGAAGGCGGGCCCGCGCAGGGCCACGTGGAGCGGGTTGCCCGTCTGCTCCACCGGTCCCTGGGCGAGGTCGAGCACGGTGCCCTGGTCGATGACGTAGGAGAGGCGGCGGTCCGAGCGCTGGAACGAATCCGCGCTCGCCACCGGCATCAGATATTCCTGGAAGCGAATGCCGCGGCCCTTGAAGCCGTTGGTGGCGACGTTGGCCATGTTGTTGGCGATGACGTCGAGCTCGCGCTGGAGCGCGACCTGGCTCGACACACCGACGAAGAGGGCGTTCTGCATCGCTTGAGGTCCGGCACGTGCGGCAGGCACGGTCGGGATCCCCTGCGCATCCTCCGTGCCAACCGGGCCTGGAACTGAACGCCGTGTGTTCTCAGTGTCTTAGGGTTAACGATGGTCGGCTTTCGGTTCTTCCGTCAGCGCCCGGCGGCAAAGCCGACCCGGCACAATTTGCCTCCTTAACGGCGCGTTAACTGCGTTTCGCGATACCGGACCACAGACTTGGCGCCCGAACGGCGGCACGTCATCATCAACGCCGGACGCGACGTTCATGGCCAAGAAGCCGAAGAAGGCGCCCGCCGAGGGCGAGGCCGCCGAGGCGGAAGCCCCGAAGAGCAAGAAGAAGCTCATCATCATCGGCGCCGTCGCCCTGCTGGCGCTCGGCGGCGGAGGCGCCTTCGTGATGAAGAAGCGCGCTGCCGCCCATGCCGAGGGCGAGCACGCCCAGGTCGAGGAGAAGAAGCCCGTCGTCTTCCTCGACGTGCGCGAGATGATCCTCAACCTCACGCCGGAAGCGAACCAGGACAAGGCCAAGTTCGCCAAGATCCGCATCGCCCTGGAGCTCAAGGACGCCAAGGTCGAGAGCGAGGTGAAGCCGCTGATGCCGCGCGTGGAGGATACGTTGCAGGTCTACATGCGGGAGCTGCGCGCGAGCGACCTGTCCGGTTCGGCCGGCCTCTACCGGCTGCGCGAGGAATTGCTCCGGCGCGTGAACGTCGCGACCTACCCCGCGAAGGTCGAGGCGGTGCTCTTCAAGGACGTGATCATTCAGTAGTCCCCGATCGCCGCGCCGCAGGTCTTCGCCCGCGGGCTGCGGCCCCTCTTCACCGAACCCTGCTTTAGGCCGCGCGGATGGAACCGGACGACCCGAACGCCGAGGACGATTGGGCCGCAGCCCTGCTGGAGCAGGGGGCCGAGGGCGGTGACGCGTCGCTCGCCGAGGAGTGGGGCGCCGCGCTCGCCGAGCAGGGCACCACGCGCGCCGCCAGCGACGTCGCCGCCGAATGGGCGACGATGATCGAGGACGGGGAGAGCGACAACCTCCCCGAGCTCGCCGGCAACGACCGTATCCTCACCCAGGACGAGATCGACGGGGTCCTGGGCTTCTCCATGCGCGAGCTCTCGGCCTCCGGGGCCGGGGGCGTGCGCGCCATCGTCGATTCGGGCGTCGTCCAGTACGAGCGCCTGCCGATGCTGGAGATCGTCTTCGACCGGATGATCCGGTTGTTGTCGACGAGCCTGCGCAACTTCTTCCAGGACAACGTCGAGGTCACTCTCGACAACATCACCTCGGTCCGCTTCGGCGACTACGTCAACGCGATCCCGCTCCCGACCCTGCTCGGCGTGTTCCGGGCCGATGCCTGGGAGAATTCCGGCCTCGTCACGGTCGAGTCGAACCTCGCCTACTCGACCCTCGACCTCCTGCTCGGTGGCAAGCGCGGCGGCTCGTCCTCCCGCCTCGACGGACGGCCCTTCACGGCGATCGAGATGCAGCTCGTGCGCCGCCTCGTCGAGATCATCCTCGGCGACCTCGAACTCTCCTTCCAGCCGCTCTCGCCGGTCCGCTTCGCGATCGACCGCATCGAGACCAATCCGCGCTTCGCCACCATCACCCGCCCCGGCAACGCCGCCATCCTGATCGGCCTGCGCCTCGACATGGACGGGCGCGGCGGCCTGCTGCAGATCCTGTTCCCCTACGCGACCATCGAGCCGATCCGTGAACTGCTCATGCAGAGCTTCATGGGTGAGAAGCTCGGCCGCGACCATATCTGGGAAGGGCACCTCGCCACCGAGATCTGGCAGGCGGACCTGACCATGGAGGCGGTGCTCCACGAGATGATGCTGCCTCTGAAGCGCGTGATGGCGCTCAAGATCGGCGACACGCTGATGTTCGACGCCAAGCCCTCCGACCTCATCACCGTGCGCTGCGGAGACTGGTCCCTGACGCAGGGCCGGATCGGCCGGATCGACGACAACATCGCCGTGCAGGTGACGCGTCCGCTCAGGCGCTCGCGCACCACGCTGCAGGCCTACGAAGCCTCCATGAACAACCGCAACGACGGGTAGGCTGCGATGAGCGTCCTGATCACTCTGCTCGCCGACATCCTCGTCGCGGTCCTGCTCGTCGCGACGATCGCCACCTCGGTGCGGCTGTCGCGGCGTATCGCGCAGCTGAAGGGCGACGAGGCGGCGCTCCGGCAGACCATCGGCGACCTGATGATCGCGACCAGCTCCGCCGAGCGGGCGATCGGCTCGCTGCGGTCGGCGGTGGACGAATCCGACCGGATGCTGGCCGAGCGGCTGGAGACGGCCTCCGCCTGCGCGGCGGGGATCGCCGCCCAGGTCGCGGCCGGGGAAACCGTGCTGGCTCGGATCGGCGCCATCGTCGGCGAGGCCCGCAGCGCCGCCCGCCCGGCCGCGCCGCCATCGCCCGCGCCCACCCCCGTCCAGGGGGCGCATAGCGATCGGCTCGGTGCCGCGGCCGCGGCGAGCCTCGCCATGACCGAGCGTGCCCTGCAGCGCGTGCGGAACCGGGCCGCATGAGCGGCCCGCCCGAACAGGCTCCAGCCAACAAGCCGGCCCTCGCGAAACCGGCCGACGCCCGGCTGGCCCAGGCGCAACTATCCCAAGCTCAGCTGGCTCAAACCAAGCCGGGTCGGGTCAAGCCGCGTCAGGCCAAGCCGGCCCTGGCGCGGCGCGCGCGCGACGCGGCATCGGCCCTCCGCCGGTCCCGCTTGAAGCCGGCGAGACCCTTCCGCCTGCGCCTGATCGATGCGGTGACGCTCGCCGCGAGCGGCCTGCTGGTTCTGAAGCTCGGCTCCCTGACCCTGTCCGATCCGCCGCCGAACGGGGCGCTGCCGGAATTCGCCCGCGTGCTTGCCGAGGCGCGCAGCGGCTACGTCCCGACCGACCCGGCGACGACCGGCTCGGTGACGCCCAAGGAGGCCGAGAAGCCGAAGGAGCCGGAACCGCCGCCGCGCGCCCAGCCGCCGATGCCGGATCCGGTGTCGCCGACCGAGCGGGCCCTGCTCGAGAAGCTGGCCGCGCGGCGCGACGCCCTCCGGCAGAAGACCGATGAGCTGGAGCTGCGCGAGCGCGTCCTCGGCGAGGCCGAGCGCAAGCTCGAATCCGGCGTCGGCGATCTCAAGAAGGCGGAGGAGAAGGCCGACGGCGCGCCTCAGCGGGAGGATGCGGCCCGGCAGGGCCTGAAGAACATCGTCACCATGTACGAGACGATGAAGCCGAAGGATGCGGCGCGCGTCTTCGACCGGCTCGGCCACGAGGTGCTGGTGCCGATCGTGCTCGCCATGAACCCGCGCAAGATGGCCGAGGTCCTGGCCGTGATGCAGCCGGACGCGGCCGAGCGCCTGACCGTCGCGCTCGCCAATCGTGCCCGCGGCGTGCAGCCTCAGCAGGCACAGGCCGCTGCCGGCCTGCCGCCGAATGAGTTGCCGGCGATCGAAAGTCCGGGGCGCTGACCGGATTGTCATTCCGGGCAGGCTCCGGGATCCGTGACTTGACAGATGCCTGCAATCTCGGGATGCCGCGGGCATATCGGCGCCGATAGCCTGTCTTGCTGCGGCTCTCCGCCTCCTGCCGACGTTGTGCGGCGGGGGCGTCCCTGAGGAGGGGATCCCATGGAAGTGATCGACACGGAGATCCCGGCGGTCAAGCTCGTCCGACCGAAGCGGCACGGGGACGCGCGCGGCTGGTTCAGTGAGACCTACCGGGCGGACGTTCTGGCACGGGCGGGCCTCGACATCGCCTTCGTGCAGGACAACCAGTCGTTCTCGGCGCCCAAGGGCACGATCCGGGGTCTGCACTTCCAGCTCGCGCCGGCGGCCCAGACCAAGCTGGTGCGCGTGCTCGCCGGCGCCATCCTCGACGTGGCGGTGGATCTGCGCGCGGGCTCGCCGAGCTTCGGCCGGCACGTCGCGGTGAGGCTCGATGCCGAGGCCGGCGATCAGCTCCTGGTGCCGCACGGCTTCGCGCACGGCTTCTGCACGCTCACCCCCGATACGATGGTCGCCTATAAGGTGGACGCCTATTACAGCCCCGCCCATGACCGGGCCCTGGTCTGGAACGACCCGGATGTCGGCATCGCCTGGCCGCTGGCCGAGGCGGAGGCGATCCTCTCCGACAAGGACCGCCGCGCGCCGCGCCTTGCCGAGATCGGGCCGCAATTCTAAGGCAGGGGCTGTCCAAGTCCTTGATCCTGCGCGTATCGCGTCGGTCCTCGGGACGTGATCGAACCGGCCTGAGCCCATCGGGACAGGCCGCGCCTCTTCGGAAAGGCTTGGCGATGCGGATATTGGTGACCGGCGGCTGCGGCTTCATCGGCTCGGCGCTCGTGCTGCACCTCGTGCACGATCTCGGACACGAGGTGGCGACCGTCGATGCGCTGACCTACGCCGCCAACCCGGTCTCGCTGGCCAGCCTCGAGGGCGATGCGCGCCACCGCCTGATCGAGGCCGACATCTGCGATCGGCCGGCGATCCTCGAGGCCTTCCGCAGCTTCCGCCCGGAAGCGGTGATGCATCTGGCCGCCGAGAGCCATGTCGACCGCTCGATCACCGATCCGGGTGCCTTCGTGCGCACCAACGTGATCGGCACGCAGGTCATGCTCGACGCGGCCCGCGGCCATTACGAGAGCCTGTCGGGCGCGGAGAAGGAGCGGTTCCGCTTCCTCCACGTCTCCACGGACGAGGTCTATGGCTCGCTGCCGCCGGGCGGATTCTTCACGGAGACGAGCCGCTACGATCCGCGCTCGCCCTATTCCGCCTCGAAGGCCGCCTCGGACCATCTCGCCCGTGCTTGGCACGAGACCTACGGGCTTCCGGTCCTGGTGACGAACTGCTCGAACAATTACGGGCCGCGCCACTTCCCCGAGAAGCTGATCCCGCTGATGATCCTCAACGCTCTGGAGGGGCGCCCGCTGCCGGTCTACGGCGACGGTCAGAACGAGCGCGACTGGATCCATGTCGAGGACCACGCCCGCGGCCTCGTGGCGGTGCTGGAGCGGGGCCGGCTCGGCGAGACCTACCTGCTCGGCGGCCGGGCGGTGCGCAACAATCTCGCGGTGGTGAAGGCCCTGTGCGCGGCCTTCGACCGGCTGCGTCCCGAGGGCGGCCCGCACGAGCGCCTGATCACCTTCGTGGCCGACCGTCCGGGCCACGACCGGCGCTACGCCATCGACCCGTCGAAGGCGGAAGGAGAACTCGGCTGGGCGCCGACCAAGAGCTTCGAGGAGGCCCTGGAGGCGACCATCCGCTGGTATCTCGACAACGAGGCGTGGTGGCGCCCGATCCGCGAGGGCCGCTACAAGGGCGAGCGCCTCGGCCTCGGCACCGCGGGCTGAGGCGATGAACGTCCTCATCCTCGGCGGGGCGGGCCAGGTCGGCACCGAGCTTCAGGCGCTCGCCTGGCCGGCCGGCACCGTCCTGCACGCACCGAGCCGCACCGAGCTCGACATCACCGACGCGGCTGCGGTCGCCGCCGCCCTCGATGCGGGCAGCTACGGCGCGGTGATCAACACGGCCGCCTACACGGCGGTCGACAAGGCGGAATCCGAGATCGCCGAGGCCTGGCGCCTCAACGCGCTGGCGCCGGCCATCCTGGCGGCCGAGACGGCACGGCGGTCGATCCCGCTCGTGCATGTGTCCACCGACTACGTCTTCGCCGGCACGAAGGCGGGCCCCTACCAGACCGACGACCCGATCGCGCCGCGCAGCGTCTACGGCGCCAGCAAGGCGGGCGGAGAGCTCGCCGTGCGCACGGGCAACCCGCGTCATGCCGTCGTGCGCACTGCCTGGGTGGTGAGCCCGCACCGCGGCAACTTCGTCAAGACGATGCTCCGGCTCGCCGGCGAGCGCGACAAGCTCACCGTCGTCGATGACCAGCACGGCTGTCCGACGAGCGCGGGCGATCTCGCCGTCGCCCTGATGACGATCGCCCTGCGCCTCGCTGAAGACGCGGACGCGCCGACCGGCACCTTTCACTGCGTGAATGCCGGCGCCACCACGTGGTGCGGCTTCGCCCGCGCCATCGTCGCGGGAGCCGCCCGTCGCGGCGGCCGCGCGATCCCGGTCGAGGGCATCCCGACCACCTCCTATCCGACCCCGGCGCAGCGCCCGGCCAACTCGGTCCTCTCGACCGACACGCTGACGGCCGCCTTCGGCGTCGTGCCACGGCCGTGGGAAGCGGCGCTCGACGACATCCTCGACCGGCTCATGGGCCGGGTCGCAGCGGAGACTTCACGATGAAGGGCATCGTCCTGGCCGGCGGCTCCGGCACGCGGCTGCACCCCGCCACGCTGTCGATCAACAAGCAGCTGCTGCCGGTCTACGACAAGCCGATGATCTACTATCCGGTCTCGGTGCTGATGCTCGCCGGTATCCGCGAGATCCTGATCATCTCTTCGCCGGAGCATCTCGGCAATTATCAGCGCCTGTTCGGGACCGGTGAACAGTTCGGGTTGTCCTTCAGCTACGCGGTGCAGCCGCGGCCGGAAGGTCTGGCCCAGGCCTTCATCATCGGCCGCGACTTCGTCGGTGACGACGACGTGGCGCTGATCCTCGGCGACAACCTGTTCTTCGGTGCCGGCATGGGCGAGCTGCTCGGCCGCGCGGCCAGCCGCAAGCAGGGCGCGACGGTCTTCGCCTATCATGTCGACAACCCGCAGGCCTACGGCGTGGTCACCCTCGACGCCGCGGGCCGTGCGACGCGGCTCGTGGAGAAGCCAAAGGAGCCGGAATCGACCTGGGCGGTCACCGGCCTGTATTTCTACGACAACCAAGTCCTCGACATCGCGGCCGCGGTGAAGCCTTCACCGCGGGGCGAGCTCGAGATCACCAGCGTGAATGAGGCCTATCTGGAGCGGGGCCAGCTCCACGTGGAGCGGATGAGCCGCGGCTACGCCTGGCTCGATACCGGCACGCATGACAGCCTGCTGGAGGCCTCGGAATTCGTGCGCACGATTCAGCATCGCCAAGGCCTTCAGGTGGCGTGTCTCGAAGAGATCGCGTTCCTGCAGGGCTTCATCGACAAGGCGCAGCTGGTCGCTCGCGGCGAGATGTTCGCCAAGACCGGATACGGCCAGAACCTGCTCCGCCTCGCCCGCGAGCATCATCCTGCACCGCCGGTCTGATAGCTTGGTCGGCGCGATCGGCCGATCATCGTTCGAAGCTTCCGCGACTGCCCTTTGACCGCCTGGTCCTGAGGCGTCGGCTGCAAGGCGGGGCCTCAGGATGAGGTCGAGAAGGGGTCGGCCGGAAGAATACTCGGCCGGTCCGTGCGGACAGGCTCCGAGAGATCGTGGGGCGCCGCTGCTTTGAGCCCGGGATGCGGCCCCATCCGGCGGCGGTCGTGCTCCATGGCGAAGACGTGGGCGTAGAGGTTGGCGACCCAGCGCCGTCCATCCACCGTCAGGTCCAGGGCGCGGATGCCGTCGCCGATCACCGGCTCGACCTTCGACCAGAAGAAGGCCGGGTAGCATTCGGCCACGTCGGCGGGGTTGCTGTAGCCGAGCTGCGCGTTCAGCCCGACCTCGGCGAATTCCTGATACAGGGCGTTGAGCTTGCGGGGATAGAGCGGATCGCCGAGCTGCCCGATCAGGTCGGCCGCACGCATCAGGCCGGCCTCGGTCGCCGTCTCGGCGTGGTCCGCGTCCAGCGGCACGGGAAAACGCGTCAACTCGATCGCGCGGGCCACCCGCTCGGGATCGACGAGGTCATGGTTGCGGAAGCGCTCACGCACGGCGATCTTCGAGCGCTCGACATGATAGGGGCCGAGCGCCGCGTCCGAGGCGCCGCGGGGCAGGTCGACCGTATGACCCGCGGCGTCGATGATGAAATGGCCGTCCCGGTCCCCCGAGCAGACGCCGCGCACGAAGCCGATATCGTGGTAGAGGGCCGCGACGATCGCATGCAGCCAATCCTCCGGTGAGATTCCCTGACTGAGGAACCGGCCGCGCAGGATATCCTGCGCGACCAGCGTCACGAGGGCGGTGTGGTACGCGTCGTGATAGAGCGCGTCGCTTCCGACGATGCGCTCGACGGTCAGCCGTGCCGATTCCTCGATCACCTCAGCGTAGCGCGGCTCGCGCCGTCCGAAGGTGCGCAGATAGGTCTGCGCGAGATGCGCGCCGAGGGCGTCGGCGAGGATCTTCATGGCGTCGAACATCACCCAGGTCCTCGCGCGCGATCGCCGGGCGCCTCCGGTCGAAGAAGAGGTAAGGCGCGCCGTGTCGCGGAGGAGTGCCGAGACCCCTGGATCGGCGCGGTGCGATCACGGAACATCGCCTGCCGCTTCCCGTTCGCATGGACGAGACGAAGGCAACGATCAGGAGATTCACATGAAGCAGGTCATCGCCACCGCGCTTCTCGCCGGAGCGCTGGCGGCCGGCAGTTCCGGCGCCGCGCTTGCCTGGGGCAACAGCGATTCCGGAAGCGGCCTGTCGCCCTACTCGGCCCTCAACGGCAACGATCGTTCGGCGGGGGTGAACAACGGCAATTACCGCAATCCGCGGACCGACCCCTATCTTCGGACCTACGGCTATGGGGACGATTACGACGAGGCACCGCGCTATCGCCGCGTGCAGCCGCCCCGGCATTATTACGGATATCCCTACTGAGGGCCTGCGAGACGGACGGCATCCGTCTCGTGCCGATCCCGGATCTCCTGCCGATGCCGCCGAGCGAAGCGGCTGCTTCAGGATCAGGGGACAGGATGGGCTCGGTGATGCTGTGCGAACCGGTAGGATGAAGGTCATGATGGAGAGGGCCGGCCGACGAGCTGGCCCTCTTGCGTTTCGGGCCGCGCCGCGATCTCGGCGGTGCGCGCGAGGTGGCGGAGCGCGAGTGCCGCGCCTGCGAGCGCGCCGCCAGCCAGGATGTCCGGCAGGTAATGGCCGCCGGACGCGATCGCCGCCAGCGTGATCGCTGCGTTGAGCATGGCCGCGACGGGGCCGACCACCCGGACCGGTGCCAGCGCCCAGGCCGTCAGGATGGCGAGGCAGGCGTGGAAGGAGGGAAAGGTCGCGAGCCCGCGGATCTCGCTGATCCGCAAGACCGTGAAACTGCCCGTCCGCAGATGCTCCAGCGCGTCGAGATGCCAGAGCGCGCCGATCGTCTCGATCGCCTCGCTCGGCATCGCCCGGGGCGCGTAATGCGCGTAGGCGCCCGCCGCCGGCAACAGCGCGGAAACCGCCACAACGGCCAGGAGCGTCGCACAGAACAGACGGACATAGGACCAGAGCCGGCCGAGCCGGCGCGTCGCGGCGAGCACGATGACGACCAGCGCCACCTGCGGTCCACTCGAATGATAGGCGAGCGACAGCCACCAGTTCAGTCCGGGATGGGCTTCGAGGAAGGCGAGCCAGGCGGGCCAGTCGAAGCCGATCGCGGCCTCGGCCCGCGCGAGATCGGCGTCGATGAGAGGCAGGGCGAGGGTTGCTGCGAGGTAATGGAGGATCGCGACCGGCACGGTGAAGGCGATCAGGGCCGCGCTCGCGAGCGCCATCCCGCGCAGGCTCGGCTCGGATTTGAGCCCGCCGAGACCGGCGGCGGCCACGAGCAGCACCGCGACGAGGGCTGCCAGGGCGATCGGGGTCGCCGGATCGAGGGCGATGCCGGAGGCCGCGAGCCAGATTGCATCGATGCCGCAGATCAGGAGGGCGGCGAGCCAGAGCACGAGATGAGGAGCCGCCACCCCCGCGGAGAAGCGCCGGGCGGTGTGAAGGAGGTTCGGTCGTGGGGGCCTGACATCGTCCTGCCGCGCGAGCCCGGCCCGCCGGGTCTGCCCTGCCTCGACCGAACGCATCCGCCCCCCATTCTCCACATATCGGTTCGTGATGCGTCTTCGCCGTACCGGAAACCATACGGGCTTCCGAGCGCTCGGATCGCACAGCCCGGGGGATACGCGCGGGCCGCCGCTTGGTTCTGCGAGGCGGGAAATCGTGGTGATACGTGCGAGACTGCGACTTCATCCCCGTAGGCCGGGGAATAGGTGTTGTCTAAGCTGACGCGTGTGGAGCGGGACGGTCGGGATGGAGCGAGAGCAGGCGTTCGAGCTGGAGGCGACCCAGGCGGCTCTGGACGAGGCGCCGGAGGAGATCGTCCTCGAGCCGCTCGCCGACTACCCGCAGATCGACCTGCGCGGCAGTGGCGAGCCCTGGGAGAAGCGTCGCGCAGCCGGCAAGCGCCTGCGAGAGGCGGTTCCGCACCAGGCCCATGCCGTGCTCGACCTGCCGGAGGACCGGCCCGATCCGGTGAGCCTGATCGAGGCCGCGCATGAGGGACGGCAGGCGCATCTGATCCCCTTGCGGGTTGCCCGCATGGCCTCCTCGCCCTTCGCCTTCCTGCGCGGGGCCGCGCCGGTGATGGCCTGGGACCTCGCCCGCTCGCCGAACAGCGAGATCGGCGTGGTCATGAACGGCGATGCGCATATCGCGAATTTTGGCCTGTTCGGCACGCCGCAGCGCGACGTGGTGCTCGATCTCAACGATTTCGACGAGGTCACGGTCGGGCCTTGGGAATGGGACCTCAAGCGTCTCGTCGCCAGCATCGAGATCGCCGGACGCGACGACGGCACGGCGCCGGGCGAGCGCCGGGCAGGGGTGCTCGCCGCGGTCGGCGGCTACCAGCACACCATGACGGAGCTGGCGCCACAGGGCTCCCTCGACGTCTGGTATCAGGCCACCCGCGCCGACCAGCTCGCCATCTCCGGCATCGATATCGACGACCATTCCCAGGAGGTCGTGCTGAAGGCCGTGGCCAAGGCGAAGAAGCGCCACAACCGCAGCCTGCTCGAGCGGATCGGCGAGCGCCGGGTCGATGGCGGCTGGCGCTTCCGCGACGATCCGCCGATCCTCACGCCCGTCTCGGAGGAGGTGCGCGAGGGGGTGATCACCGGGCTCGAGCATTATGCCGAGACCCTGCCGCGCGAGCGCCGCTTCATGCTGAGCCGCTACCATGTGGTGGACGTGGCCCACCGTGTGGTCGGGGTCGGCAGCGTCGGCACCCGGGCCTATGTGGCGCTGCTCTGCGGCAATTCCGACCAGGACGCGCTCTTCCTCCAAGTGAAGGAGGCGGTGCGCCCGGCCAACGCACCCTACCTCCCGGGCATGCCCGAGCCCTATGCCAGCCACGAGGGCGAGCGCGTCATCTACGGGCAGCGCCTGCTGCAGGCGGTGGGCGACCCGCTGCTCGGCTGGACCAGCATCGATGGGCGGCCCTTCTACGTGCGCCAGATGAAGAACATGAAGGGCGACATCCCGGTCTCCTGCCTGCGCGGCGAGCCGCTGCGGTACTTCTCCTGGGCCTACGGCGCGCTGCTCGCCCGCGCCCATGCCCGCACCGGCGACGCGGCGGCGATCGGCGGCTATTGCGGGCGCGACGGCAACACCGACCTCAAGGAAGCGCTCGCCGACTGGGCGCGTGCCTACGGCGACCGCAACGAGGCGGATTACGAGCGCTTCCGCGCGGCGATCGGCGAAGGGCGGCTCGAGGCGGCGGACGATCCGCATTTCTGAGGTCGCAAGGATTCACAAAACGTTCCGCTTGGGCCACGGTGCCGGCATGATCCGCCGGTTGCCGCGCCCCGCTCCTTGACCGAGACACGCCCGCTCCGCTCGCACCAGCGCACGCTGCGCGACCTCGTGGCGGCGATCGCCCGCGGCGAGGCCGCTGCGGTCACGGATATCCTCGCCGCGGTCACGCCGGGTGGCGGCAAGTCGCTGCTGCCGGTCATCGCCGCCGCCGAGTTGATCGCCGCGGGGCGGGTCGAGCGCGTGGTCTGGGTGGTGCCGCGCGACTCCCTCCGGCTTCAGGCGGAGGAGGCCTTCGCCGATCCGGCCTGGCGCAGCGCCCTCGGGCACGGCCTCAGCGTGCGCGCCGCCGACAATGAGCCCGATCCCTGCCGCGGCCTCTCGGGCTACGTCACCACCTATCAGGCAGTCGCGGCGGCCCCCGCCCTGCACCTCGCCGAGGCGCGGGCCCACGCGACCCTCCTCGTGGTGGACGAGGTCCACCACCTGCCGGTGCCGGGCTCGTCCCGCACCGCCGAAGCCCCGGATGAGGAGGCCGAGGCCGGCGCCTGGAGCCGGGCGATGCTGCCGCTCTTCCGGGCGGCGCGCCTGCGCCTGTTCCTGTCGGGCACCCTGGAGCGGGCGGACGGGCGGCGCATCCTCGGGCTGCCTTATCATCCCGGCGGCGCCGGCCGCGCGCCGGAGATCGACCTCGACGCGCCGGGCTTCGCCGTCATCGGCTATTCCCGGTCGCAGGCGCTCGCCGAGCGGGCGGTGCTGCCGGTGAGCTTCGGAGCGCTCGACGGGGAGGCGAGCTGGCTTGAAGGCGGCCGGCCGGCGGGGGAGGCACCCCGCGTCGGCCCGCACCGGCTCGCGGGCGGCCTGCGCGAGACGACGCGGCCCGCCCTGTTCACCGCCTTGCGTACGGGCTTCGCTCGCGACCTTCTCGGCGAGGCCTTCCACGCCACGCGCCGCATCCGCGCCCTCCGACGGGCGGAGCGCGGCCTCGAAGCCGGTGCGAGCGCGCCGGGCCTCGGCAAGCTCCTCGTCGTCGCGCCCGATCAGGCGAGCGCGCGGCGCTATCTGGAGACGCTGCAGGGCTGGATGCCGGGCCCCCAGGCCGAGCGCGACGTGCGCATCGCGACCTCGTCGATCCAGGACTCGCACGCGGCGCTCGCCGCCTTCCGCCTGCTGCCCGAGCCCGCCGTGCTCGTCACGGTGGCCATGGCCTATGAGGGGCTCGACGCGCCCGAAGTCGCGGTGGTGGCCGCCCTGACCCATATCCGCTCGCGGCCCTGGCTGGAGCAGATGCTCGCCCGGGCCACCCGGGTCGATCCGCAGGCCGGTGCCTACGCCGACCAGCAGGCGCTGGTCTTCCACCCGGACGACCCGCTGTTCGCCCGCTTCCGCGAGGAACTGGAGACCGAGCAGGGCAGCGCCAGCCGGCCCCGCCAGAAGCCGGCAGTCACCGCGATCCGCACCGGTCCCCTGCCGTGGCGCGACGAGCCGCCGCCCGGCATCACGCCGCTGGAGAGCAACGCCCTCGGCCTGCGCTACGCGATGCTGCGCCCGCGCCCCGCGGAGGAGGGGCCCCAGCCCAAGCCCCGGCAGGGCCCGGCCGTCTCGCTCGACGCGCCGCCCTCCCTCACCGAGCGGGTGCTGCGCCAGCGCATCACCGCGCAGGTCGCGGCCCAGGCCGTGGAAGACGAGGCCGCCTGGCAGGCCCCGCGCGGCGGGAACCTCGCCCACCGCTACAACGCCGTGCTCAAGCGCGTCGTCGGCAAGGAGCGCGCGACGATGACCCTCGCCGAGCTCGAATCCGCTCTGGCCTGGCTCGAGCGCAACCGCCTCTCCGACCATGCCCACCTGCTGGACGGGGATGCCCGCTACGCCTGGTCCGTGCGCCGCCGTCGTTGGGGCGGCGGGTTGCGTCAGGCCGGCGGCCCGGACGGCCGACTGGCCATCACAAGACCGTGAACCGTGCTCGCGAGGGCACGGTCGCCACCAACGTTGCCGGCTGAAGCTCGGCAGGCATCGTGACAGACCCTATATGCTGGCCCCGGACACTGTTTCCGGGCCGGCGGCGTGCCCGCGTCGGGACACGCTCCCGGTGGCCGCGCGCGGTCCATCTGCGAGAGGAGTCACGTGTGAGCGAGATCAAGCGACGGGTCGGCGTCGCGGCCTTGGCCGGTGCCGCGCTGATGGGCGTAGGGCTGGGCGTGGCCGGCCAGGCGCAAGCCGCGCAATGCGGCAACACCGCCGCCGGATTCGAGGCCTGGAAGCGCGAATTCGCCGAGGAGGCCCGCGGCCGGGCGAGCGCGCAGAGCCTCGCCGTCCTGATGGGGACCTCCTACTCGACCGCGACCATCTCGGCCGACCGGGGCCAGAAGAGCTTCCGGCTCTCCCTCGACCAGTTCATGGCCAAGCGCGGCGCCAACGCCATCGTCTCGCGCGGGCGCTCGCTGAAGGCGCAGAACGCCGCCCTGTTCGACGCGATCGAGCAGCGCTACGGCGTCCCGCCCGGGCCCCTCCTCGCGATCTGGGGCATGGAGACCGGCTTCGGCGCCGTGAAAGGCAACGTCAACACGCTGTCCGCGGTGGCGACCTTGGCCTACGATTGCCGGCGCTCCGCCTACTTCACCGACCAGCTCTACGCGGCCCTGCAGCTCGTCGACCGCGGCATCCTCACCGCGAGCACACGCGGGGCCGCACATGGCGAGGTCGGGCACACGCAGTTCCTGCCGAAGAACGTGCTGACCTACGGCACAGGCGGCAGTCTCGACAATGTCGGCACGGCGCTGAATTCCACGGCGAACTTCCTCAAGGGCCACGGCTGGCGTGCCGGTGCCGGCTATCAGCCAGGTCAGCCGAACTTCGCCGCGATCCAGGGCTGGAACTCGGCCTCCGTCTACCAGCAGGCCATCGCCATCATCGGCCGGCGCATCGACGGCGAGTGAGGGACGAGCCGGCCGGGCGGGACCCGGATCGGCGTCCGGCCCGTTCCATCGACGCACCTTCGCCTCGGCGTGAAGATGGAACGGGCGTCTGATAGGATGGGAACTCAGGCGTGGACGGCGCGCGCGAGTTCGGCTTTCGACATGCTTGAGCGGCCGGAGACGCCCTGGGCCCGAGCCTTCTTCATCAGCTCCGCCTTGGTCGGCTCCTTCGCCGATCCCGTTCCTCCGCGCGCCGAGGCCGCTTTTCGGGCCACGTCCTTCGGCTGTTTCGAGAACTGCTGCCCCTTGGCGCTGTCGGCGCGCTTCTTCGCGGTCGAGCGGGCGTACTCGTCGTCGGAGAGCCGTTCGCGGGCCTTCTTCGGCAGATAGCGCTCGCCCGTCTTGCCGCTCTCCTGCCCGGACTTCGTACCCCATTCCTCATCCGTCCACTGGGTGAGGTGATTGTCGTCCGATTTCTTCCCTGCGTAACCGCCGCCCGCCTTCTTGTATTCCTGAGTGGCCATCTGCGCCTTGCGGGCCGACCATTGGCCAGGCTTCCCGCCCTTGGGCGAGCTGGTGACCTTCTTCTTGACCCTGTCCCAAAGCTTGGGATCGGTCTTCTTCGCAGTCTCGGACATCGTCGATACCTCATCGTCGGGTTTCCGCCTCAACAGGCTGCCCATGCCCGCCGTTCCTGCGGCACGGCGAAGCCTGTGGAGCGCGCGGCACGGGGTGGGGCCTGAATTCATGAACCCGTCATGGACGATGCATTGACTCGTGACCCGTGAGCGGCCACCTGCGCCGCGAGTCGATCCGCCCTCTCCGGGTGGCGCAACCGGAATCCGAGCATCATGGCGAACGCGAGCGGTCAGGTGGGAACGGTGTTCATCGATGGCGAGGCGGGCACGACCGGCCTCGGCATCCGTGAGCGCCTGGAACGCGACGGGCGGATCGCGCTGCGCAGCATCCCGCACGAGAGCCGCAAGGATATCTCCGTCAAGCGGGCGCTGCTGGCCGAGGTCGACCTCGTGGTGCTCTGCCTGCCGGACGACGCGGCCAAGGAGACCGTGGCACTGGCCGATGCGCTGCCCGGGGGCGGCCCGAAGATCCTTGACGCCAGCACCGCGCACCGGGTCGCTCCCGGCTGGGCCTACGGCTTCGCGGAGTTGACCCCCGAGCAGGGACGGACGATCGCCGCCGCGCGTCGCGTCGCCAATCCCGGCTGCTACCCGACCGGCGCGATCGCCCTATTGCGCCCGCTGGTGGAGGGCGGCCTGATCCCGGCCGACTTCCCCATCAGCATCAACGCGGTCAGCGGCTACAGCGGTGGCGGCAAGGGCCTGATCGAGCGCTACGAGGCGGGCGATGCACCGGCCTTCGAACTCTACGGCCTCGGCTTCGGCCATAAGCACCTGCCCGAGACCCAGGCTTATTCCGGCTTGACCCGCCGTCCGATCTTCGTTCCGTCCGTCGGCAACTTCCGGCAGGGCATGCTCGTGAGCATCCCGCTCCATCTTGACACTCTGCCGGGCCGGCCCTCTGCGGCCGATCTCGAGGCGGCGCTGGTCGCGTGGTACGCGAACCGGCCCCTTGTCGAGGTGGTCACTGGGGCGAATGAAGGGGCGCACCGCGAGCGGATCGAGCCGGAGGCTCTGAACGACACCGACAAGCTGGAATTGCGGGTGTTCGGCTCGGACCGCCACGGCCAGGCCGTCCTCGTGGCGCGCCTCGACAATCTCGGCAAGGGCGCGTCCGGTGCCGCCGTCCAGAATATCGGCTTGATGCTCGGCCTCGACGCTTGAGGGCCGCGGAGCTCGGCTGGAGCGCTTTCTGCCGCAGAGGATGCCGGTTCGGCGAATGAGGGCGTATCGAACTAAAGGCTTGGAGCCGTTCTCGATTGCAACACGATCTGGAGCGACTCTAAGCGGGCGTTCGTCCCGCCTTCACCACCTAGAGTCCCATCACGGCCGCTCCCCCTGGGCGGCCGTTTTGATTCGTGGCTTACCCATGGTCGAGTCTGGAGGCAGAATGAGCGGTATTCGCTCATGCAATTTCCGGTTGTGAAGACACTTTTCAAGCTATTTCTAGGACTTGGCTTTGCACAATGCATACAAAAATGAGCAAAATTCGCTCAGATAGGCCAGCAAAAATGCATCGCTCCACGTCCAGTGAAGACATCACATTGAAAAATTGCATTCATCTCTTGACGTTTCTCGCGGGTGAGATTGTATCCGCCACACCGGGGCCAGCAAATTTTTCAGCCTGCGCTGTTGAGGCTGAAGGACAACCACGGCAAGATGGATATGACCGAACCTCAAATTGATCGTTCACGTTTTGTGAAGCTCGCAGCGGACATCGTTGCGGCTTATGTCAGCAACAACCACGTACAGGGTGCCGAACTCCCGAAGCTTCTGGTCGACGTGCACGAGGTAATCGTCGGGCTTCTCGACAGCGCGGCCGGGGCGGCCGATACCGGTCCGGCAAAGCCGACGCCGCAGGAGATCAAGCGCTCGATCACCTTCGACCACCTCCTCAGCTTCGAGGACGGGAAGCCCTACAAGACGCTGCGCCGGCACCTGACCCTGCGCGGTCTCACGCCGGAGGCCTACCGTGCCAAGTGGGGCCTGCCGGTCGACTACCCGATGACCGCCAAGAGCTATTCCGAGCAGCGCTCGCAGCTCGCCAAGGCCCTCGGTCTCGGTCAGCAGCGCCGGGTGCCGGAGATGGAAGCCGCGTCCCCCGAGCCGGAGGCCCCGGCCGAGGAGGTTGCCAAGCCGCGCCGCGCCGCGCGCCGCAAGGAGACCGCCTGACGGTCGGGCGCGGCCGGAACGTTCCCGGCTGCGCCGAATTCCCCGCTGGCGGGACCGGGCCTTCTCCCCTGGTGGTCCTTCCTGCTGGAACGGGAGACGGCGCATGGCCCTGATCGAGACCGGCGACGGCACGCGGTTGTTCTACAAGGATTGGGGTAGCGGACGGCCGGTCGTGCTCATTCACGGCTGGCCGCTCGACGCCGATATGTGGGAATATCAGCAGCCGGCTCTGGCCGAGGCCGGCTTCCGCACGATCGCCTACGACCGGCGCGGCTTCGGCCGTTCCGACCAGCCCTGGTCGGGCTACGACTACGACACCTTCTCGGACGACCTGAAGGCGGTGCTCGATCGCCTCGACCTGCAGGATGTCACCCTCGTCGGCTTCTCCATGGGTGGCGGCGAGATCGCCCGCTACATGTCCCGCCATGGGGGCGCCCGCGTTGCGCAGGCGGTGCTCGTCTCGGCGGTGCCGCCCTACCTGCTGAAGACCTCCGACAATCCGGACGGGATCGACCCTTCCGTGTTCGAGGGGATGATCGACGGTCTCCGGACGGACCGGCCGCATTTCCTGTCGAACTTCGCGAAGAGCTTCTTCGGCGTCGGCGTGTTCTCCTCGCCTTCCTCGACCGATCTGATCCAATGGACCGGGCAGATCGCCATGCTCGCCTCGCCCAAGGCGACGGTCGCGTGCGTGCGTGCCTTCGGCGAGACCGATTTCCGCGCCGATCTCGGGCATTTCAGGGTGCCGACCCTCGTGATTCACGGGGACGGCGACCAGATCGTCCCGGTCGACATCTCAGGCCGCGCCGCTGCGGCCGCGATCCCGGGCGCGCGCTTCGTCGCCTACGAGGGGGCGCCGCACGCCGTGCCCTTCACCCATGCCGAGCGGCTGACCGGCGATCTCCTCGCTTTCCTGCAGAGCCGCGGCTGACTCTCGCGCGCCGCAATCAGCCGCGATAGAGAGGCGCGACACGCGGCCGATCCGGCCGCCGGCCGCGCCCCTCGGGGCCGCCGGCGGCGACGCGCGGTCCTGATCCGGAGCCCTGCATGTCCCGCATTCTCCCACCCGCCCTCGGCGCCGTGGCTGCCCTTCTCGTCGGCCTCGGCACCCTCTCCGCGCAGCCGGCCAAGGCGCCCGAGAAGACCCCCGAACCCTATGCCGCCCGCGAGGGCTTCTCCGCCAACAGCGTCCCGCAGGGACGGGGCGAGGTGCAGCTCTCCTTCGCACCCGTTGTGAAGCGGGCGGCCCCCTCCGTGGTCAACGTCTACGCCTCGCATGTGGACAAGCGCTCGAACGCCCGGGCCAGCGCCATGGACGAGTTCATGCGCCGCTTCTTCGGCGAGGATGGCGGGCGTGGCCCCGGCGGCATGCGGGGCGAGCGGGCGCAGAAATCGCTGGGCTCCGGCGTGATCGTCGACGAGACCGGGCTCATCGTCACGAACAATCACGTCATCGACAACATGAACGAGGTGCGGGTGGCGCTTGCCGACCGACGCGAGTTCGAGGCCTCGATCGTGCTGCGCGATCCGCGGACCGACCTTGCGGTCATCCGGATCAAGAACCCGACCGGCGGGGTCATCCCGATGCCCTTCGGCGATTCGGAGGCGCTCGAGGTCGGCGACTTCGTGATGGCGATCGGCAATCCGTTCGGCGTCGGGCAGACGGTGACGCAGGGCATCGTCTCGGCGCTGGCGCGCACGCAGGTCGGCTCCTCAGACTACCAGTTCTTCATCCAGACCGACGCGGCCATCAATCCAGGCAATTCCGGCGGCGCCCTGGTCGATCTGCAAGGCCGGCTCGTCGGCCTCAACACGGCGATCTACTCACAATCCGGCGGCAGCCACGGCATCGGCTTCGCCATCCCGGCGAGCATGGTGAAGGCGGTGGTCGACACCGCCAAGGGCGGCGCCAGCACCGTGCGCCGGCCCTGGCTCGGCGCCCGCGTGCAGAATGTGACGCCGGACATCGCCGAGAGCATGGGCCTCGACCACCCGACCGGCGTGCTGGTGGCGAGTCTCGCCGCGAAGAGCCCGGCCGACGAGGCGGGGCTGAAGCGCGGCGACCTGATCCTGAGCGTCGACGGCCAGACCGTCGACGACCCGGAAGCGTTCGGCTACCGCTTCGCGCTCAAGGGCATCGAGGGCCAGACCAAGTTCGGCGTCCTGCGCGGGACGGGGCGCATCACCGTGCCGGTAAAGCTCTCCCCCGCCCCGGAGACGCGTCCGCGCGACGTGCTGAAGGTGAAGACGCGCTCGCCCTTCCTCGGCGCCACCTTCGTCAACACCTCGCCCGCCGTGGCCGAGGAGATGCAGGTGGATTTCCCCTCAGAAGGCGTCGCGGTCCAGGCGGTGGACGACAACTCGATCGCGGCCCGCGCCGGCCTGCAGAAGGGTGACCTCGTCCTCGCGATCAACGGCGCGCCCGTGACCTCTACCAAGGATCTCGACCGGCTGACTCGCAACACCCTCAACATGTGGGAGGTGGCGATCAACCGGAAGGGCGAGGTGCTGACCTCGGTGTTCGGGGGATAGTGCAGGGCCGGGCTTGCCGGCCCGCGCCCATGCGGTGTTCATGCGCCGATGTCCGACCTCTTCGCCGCGACCGAACAGCAGCCCCAGCGCGATTCCGGCGCGCCCCGGCCGCTTGCCGACCGGCTGCGCCCGGCCCGTCTCGATGAGGTGGTCGGCCAGGAGCACCTGACCGGCCCGGACGGGGCGCTGACCCGGCTCCTGCGCGCGAAGACCCTCGGCTCGCTGGTGTTCTGGGGGCCGCCCGGCACCGGCAAGACCACGGTGGCGCGGCTGCTCGCCAACGAGACCGACCTGCATTTCGAGCAGATCTCGGCGATCTTCTCGGGCGTGCCGGACCTGCGCAAGGTCTTCGACGCGGCGCGTAAGCGCCGGATGGCCGGGCAGGGCACGCTGCTCTTCGTGGACGAGATCCACCGATTCAACCGCGCCCAGCTCGACGCCTTCCTGCCGGTGATGGAGGACGGCACGGTGACGCTCGTCGGCGCCACCACCGAGAACCCCTCCTTCGAGCTGAACGCGGCGCTGCTCTCCCGCGCCCGCGTCTTGCTGTTCCGCAGCCTGGACGATGCGGCGGTGGCCAAGCTGCTGGCCCGCGCCGAAGATCTCACCGGGCAAGCCCTGCCGCTGACCGAGGAGGCCCGCGCCGTCCTCGTCCGCATGGCCGACGGCGACGGGCGTGCCGCGCTCACCCTGGCCGAGGAGGTCTGGCGCTCGGCCAGGCCCGGCGAGACCCTCGATGCGGAGGTGCTGCAGGAGATCGTGCAGCGCCGCGCCCCGATCTACGACAAGGCGCAGGAGGGCCACTACAACCTCATCAGTGCCCTGCATAAGACCGTGCGCGGCTCGGATCCGGACGCGGCGCTCTACTATCTCTGCCGCATGCTCGACGGCGGCGAGGACCGGCTGTTCATCGCCCGCCGCCTCGTGCGCATGGCCGTGGAGGATATCGGGCTCGCCGACCCGCAGGCCCTCGTCGTCGCCACGGCTGCCAAGGACGCGTTCGACTTCCTGGGGTCGCCGGAAGGCGAGCTGGCGCTCGCCCAGGTCACGGTCTACCTCGCCTGCGCACCCAAATCGAACGCGGTCTACGAGGCCTACAAGGCCGCCACCCGCATCGCCAAGGCGAACGGCTCGCTGCCGCCCCCGCGCACTATCCTCAACGCGCCGACCAAGCTGATGAAGCGCATGGGCTACGGTGAGGGCTACCGCTACGACCACGACGAGCCCGACGCCTTCTCCGGACAGGATTATTGGCCGGAGCGGCTCGGCCGACAGCGCTTCTACGCGCCGACCGAGCGAGGCATGGAAAGCCGCTACCGCGACCGCCTCGCCCATTGGGAGGCCTTGCGCCGGGCACGGCGCGGCGAGGACTGAGGCCCTGTGCCCGCAGGCGATGCGGGCTCTATAATCTTAAATTTTCAGACTATCATCCTATGCCGATGCCGACGATCCTTGCGGTCGATTCGGCTTCGGAGGCTTCGGCATGCCCGCTCTGATCGTCGCGGCGGCCCTCATCGTCGCCATGCTCTATTGGATCGTGCAGAGGTACCGTGTCCCACTCGATCCGGATCTGAATGAGAGCGGCATCGATGGTCTCCTTCATCGGACGGCTGTGACGCGTCTGGACGGCGCCCGCTGGCGCCTGGGGCAGGTCAGGGATGTGCGCCTCGCCGCCGCGATCCTGATGCTGCAGATCGTGCGCACCGGCAGCCCGGTGACCCAAGCCGAGCGCGACCGGATCCTCGGCTTCCTCGCCGATCCGCTGCACATCCGGGATCCGGCGGCGATGCTCGAACGAGCCATGGACTACGCGGTCGCGCGGCGCCCGTTCCACCAGACGGCCGACCTGTTGCTGCCGCTGCTGCGCGAGCGCCTGACCGATGACGAGCGCGACGCCCTGATCGCGATGCTGATTGCGGTGGCCGGCGCGCACTCTCCGCCGAGCGACCTCCAGCGCGCGGCACTCGCACGGTTCCGGGATCGCCTGTGCGCCGGGCCACCCCGGCGCGTCGCCCGGCGCTGAGCGGGGCTGCATCCCGGCCTCTGGACCGGACGCGGCGCGGCCTATAGAGCGGCCGGCCCCTTTGTGACCCATTCTCGAACCTGCGCCGGAGAGCGTTGATGGCGGCCTGCGGCCTCGATTTCGGCACCTCGAACACCACTCTCGGCCGCGTCGCGGGCGGCCGTCCGGAACTGCTGCCCCTCGAAGGGCACCATCGCACCGTGCCGAGCGCGATCTTCTTCGCGCCGGGCCGCGAGCCGGTGATCGGCCGCGCGGCGATGGAGGCCTATGTCGAAGGCGTGCCCGGCCGCCTGATGCGCAGCCTCAAATCGGTGCTTGGCACCGGCCTGATCGAGGAGACCACGCCGCTCGGCCGCGAGCGCCTGCGCTTCCGCGACGTGATCGCCCGCTACCTCGCCGCGGTGAAGGCGCGGGCCGAATCCGCTGCCGATACGGAATTCGACACGGTGGTGCACGGCCGCCCGGTCCATTTCGTGGACGGTGACCCGGAGGGCGACCGCCGTGCCGAGGAGACGCTCCGGGAGATCGCGGCCAGCGTCGGCTTCCGCCAGGTTTCCTTCCAGTACGAGCCGATCGCTGCCGCCCTCGATTACGAGCAGGGCGTGAGCCAGGAGGAGATCGCGCTCATTGCCGATATCGGCGGCGGCACCTCGGATTTCTCGATCGTGCGGCTCTCGCCCGAGCGCCACGCCCGCGCCGAGCGTGCCGAGGACATCCTCGCCAATGACGGCGTGCGCATCGGCGGCACCGATTTCGACCGGATGCTGAGCCTTGGCACGGTGATGCCGCTGATGGGCCTCGGCAGCCCGATGCGGCGCGGCGATCTCGCCGTCCCCAACGCCTATTTCCACGACCTCGCCACGTGGTCGAGCATCAATCGGCTGTACAACCCGAAGACGCTGCGCGAGATCGACGAGACCCGCCGCGATGCCGCCCGTCCGGAATTGATCGACCGGCTCTACGGGGTCGTCGAGGCCGAGCGCGGGCACGGCCTGGCGCTCGCCGTGGAAGGCGCGAAGATCGCGGCCTCCGACACGGGCGCCGCGGAGATCGATCTCACCTTCGTCGAGCGCGGCCTGACGGCCAGCGTCGACCGCGCGAGCCTCGACGCACAGACCGGCACGCTGGCGAGCCGCATCGCCGAGCGGGTCGGGCGCTGCCTCGCCCAGGCCGGTCTCGGTCCGGACCGGATCGACGCGCTCTTCCTCACCGGCGGCTCGACGGGCCTGCCGCATGTGCGCGCCGGCCTCACCGCCTGCTTGCCGCGGGCGCGGGTGGTGGAGGGCGACACCTTCGGCTCGGTGGGCATCGGCCTCACCGTCGAGGCGGCGCGCCGGGCGGGTTAGGGTCGCGCCACCCCGAATTGTCGCCGTCGTGCCCGGGTGATAGCAGCGCGGACATGACGACGAAGCCACCTCATCGCGGCGGGCCCGGCAAGGGCAAAGGTCCGGGCAGGACACCGGGCAAGGCAGCGGGCGCCGGCAAAGGACGCGGCGCAGCCCGCGGCCCGAAGCCCGGCGGCTGGCCGGAGCGCGCACGAACCGGCCCGCGCACCAGCGCCCTCGACGCGGCCCAGCGCGCGGCCCG